>NZ_JBFRGV010000001.1:0-741851 GCF_052115525.1 Leifsonia sp. 2MCAF36 | reverse complement strand
GAAACCCCCAAAGCCGACACGACCTGCGGAGCCGACGCACCACCCACCAGCATCCTCAACGCCTGAACACGTGTCTCCAACGACGAATCCGAAACCATCCCAACCCCTCCCAAGAACAAGAGGTGTTGCACTCACCAACTGAAACCGCCTCGCAAATTCAGACGTCTACTCACGACTCGGCCGGCAAGCCGGACGCTCCCCGCCGACGCGCCTTTCAGCCGGCCGCGCGGAACTCCTGCTCGAGGATGGCGTACACGGCGGTGTCCGACCACTCGCCCTTGAAGATCTCGGTCTCGCGGAGCAGGGCCTCCTGCCGCATCCCGATGCGCTCGCAGAGGCGCGCCGAGGCGTCGTTGCGGGCGTCCAGCTGCGCGAAGACGCGGTGGGCGCCGAGGGTGTCGAAGCAGAGTTCGAGCACGCGCTGTGCGGCCTCCGTGGCGAAGCCGCGACCGTGGACGGCGGGGTGGAACACCCAGCCCATCTCGAACTTGCCCCAGTTCGCGTTCTTGAGGAACAGGCTGATGTCGCCGATCACACGCCCCGGTCCGCCTTCCGCGTCGGCCAGCTCGACCGCGAAGACGATGCCGTCGCCGTTCTCGGCCAGGCGATTCATCGCGATGCGCTTGCGCAGGTGCTCGGCCGACTCGTCGTGGTCGTGCACCTCCCAGTAGAGGTAGCGGACGACGTCCTTCAGCTTCTGGTAGGAGTGCACATCCTGCAGGTCGCCCGTGTTGAGGGGGCGCAGCAGCAGCCGCTCGGTGCGGAGCTGCTCCGCTGCGTAGGGCAGCCCGGTTGCGCCGTGAGGCGGCACGGCGGTGGTCGTGGCTTCTTCGCTCACGGTCGCTCCTTCGGCGGTAGGGGTCAGGATGCCGCGGACTCGTCGTCCACGGCGGAAAGGCGGGGGCGGGCGGCTTCGGCTTCGGCCTCGACGTCCACACCGAAGAGGGCAGCGGCGCCCTCGATGAACGCCTGCGCGTCGCCCTGGCGGGCCAGCTCGCGGGCACGGACCGAGGGGGTGTGCAGCAGGACGCCGGCCAGGTGACGCAGCGCGGCCTCGGTCTGCTCGCTCCCGTCGCCGCGCGTGCGTGCGCGCTCGATCTCCGCATCCAGCACGCCGAAGACGTGCTTGCGCAGGGCGACGAGCGCGGGGGTGACCGCCTGCTCGGCCGTCCGTGCCTGGTACTCGGCGGCCGCGGCGTCCACGATGCTGCGTGCGTCATCGGCGGCGCGCAGCTCGGTCAGCGGCGCGTGCAGGCTGATCGTCTCCAGGTCGAGCAACTCGACGCCGACCAGCTCGGCGACCGCCGGGTCGACGTTCCGAGGGAGACCCAGGTCGACGATGAGCCGGCGTTCGAGTGCTCCTGGGCGCTCCAGCGCCTCCGTGAGCAGGGGCCCGGTGAGCACATAGTCGGTGACCGCGGAGCAGGTGACGACGAGGTCGCTCTCGGCCAGGGCATCCACGACGCCGTCGGCGGCGATCGGCGCGATGTCATGCGAGCGCGCGAACGCGGGCGCCCGGCCGGAGGGCGAGAAGACGCGCACGTCGGTGGCGCCCCGGTCGCGAAGAGCGGCGAGGCTGGCTCCGGCGTACTTGCCCGTGCCGACCAGCAGGACGCGGGTCTGCGCCCAGTCGCTGATCCGGCTCTCGGCGAGGTCGAGCGCGAGGCGGACCATCGAGCGGCCGGCCGACATGATGCCGGTCTGGTTCTTGACGCCGCGCGAGGTTCGCGAGGCGAGCTGGAAAAGACGCTCCAGCTCGCTGGTGACCGAGCCGGCCTTCCGGGCCGAATCGAGCGCGCGGCGCACCTGACCGGCGATCTCGCCCTCACCGACGACGACCGACTCCAGGCCGCTCGTCACCGCGAAGAGATGCTCGGCGACGGCGTGGTTGCTGTAGACAGCGCTCGCGGTGCGCAGGGTGTCGACGTCGATCCCGGATGCGGTGCTCACCGCCTCCAGCACGGCATCGGCAGAACCTGCACGTGCGCTGCCGGGGGCGGCAGCGATGTCGAGATACGCCTCGAACCGGTTGCAGGTGGCCAGGACGACGGAGCCCGAGACGATGTCGCTGTGCTCCGAGAGTGCAGCCGTGACGGCCGGAGCGCGACGCTCGAGCCGTTCCAGGAGGTCGAAGTCAGCCGTGCGGTGACTCGACGAGAAGCACAGAAGCACGGACGAAGCCTACGCTCGCGTCCGATCAACATCGAATCGGCACCCAGCATCCGATCAGCAGGGCGCCCGGCCCCAGCCGCTTGTCAGCCGGAGCACTGGCAGAATCGTGTGGTGACCACCCTCGCACCCGAGCATCCCCTCGCCTCCGGGCGTACCGCCTCCAGCCCCCTCGTGCGGGCCTATCAGGGCGAGCGCCAGGAGGTGACACCGGTCTGGTTCATGCGCCAGGCGGGGCGGTCCCTCCCCGAATACCGCGAGCTGCGGGTCGGAACGCACATGCTGGACGCCTGCCTCGATCCGGCGATGGCGAGCGAGATCACGCTCCAGCCGGTCCGCCGGCACGGGGTGGATGCCGGCATCTTCTTCAGCGACATCGTCGTTCCGCTCAGGCTGGCCGGCGTCGACGTCGAGATCGTCCCGGGCAAGGGGCCGGTCTTCGCACAGGCCGTGCGGACCGCCGCGGACGTGGACCGGCTGACGGCCGTCGACCCTGCCGCTCTCGGACCGGACGTCTTCGCGCCCATTCAAGAGGCCGTCCGGCTGACCATCGCCGAGCTCGACCGGACGCCGCTGATCGGGTTCGCGGGGGCGCCGTTCACCCTCGCCGCGTACCTCGTGGAGGGCGGTCCGTCGAAGGACCACATCCGTGCCCGGACGCTGATGCACGCCGACCCGGACGCCTGGGCCCGGCTGATGGCGTGGACAGCGGACATCTCCGGAGCCTTCCTCCGTGCGCAGGTGCTGGCCGGCGCGAGCGCCGCTCAACTGTTCGACTCATGGGCCGGATCCCTCTCACTGCACGACTACGTCACCCATGTCGCGCCCGCGTCGGCGCGAGCGCTCTCGCACGTCCGCGACCTGGCGTACGGGCTGCCGGAGGCGGAGGGCGCGACGGTCGACGGCGTCGAGCCCCCGATCGACGCCGTCGTCCGCAACGTCCCGCTGGTGCACTTCGGCGTCGGCACCGGCGAGCTCCTGAAGGCGATGCACGAGGTGGGAGCCGACGCGGTCGGCGTCGACTACCGCATTCCTCTCGATGAGGCGAGCCGCCGGCTGGGCCACGTCGTCCCGGTGCAGGGCAACGTCGACCCGGCGATGCTGGATGCGCCCTGGCCGGTGCTCGAGGCGCACGTCCGCGAGGTGCTGGCGCGTGGGCTCGAGGCGCCGGCGCACGTGCTCAACCTCGGCCACGGCGTGCCGCCGGAGACCGACCCCACCGTGCTCACCCGCGTGGTCGAACTGGTGCACGGGTGGCGTCCCGAATGAGCGACGAGCCGGTCCTTCCTGGCGACGGACCCGAGACGGTCGACGACATCGGCGAAGAGATCCGGCACGTTGTCGAGGCGCCCCCGACGCGGATCGTCGTGATCGGCGGCGGTGTGGCCGGCCTGGTGATCGCCCGCGAGTGCGCCCGTCCCGGTTTCGAAGTGACCGTACTGGAGGAGTCGGGACGCGTTGGCGGGAGCGTCGCACCGCTCGAACTCGGGGGGATGACGCTGGACGCGGGCGCCGAGAGCTTCGCGACCCGCGGAGGGCACGTCGCCGAGTTGCTGCAGGACCTGGGACTCGATGACGACGTGGTGCAGCCGAACCCGTCGGGCGCGTGGGTGCGGCACGGCTCGCGGTCGGTGCCGCTGCCGAAGGCCGGCCTGCTGGGCATCCCGAGCTCGCCCCTGGCGACGGATGTCGTGGCCGCGATCGGTGCGGCCGGCGCGGTGCGCGCCTACCTCGACCGCCTCATCCCGGTGCTGAAGATCGGCCAGGAGCGCCGGCTGGGCACCCTGGTCCGCAAGCGGATGGGACGCAAGGTCCTCGAACTCCTCGTGGCACCGGTGGCGACGGGCGTGTACTCGGCATCGCCGGACGACCTCGATGTGGAGGTGGTCGCGCCCGGCCTCAATTCCGCCCTCACCCGGCTGGGATCGCTCTCGGGCGCCGTCGGCGAACTGCGGTCGGCCGCGAAGGCGGGCAGCGCAGTCGGAGGCCTCCGGGGCGGGATGTGGCGACTTCCGCAGGCGCTCGCGGCGGACATCGAGGCGCGCGGCGGCGGAGTGCGGACGGATGCGCGGGTGATCTCGGTCGAACCGTGGAGCGCGACGGAGGTCGACGACACGGAGGCCGGCGAGGCGGAGTCCGGCCGCGCACAGCTCGACGACGCGGAGCGCGCGGCTGCGGAGCCGCAGCGTGCCGGTCGATGGATCGTGCGCACGGCGGACGGCGACCTTCTCGTCGCGGATGCCGTCGCGATCGCCGCGCCGGCCGACTCCGCGCTGACCCTCCTCGCTGGAGTCGCCCCGGAACTCGGCGAGCTGGCCGCGCTGGACTGGCCGGCCGCCTCCAGCGTCGAACTCGTGACTCTGGTCATCGACGACGACCGGCTCGCCGCGAGCCCCGTCGGCACCGGGGTACTGGTCGCCGACGTCCCTGGCGCGGACGTCACGGCGAAGGCGATGACCCATTCCAGCGCGAAGTGGGCCTGGGTCGCCGAGGCGGCCGGTGACGGTCGGCACGTCGTGCGGCTCTCCTACGGCCGTGCGGGCCGGGCGCCCGAGTCGACGGCTCTCGGTGACGCCGAACTCCGTGCTCTTGCGGTCGCCGACGCCTCCCGGCTGCTGAATATTCCGATCGCGGAATCCTCAGTGACCGCTTTCGCCCGCACCCCCTGGACGAACGCCCTCCCGTATGCGACAGTGGGGCAGCGAGAACGCATCGAGCGGGTTCGCTCCGGGGTCGACGGTGTCGAGGGTCTCGAGGTCACCGGGTCTTGGCTGACCGGAACTGGCCTCGCGTCCGTCATCCCGGATGCGCGCCGGACGGCCGAGCGGGTGCGAGGTCTACGGTGGAGATCCCTGACCGATGCCCTGCACGCGGACCGGCCAGCACAGACAGACTGACCCGAGGGAGACGGAATGCGCGGCAAGATCCTCTTCGTCACCGGAGCGGCGGTGGGCTTCGTGCTCGGCGCCCGCGCGGGACGTGAACGATACGAGCAGATCAAGGCGGCCGCCGGCAAGGTGTGGCAGTCCCCTGGGGTGCAGAAGCAGGTGCACTCGGTCGAGGATTTCGTGGCCGAGAAGGTGGGCGAGTTCCCCGAGACGGTCTACATCACCGTCAAGAAGCTCGTCGTGCAGGCGAACCGCCGCCGACGGGAGTCCCGCGCACCGTATCCGTCGCCTGCTGCCGAGGCCGCCCTCCGGGCCGACGAAGGCCGCAGCAACAGCGCCTCCTGACGGGGGTACTGTACGGAAGCGACGAGGGGAGAGGCGATGACCGACCCGGAACGGGCGCCGAGCGCGCGGACGAAGTCGCTGGCGCAGCTGGTCTCCGACCTGCCGCAGCTGATCGTCCGCCTGCTCAAGGCCGAACTGAACCACCTGAAGGCGGAGTTCGCCGAGAAGGCCAAGTATGCCGGGGTCGGCATGGGTCTGCTCGCCGCGGCGGCGCTGCTGCTGTTCTACGCGCTGGGCGTTCTCATCGCCGCCGCGATCCTCGGTATCGCTGTGGCCCTGCCCGCGTGGGCGGCTGCGCTCATCGTGTTCGGCGGCCTGGTCGTGATCGCTGTGGTGCTCGCGCTCATCGGCATGCGATCGTTCAAGAAGATGGACGGCGTCGCTCCGTCGCAGACCATCGACAGCATCAAGGAAGACGCCGACGCGCTGAAGGGACTGGGCAAGTATGACGACTGACCGCAGCGACGTCGACCGCGCGCGCGCCGAGCTGGCCGCGACCGTGGACGCCATCGAATACAGACTGAACGTGCCCAAAAGGGCGTCGGAACGCCTGCAGCGGCTCCGCAAAGAGAACCCCGCCGCCCTCGCCGGGATCGTCGCGGGTGCCGTGGTCGCGGTCGCCGGTGCCGTGTGGGGCATCGTGCGCCTCATCCGCCGGTGAGCGGCTCCCCGTTTTTGGCCTTCCCAGGTTTCAGAGGGAGACTGTGGGTATGAGTACCCCGGCTGCCGCTCCGGCAGAGTCGTCCACCCCCGAAACCCCCAGCGACAACCCGAACGGCTTCACCCTCTGGGCTGTGCTGCGCCGCGACCCCGCCCGCCCTGACGACCTCGACGGCACCGATGTGCCCAGGGCCGTGCGCGAGCTCGAGGGCGTCATCGCCGACATCGAGTTGCGGGGCGTGACCACCCGCGGCCTCTACGACGTCTCCGGCCTCCGCGCCGACGCCGACATCATGATCTGGCTGCACGGTCCCGAGGCGGACACCCTGCAGTGGGGGCTCCGCCAGCTGCGCCGCACACGGCTGCTGAAGGCGCTCCTTCCGACCTGGAACGCGATGGCGGTGCACCGCGACGCCGAGTTCAACAAGGCGCACGTCCCCGGCTTCCTGCGGGGCATCGAGCCGAAGGCCTGGCTGTGCGTCTACCCGTTCGTCCGCAGTTACGAGTGGTACCTGCTGCCGGATGAGGAGCGTTCGGCGATGCTGGCGGACCACGGCCGTAAGGGCGCCGCGTTCCGCGCCGTCGTCGCCAACACGGTGGCGTCGTTCGCCCTGGGCGACTACGAGTGGATCCTGCCGATGGAGGCCGACGAACTCACCGACCTGGTCGACATGATGCGTGAGCTGCGCTACACCGAGGCCCGTCGCCACGTGCGCGAAGAGGTCCCGTTCTTCACCGGCCGCCGGGTGGAGCCCGCCGAGGTCGTGGAGGTCTTGCAGTGACCGACGTCCAGGCGACGCAACCGCAAACCGTGCAGCGGGTCCTGGCAGCCACTCCCGCGGCGGCGGCAGGTCCGGAGCACGTGACCGAGCCCGTCGCGTACGACGCGATCCTGCTCGCCGGTTTCGGTGGCCCGGAGGGCCAGGACGACGTCATCCCGTTCCTTCGCAACGTCACGCGCGGTCGCGGCATCCCGGAGGAGCGCCTGGAGGAGGTGGCGCACCACTACCGCCACTTCGGCGGCGTCAGCCCGATCAACGACCAGAACCGTGAGCTGAAGGCGGCACTGGAGGCGGAACTCGCCGAGCGTGGGATCGATCTGCCGGTGCTGTGGGGAAACCGCAACTGGGATCCGTACCTGGCCGATGCCCTGCGCGAGGCCGATGAACGCGGCTTCACCCAGCTCATCGCCATCGCCACCAGTGCCTACTCCTCCTACTCGAGCTGTCGTCAGTACCGCGAGGACTTCGCCGGCGCCCTGCAGTCCACGGGCCTGGAGGGACGCATCCAGATCGACAAGGTGCGCCAGTTCTTCGACCACCCGGGTTTCGTCGAGCCGTTCATCGAGGGTGTGCGGAACGCCATCGACGAGCTGCAGCAGAAGCTGCCGGGCATCGACCCGGCGACCGAGGTGCGCATCCTCTACTCGACGCACTCCATCCCGTCGACCGATGCCGCCAAGTCCGGACCGGCCGAGCGTGCCGATACCGGTGGGCGCTGGGGTGAGGGCGGCGCGTACGCCGCGCAGCACCTGGCCGTCGCCGAGGTCGTCTCGCACGCCGCCACCGGCGGCACCGTGGGGTGGGATCTGGTCTTCCAGTCCCGGTCCGGGCCGCCGTCGATGCCGTGGCTGGAGCCCGACATCAACGACCGGATCGCGGAGCTGCCCGCGCTGGGCGTCAAGGGCGTGGTCATCGTGCCGCTCGGCTTCGTCAGCGACCACATGGAGGTGCTCTGGGACCTCGACAACGAGGCGATGGAGACCAGCGACCAGCACGGCCTGGTGGCCGTCCGCGTCCCGACCCCCGGCACGCACGCCGACTACGTGAAGGGCCTCGTCGACCTGGTCCTGGAGCGCCGCGACGGCGTCCCGGTCGACCAGCGGCCCGCCGTCACCTCGCTCGGCCCCTGGTACGACGTGTGCCGGCCGGGTTGCTGCGAGAACGTGCGGCTGGGCTTCAAGCCGGCCGCAGCGGGGCTGGCACCGTGACCGGAACCGTGACGAGGGTCGACGACGCCGCCGAGCGCCGCGATGGCGTGCTCCGCATCGGAACGCGTGGCAGCGCGCTCGCGGTCGCCCAGACCACGGCCGTCGCGCAGTCGGTCGCGCGCGCGACGGGGCTGGATGTGGAGATCGTCACGGTGACCACGCAGGGCGACACCTCGCGTGAGTCGCTGGCGCAGCTGGGCGGCACCGGCGTGTTCGCGACCGCGCTGCGGGACGCACTTCGCGCCGGGACGGTCGACCTGGTCGTGCACTCGCTCAAGGACCTCCCGACCGCGCCGGCACCCGGGCTCGTGGTCGGCGCCATCCCGAAACGTGCCGACGCCCGCGACGCCCTGTGCGCGCGGGATGGCCTCACGATCGAGACCCTGCCCGAGGGTGCCCGCGTCGGCACCGGCTCGCCGCGCCGCGTCGCGCAGCTGAAGGCGCAGCGTCCCGACCTCGAGGTCGTCGACCTGCGCGGAAATGTGGACACCCGGCTCGGCCGGGTCTCGGAGGGCGACTTGGACGCGGTGGTGCTCGCCGCAGCGGGTCTCACCCGACTCGGACGACTCGATGCGGTGACCGAATTCTTCCCGCTGTCGGTCATGCCGACTGCGCCCGGGCAGGGTGCTCTCGCGCTCGAGGTCCGCGCCGGCGACCAGAAGGGTCGCGGCGCGATCGCGCGCGCGCTCTCCGCCGTCGACCACGTCACCAGCCATGCGTCGGCCATCGCCGAGCGGGTCGTGCTCGCCGGCCTGGAGGCGGGCTGCGCAGCACCGATCGGCGCGACTGCGCTCGTCGACGACGGCCTGCTCTTCCTCACGGCGACGGTGTACCGGCCCGACGGAACCGAGCAGCTGACCGCATCCCACGCAGCCACCCCGGACTCGTTGAGCGCCGCGCACCTCGAGGAGGCCGCGCAGGACGTCGGCGCGCGCGTGGTCGCCGAGCTGCTGCAAGCGGGCGCCGCAGAGCTGGCGCCGCTGGGGAGCTCGCGATGACCAATACGGCACCGACCCCGAAACCGCTCGCCGGCTGGCGGGTGCTGGTGCCGCGCGGCGGCCCCTGGGGAGACTCGGTCGCCGCCGACCTGCGGTCGAAGGGAGCATCGCCCGTCGTCGCGGCGATGATCAACTTCGCACCCACCGCGGACGCACCCGCATTGGAGACCGCCCTCGCGCGGCTCGCCAACGGCGACTTCGACTGGATGACCGTCACCAGCGCCACCACGGTCGACGTGCTCAGCGCCCAGCGCGCGGTCGTGCCGCCGTCGACGCGCGTCGCCGCCGTCGGTGAGACGACGGCCGCAGCCCTCGCCGCCGCGGGCTACCACGTCGACCTGGTCCCCTCGGAGGACAACTCTGCGCGCGGCCTGCTCGCCGAGTGGGAGGCCGCGACGCAGGGCGCCTTCCCGCTGCGCGTCCTCACCCTCCGCTCGGAGATCGCGAAGCCTCTGCTCACGGAGGGCCTGCGGCGCATCGGCCACGAAGTGGAGTCGGTGGTCGCCTACCGCACGGTCGGAGTGCCGGTGCCGGAGACGGTGGTCGCCGACGTCCGCGAGGGTCGCGTCCAGGCCATCCTCGTGACCAGCGGCTCGGTCGCCGAGCAGGTGCAGCAGCAGCTCGGCCCGGTGCCCGAGTCGACGCTGATCGCGGCGATCGGTCCCCAGACCGCCCGCGACGCCCGCGGCTTCGGCCTCCGGGTGGATGTGGTCGCGGACGAACGCATCGCCGCATCCCTCATCGATGCGGTCGTCAAGGTCGCCGTCTCGCGCGCGATCGACGCCGACCACTGACCCTGTCCCGGCTGGGAAAACCCTCAGCGTGGCGGGCGTAGGGTGATGCGAGTGAGTGAACTGCATCCCGTCATCCGCCCCCGACGGCTGCGGCAGTCCCAGGCATTCCGCCGGCTGACCGCCGAGACCCGCCTCCACCCCGCCGAGTTGATCCTCCCGCTGTTCGTGCGCGAGGGCGCCACCGAGCCGGTCCCGATCGGCTCGATGCCGGGCGTCTCCCAGCACAGCCTGGACTCGCTGAAGCGGGTCGCGAACGAGGCGGCGGAGGCGGGCGTCGGCGGGCTGATGCTGTTCGGCGTGCCCGAGACGCGGGACGCGGTGGGCTCGGCGGCGACCGACCCGGACGGCATCCTGAACGTGGCGACACGCATCCTCGCCGAAGAGGTGGGCGACGCGCTGGTCGTGCAGACCGACCTCTGCCTGGACGAGTTCACCGACCACGGCCACTGCGGGGTGCTGGACGCGCACGGGCACGTCGACAACGACGCCACTCTCGTCCGCTACCGCGACATGGCTGTCGCCCAGGCCGAGGCCGGCTCGCAGCTGCTCGGGCTGAGCGGGATGATGGACGGCCAGGTGGCGGCCGTCCGTCAGGCGCTCGACGGCGCTGGCCGTACGGATGTGGCGATCCTCGCCTACTCGGCCAAGTACGCTTCCGGTTTCTACGGACCGTTCCGCGAGGCCGTCGACTCGCAGCTCTCCGGTGACCGCCGCGCCTACCAGCAGGACCCGGCGAACCGGCGGGAGGGGCTGCGCGAGGCGCGCCTCGACCTGGAGGAGGGCGCCGACATCCTCATGGTGAAGCCGGCGCTCAGCTACCTCGACGTGCTCAGCGATGTCGCCGCGATCAGCGATGTCCCCGTGTGGGCCTACCAGGTCTCCGGCGAGTACGCGATGGTGGAGGCGGCGGCCGCGAACGGCTGGATCGACCGCGACCGCATCATCGAGGAGACGCTGGTCGGCGCGAAGCGCGCAGGAGCCGACGCCATCCTGACCTATTGGGCGACCGAGGTGGCGGCGTGGCTGCGATGATCGAATCGAATCCGGGTGCGAACCGCGCGCAGTTCGAGCGCGCTCAGCGCGTCATCCCGGGCGGGGTCAACTCGCCGGTGCGCGCCTATGGGTCCGTCGGTGGCACGCCGCGCTTCCTCGTCTCGGCTCGCGGGCCGTATGTGACCGACGCGGAGGGGCGGGAGTACGTCGACCTGGTCGCGTCGTGGGGTCCGGCCATCCTCGGCCACGCCCATCCGGCCGTCGTGGAGGCGGTTCAGCAGGCGGCAGCGCGCGGTCTGTCGTTCGGCGCGTCCACCCCGGCGGAGACCGAGCTCGCCGAGACCGTGATCGGCCGCGTTCCGTTCGTCGAGAAGTTGCGCCTGGTCTCCACGGGCACCGAGGCGACGATGACCGCGATCCGCCTGGCGCGCGGCTTCACCGGCCGCCCGCTGCTGATCAAGTTCGCCGGGCACTACCACGGGCACTCCGATGGCCTGCTCGCGGAGGCCGGTTCGGGGCTTGCGACTCTCGCGCTGCCCGGCTCGGCCGGCGTCACCGAGGCGACGGCCGCGCAGACCATCGTGCTGCCGTACAACGACCTGGCTGCGGTCCGCGCCGTCTTCGAGGCGCAAGGCCCCGACATCGCGGCGGTCATCACCGAGGCGGCGGCGGCCAACATGGGCGTGGTGGCGCCGGACGAGGGCTTCAACGCCGCCCTCACCGACCTGGCGCACGAGTTCGGGGCGCTGCTCATCCTGGACGAGGTGCTGACCGGGTTCCGCGTCAGCGAAGCCGGCTTCTGGGGCCTCGACCGTGGCTACACTCCCGACCTCGTCACCTTCGGCAAAGTCGTCGGCGGTGGGATGCCGTTGGCGGCGCTGGGCGGGCGTGCCGAGCTGATGGACTTCCTCGCGCCGGCGGGTCCCGTCTACCAGGCGGGCACGCTCTCGGGGAACCCGGTCGCCGTCGCGGCCGGCCTTGCGACTCTGGCGCACGCCGACGCGGCCGTCTACGACCGGCTCGACACCGTCGCCGCGACGGTCTCGGCCGGCGTCTCCGACGCGCTGTCGGAGGCGGGCGTCGCGCATCGCGTGCAGCGCGCGGGCAACCTGTTCAGCTTCGTCTTCGGCGACTTCGCGGAAGCCCCGCGCACGTACTCCGAGGTGCAGCGGCAGGAGGCGTTCCGTTACCGGGCGTTCTTCCACGCGATGCTCGACCAGGGCGTCTCGCTCCCGCCGAGCGTGTTCGAGGCGTGGTTCGTCACGGCCGCACACGACGACGCGGCCGTCGCGCGCATCCTGGACGCGCTCCCCGCTGCCGCCCGCGCCGCAGCCTCCGCCACTCCCGCGTCTCCCGTCTCCTGAAGGCCGCCGAGTTGCGACATGACGTCGCGACTCGAGCCGGATAACAGCGCCGAGTCACGACTCGTGAGGCCCACGGCCTACGCGTCGGGAGCCGCGGGTTCCCTGGAGAGCGACTCGACGTACGTGTACGTCGCCGACGCAGGCCAGCCGTCGGCGTCCAGCAGCGCGTAGACGTCGAAGTTCAGTGTGCCACCGCCCCCGGCGGCCCTGCGCAGCGTGCGGGGCGGCGCATCCGACGACGACCGCACCGTCACCGTCTGCGGCTCCACTCCGAGACGCAGAAGGCGGGCGCGGAAGGTGGTGGTGCGGGTCACCCCACCACTCTCCCACGCCCGCCTCTCACGACACAGGCGGGACGGCGTCCCTAGGCTTGGCCGTGCGACTCCCGCGACCGCCGTGACAGCGAGTCGATGATCACCGCGAGCAGTAGCACTGCGCCCGTGATCATGAACCGGTACGACGAGTCCAGGTTCATGAGCGTCAGGCCGTTCGAGATCGACTGGATGACGAGGATGCCGAGCAGCGCCGACCACGCCGATCCGCGTCCACCGAACAGGCTCGTACCGCCGATGACCGCCGCCGCGATCGCGTTCAGGTTGGTGTCCGTGCCGCCGGACCCGGCTCCGACCGAGGCGAGGCGGGCCGCGGCGAGCAGACCGCCGACCGCAGCGAACGTCGAGCAGAGGATGAACACGCTGATGAACACCCGGTTCACCCGGATGCCCGACCGGCGCGCCGCCTCCACCGAACCGCCGACGGCGAACACCGAGCGGCCCCACTTGGTGCGGGTGAGCAGGAAGTTCATCACGATCACCAGGACCACGAAGAACAGGAACATCGCGCCGGTGCCGCGGTCGGTCGAGAGGTACCACACGCTGATGGCCAGACCGATCAGCAGGAACACCGCCTTGACCGCGACGACGGCCATCGAACCCTCTGACAGTCCGGCATTCCGTCGACGCACGTTGCGGCGCCAGTCGGAGAAGAACATCCCACCGGCGGCGATCACGGCCAGCGCGTACGCCGCCCACGGCGGAAGGAACCACTGCTGGGCGAACTGCACGATCCAGGAGTTGTAGGGGATGTTGATCGAGCTGTTCGCACCGAGGATCCACAGCTGGAGGCCCAGGAACCCGAGCAGACCGGCCAGCGTGATCACGAAGCTCGGCACGCCGAACCGGGTGAACAGGAAGCCGTAGAGCAGGCCGATCAGCGAGCCGGCGAGGATCGCCACGATCACGGTGAGCCAAAGCGGCCAGTGCAGCTGGGTGAAGCCGACGCCGAGGATGGCGGCGGACACACCACTGACCGAACCGACCGAGAGGTCGATCTGGCCGAGCAGCAGTACCAGCACGATGCCGATCGAGATGGTGCCGATCGCCGCGCACTGCAGCGTCAGGTTCACCAGGTTGTTGGCGCTGAGGAAGTTGGGGTTGAGGATCTGGAACACCACCCAGATCACGGCGAGGCCGATGACGACCGGGAGCGACCCCAGGTCGCCCCCGCGCACGCGGCGCCCGAAGGCGCGGACCGCGCCGGCGAGCCCCTGCTCGCGGATGAGGCGTTCGTCCTGAAGGTCGGCCGCCAGTTCGGCTGGCGTCTCCGGCGCCGTGGATGCCGGGGTTCGCGCTGTGTTGGTCATGCTTCCGGACTCCGTTCGATGGATTCTTCGGCCTCCATGAGCCGCTCGGCGCGACGGACGACGACGTTGTCCGTGGCTCCGGTGATGGCGGAGATGATCTCCTCGTAGCTGACATCCGGCACCCGGAAGTCACCGTTGTTGCGGCCGAGCCGCAGCACGGCGACCCGGTCGGCGACGGCCTGCACGTCGGCCATGTTGTGGCTGATCAGGAGGACGCCGAGCCCGCGCTCGCGCAGTCGCTCGATGAGGTTGAGCACCTCAGCGGTCTGGGCGACTCCCAGTGCGGCGGTCGGCTCGTCGAGGATGACGACGCGCGGGTCGCCGATCAGCGAGCGCGCGATGGCCACGGTCTGGCGCTGGCCGCCGGAGAGCGACGCGACCGCGATGCGGACGGAGGGGATGCGCGCGGACAGCTGGCGCAGCAGGCTCCAGGACCGCTTCTCCATCTCCTCCTCGTCCAGCGTCCCCTTGGTGATCTCGCGTCCGAGGAACAGGTTCGAGACGACGTCGAGGTTGTCGCACAGCGCGAGGTCCTGGAAGACCGTGGCGATGCCGAGTTCGCGCGACGCGGCGGGTGTTGGGATGCCCACCACCTGCCCGTCGAACTCGATCGTTCCCGAATCCTGCGGGTGCACGCCGGCGAGGATCTTGACGAGGGTCGATTTGCCGGCGCCGTTGTCGCCGACGAGGGCGACGACTTCGCCGGGATAGACGTCGAGGTGGATGTCGGTGAGCGCTTGGACGGCACCGAACCCCTTCGATACCCCCTGGAGGGACAGGACGGGCCGGCGGGTCGACCGGTCCTCGTCCACGATGGCGGATTCCATGGTCACGGCGTTCTCCTTCGAGCTGTGCGCAGCATGCTTCCTGTTCTCAGGCTAGAGCGGAACCACCCGGCCCGGGATGCGCCCTTCCGTGGAAAGGGGATGCAGCCCGGGCCGGGGTCCTTCGGGTCTTTCGTTTGCTAGATGTTCGCTTACTTGATGCCGTACTTGTCGCAGGCTGCCTTGTAGTCGGCGGTGCAGATCTTCGACGCGGAGTCCGCACCGTAGAACTCGTCCTTGACGACCGTGCTCTCGATGTTGTCCGTCGTGACCGAGACCGGGGTCAGCAGGAACGACTGGATCGCCGCACCGCCGGCCGTGTTGACCGTGGTGTCGCCCTTCGGCTTGTTGCCCTTGGTCAGGTCGACGGCGAGTTCTGCCGCCTTCTCGGCTTCTGGCTTCAGCGCCTTGTAGACGGTCATGTACTGGTCTCCGGCGAGGATGCGCTGGATGCCCGCGAGCTCGGCGTCCTGTCCGGTGACCGGCGGGAGCGGGCTTACGTTGGCCGCCTTCATGGCCGCGATGGCGCCGCCGCCGGTGCCGTCGTTAGCCGCGTAGACGCCCTTGATCTGGTCCTTGAACTGCGTGACCTGGCCGGCCACCCAGTCCTGAGCCTTGGCCGGGTCCCATCCTGGGGTGTCGAACTCGGCGAGCACCTTGTAGCCGCTGGAGTCGATGACGCTGTGCGCGCCCTTCTTGAACAGCGTCGCGTTGTTGTCCGTCGGCGAGCCGTTGACCATCAGGATGCCGGCGCCCGATGGCACGTTGTCCTTCTTCAGCTTGTCGACGAGCGCCTTGCCCTGCAGCTGACCGACCTTCTCGTTGTCGAACGAGATGTAGTAGTTGCTGTCGGGGCTGTTGATCAGACGGTCGTAGGAGATGACGGGCACGTTCTTGGCCTTCGCCTCGCCGACGATCGAGGCAGCGGCCTCACCGTCGAACGGGTCGAGCACGAGCACCTTGACGCCCTGGGTGAGCATCGACTCCGCCTGCTGCTGCTGCTTGCTGGCGTCGCCGTCGGCGTTCGCGTAGAGGACCTTGCAGCCGGAGCAGAGTTCCTTGACCTTCGCCTCGAAGAAGGGCTTGTCCGCCGCCTCGTAGCGGGCGGTGACGGAGTCGGGGAGGAGGAGGCCGATCTGGGCGTTGCTGGCGCCCGAGGTACTGCCGCCCGAACCGTTGCCGGATCCGTTCGAACACGCTGTAAGGGTGACGGCTGTGAGCAGAATCGTCGCCGATGCGATGACCGCTCTCTTGGTGGCGATCTTCATTGAAAAACCTCCGAATCGGGACCGCCTTCGTTGGCGGCTGCGTTGAGTGTGCCAGGTGGGACATTTGGCGTCAAGACTTGAAGCCAACGGATTCGATAACGGTTCGTGCCCAGTTCCGGGGCCAGCGGGAGAGCGCGATCAGTACGAGACGCCGTTGGAGCTGATCGAGACGCAGTCCACCGCGTAGGCGACGGCGCCCAGCGCTGCCGCGCGCGTCCCGAGCTGGCCTTGGACGATATCGGGCATCAGCTCCGGGTTGACGATGATGGAGCGCTCCACCGCATGCCGCATCGGGCCGAGCAGCAGCTCCCCGGCACGCGCCAATTCGCCGCCGACGATGACCCGCTCGGGGTCGAGCAGGTTGCACAGGTTGGCGGTCGCGACGCCGATGTGGCGGCCTGCGTCGGCGATCGCACGGATGCACCGCGCATCCCCTGCCATCGCTTGCAGCACGACATCGCCCAGCTTCAGGCTGCCGAGGTGGTCGCGGAGCTCGTCCAGGATGGCCGGACCGCCCGCGAGCGCCTCCAGACAGCCGCGATTCCCGCACCGGCAGAGCGGTCCGTTCTCGCGGATCGTGGTGTGTCCGAACTCGCCGGCGACGCCGTGGTTGCCCCGGTAGATCTGGCCGTTGAGGATGAGGCCGGCGCCGATCCCGTCACCGATATCGAGGGTGATCGTGTTCCGTTTGCCACGGCCCGCGCCGAAACGCGACTCCCCGAGGGCTCCGAGGTTCGCCGCGTTGTCGAGGTAGACCGGACGCTTGATCCGCCGCTCCATCGACTCGGCGATCACCACGCCGTCCCACCCGCGCATGATGCCGCTGCGCGCGATCGTGCCGGTCGCCCGGTCGATCGGCGCCGGTACGGCGATGCCGACGGCGAGCAGATCGTCGCGGGTGGCGTCCACCGATTCGAGCATGTCGTTCAGCAGCAGCGACACTTTGTCGAGCTCGTTGTCTGCTCGGTGATCCTTGGCGAGTGGCATGTGGTTCTCCGCGACCACGGTGTGGGCGACATCCGCCAGGGCGACGCGCAGGTGCCTGGTCGAAAAGTGCACGCCGACGACGAGACCGAGTGCGTGCGCGAGGGTGACATGTTGCGCGCGCCGGCCGGAGCGGATGCTCTGTGCGGTGTGCAGGACGCCGGAGGTCGAGAGCTCTTTGACGATGTTGGACACCGTCGCGGCCGACAGTCCCGTCGCGCCGGCCAGCTCGACCTGGGTGAGGCCGCCATGCTTCTTGATGGCGTCGACGATTCGCGCTCGGTTGGCTTCACGAAGTGAAGTCTGCGAACCCGGAGTTCGTCGCTGCGTTGCCACGACGAGAAGGATACATGCCCGCGGAACGGTCGCCGATCTCAGCGAAAGTAATGGCTTTGTGAGGTTCCTGTGACCCGCGGAGGCCGCCGGCTTGGCAGGATAGAGCTATGGCCGACCTGCACGTTCACCCCGACCGCCTGGAGATCCACCTCACGCGGGCCGAGAAGGTGCTGGCTGTGAAGCGCGACGACCTCGTGGTGCCGCGCGACAGCATCCGCTCGGTCGCCATCACGGAGGACCCGTGGATCTGGATCCGCGGCATCCGCGCCCCCGGGGCCGCTGTCCCGCTCACCCTGTCGCTCGGGACCTGGAAGTTCCACGGCGGCAAAGACTTCCTGCTCATCAAGGGCAAGCAGCGGGCGGCCGTCGTGATCGACCTCGACGGTGAGGAGTACTCGCGCATCATCGTCTCGACGCCGCATGCGGGCCGGCTCGTCGAAGCGCTGCGTGTCGACGGGAGCCAGCTCGCCGCCGACGGCAGCGTCATCGAGTGAGATCCCGGGCGGTGTAGTCGTTCTGCTCAGCGTTCGCCGATGGCGAGCCCGATGAGCAGCAGGATGAGCCCGATGAGGGGCAGGATGCCCTGGATGACGGCCGGTCGCAGATACCCGCGGCCGGTTGTGACCAGCACCACCGCGGCGCCGATCATGCTGGCCGAGGCGAAGATGATGAGCGCGAGCCCCGCCGCGTGCTGGCCGACGGCGTAGAGGACCAACCCGACCACCGCACCGATCGCCAGGAACAGGTTGTAGAAGCCCTGGTTGTACGCCATCGGCCGGACGGTGTCGGCCGCCTGCTGGCTGGCGACGCCGAACCGGCGCCACACGGCGGGCCGCGTCCAGGCGACACTCTCCATGAAGAAGATCGCGACGTGCAGCGCGGCGGCGAGGGTGACCACGATGGTGGCGAGGAGGATCATGGCGTCAGCATACCGACGGGTACGCCCGGCTCCGTCGCTTCGACCCGGCCCTGCGTTACAGCCGCGCCCGCCGGTTCAGGCGCGCACGTCGACGACCGTGCGCCCACGCAGCCGGCCGGCGAGGATGTCGTCGGCCGCGGGGATCGCCTCGGCCAGCGAGACGAAACGGGTCATCGCGGCCAGGGACTCCTCGTCGAGGTCGGTGGCCAGCCGACGCCAGGCCGTCTCACGCAGCGCGACGGGAGCCTCCACCGAGTTGATGCCGACGAGGCTCACCGCTCGGAGGATGAACGGGAGCACCGTGGCGGGCAGATCGGAGCCCTGGGCGAGGCCGCAGGCGGCGACGGTGCCGCCGTATCGTGTCTGCGCCAGCACCGTCGCGAGCGTCTGGCTGCCGACCGAGTCGACCGCACCCGCCCAGCGCTGCGACTGCAGAGGCTTGCCGGGAGTGTCGAGTTCGGAACGGTCGATGATCGTCGTGGCGCCGAGGTCCGCGAGGTAGTCGCCCACCTCATCCACCCGACCGGTGGATGCTGTGACCGGGTAACCCAGTTTCGCGAGAAGCGCCACCGCGACCGACCCGACGCCGCCCGCCGCGCCGGTGACCAGGACGCTGCTGCCGCTGGCGGCGACCTCCCGCGGGTCGACGCCGTTGCGCTCGAGGGCCAGCACCGCGAGCATCGCGGTGAAGCCCGCGGTGCCGATCGCTGCCGCCTGCTCGGAGGTGATCGAATCGGGGATGCGCACCAGCGCGTCGCCGCCTACCCGCGCCTTCTCCGCGAAGCCGCCGTGGTGCGACTCGCCCAGGCCGGCGCCATTGAGAACGACACGGTCGCCCGGACGCCAGCGCGAGTCATCGGACTGCTGCACGGTGCCCACCAGGTCGATACCCGGGATCAGCGGCGACGTCCGAGCAACCCCGGGGCGGCCTGCGATCGCGAGGCCGTCCTTGAAGTTGAGGTCGGAGAACTCCACGTCGATCGTGACGTCGCCCGCCATCAGGATCGCATCCGTCACCTGCCGGACCTCCGCGATATGGGCGGTGATCCGTCCTCCGTCCACCTGCTGCTCGATCACGATGGCCCGGAAGTCGCTCATGGCGACACCCTACGCTGCGCGCTCGCCGGCCCCGCCGACCGCTCCCTCAGTTGAGCGTCTGCGTGCCCGGGGGAAGCGCACCACCCGCGTACAGCTCCAGCGCGGAGTTCCGCAGGGCCGTCAGCGCGACCCGCTGCGTCCACGGACCGTAGGACACGCGGGCGACGCCCAGCTCCTGCAAGCGGGCGGGCGAGGGCGATCCGGGCACGGCGATGACGCTGAGTCTGCGCTCGCCGAGTCCGGCGACGAGCCGTTCGACCGTCCGCTCGTCGAGCTTTCCCGGGACGAAGACGCAGGTAGCGCCCTCGTCGAGGAACGCGCGACCGCGGCGAACGGCCTCCGCGATCCTCTCGTCAACGGTCGGGAAGGCGTCGCGGAGGAAGACGTCGGTGCGCGCGTTCAGGGCGAACGGGACTCCCTCGGCTGACGCGGCCGCGACGGCGGCCCGCACCGCGGCGACGGCGTCGTCGAACGGTCGCAGCTGGTCTTCGAGGTTGGCGCCGACGGCCCCGACGCCGATGGCGCGACGGATGGTCTCGCCGGCGTCGCCGTAGCCGCCCTCCAGGTCGGCGCTCACCGGGAGCTCCGTCGCCTGCACGATACGGCCGACCATGTCCAGCATGAGGTCGAGAGGGATGTTCTCGCCGTCGTCGTATCCGAGCGTTGCGGCGATGGAGTGGCTGGCGGTGGCGAGGGCGCGGCTGTCGGGGAGGTCGCCGATGACGCGGGCGCTCACCGCATCCCACACGTTGACGACCTGCAGGAGCTCGGGTGCGTCGTGGAGTCGGCGGAGTTCTTCGCCGCGCGCCTGGATGCTGTTCATGGGTTCACCCTACGGCGGGCGGACCCTGCCGTTCTAGGATGGCGCCATGGCCCGCACGGGGGAGCCCCAGGAAGTGCCGAAGAGTCGGTCGGCGCCGCATCGACGCGCCTCCGCCAGCACCGTCGTGGACTACTTCTTCTTCGTGTTCGGCGGGGTTGCCGCGGTGTGGCTGGCCTGGCTCGTGCTCACGGAGAGCTTCGAGTGGGGCTGGTTCCTCATCCTCTTCTTCGTGCTGTTCTGGGTCGTGCTCGCGTACCTCGTGCTGCCGCGGCTGCATCGGATCCTCACCGAGATCTACGTGCCGGACTATTTCATCGGCCGTGCCCGCACCAGCGACGGCCTGCTCGGTGACCCGATCAACCTGGCGTTGCTCGGTTCGGAGGCTCAGCTCGACGACGCCATGCGGCAGGCCGGGTGGACGCGCGCCGACGACGTGACCCTCCGTTCGAGCGGACGCATCATCGGGTCGACCCTGCTGCGGCGGAGCTACGACGAGGCGCCGGTGAGCCCGCTGTTCCTGTTCGGTCGACAGCAGGATGCCGCGTACCAGCAGGAGGTGAAGGGCAACCCCGCGAAGCGGCACCACGTCCGGTTCTGGCGGTGCCCGGACGGCTGGCTGCTGCCAGGCGGACGCCGGGTCGAGTGGCTGGCGGCGGGCACGTTCGACCGTTCCGTCGGGTTCTCCCTGTTCACGCTCCAGATCACCCACAAGATCGACGCCAACACCGACATCGAACGTGACCACATCGTCTCGACCCTGCTGGATGCGGACATCGGCGTCGAGGTGAACGTGATCCGCGACTTCGCCAGTGGCTACCACGCGCGCAATGGCGGCGGCGACACCATCGAGACGGACGGCGACCTGCCCGTGGTGGATCTGACGGCGGTGGCGGTGGATGCGCAGGGCACGTCGGTCGCGGGGGACGCGGATGCGCGTCGCCGCGCTGCGGCCGAGCGGCGGCCGGTCCCGACGGCGCTCGGCGTGCTGCTGATGGTTCTCCGGGTCGCGGCGGGTGTGGGCTACGTCGTCCTCAACCTGCTCGACTGGCAGCGGTTCGTCGGATCGGAGCTCGGGTCGGCATCGGTGACGCCGGACGAGCGGGCGACGGTGAGCCTCGTGCTCGGTGTCGCGATGGGCGTGTTCGCCGCCGGCCTGGTGCTGTACTTCCTGCTCGCGCTGCTGGTGTTCTTCGGCAGTAACTGGGCTCGCATCGCGGCGATGTCGTACAGCGCGCTGATCATCGTCGTCTCGGCGATCGACTTCTTCAATGGCGGCCCGCAGCTCTCGTTGAAGAACAACCTGCTCGGGCTGGCGCTGGACATCCTGGTGCTTCTCGCCCTCTCGTCGAAGCGTTCGCGCGTGTGGGCACGCCGTCCGGCGGCTCAGCGTGGTCGTCGGGACGGTGCGCCCGCAGCCTCCGCTGTTCTCGCCTCAGCCGACGCGGCGGCCGACGCGGCAGCCGACACGGACGCCGACGCGGCAGCCGACGACACGACCGTCCGCTGACGTCGCGGCGTTCCTCGCGCATGATGCGGGCCGGGTTCACATGAGCGACTTCTTCCCATCGGCGCCGCCCGCCTTGAGCGCCGATTCTTCCGCATCCAGGAAGGCCAGCACCGACCGCACGGCCTGCTCCTGATATCGGCCTTCCGCCCGCGCTTCCAGCACCGCCTGCCGTTCCGCCACGATCATCGTGCGGCGAAGCTTCCGGTACTCAAGGGGGAGGTCGGCCGCACCATCGGTCGCCGGGTTCTCCAGGGCATCAGCGAGGAACAGGGCGTTGATCCGCAGCCGTTCGATCACGCGTTCGTCCTCGCTGCCGGTCACCTGCGACTCGAGGTGCTCCAGACCCGCCGATTGCGCTTCCGCGAGCAGTCGCTGCATCTCGCTCGCCTCCTGCGCGAAGTCGGGTGGGGGCAGCTTGAGTCTGCGGATCACCCACGGCAGCGCGAGGCCCTCCAGCAGTGTCGCGATCACCACGATGAAGGCGAGGAACTGGAGGAACTCGCGATGGGGAGTCGACAACGGCAGCAGGAAGACGGCCGCGAGCGTGACCACGCCTCTGATGCCGGCGAAGGAGACCGCGATGCCGGTCGGCCACGACCAGCCGCGTTCCCTGAGTCTTTGCGGGCCGTAGCGGTAGAGCGTGGTCGTGCCGATCATCCAAAGGAACCGCGCGAGGAAGATGGCGAGCAGAACCACGACGCTGATGGCGATCGTCTGGGGAACGGTGATGCCGGACGTGAACGCCGCGGTCAGAATGGACCGCAACTCGAGCCCGATGAAGAGGAAGACCGCGTTCTCCAGCAGGAAGCTGATGGTTCGCCAATTGATCGTCTCCGCGATGCGTGCTTCGGCGGTCTGAATGGTGGGCGAGCGGTAGCCGAGGTAGAGACCGGCGACGACGACGGAGAGAACCCCCGAGCCGTGGAAGAGCTGCGACGGGATGAACGCGAGGTACGGGGTGACCAGGGCGAGCGATGTGTCGAGCACGGGCGAGCGCAGCTGTTTGCGGATAATGGCGAGCAGGAGGCCGACGACGAGCCCGACGCCGATGCCGACCACGACCGCGAGGACGAAGTCGCCGCCCACCGCCCACGGGTTCACCACGCTGACGATGGCCGCGATGCTCGCGTTCAGGGCGACGAGCGCCGTCGCATCGTTGAGCAGGCTCTCGCCTTCGAGCACCGTCACCAGCCGTCGAGGCAGCCGCGCGCGGCCGGCGATGGCCTGCACCGCCACCGTGTCGGTGGGGGCGACGACAGCACCGAAGGCGAAGGCGGCGGCCAGGGTGATGGCCGGCACCACCAGGAACGTCGCGAAGCCGACGACGATGACGGTGAACGCCACCAGGCCGACCGAGAGAAGCAGGATGCCGTCGCGCCTGGCGCGCACATCCACGATCGACGTCTGGATGGCTGCGGCGAACAGCAGAGGAGGGAGCAGACCGAAGAGCACCACCTCCGGTTCCAGTGCCACCTGGGGGACGCCGGGGACGAAGGAGGCGGCCGCTCCCACGACGACCAGCACGACGGGTGCCGACCAGCCCACCCTCCGGGACAGGCCGGTGACCGTGACCGTGACGACGACGAACGACACGATCCAGACGATTGTGGTGACCGGATCCATGCTGTTCATGATGGCGGCAACGCAACGGGGCTGCCAAGATTTCCGCTGAACGGTGGAGAACCTGTTCGCTCTCCGCGATGTGGAGAACCTTCGCCGTCAGGCTGCGTGCGCCTCGCAGGACGCCGAATCGCACTGCCCGCAGACGACAAGCTGCTCCCGGCATGCGAGGTCGACGCAGTTGCGCATCCTGCTCGTCCGTGCGCCGCAGGTGGTGCAACGGCCGATAACGGCGGGGTGGTCGCTGAAGGTCATTGATCCGCGGTCGTCGAAGACGTACAACGATCCGTCCCACAGACCGTCGTCGCCGTACGCCTCCCCGTAACGGACGATTCCGCCGTCGAGCTGGTAGACCTCCTGGAAGCCCCGCGACCGCATGAGCGACGAGAGCACCTCGCAGCGGATGCCCCCGGTACAATAGGTGACGACCGGTCGATCCTTCAGATGGTCGTAGGCGCCGCTGTCGAGCGCCTCGACGAACTCGCGGGTGTTGGCGACGTCGGGCACGACCGCATCCCGGAACCGCCCGATGCTCGCTTCGAAGCGATTGCGTCCGTCGAAGAACACGAGGTCGTCCCGCTTCTCGGCGAGCGCGTGCAGACCTTCGGGGTCGAGCCGTGCGCCGCCGCCCACGACGCCGTTCTCGTCGACCTGCACTTCGTCGGGTGCGCCGAACGAGACGATCTCGTCGCGCACTTTGACCGACAGTCGCGGAAAGTCCAGGCTGAGATTGTCCGCATTAAGGCCGGTGCCTTCGCTCCACTTCGCGTCCACGTCACGGAAGGCGGGGTACTCCTTCGTCACGCGCAGGTAGCGCTTGAGGGCATCGAGCTCACCGCCGAGCGTTCCGTTGATTCCGTGCGGTGAGAGGAGGATGCGGCCGCGCAGCGCGAGCCGCTCGCACAGCTCCCGCTGCCAGAGGCGGATGGCTTCCGGATCGGGCAGCGGCGCGAATACATAGAAGAGGAGAACTTTCGGGACGGCCACCGCCTCATCGTAGGCGAGGCTTTCCGGACGGCGATGATCGTAGGATCGTGGAGCCTGTGAGCGACGGAAGGCTCGTTCGCCTGCCGTTCAGACTGGTGCGACAGGGTGAGAGAGGTCCGCCGGGCGGCCCTGACAGAAAGGCGGGTTGTGCGAACCCTCGTGATCATCCCGACCTACAACGAGCGGGAGAACGTCGGCTCGATCGTCGGGCGCGTTCGTGCATCAGTGCCCGACGCGGACGTGCTGATCGTCGACGACGGTTCGCCCGACGGGACCGGAGAGCTTGCGGACGCGCTCGCGGCGACCGACGCGAGCGTGCACGTTATGCACCGCACCGCCAAGGAGGGCCTGGGCGCCGCCTACCGGGCAGGGATGACCTGGGCCTTGGATTCGGGCTACACCGCGATCGTCGAAATGGATGCGGACGGCTCGCACCAGCCGGAGCAGCTGCCCCGGCTCCTCGGCGCGCTTCGGAACGACGGCCTGCACGGCGGGGCCGCGGGCGCCGAGGCCGCGGGCGCCGATGTCGTAGGCGCCGATGTCGCGGGCGCCGATGTCGAAGGCGCCGATGTCGTACTCGGCTCGCGCTGGGTCGAGGGAGGCGGGGTCGTGAACTGGCCGGCCTACCGACGTCTGATCTCGCGGGGCGGCAGCGCGTACTCGCGTATCGCGCTGGGGATTCCGATTCGGGATGTGACGGGCGGCTTCCGCGTTTTCACTGCGGATGCGCTGCGCACGCTCCATTTCGAGCGCACCGAGAGTCAGGGCTATTGCTTCCAGATCGATATGACGCGGCGCGCGTACGCCGCGGGGCTCGACCTGGTCGAGGTGCCGATCACTTTCGTGGAGCGTGAGCGGGGGGCCTCGAAGATGGGCGGCGGAATCGTCGTCGAGGCGATGGTCCGGGTCACGCTGTGGGGCCTCGCCGGAATCCCGCGGCGCTTCCGCAAGGGTTCGACCACACCGGCGGTCGAACCGGTGGCCCGGGCGTAGCCTGGCGCCATGGCACACGATCCTCTCGAGCGCTTCGGCGCCGTCCCTTTGTTCACTGTGACCAGCGACGATGTCGCCGACGGACGACCGCTCGCGCGCGAGCACTGGGGCGCCAGCGGTGGCGGCGGTGACATCTCACCCCAGTTGTCGTGGTCCGGGTTCCCGGCCGAGACGAAGAGTTTCGCCGTGACGATCCACGACCCGGATGCGCCGACGGGCTCGGGCTTCTGGCATTGGGCCGTGTTCAACATCCCGGTCTCCGTCACCGACCTCGCCTCGAACGCCGGCGCTGAGGGCGGTGCCAACCTTCCGCAGGGCGCGGTCATGCTCTCCAACGAGCTCCGGTCGAAGAGCTTCACCGGTGCCGGGCCACCTCCCGGAACGGGAACGCACCGCTACGACATCGTCGTGCACGCGCTGGACGTCGAGCACCTGGAGCTCGACCCGGAGTCGACACCGGCCGTTCTCGGCTTCAACGCCCACTTCCACTCGCTGGCTCGGGCGGTCCTCGCGCCGGTGGCCACGGCAGGCGATATCTGAGAACGGGCCGCCGGCGTCCAGTCAGTGCTTGACGCCGGTGAAGGCGAGCACACCGCCCAGGCCGATCATCAGGACACCGCCCGTCGCGCCCAGTCGCTCCACCCGCTTGGGCGAGCGACCGAACCACTGGCGCGCTGTGCCGGCGGCGAGCGCCCAGATGCTGTCGAAGATGAGAGCAAGTACGAGGAACACCGCACCCAGTTCGAACAACTGCAGGGGGAGCGCACCCGCGCGGTAGTCCACGAACTGCGGCAGGACGGCGACGAAGAAGACCAGGGACTTGGGGTTGGTCAGCCCGACCACGAATCCTTCGCTGAGGATCCGCCAGCGGGATCGCTGCGGGGGCGTCGCCTCGTGCGTCACGGCCGTGTGCCTTCTGTGCCGGATCGCCTGGATTCCCAGATAGACCAGATAGCCGGCTCCGACGAATTTGATGACCGTGAAGAGGACGAGTGACTGGGCGACGATGGCCCCGATGCCCAAGGCCACCGCGATGACGAGGGGCAGCATCCCCATCGCATTCCCCAAGACGCTGAGCAGGCCTCCGAGTCGACCGAGGGCGAGGGATCGCCCGATGACGAACAGCACGCTCGGACCCGGGATGACGATGAGCGCCAGCGACGCAAGAGCGAACGCCAGCAGCGAGGGACCGGGAACCATGTGCCGAGCGTAGGGGAGGTAGGTTCGTTACGTGAAGCTCCACAACGTTCGTGTGCACAGCAGCGAGGAGAACCTGGCTCGCCAGGATCAGCTCGCGTGGAAGATCGCCGAGGTCGCGACCGATCCCGTCGAGGTCGACGCGGACGTCACCGAGATGGTGATCAACCGCGTGATTGACAACGCGGCTGTGGCGGCCGCTTCGCTGACCAGGCGGCCGGTGGTTTCCGCGCGGGCGCAGGCTCTGGCGCATCCGATCCCGGCTCGTCAGCTCCAGGAGTTGACCGAGTCGACGGAGCATCCGCAGGACGGCTCGACCGTCTTCGGGGAGTGGCCGTCGACCCGGGTGTCGCCGGAGTGGGCCGCCTGGGCCAACGGGGTCGCTGTCCGCGAACTCGACTATCACGACACATTTCTCGCCGCCGAGTATTCGCACCCGGGCGACAACATCCCGCCCGTCACCGCCGTTGCTCAGCACGCGGCCCGGGCTTACGGGCTGAGCGGCCGGGACCTGGTTCGTGGGATTGCGACCGGTTACGAGATCCAGATCGACCTCGCACGGGCGATCAGTCTGCACCGCCACAAGATCGACCACGTCGCCCATTTGGGGCCGTCGGCGGCCGCGGGCATCGGCACGCTGCTCGGGCTTCCCGCCGAGACGATCTTCCAAGCGGTGGGTCAGGCGCTCCACACCACGACGGCAACGAGACAGTCCAGGAAGGGTGAGATCTCGAGCTGGAAGGCGCACGCCCCCGCCTTCGCCGGAAAGATGGCGGTCGAGGCGATCGACCGTGCCCTTCGCGGCGAGACCAGCCCGACCCCGATCTACGAGGGGGAGGACGGGGTCATCGCCTGGCTTCTGGGCGGCCCGGACGCTTCCTACGACGTGCCCCTTCCGGAGCGCGGAGAGGCGAAGCGCGCCATCCTCGACTCGTACACGAAGGAGCACTCGGCCGAGTACCAGGCGCAAGCCTGGATCGACCTGGCCCGCAAGCTCCACCGGGAGCATCCGGAGGTCGCCGATGCCTCGCGCGTCGAGAGCATCGTCATCCACACGTCGCACCACACGCACAACGTCATCGGGTCCGGCGCGAACGACCCGCAGAAGTACGACCCCACCGCTTCCCGCGAGACGCTGGATCACAGCATTCCGTATATCTTCACGGTCGCGCTGCAGGACGGCGGCTGGCACCACGTCGACTCCTACCTTCCGTCGCGTGCCGCCCGCCCGGACACCGTGGAGCTCTGGGGCAAGGTGAGTACCACCGAGGACCCCGAGTGGACCCGCAGATACCATTCGGCCGACCCGGCCGAGAAGGCGTTCGGTGGCCGCGTCGTGATCCGGTTGGCCGACGGCACCGTCGTGGAGGACGAGATCGCCGTCGCGGACGCGCACCCGCTCGGCGCGCGCCCGTTCGCCCGTGAGGACTACGTCGCCAAGTTCCGCACTCTCGCGGCCGGGGTGCTGGAGGGGGAGGAGATCGAGCGTTTCCTGACGCTGGCGCAGCGCCTGCCGGAGCTGAGTTCCGCTGAGCTGGGTGGACTCACCATCACGGCCCGCCCCGGCGCGCTCGCCGCTGTCCCCGCCCCGCGGGGGCTGTTCTGACCCTGAGAAGATAGGTAGGGCCATCTTCTGGTGGCCCTTGTGACGACGAGGACTCCCCGCATGCTGTATTCGACCGTTCCGGCGCACGAGAAGCGCGCCGCTTTCCGCGCCCGTCTCGCTTCCGGAGAGCTGGTCCGGATGCCGGGTGCATTCAATCCACTGAGCGCACGGCTCATCGAACGCAAAGGCTTCGAGGGGGTCTACATCTCGGGGGCGGTGCTGTCGGCGGAGCTGGGGCTCCCGGACATCGGCCTCACAACGCAGACGGAGGTAGCGGGGCGTTCCGCGCAGATCGCGCGCATGACCGATCTGCCCGCCCTCGTGGACGCGGACACCGGTTTCGGCGAGCCGATGAACGTCGCGAGGACCGTGCAGGCGCTTGAAGACGCGGGCGTGGCCGGCCTGCACATCGAGGACCAGGTGAACCCGAAGCGTTGCGGCCACCTCGACGGTAAGCAGGTGGTCGACCAGGACACCGCGCTCAAGCGGATTCGTGCGGCAGTGGATGCTCGGCGGGACTCCAACCTGTTGATCATGGCTCGGACGGACATTCGCGCGGTCGAGGGTCTGCAGTCGGCCGTGGATCGCGCCAAGGCGCTCGTCGACGCCGGCGCGGACGCGCTCTTCCCGGAGGCGGTGGCGGACCTGTCCGAGTTCGAGGCCGTGCGGGCGGCCGTCGACGTCCCGATCCTTGCCAACATGACCGAGTTCGGAAAGAGCGATCTGTTCACGGTCGACCAGCTTCGGGACGTCGGCGTCAACATCGTCATCTGGCCGGTGTCGCTTCTTCGGCTGGCCATGGGCGCCGCCGAGCGCGGCCTCGAGCAGCTTCTCGCGCAGGGGACTCTGGAGCCGATGCTGGACGAGATGCAACATCGCGCCGATCTGTACGACCTGATTGACTACGAGGGATACAACGCGTTCGACACCTCGGTGTACAACTTCGAGGTGCGTCGCTAGGGACCGCTTCCCGCGGCCCACTCGAACGGCGACCCCAGCAGCGAAGGAGCTCAGATGACCGACCAGGAGATCCACAAGGGCCTCGCCGGTGTCGTCGTCGACACGACGACGATCTCTTCGGTGAATCCGCAGACCAACTCGTTGCTGTACCGGGGCTACCCCGTGCAGGAACTCGCGCGTCACTGCTCGTACGAGGAGGTCGCTTTCCTCCTCTGGCACGGCGAGCTGCCCAGCCACGACGAACTGGTCGCCTTCGAGTCTCTCGAGCGTTCCCTTCGCCGCCTCGACGACCGCACCCGCAGGGCAATCGATGATGTACCCGTGTCTGCCCACCCGATGGACGCGCTCCGCACGGCCGTGAGTCAGCTCGGAGGGCTGGACGCCACCCTGCAGCAGCCCGACGGTGCTCTCGACCGCGATCTCAATGAGGGGCGCGCGATCTACCTGCTCGCGCAGTTGCCCACGATCGTCGCCTACATCCAGCGCCGTCGGCGCGGACTCGAGCCGATCGAACCGCGCGACGATCTGGACTACTCGCGCAATTTCCTGTGGCTGACCTTCGGAGAAGTGCCGGACGACGTCGTGGTCGACGCCTTCCGCGTGTCGCTGATCCTCTACGCGGAGCACTCGTTCAACGCGTCGACCTTCACCGCGCGGGTGATCGCCTCGACACTGTCGGATGTCTATTCTGCGGTGACCGGTGCCATCGGGGCACTGAAGGGCCCCCTGCACGGAGGAGCCAACGAGGCCGTCATGCACGCTTTCGATGAGATCGGCTCGGCCGACCGCGCGGCGGACTGGCTGGACTCCGCGCTCGCCGAGAAGCGCAAGATCATGGGTTTCGGTCACCGCGTCTACAAGAACGGGGATTCGCGGGTTCCCACCATGAAAGCTTCGCTGGTCACGCTCGCCGAGCACTACGACCGGCAGGATCTGCTCGACCTCTACGAGGCCCTCGAGAGCGCAATGGGTGAGCGGAAGAACATCAAGCCGAACCTCGACTACCCCTCCGGGCCGGCGTACAACCTGATGGGCTTCGACACCGAGACGTTCACGCCGCTGTTCGCGGCCGCCCGAGTGAGCGGCTGGACCGCGCACATCTTCGAGCAGTACGCCGCGAACTCCCTCATCCGACCGCTCTCGCAGTACACCGGTCCGGACGAGCGTCACCTGGAGCGCTAGAACACGAGCTCGCAGCGACTCCAGCCACGCTCGGGCGGAGCTCAGCGGTACAGCAGCAGAGCGTCTCCCTGACCGCCGCCACCGCACAGCGCCACCGCAGCACGCCCAGAGCCGCGCCGCGCGAGTTCGTGCGCCGCGTGCCCGGCCAATCGTGCGCCGGACGCACCGATCGGGTGGCCCAGTGCGATCGCGCCACCGTGGATGTTGACCTTCTCCGGGTCGAGACCCAGATCGGACATCGACTGCAATGCGACCGCCGCGAAGGCTTCGTTGATTTCGATCATGTCGAGCTCGGAGACGCTCCAGCCCGCTCGCCTCAGCGCGGCGTCGATCGCCCGCGATGGCTGAGAGTGCAGGGAGTTGTCCGGTCCGGCCACCTGACCGCTGGCGCCGACGAGCGCGAGCCACTCCAAACCGAGTCGCTCGGCGTTCTCGCGACTGGTGAGCACCAGGGCCGCAGCGCCATCGCTCAAGGGAGACGAATTGCCCGCGGTCAGCGTGCCGGATTCGGCGAAGCTCGGACGAAGTCGCGCGAGCGTCTCGGCAGTGGAGTCGGGTCGCACTCCCTCGTCGGTGTCCACGATCACCGGGTCGCCCTTGCGCTGCGCGATGCTGACCGGCGCGATCTCGTCCTCGAACACTCCGTTGGTCGCCGCAGCTCCGGCCCGCTGGTGGGACCGCGCCGCGTACTCGTCCTGTGCTTCCCGCCGCAGCCCGAGTTTCTCCGTGTACTTCTCCGTCGATGCCCCCATTGACTCCCCGTCGAAGGCATCCGTCAGCCCGTCGTACGCAGCGGAGTCCAGTGCTTGGAGCGATCCGTAGTTCCAGCCCATCCGCGATCCGGGAAGGATGTGGGGCGCGTTGGTCATCGATTCCTGGCCGCCTGCGACGACTACCGTCGCCTCGCCGGTGCGGATGAGGCGTGCCGCATCGATCACGGCCGCCAGCCCCGACAGGCACACCTTGTTGATCGTGGTGGCAGGCACCTCCCAACCGATGCCGGCCCCGATCGCCGTCTGGCGTGCGGGGTTCTGACCGGCGCCGGCCTGGAGCACCTGCCCGAAGAGCACCGCGTCGACGGTATCCGCACCGATTCCCGACCGCTCCAGCGCCCTCTGCACCGCTATCGTCCCGAGCTGGACGGCGCTGAGGGACGCGAGCGCACCCTTGATCTTCCCCAGCGGTGTACGTGCGGCGGACAGGATGACGACGTCGTCGGAACTCATGGGCTACTCCTTCGTGCCTGGTCCCTCCATTCTCACACCTGCCGCACCGGTAGGCTTGGGGCTCGTGACAGCACGCGTTCTGATCAAAGACCTCGCCGCTCTTCCCGACGGCCCCGTGAGCGTCGCCGGATGGGTTGAGACCGTTCGCGACCAGAAGAAGGTGCAGTTCGTCGTGCTGCGTGACGAATCGGGTGCCGTGCAGCTGGTGAACCCGCGCACGGTCGGCGACGACGGCGCGGTCGTGGCCGATGAGCCCGCGCTCACCATTTCGGGTCTCTCCCAGGGCACGTTCGTCCGGGCGACCGGCGAGCTGAAGCACGACGAGCGCGTCAAGCTCGGCGGCATCGAGATCCGGCTCTCGACTCTCGAGGTCGAGACGGCCGCCATTCCCGAGACCCCGATCGCTGCGGACAGCGGCATCGACAAGCGCATGGACTGGCGGTTCCTCGACCTGCGCGAGCCTCGGCACAACCTGATCTTCCGTGTGCAGACGACCTTCGAGCACGCACTTCGTCAGTACTGGGTCGACAACGGCTTCGTCGAGATCCACACGCCGAAGCTCATGTCCTCTGCCTCCGAGTCGCGCGCCGAGCTGTTCGAACTCCCGTACTTCGAGACGACCGCGTACCTCGCTCAGAGCCCGCAGATCTTCAAGCAGATGGCACAGGCGGCCGGGTTCGGCCGCGTGTTCGAGATCGGCCCGGCGTTCCGTGCCGATCCGAGTTTCACCAGCCGCCACGCCACCGAGTTCACCAGTGTCGACACCGAGCTCAGCTGGATCGACAGCCACGAGGACGTCATGAAGGTGCACGAGGAGCTCCTCGTCACCGGCTTCACCGCGGTCAAGGAGAAGCACGGTGAGGAGATCGAGCGGCTCTTCGGTGTCGAGGTCACCGTGCCGTCGACTCCGTTCCCCCGCATCCCGCTCGCCGAGGCCAAGCGCATCGTCGCCGAGCGCGGTTACGAGATTCCGCGCGAGGACGACGACATGGACCCTGAAGGCGAGCGCCAGATCTCGGCGTACGTGAAGGAGACCTACGGTCATGAGTTCGTCTTCCTGACCGACTATGCCGCGAGCATCCGGCCGTATTATCACATGCGTCACCCCGAGGACCCGTCGATCACGCGGAGCTACGACCTGATCTTCAACGGGGTCGAGATCTCGACCGGAGCCCAGCGTGAGCACCGCGTCGACATCCTCGAGCAGCAGGCCGCAGAGAAGGGCCTCTCCGTCGAGGAGCTCGAAGACGTCCTGGCGTTCTTCCGGTACGGCATCCCACCGCACGGTGGCTTCGGCATGGGCCTGGCCCGCGTCCTGATGCTCATGCTGCACCTTGCGAACCTGCGCGAGACGACCTACCTCTTCCGCGGCCCGACCCGCCTGACGCCGTAGCGCCGGAACCAGCTGCCGGCAGAGCCGTCCAGCTGTCGCCCGCCACCAGGATGTGGCCGAGGAACCGCAGCCCAAGGGTTGCGGCCGACTGGTCGAGCCGCCGCGTGAGCATGAGGTCGGCCACGGACGCGTCGAGGACGCCGGACGGATGGTTGTGTGCAACGGCGAAGGAGCGTCCCCCACGAGTGAGGACAGCCTGCAGCACATCCGCCGGCTGCATGGCGGTTTCGTCGACGCCCCCGTCGCGCATGAGCACCAGTTCGATCGGCCGCGCGGCGCGGTCGGCGACGACCACGACGAAGCGCTCACTGTCGCGGTGCAGCAGCTCGGGGCGCACGACGTCGGCGATCGCCTTGTGGTCGACGAGCCGTGTCCACGCCGACGACGCTCCGGCCCTCCGCCAGATCTCGATGATGGCGACGAGTCGCCCGGCTGTCGCCGGCCCGACCCCCGGCAAGCGTTCGAGCCGGGCGAAGTCCATGGTGGCAAGCCCGGGGAACCCGCCGGTTCGCCGCAGTACCGATCGTGCCAGCGCGAGAACGCTGCGCCCGGTCTGGCCGGAGCCCAGCACCAGGGCGAGCACTTCGTCATCGGTGAGCGATCCGATGCCCAGGCGGCGCATCCGTTCGCGCGGTCTGTCATGGTTCGGGATGTTCGCAAGAGCCTCACCCTCTTCTTCCTCGTCGGCCATGGCTCGACGCTATGAAGTACTCGGCGTCAGGGGTCTGGCGGGGAGAAATCTGGGGATAAGGCGTCCTCCACAGTCGACTGTGGACGGAGGCTTATCCCCAGCCCGTCGCGCTCAGTGAATTCAAGGGGAACCCCTCCGTAGACTGGAGCGGTGGTAGCAAGCCAAGTGCACCTCGTCCGCCATGGCGAAGTGTTCAATCCCGACGGCATCCTGTATGGCAGGCTGCCGGGCTTCGGCCTCTCCAAACTCGGCCACAAGATGGCGCAGGCAGCGGCCGACGACCTGGTCGCCCGAGCCCGCCCGGTGAACGCGCTGCGGGTCTCCCCGCTGCAGCGCACCCGGGAGTCGGCAGCGCCCATCGCTGCAGCATTCGGTCTCGAGCCCGTGATAGACGAGCGCATCATCGAGCCGACGAATCGCTTCGAGGGCACGAAGATGAAGCTCGCCGTCCGCAAACCGACCTATTGGCCCTTCCTCGTCAACCCACTGCGCCCCAGTTGGGGCGAGGCCTACACGAGCATCGAGCGAAGGATGCTGGCCGCGATCGACGAGGCTTTCGAGTCCGTCGACTCCGGTGACGTCATCCTGGTCAGCCACCAGCTGCCCATCTGGGTGACACACCTGTCAGTGGCGGGGGAGCGTTACCCGCACGACCCGCGCAAGCGGCGCTGCGCCCTGTCCAGCATCACGACGTTCGAACGCGCCCCGGCTGCCGACACCGCAGACCAGCCGCAAGAGGAGTCGCAGCCGGCCCACCCCGGCCGCACGGCTCAGTCGCAGCGCCTCGTGGAGGTCTCGTACCTCGAGCCGGCTGCGAGCCTCCTCGTCGCAGCCACCGATGTGGGGGCCGTGTGACCGCCGCACCCCGTCGTCGCTCCCGCATCCTCCTTCCCGTCCTCGCCGCCGTCGCTGCGACAGCCCTTGCTCTCAGCGGTTGCACCGCGAACGACTCGCTGGCCACCCAGTACCGCTCCGGCAACGGCCAGAACTACATAGCCGGAGACGGAACCGTCAGCGAATACGCGGCGGGCAACCGCGGCGAGCCGGTGTCCTTCACCGGGACCCTGCAGAACGGCGAAACCGTGTCGTCGAAGGACTACGCAGGCAAAGTCCTTGTCGTGAACTTCTGGTACGCAGGCTGCCCCCCGTGCCGAGTCGAAGCGCCGGCACTGGAAACGTTGAGCCAGAAGTACGCAACGCAGGGCGTCGGCTTCCTGGGCGTCAACCTCTACGACTCCGCGCAGACGGCCGAGAGTTTCGAGAAGGAGAAGGGCGTCACCTACCCGTCGGCGCTCGATCGCGACACGGGCTCCATCCTGCTGGCGTTCAGCAAGACGGTTCCCCCGAAGGCGACCCCGACGACCCTCGTGGTCGACAAGGAGGGTCGCGTCGCGGCGCGCATCCTCGGCGCCATCCCGGACAAGAGCATCCTCGACACCCTCATTTCTGACGCCGTGGCCGAGCACTGACGTGGGCGACGTCGGTCAGATCGTCTTCAGCGGTCAGCTTCTGCTGGCCCTGCCGATCGCACTCGTTGCGGGCCTGGTGTCCTTCGCCTCTCCGTGCGTACTCCCCTTGGTTCCCGGCTACCTCGCGTATGTCGGGGGGATCAGCGATCCGGGTGCCAAGCGGGACCGCTCGCGTGTCCTCACCGGCGTCGCGCTGTTCATCCTCGGCTTCGCGATCGTCTTCATCGCGTACGGCGCCGCCTTCGGCGCTCTCGGATACTGGCTGGTGCGCTGGCAGGATGTGGTGGTCCGGGTCCTCGGCGCTCTCGTGATCGTGATGGGCCTGGTCTTCATCGGCCAGTTCTCCTTCCTGCAGCGCACGATCAAGCCGTCCTGGCGTCCAGCGACCGGGCTGATCGGAGCCCCCCTGCTGGGCATCGTCTTCGGGTTGGGCTGGACGCCCTGCATCGGACCGACCCTCGCCGCGATCAGCGCTCTGAGCGTGGGGAGCGGTTCGCCCTGGCGGGGCGCGCTCCTCGGGCTCTTCTACTGCATCGGCTTGGGGATACCCTTCCTCCTCGTTGCGCTCGGCTTCGACTGGGTGGCCGGTTCCGTCAGCTTCGTCAAGCGCCACATCCGGGCGATCAACGTGATCGGCGGCGTGCTCCTGGTGCTGATCGGTCTCCTGATGGTGACCGGTCTGTGGAGCGACCTCATGTCCCAGTTCTTGGCGGTGATCCAAGGTTTTGAGCCGGCCCTCTGATCACATCGACGCGGCGCCTCCCCTGGAGGACCCGGACGTCGCCCAACCGAAGCTCGGCCCCAGTGGGTGGCTGCGCTGGTTCTGGCGTCAACTCACGAGCATGCGCACCGCGCTGTTCCTCCTGCTCCTTCTCGCCATCGCCGCGGTGCCAGGGTCTCTGGTTCCGCAGCGGAGTTCGGACCCCAACGGCGTCACCAAGTACTTCACCGACAACCCCTCGTTGGCACCGGTGCTCGACAAGCTGCAGTTCTTCGACGTCTACACCTCGGTGTGGTTCTCGGCGATCTACCTGCTGCTGTTCGCCTCGCTGATCGGTTGCATCATCCCGCGCACGCGGCACCACTTCGCGGCGATGCGGGCGAAGCCGCCGAGGACGCCGGTCCGGCTGGCGCGGATGGCCGGTTTCCAGTCGCGCATCCTGCCCGCCGGCCTGCGAGGTGGCGGCACCGATCCGATCCTGGCCGCCCGTGACATCCTCAAGGCCAACCATTACCGGGTCGCCCTCTATCAGGATGCGCGCTCCACCTCGGTCTCGGCGGAGCGCGGCTACCTTCGCGAGTCGGGCAACCTGGTCTTCCACATCGCCCTCGTCGGGGTGCTGCTCGCGATCGGCGTCGGCGGCGGCTTCGGCTACACCGGCCAGAAGATCGTGGTCGAGGGCCAGAGCTTCGTGAACAGTCTGCCGTCGTACAACTCGTTCAACCCCGGGCGATTCTTCAGCGACGGGTCGCTCTCGCCTTTCTCGATCGCCGTGAACAAGCTCGACGTGCGTTACGAGACGAAGAACAAGGATGCGATCGGCACCCCGCTGGACTACACCGCCCACGTGACCACCACCGGTCCGGGCGACTCCAGCGGACAGACGACGATCAAGGTGAACGATCCGTTGGCGATCGGCGGAACCAACGTGTACCTGCTGGGGAACGGTTACGCCCCGACGATCACCGTGAAAGACACGAAGGGGCAGGTCGTGTTCAACGATTCGGTCCCGTTCATTCCGCAAGCGGACCCGAACCTGACGTCGTTGGGCTTCGTGAAGATCCCGGACGGGTTGAAGGAGCAGGTCGGGATGATCGGCTTCTTCTATCCGACAGTGACGGACAGCCAGACCGCGAAGGGGGCGCTTGCCTCGAAGTTCCCCGGCCTGGACGATCCGGTACTCAGTCTGAACGTGTACGCCGGTGATCTCGGCGTTGATGACGGTGTTCCGCAGTCCGTCTACAGCCTGAACACCGACACCCTGGAGCAACTCGCCGGACCACCGACGAAGACCAAGGCACTCGAGCTCAAGCCGGGCCAGACGGTCGAGCTTCCGAATGGGCTGGGGACAATCACCCTGGACGGTGTCAAACGGTTCGCGACGCTCGAGGTGCACAATGACCCGGCGCAGATCTGGGTGCTGCTGTTCGCGATCCTGATCCTCCTGGGGCTGCTGACCTCCCTGTTCGTTCCCCGGCGCAGGCTCTGGGTGAAGACGATCGAGAATCCGGACGGATCGCTCACACTCGAATACGCGGGTCTCGCTCGAGGCGACGACCCCAACCTCCTGGCCGCGGTGATGGCCGTGGCCGACCAGCATTCCCGGGTCCTTTCCGGGCGTCCGACGACTTAGGCTTGCATTGTGACCGAAACCCTGGCTCAGCTATCGACCGTGTTCCTGTACGCGGCGATGGGACTCTACGCGGCGGCGTTCATCGCCTTCGCGCTCGACCTCGCCCGTCGCGGCGCACGAGCGACCGCGGTGGAGGCCGCGGTGGTGCCCAGCGCGGTGGCGCGTCGCGCTGAAGTGGCGGCGCCTGTTGGAGCGCCGGCAGCGACGGTGATCGGAAGCGCACCGGTCGAGGCGTCGCCTCCCCCGTCCTCGGCGATCGGGCGGCTGTCCTCACGCATCAGCACGCGTGTGGAAGACGACGTGATGAATGGGTCCGGCGGCGGAGCGTCCCTGAAGTGGGCCTTCGCGCTGACGATCATCGGCTTCGCATTCCATCTGGTGGCGGTCGTGCTCAGAGGCATCGCGGCGGCACGGGTGCCGTGGGCCAATATGTGGGAGTTCTCGATGACGGGCACCCTCGTCATCATCGGCGTGTTCTTGGCCGCCAACCTGAGGTGGCCGATCAAGTACGTCGGCACGTTCGTTCTGGGGCTGGTCCTGGTGCTCCAGGGCATCGCTCTTCTGAGGTACTACGTGCCGGTGGTCCCCTTGCAGCCGGCTTTGCAGTCGTACTGGTTGGTCATCCACATCATCGTGGCCGTGCTGGGCACGGCGTTCTTCGCACTCGGGTTCGCTCTCTCGGGGTTGCAGCTGCTGCAGTACCGGCGCGAGCGGCAGGTCGCGGAATCGCGTCCGCAGCAGTTCCGCTTCTTGGCCACCCTGCCCAGCTCGGTCGCTCTGGAGAACCTTGCCTACCGGATCAACATCGTCGGCTTCATCGCCTGGACCTTCACGTTGATCGCCGGCGCCATTTGGGCCGAAAAGGCCTGGGGCCGGTATTGGGGATGGGACACCAAGGAAGTCTGGACGTTCATCATCTGGGTGATCTACGCGGGATACATCCACGCACGGGCGACGCGCGGTTGGCGCGGATCGCGCTCTGCGTGGCTGGCGATCATCGGATTCGCGGCCGTGCTCTTCAACTTCGGCATCGTGAACGTGTTCTTCCACGGCTTGCACGCCTACTCGGGACTCTGATCCCGCGAACGACTCGAGACCGAACCCCCTGGGATGCCGCGCAGCATTCCAGGGGGTTTCGTCGTTTTCCCGGGGCAGTGAGAGCTCTAGCGGTGGAGAGATCCGCGTAGTTCCGCGGAAGTCAAGCACGACACGCCCGGGCTGCTGGCCGAATTTGCACCCGCCGGAGGGCCTGCGTAAAGTACTTACTTGTCACCCCAAAGGTGCGGGAGAGCGGAAGAGCTCCCCGGCCTCAAGCGGGACCAAATCCAAGGCCTAGCGGCAAATCCGAACTTGAATTAGTTCGCTTGCTGCGCTTAGGATTAACACCCACTCACTGAGCAGGTCTAACCGGTTCGGATCGTGTGATTCGGTTGTGCCCAACAAGGGTCAACGAGGAACGCGAAACGCCAACTTGACAAACTGACTGAGAGTGGTAAGGTAGACAAGTTGCCTCACGGAGAAAGCCTAGCGGCTGAAAAGTGAGAGCGTCCGATCCTTGAGAACTCAACAGCGTGCACAATGTCAAATGCCAAATAACCTCTGCATTGGCTTCCTAGACCTAGTCTAGTGGCCGATGCGAGATTCCTTTGGATTAGAACAGAATGTCAGTAGATATTCGAAACTAGTCAAGACAAACTCGCAGTCGTAGACATATTTCCTGTCTGCTTCTGCACCATGTTTCCCGGTCGCTTGCGACTGTGGAGCTAAACATTTACGGAGAGTTTGATCCTGGCTCAGGACGAACGCTGGCGGCGTGCTTAACACATGCAAGTCGAACGATGAACCTGGAGCTTGCTCCGGGGGATTAGTGGCGAACGGGTGAGTAACACGTGAGTAACCTGCCCTTGACTCTGGGATAACCTCCGGAAACGGAAGCTAATACCGGATATGACGTACGGAGGCATCTCCTGTACGTGGAAAGAACTTCGGTCAAGGATGGACTCGCGGCCTATCAGGTAGTTGGTGAGGTAACGGCTCACCAAGCCTACGACGGGTAGCCGGCCTGAGAGGGTGACCGGCCACACTGGGACTGAGACACGGCCCAGACTCCTACGGGAGGCAGCAGTGGGGAATATTGCACAATGGGCGCAAGCCTGATGCAGCAACGCCGCGTGGGGGACGACGGCCTTCGGGTTGTAAACCTCTTTTAGTAGGGAAGAAGCGAAAGTGACGGTACCTGCAGAAAAAGCACCGGCTAACTACGTGCCAGCAGCCGCGGTAATACGTAGGGTGCGAGCGTTGTCCGGAATTATTGGGCGTAAAGAGCTCGTAGGCGGTCTGTCGCGTCTGCTGTGAAAACCCGAGGCTCAACCTCGGGCCTGCAGTGGGTACGGGCAGACTAGAGTGCGGTAGGGGAGAATGGAATTCCTGGTGTAGCGGTGGAATGCGCAGATATCAGGAGGAACACCGATGGCGAAGGCAGTTCTCTGGGCCGTAACTGACGCTGAGGAGCGAAAGCGTGGGGAGCGAACAGGATTAGATACCCTGGTAGTCCACGCCGTAAACGTTGGGCGCTAGATGTGGGGACCATTCCACGGTTTCCGTGTCGCAGCTAACGCATTAAGCGCCCCGCCTGGGGAGTACGGCCGCAAGGCTAAAACTCAAAGGAATTGACGGGGGCCCGCACAAGCGGCGGAGCATGCGGATTAATTCGATGCAACGCGAAGAACCTTACCAAGGCTTGACATATACGAGAACGGGCCAGAAATGGTCAACTCTTTGGACACTCGTAAACAGGTGGTGCATGGTTGTCGTCAGCTCGTGTCGTGAGATGTTGGGTTAAGTCCCGCAACGAGCGCAACCCTCGTTCTATGTTGCCAGCGCGTAATGGCGGGAACTCATAGGAGACTGCCGGGGTCAACTCGGAGGAAGGTGGGGATGACGTCAAATCATCATGCCCCTTATGTCTTGGGCTTCACGCATGCTACAATGGCCGGTACAAAGGGCTGCAATACCGTAAGGTGGAGCGAATCCCAAAAAGCCGGTCTCAGTTCGGATTGAGGTCTGCAACTCGACCTCATGAAGTCGGAGTCGCTAGTAATCGTGGATCAGCAACGCCACGGTGAATACGTTCCCGGGCCTTGTACACACCGCCCGTCAAGTCATGAAAGTCGGTAACACCCGAAGCCAGTGGCCCAACCGCAAGGAGGGAGCTGTCGAAGGTGGGATCGGTGATTAGGACTAAGTCGTAACAAGGTAGCCGTACCGGAAGGTGCGGCTGGATCACCTCCTTTCTAAGGAGCAACTGGCACTCTGTCGGTCTGACCGGCAAGAGTGTCCAGGCGCCGGATCTGGGCGAACGTCCCAGCCGGTAGCTCATGGGTGGAACATTGACATTGGTGCGGAGCCGAACGGCTCGAACTCAGTACATCTCTTGCAGATAGGAAAGGTTCGGAACGGGAAGCTTCGCACATGCACGCTGTTGGGTCCTGAGGGACCGGACCTCATCCGATCGGATGAGAACCGAATCCTCTGGACCTTTTCTCGTTGGCATAACTGGCCGGCAGAAAAGGTACCGCCCGTACTTTGAGAACTACACAGTGGACGCGAGCATCTTAGATTCGAACCTTCGGGTTCGAATCACAAAGATGATCATCAGTACTTATGTACTGATTAGATCATTGGTCAATCTGCCCATCTTCGACTGCGCTTGTCGCAGCTGGAGCTGGGCCGATCGATTCAAACTCATGTGATTTCAAATTTCTAAGAGCAAACGGTGGATGCCTTGGCATCTGGAGCCGAAGAAGGACGTAGTAATCTGCGATAAGCCTCGGGGAGTTGATAAACGAACTTTGATCCGAGGATTTCCGAATGGGGAAACCCCGCTGGGCCCTTTGGGTGACCCAGTGACTCCCGCCTGAATATATAGGGCGGGTAGAGGGAACGTGGGGAAGTGAAACATCTCAGTACCCACAGGAAGAGAAAGCAAAAGCGATTCCGTTAGTAGTGGCGAGCGAAACCGGAAGAGGCTAAACCGATCATGTGTGATAGCCGGCAGGCGTTGCATGGTCGGGGTTGCGGGACTTTTCAGCAGCTTCTGCCGAACTGCAAGCGTTACAAAGGAATATAGGCGAATGGTATTGAAAGGCCAGTCATAGAGGGTGCCAACCCCGTAGCCGAAATGTTCCAATGGCGCGAAGAGTATCCCAAGTAGCACGGGGCCCGAGAAATCCCGTGTGAATCTGTCAGGACCACCTGATAAGCCTAAATACTCCCAGATGACCGATAGCGGACAAGTACCGTGAGGGAAAGGTGAAAAGTACCCCGGGAGGGGAGTGAAATAGTACCTGAAACCGTTTGCTTACAAACCGTTGGAGCCTCCTTGTAGGGGTGACAGCGTGCCTTTTGAAGAATGAGCCTGCGAGTTAGCGATATGTGGCGAGGTTAACCCGTGAGGGGTAGCCGTAGCGAAAGCGAGTCTGAATAGGGCGATTCAGTCGCATGTCCTAGACCCGAAGCGAAGTGATCTATCCATGGCCAGGTTGAAGCGACGGTAAGACGTCGTGGAGGACCGAACCCACTTAGGTTGAAAACTGAGGGGATGAGCTGTGGATAGGGGTGAAAGGCCAATCAAACTTCGTGATAGCTGGTTCTCTCCGAAATGCATTTAGGTGCAGCGTTGCGTGTTTCTTGCCGGAGGTAGAGCTACTGGATGGCCGATGGGCCCTAAAAGGTTACTGACGTCAGCCAAACTCCGAATGCCGGTAAGTGAGAGCGCAGCAGTGAGACGGTGGGGGATAAGCTTCATCGTCGAGAGGGAAACAACCCAGACCACCAACTAAGGTCCCTAAGCGCGTGCTAAGTGGGAAAGGATGTGGAGTTGCACAGACAACCAGGAGGTTGGCTTAGAAGCAGCCACCCTTGAAAGAGTGCGTAATAGCTCACTGGTCAAGTGATTCCGCGCCGACAATGTAACGGGGCTCAAGCACGCCACCGAAGTTGTGGCATTGACATTATTGGTAGGCCTTCGTGGTCCAGCCGTGTTGATGGGTAGGAGAGCGTCGTGTGGCGAGTGAAGCGGCGGTGTAAACCAGCCGTGGACGCTACACGAGTGAGAATGCAGGCATGAGTAGCGAAAGACGGGTGAGAAACCCGTCCTCCGAAAGACCAAGGGTTCCAGGGCCAGGCTAATCCGCCCTGGGTAAGTCGGGACCTAAGGCGAGGCCGACAGGCGTAGTCGATGGACAACGGGTTGATATTCCCGTACCGGCGAAGAACCGCCCAAGCTAATCCAGTGGTGCTAAGAGTCCTAATCCTGGACACGGATCCCTTCGGGGTGAAGGTCCGGGCCTAACGCTCGACCCCATGCTGGTGCGGCTAGCGTATTAACAGGTGTGACGCAGGAAGGTAGCCCAGCCGGGCGATGGTTGTCCCGGTGTAAGTGTGTAAGCCGAGGGATAGGCAAATCCGTCTCTCATATAGGCCCAGGCACGATGCGTAGTCTTAATTGACGAAATGGGTGATCCTATGCTGCCAAGAAAAGCATCGACGCGAGGTTCAAGCCGCCCGTACCCCAAACCGACTCAGGTGGTCAGGTAGAGAATACTAAGGAGATCGAGAGAATCGTGGTTAAGGAACTCGGCAAAATGCCCCCGTAACTTCGGGAGAAGGGGGGCCTGAGGCGTGAAAGGACTTGCTCCTGGAGCGTTTGAAGGCCGCAGAGACCAGTGGGAAGCGACTGTTTACTAAAAACACAGGTCCGTGCCAAGTCGCAAGACGATGTATACGGACTGACGCCTGCCCGGTGCTGGAAGGTTAAGAGGAAGGGTTAGCTTCGGCGAAGCTCAGAATTTAAGCCCCAGTAAACGGCGGTGGTAACTATAACCATCCTAAGGTAGCGAAATTCCTTGTCGGGTAAGTTCCGACCTGCACGAATGGCGTAACGACTTCCCAGCTGTCTCAACCGCGAACTCGGCGAAATTGCACTACGAGTAAAGATGCTCGTTACGCGCAGCAGGACGGAAAGACCCCGTGACCTTTACTACAGCTTGGTATTGGTGTTCGGTGTGGCTTGTGTAGGATAGGTGGGAGACTTTGAAGCCGGCACGCCAGTGTCGGTGGAGTCAATGTTGAAATACCACTCTGGTCACTCTGGATATCTAACTTAGAACCGTAATCCGGTTCAGGGACAGTGCCTGGTGGGTAGTTTAACTGGGGCGGTTGCCTCCCAAAAAGTAACGGAGGCGCCCAAAGGTTCCCTCAACCTGGTTGGCAATCAGGTGTCGAGTGTAAGTGCACAAGGGAGCTTGACTGTGAGACTGACAAGTCGAGCAGGGACGAAAGTCGGGACTAGTGATCCGGCAGTGGCTTGTGGAAGCGCTGTCGCTCAACGGATAAAAGGTACCTCGGGGATAACAGGCTGATCTTGCCCAAGAGTCCATATCGACGGCRTGGTTTGGCACCTCGATGTCGGCTCRTCGCATCCTGGGGCTGGAGTAGGTCCCAAGGGTTGGGCTGTTCGCCCATTAAAGCGGTACGCGAGCTGGGTTTAGAACGTCGTGAGACAGTTCGGTCCCTATCCGCTGCGCGCGCAGGAAATTTGAGAGGATCTGACCCTAGTACGAGAGGACCGGGTTGGACGAACCTCTGGTGTGTCAGTTGTTCCGCCAGGAGCACCGCTGATTAGCTACGTTCGGGATGGATAACCGCTGAAAGCATCTAAGCGGGAAGCCGGCCTCAAGATGAGATTTCCATGCCTTCGGGCGAGAGGCTCCCAGCTAGACTACTGGGTTGATAGGCCGGATGTGGAAGTGGGGACTAAAGACCCATGGAGCTGACCGGTACTAATAAGCCGATAATTTGATAATCACTACTCTCATACATGTTGTAAGGCTGGTATGAGAGGCCAAGATTGCTTGCGTCCACTATGTGGTTCTCGATGTACGGTCGAGAACTGATTCGAGCTAACGCTCGACGTTCACTTTTGATACATCAATAGTGTTTCGGCGGCCATAGCGAGAGGGAAACGCCCGGTTACATTCCGAACCCGGAAGCTAAGACTCTCTGCGCCGATGGTACTGCAGGGGGGACCCTGTGGGAGAGTAGGACACCGCCGGACTTCTTTGTGAGATGGCCACCCAGTGATGGGTGGCCATTTCGCGTTAACGGGGTCGGTAGCAGCACGAAGCATAGGCTGGGCTCGACCCGCCCATTCGACAGGAGAAGCCGTGAGCGACACACCGGCAGACGAGAACCCTCGCAATGAGCGTTCCGAGCGTCGGCAGCAGCCGGGACGTCCCGCCCGGGCGGGCGACGGCCAGCGCCACCCCCGAAACGACAGCAACGGCGACGGCCGGCCTCGCGCCGGCGGCGCATCCCGTGACCGCTCCAACTCGAGCGGCGGGAGCCAGTGGCGCTCCGGTCGGCCCGGCGGCTCGCGGGACGGCGGCGGCAACGAAGGCGACTCGCGACCGAACCGCACCTCGGGCGGGTATCGCCCGGCGGGTGACGGAAGCCGTGGCTCCGGCACCGATGGCGGGCGTGCGGGCTATCGCGGCGGAGATTCCGACCGGAGCGGCGGTCAGCGCTCTGGAGGTCAGCGCTCCGGTGGTGAGCGCTCGGGCGGCCAGCGCTCGGGCGCATCCCGTACCGGTCAGGGTGATCGTCCGCGCTGGAGCAACCCAACGCGTGATGGGCATTCCGGTGACCGTCAGCAGGGCGGCTACCGCGGCAACTCGGGGGATGGGCGGTCCGGCGACCGTCAGCAGGGCGGCTACGGCCGCGGTGAGCGGAGCAGCTCGCCCGATCGTCGCTCCGGCGACCGCCAGCAGGGCGACCGTCAGCAGCAGGGCGGCTACCGCGGTGCTGAGCGCGATGGGTCTCGCGAGAGGCGCTACGGTGATCGCCCCCAGGGCGGTTATCGTGGCGGAGAGCGCAATGACTCCCGCGACGGCCGGTCCACCGATCGGAACGACGGTGGCTACCGGGGCGGACAGCGCGGAGCGTCTGGATACTCGAATGAGCGCGCCCAGGGCGGCTACCGCGGAGGCGAGCGAAGTGGTTCCCGTGAGGGGCGTTCGGGCGATCGCACCCAAGGCGGCTACCGCGGCGGCGACCGCAGCAACCCTCGCGAGGCGCGAGAGGGGGACCGCCCGCAGGGCGGCTACCGCTCGGGCGAGACTCGCGGACAGTCCGGCGGTCAGCGTCGCGACGGCGGTCAGCGTCGCGATGGTGCTCAGCGCCCGGGGCGCGATGACAAGCTCTGGACGCGAGAGGGCCGGCCGGCCCGCGGCGACAGAGACGCCCGCGACGACAGCCGCCAGCACGACGAAGACGCAGAGCGCGCGCGCGAACTGCAGTCGATCCGTCCGCGGCACGACGACCCGATCATCCCCGACGACATCCAGGCCCGCGACCTTCCCGGTGAGGCGCGCGTCGAATTGAAGACGCTCAGCAAGGACAATGCCGATTGGGTCGCGAAGCACCTGGTCATGGCAGGCAGGCTGATCGAGTCCGATCCGGAGCTCGCGCACCAGCACGCCGTTTCGGCGTCCCGGCGGGCGGGTCGGGTGGCGGTGGTCCGCGAAACGCTAGCGATCACTGCGTACGCGATCGGCGACTTCGCGCTGGCCCTGCGGGAGCTGCGCACGTATCGACGGATCTCCGGGTCCAACGACCAGCTTCCCCTCATGGTGGACAGCGAACGCGGCGTCGGGCGCGCCGACCGCGCGCTCGAGCTCGGACGCTCCGTCGATCGCTCCACGCTGCCCGCGGACGTCCAGGTGTCCCTGGCCATCGCGATGTCCGGCGCGCGCCTCGACCTGCAGCAGCCCGAAGCGGCGCTTGCCGAACTGGAGATCCCCCAGCTGGACCCCGACCGGGCCTTCAGCTACAGCGTCGACCTCTTCCACGCGTACGCCGAGGTCCTGGAAGAGCTCGGGCGCGACGATCAGGCTGCGGAGTGGCGCGAGCGCGCTGCGCGCGCCGAAGCGGCGTTCGACCAGGCGCACGCGGCCGACGAGCTCGAGACGATCGACATCATCGAAGAGGAGATCGAGTTCGAGACGATCGACATCGTCGAAGAGGACATCTCGGTGGATGGCGAGGACGACGGAGAGGACAAGCCCGACGATGGCGCTGTTTCGACGGAGCAGTGACGGGCCGGCGCCGCTCGACGGTGTCGACCTGGTGCTGGCCGATCTCGACGGCGTGGTCTACACGGGCCCGGACGCCATCCCGCACGCCGTCGGCAGCCTGAACTCGATTGCAGAAACCACCAGGGTCGGTTACATCACCAACAACGCCTCCCGAACGGATGCGACCGTCGCCGATCACCTCAGCGAGCTGGGTCTCCGGGTGCAGCCGTCGGATGTCGTGACGTCACCTCAGGCCGCGGTTCGGCTGCTCGCGCAGCACGTCCCTCCGGGCGCGAGCATCCTGGTCATCGGTGGCGATGGGCTGGTCGACGAGGTGCAGAAGGCCGGGTTCACCGTGACGCGCTCGGCGGAGGACGGACCAGCCGCGGTCATTCAGGGGTTCTCACCGGAGATCGGCTGGGCGGACCTCGCCGAAGCATCCTTCGCGCTGCAGGGCCGCACGGACGCCGAACGGCCCTGGATCGCAACGAACACGGATTGGACGATTCCCGTTGCGCGAGGCATCGCTCCGGGAAACGGCACTCTGGTGTCGGCGGTGCATACGGCGGTCGGCCGACTCCCTCTGGTCGCGGGCAAGCCCGAGCGGGCGATCTTCGACGAGGCGGTGGCCAGGTTCGGTGCGCAGAAGCCGCTCTTCATCGGCGACCGGCTGGATACGGACATCCTCGGAGCCAACCGCGCCGGGATCGCGTCCGTGCTGGTTCTCACCGGCGTCGACCGGGGCAAGCAACTGCTCGCGGCGGATGCGGAGTCGCGGCCGACGTTCATCCTCAGCGACCTGCGTGGACTGAACGAGCCGTATCCCGAGGTGCGCACCGGCCGGAACGGGTCGGTCAGTGTCCGGGATGCCACCGTCGCGATCGATGGGAACGACGTCCGGATCGTGTCCGAGGGTTCCGACCAGGTCGACCTGCTGCGCGCCGCATGTGCCGCCATCTGGAATTCGGGCCGGGCGATCTACGGCCTCGAGGTTCCGGAACGCCTCTACAGCTGAGGCCAGCGCGAGCTGCCGATCAGAGCGCGACCGCGTGCTCCAGGATGCGGTGGCACCGCCTGACCCGATCGAGCCACCACCGGGTACGCTCGGCGTCGGCCTGGAGCGCGTCGAGCCGGCCGGTCGAGACGGTCGGGCGCACGACCGGGATACTGCCGTCCTGGGGCCGGAGCGGCTCGTCGGCCACGTCCTCCACGAACATGGCCACCGTTCCGAGTCCGCAGTCGAACTCCAGCTCGGGGAGGGCAGCCGCAAGGTACGCGCCCATGGCGATGCCGACCGACGTGTCGATGGCGCTGGAGACGACGGCGGGAAGTCCGGACTCGGCGACGATGCGCTGAGCGGAGTGCACGCCTCCCAGCGGCTGGGCTTTCACCACGAGGAGATCCGCGGCGCCCGACCGCGCGACGGCCAACGGGTCGGCGGCTTTGCGCACGCTCTCGTCCGCCGCGATCGGGATGCCCATGTAATGGATGCGGCGCCGCAACTCGGCCAGCTCCTCGACCGTCGCGCAGGGCTGCTCCACATACTCGAGGTCGAACGGCGCGAGGGCATGGATGGCGTGCTCCGCCTCGTCGACGTTCCAGAGTGCGTTCGCGTCGACGCGTATGCGTCCTTCCGGGCCGAGCGTCTCGCGCACGGCTCGCACCCGGGCGACGTCGTCAGCGAGAGTCTGGCCCGGCTCGGCCACCTTCACCTTCGCGGTGCGGGCGCCGGGATAGCGGGCCAGAATAGAATCCACATCGCTCGCGGCGACCGCGGGCACGGTGGCGTTGACGGGGATGCGGTCGCGCAGAGGCGGCGGAGTGGCGCGCCACCCGAAGTCGATGGCGGCATGCAGCCAGGCGGCGGCTTCGGCGTCGTCGTACTCGACGAACGGCGAGAACTCGGTCCAGCCTTCCGGACCTTCGAACAGGACCGCTTCACGCACCGTGATGCCGCGGAAGCGCGTCGTCAGGGGGAGGGACACAACCCGAGCAGTTGCTAACAGGTCGGCGATTTCCGGCACCATTTCCACAGTCTTGCACGTCCGGACCCGCGCGGAACCGTGAACCGTAGGCTGGACCCATGCAAGCGGACGTCTCAGAACTCTTCGACCACGACGTGTGGCGCGAGGTCGCCGGATTCGGTGGGCTCACCGACATCACCTATCACCACGACGTCGGCGGTCGTATCGCGCGGGTCGCGTTCAACCGGCCCGAGGTACGCAACGCCTTCCGGCCGCACACCGTCGACGAGCTGTATGCGGCGTTGGAAGACGCGCGCACCAACCCGAAGATCGGCGTCGTTCTGCTGACCGGCAATGGCCCGAGCCCGAAAGACGGTGGATGGGCCTTCTGTTCGGGAGGAGATCAGCGCATCCGAGGTCGAGACGGTTACAAGTACGCCGAAGGGGAGACCGCTTCGGGGATCGACGCGGCCCGCGGCGGGCGACTCCACATCCTCGAGGTGCAGCGGCTGATCCGCTTCATGCCGAAGGTGGTCATCGCAGTGGTCCCGGGCTGGGCCGCCGGCGGGGGGCACTCGTTGCACGTCGTCTGCGATCTGACCATCGCGAGCGAAGAGCACGGGCGCTTCAAGCAGACGGATGCGGATGTCGGCTCATTCGACGCCGGTTACGGCTCGGCGTACTTCGCTCGTCAAGTCGGGCAGAAGGTGGGTCGGGAGGTGTTCTTCCTCGCTCGCGAGTACTCGGCGCAGCGAGCATACGAGATGGGAGCGGTCAACGCCGTCGTGCCGCACGCCGAATTGGAGAACGTGGCGCTCGAGTGGGCGAACGAGATTCTCACCAAGTCGCCGACGGCGATCCGGATGCTCAAATTCGCCTTCAACGCGGTCGATGATGGTCTGGTCGGGCAGCAGGTGTTCGCCGGGGAGGCGACGCGGCTCGCGTACGGGACGGACGAGGCGGTCGAGGGCCGCGACGCCTTTCTGCAGAAGCGCGAGCCGGACTGGTCACCGTTCCCCTGGCAGTACTGAGGTGGCGGCACCATGACGAGAAGGTTGCGGGTGGTAGACGCCTCCCGGCCGGAGGAGGTGTTCGCTGCTTTGCGGGACGCGCTCGCCGGCGCGGGCGCGGCGGTGGTGCCGCGGTCGGAAGCGACGGAACCGGAGGAGACTACGCGCTGGCCACACCCCGGAGAGACCGTGGCACAGAACGTCGCGCTCGTCATCGAGACGTCCGGTTCGACGGGTGTGCCGAAACGGGTGGCGCTGTCCGCCGACGCGCTGCTGGCGAGCGCGGCCGCATCCGCAGGGGCACTCGGCGGACAGGGGCGGTGGTTGCTTGCGCTCCCGGCGCACTACGTCGCGGGAGCGCAAGTCCTGGTGCGCTCCCTGGCGGCGGAGACCGAGCCGATCTATTACGGAACGGGGCACTTCGACGCTCGGCGATTCGCCGACCTGGCCGCTGACCTGGGCGACGAGAAGCGCTACACCTCTCTGGTTCCGGTGCAGCTCGGGCGGCTCGTGGAGGCAGCCGAGAACGGTTCGCGGGGCGTCGTCGCTGCCCTGCGCGGATTCGACGGGATCCTCGTCGGAGGTCAAGCACTGAATTCTGAGCTCAGGGAGCGCGCCGAGCGGCTCGGGGCACGGATCATCAGCACCTATGGCTCGAGCGAGACGGCCGGCGGCTGCGTCTACGACGGGCGGCCGATCGGCACCACGGCCGTGCGTGAAACGGGGGGACTCCTGGAGATCGCGGGTCCCGTGCTCGCCGAGGGATACCTCGGAGACCCCGAACGGACGGCAGCGACCTTCCACGAGGAGGGCGGCGCGCGCTGGTACCGCACTGGCGACCTCGGCGAGGTGTCGGTCGATGGACGGGTGACCGTGTTCGGCCGATCGGACAACGTCATCATCTCCGGAGGCGAAAAGGTCCTGCTCGACGCGGTCGAACGAGTCGTTCACGGCATGTCGGGGTTCGCGAACGCCGTCGTCGTCGGCGTGCCGAGTGCGGACTGGGGCCAGGTGCCGGTCGTCGTCACGGAGAGATCGTCGACTACGTCGTTGCAGGATCTACGGCAGGCCGTCGCGGATCGACTCGGGCGGGCAGCGGCACCCGCTCGCATCATCCAACTGGACCCGATACCCCGACTGGCGAGTGGCAAGCCGGACCGGGTCGCACTCGCTGCGGCAGTCCGCGAGCAAGAGGCATAGCCGATGTTGTTACGATTCGCTCTGTGATGAGTGAGAACAAGCCACGGATGCAGCGGATGGCCCCGCCGATGGCGCGCGGACCGCGCGGAGGCCGAAGCGGCCGGCCGGGCGCGGCCGCCGCCGCCGTCAAGCCCGCCACGACTGCCGACTGGATCGCCGGAGCACGACTACGAACGCTCCCTCTGGCGGTCGCTCCCGTGCTCATCGGAGTCGGAGCAGCGAAGGTCGCGGAGGGACCGGGAATCTGGCACCCCGTCCGCTCGCTGCTGTGCCTCGCGGTGGCCGTCCTGCTCCAGATCGCGGTCAACTACGCGAACGACTACTCGGACGGCGTGCGCGGTACGGATCGGTTCCGGGTCGGTCCCGGTCGCTTGACCGGTTCGGGCAAGGCCGCGCCGCGCGCTGTCCTCACGGTGGCGCTGACGTTCTTCGCACTGGCGGCGGTGGCCGGCCTCATCCTCGTCATCCTCACCCAGCACTGGTGGGTGCTGCTGATCGGGGCGGCAGCGATCGCCGCAGCCTGGTTCTACACCGGCGGCAGGCGACCCTACGGCTACTACGGGTTGGGCGAGCTCTTCGTCTTCGTCTTCTTCGGCCTGGTGGCGACGGCGGGCACCACCTACATGCTCGCCGGAACCGTCAACCAGGAGTCCTGGTACGGCGCCGTGATCGCGGGACTCATCGCCTGCGCGGTTCTGATGGTGAACAACATCCGCGACATCGAACCGGACCGGCAGGCTCGGAAGCGTACCCTCGCCGTACTCCTCGGCTGGGTGGCCTCCCGCATCGTCTTCTGCGTGCTGCTGCTGGTGCCGTTCGGCATCCTCGCCGTGCTCGCCGTCTTCTACCCGCTGGCCTGGTTCGGGATGTTCGCCCTGCTCGCGGCGCTCCCGGCATGCGTCATCACGCTGTTCGGGCGGTCACCGCGGGAGCTGGTGACGGCGCTGCAGCTGACCAGCCTGACCGGGCTGCTCGTCGGGATCGCGCTCGGCGCCGCCTACGCGTTCTGATCGCCGCGCTCGCGGTCGACGGCGGCGTCCTCGACATCATCGTCCTCCGACCGTGCAGGCTTGTCGCGGTGACGCACGGCGTACAGGTCTGACGAGACGGCGTTCCTCGGCCGGCTGAGGAAAATGTAGGAGAGGCAGAGCCCGATGAGAGCGGCTGCGATGACGGAGAGCCACCAGATGACGCCCAGCAGAAGCAGGATCACCAGCGGCACCACGAAGACCAGCAGGCGCAGCACGGTGTAGGTAATCCAGGAGGGAATCCGCTTCACCCTCCCAGCTTAGAGACCGTCTCTGAGAGTTACGATTGACGCATGGTCCGCCTTTGGATAGCCCTCGGCGTCGCAGCCTTGGTGTTCTACATCTATTCGGTGGCAGACTGCGCCCTGTTCGACCGATCCCGCGTGCGTGGCCTTCCGAAGCCCGTGTGGCTGCTCATCATCATCCTGTTCCCCATCATCGGCGGGGTCCTCTGGTTCCTCATCGGCCGCGGTCGTCGAAAGGCCGCTCTCGGTCGTCGTGTGACCGCTCCGGACGACGACCCAGAATTCTTGGGCAAGCTCCGGATGGACCACGACCAGGAGGAGCGGATCCGCAAGCTCGAGAAGGAGCTCTCAGAACTCGACGACGGCCCGGACAACGACCAGACCGGCCGCCGGGATGGGTGAGCGCCCGCACACGGGCGACTCCACTGCGGCGGGCATCGCTGCGCCCGTCGACGACCTCCAGACGGTCGACGACCTCCAGACGGTCGACGACCTCCAGACGTTCGACGACCTCCGGACGGGGAACCCGGCGACCGACTTCTCGATAGCGCTGCTGACCGCATTCGTGCGGAACGGTGTGCGAGACCTGGTCGTCAGCCCCGGCTCGCGATCCCAGGCCCTCGCGCTGGTCGCCGCCGAACTGGAGCGCTCCGGGTCCGCCCGGCTCCACGTGCGGATCGATGAGCGCTCCGGCGGCTTCCTCGCCCTGGGGCTCGCCCGCGAGACGGGCGCTCCCGCGGTCGTGATCACCACCAGTGGCACCGCGACCGCCAATCTGCACCCGGCGGTGCTCGAGGCCCACGAGGCCGGCATCCCCCTCATCGTCCTGACGGGCGACCGCCCGGAAGAATTCCGCGGCATCCGCTCGAACCAGACCACGCAGCAGGACGGCCTGTACGCGGCGGCCGTCCGTTGGTCGGTGGACGTCGAAGCCCCGGTCGGGAGTGAGGACGAGACGGAACGCGCGGTGGCGCTCGCCGAGGCGGCTGTGCGCGCGGCGGTCGGTGCGGACACCGCCGACCCGGGGCCTGCGCACCTGAACGTAGCGTTCCGCGAGCCGCTCTCGGCAGCGGTTCCCGCCCTCCCGGAAGCGCTGGTGCCAGAAGCGGTGGTGCCAGAAGAACTGACGGGCCGGCTCCCCGAGACCGCGGGGCCGTCGGCCGTCGGTCGTGACACTGTTGCGATCGCGGGCGGAGTGCGCACGGTCGTCGTCGCCGGAGCGGACGCAGGTCCCATCGCGGAGGAGTTCGCACGCGAAGGTGGTTTCCCTCTGCTCGCCGAAGTGTCGAGCGGCGCCCATTTCGGTCCCAATCTGGTCGTCTCGTACCGCGAACTCCTTCGTGACGAGACCTTCGGGGGCGCGGTCGAACGGGCGGTCGTGTTCGGGCACCCGACCCTCAGCAGAGAGGTGCCGGCACTCCTCACCCGCGACGACGTCGAGGTGATCGTCGTCGCCCCGACGGGTGTTCAGGCTTACAATCCGGGCCGCCGGGCGCAGGTGGTCGGCGGCGTGCAGGCTGACGGGTCGATCGATGTCCGCACGCCGGAGGTCCGAGGCTGGGTCGGGCGCTGGGTGTTCGCCAGCCGCCGCATCGCCGAGCAGGCGGAGCGTGACGCCGGTCCCGCTGCCGTCGCACCCGACGTCGACAAGGCGCGCTCATTCGAGCCGGCGGACGCGTTGGCCTTTGCTACGGCCGAACTTGCGGCCATCCGCGCACCGATCACCCGGGCTTTGCTCGCCGAAGCGGTCTGGCGATACACCTGGCCGCACGACCGGCTCGTCCTCGGTGCGTCCCGACTGATCCGAGAGGTCGACCGCGTCGTGCCGGGCAAGAAGATCTCCGTCCACGCCAATCGCGGCCTCGCGGGCATCGACGGGACGATCGCGACGGCGACCGGGATCGCGCTCGCCAGTCAACGGGCCGCCGAGATCGCCGGAACTCCGAGCGGCGTGACGCGCGTGCTGCTCGGCGACCTGGCTCTCCTCCACGACGTCGGTTCGCTCCTGTTCGGGGTCGGGGAGACGCGTCCCCATCTGCAGGTCATCGTCGGGAACGACGGCGGCGGGACCATCTTCGACGGCCTCGAAGTCGCCGGCACGGCGCCGGAGTCGGCATTCGACCGTGTCTTGTACACACCACAAGCGGCGAATCTTGCGGCCCTCGCGCAGGCATACGGGTGGCACCACGCCATCGCCCGCACCAAGGGCGAGCTCGACCAGGCGCTGTCCGCGCCGCCCGCCGGCCTCAGCGTCCTCGAAGTCCCCCTCACGCGCTGAGAGAGCCTGACGCCGGGAGCCCGTTCTGGTCCAGAATCGTCCTGTGACCGAGACACACGATGACACCGGTACGAACCTGCCCGAACCGATCCGGCGGTTCATCGACGCGACCAATAGTGGCGACTCCGAAGCGTTCGTCAATGCCTTCACGCCCAACGCCTTCCTGAGTGACTGGGGGCGGGAGTTCCATGGCCGCGAGGGGGTTCGACGCTGGGACGGCACGGACAACATCGGAGTCAACGCACACTTCGCCCTGGTCGACGTGAGTGCGGGAACGGATCCGGAGAGCTACGTCGTCACGCTGACGGTGACGGGCGATGGCTACAACGGAACCGGCCCCATGACCTTCACGCTTCGGGATGGCCTGATCGCGAGCCTCCGCATCGGTTGACGTGAGTGTCGCGCTGTGAGATGCAGACGTACATGGCGAACTGACGCTCGATTGCAACGCTGCAATATACTTGATAGGGTCGGCATCACCGCAGCAGAAACGGCTGCGGATCTCGCCAAGAGATCCAGTCAATGAAGATAGGACCAACATGCGATTCCCCCCGCTTCGCCCGCGCGTCAGCGACGCTTCGCACGGTCGTGGTCGCCGTCGCGCTGCTGCCGCTGCTTCCTTCGCCTTCATCGCAGCAGTCACTCTGACTGCATGCAGCAGTGGAGGAACGCCCGCCGCCTCGTCTCCCAGTGCGTCGTCGACCACCGCGGCGGGATGCACGTCCTCGGCGACGCCCCTGACCTTCTGGGGATGGCCGGCCGGTTACGACCTCGCCGTCAAAGAATTCAATAAGTCGCACCCAGATATCTGCGTGAAGCTCGAGAACGCGGGCGCAGCGGGAGCGGAGTACACGAAGCTCAGCGACGCGCTCACAGCGAAGAGCGGAACGCCGGACGTCGCTACGATCGAGTACTTTGAGTTGCCGTCGTTCGAGGTGACGAACAGTCTCGTCGACCTTTCCAAGTACGGTGTCTCATCGGCCAAGGCCAACGAGGCGCCCGTGGCCTGGTCGCAGGTGTCTCAGGGCAAGAAGATCTTTGCAATGCCGGTTGATCTCGGCCCGCTCGCCTTGTATTACAACAGCACCGAGTTCGCATCAAGCGGTGTATCGGTACCCACGACCTGGAGTGACTTCGCGACAGCGGCAGCGACACTCAAGCAGAAGAACCCCTCGGCGGCCATCACGAACTTCGACCCGGAGAGCGCCCAGGATGTTCTGGCGCTCATGCAGCAGTCCAACGCCTTCCCGTTCAGCTACACCGGCGGCGACAAGCTCGGGATCCACTTCACGGGAGCTGCCGAGACAGCGTTCGCGCAGTATTGGCAGAAGCTCATCGATGCCAAGGAGGTGACCACCGCCGGAGACTTCTCGCCCGAGCAGTGGGCAAACCTCGACAGCGGCGCCAACGCAGCCCGGCTGAGCCCGGCATGGGGTCCGGTCGGGATGCAGCTGAGCATCAAGAAGACGATCGGCGACTGGCGCGCCGCGCCGATGCCGCAGGCGGCAGCCGGCGCGAGTCTTTCAGGCAACTGGGGCGGATCAAGCCTTGCCGTGATCAAGGGCACTCCGCACGCCAAGCAGGCTGCGGAGTTCGTGAAGTGGTTCGGCGGCTCGGGTGACGCGTGGAAGATTCTCAGCGGCCCCGTCGCTGGCGCCTTCCCCGCCTACCTCCCCCTTCTCACGTCGCCGGCCTTCCAGGCGACGACGCTTCCGATCTCCGCCTCGTCAACGCCCAACGTCACCTTCGCCGCCGCCGCGCAGAACATGGTCAGCCCGGAGTGGCCCCCGATCATGACGGCCGCCCTCACGCAGTGGACCTCGAGCTTCGCCGGCGTGACGAAGGGAAGTGAGACGCTCTCGCAGGCGTTCGCGTCATTCCAGAAGTCGATCGTGTCATACGCGCGAGCACAGGGCTTCACGGTCACGACGAACTAGCGCAAAGGCACAACCATCACGGTCGATGCCGAGGCCGCCCTTCGATGAGCACCTCGGCATCGACCTCGCGGAAGGAACCCATGTCAGAGCACACGATTCGTGCCACGCGCTCGGCGAGCCCCTCATCGCCGGCGAACGCTGCGTCGAGGCTGACGTCGCCCCGCACCCGACGCCGAACATCGCGAAAGCAGTGGCCCGGCGCCGTGTTCATCGCCCCGCACATGCTGATGCTCGGCCTCTTCATGCTGGTGCCAACTGTTTACGCTGTCTACACGAGCCTGTTCACGAGCCGGCTCGTGGGCGGAACACGCTTCTCCGGGCTGGACAACTATGTCACCGTCCTCCACTCGTCCGCGTTCTGGGAGGGTGTCGGTCGCGTGCTCCTGTTCGGGGTCATCCAGGTTCCGGTCACTATCGGTCTCGCGTTCGCCTTCGCGGCCATCTTCGACGCGGGGATCGTCCCGTTCAGCCGGTTCTTCCGCACCGTCTTCTTTATGCCCTTCGCCGTCCCCGGTGTGGTCGCCTCTGTGATGTGGTCATTTCTGCTCCTGCCCGGCTTCGGCCCCTACGCCAAACTTGCGCAGTCGCTCGGACTGGGAAACATCGATTTCTTCTCCAGCCAGTTGATCCTGCCGACCATCTTGCTCATCGTGATCTGGGGGTGGACGGGCTACAACATGACCATTCTGTTCACCTCGCTCAAGTCCATCCCGAAAGAGGTAACGGAGGCTGCAATCGTCGAGGGCGCGTCTCTGTTGACGATCATCCTCCGTATCAAGTTGCCGATGGTCTTCCCGTCCATCGTGATGCTCGCTTTCCTCAACACGGTCGGAGCGCTTCAGCTGTTCACCGAACCGTCCATCCTGGCGGCCTTCCAGCCGCAGGCCATCTCGTTCGGATTCACTCCGTCGCTGTTCGTCTACAACACGGCGGTCGGCAGCGGCCAGTACAACCTCGGTGCGGCAGCGGCGGTCATCCTCGCGTTGATCATCGGCCTCATATCGGTCGGCGCGTTCGCGCTCCAGCGCCGGAAGGGAGAGGTCAAATGAGTCGCCAGAAAACAGCGCCGGAGCAGGTGCCCGCGCACCTTTACGGGCTGAACCGCTGGACGCGCGGAGTGGTGATCGCATTCGTCTTCCTCTTCGCCGCGTTCATCATCGGCCCGCTCCTCTGGCTGGTCATCAACGCGACCAAGGACCAAGCCAACGTCTACCAGAGCTTCGGCTTCTGGTTCAGCGGTCCGTTCAAGCTCTTCGACAACATCGCAGCACTTGGCCAGGACATCAGCGGCGCCGGCGTATTCGTCGACTGGCTGAAAAACACTCTGCTGTACGCGGTGATCGGCGCGATCGGCGCCACGTTGCTTTCCGCCCTCGCAGGTTACGGATTCTCCCGCTATCGCTTCCGCGGGTCGAACGCGTTGTTCTTCCTAGTCATGGCGACCTTGCTCGTCCCCATCACGTCCATCGCGCTCCCGCTCTTCCTCGTTTATGCGAAGGTCGGGCTGGTGAACTCGATCTGGGGCATGATCCTGCCAAGCATGGTGTCGGTCGTCGGCATCGTGCTCATGCGTACCTTCATCGACGCATCCGTGCCCAACGATCTCATCGAAGCAGCACGACTCGACGGAGCGAGCGAACTTGCCATCTTCATCCGAATCGCTCTGCCTCTCAGTATTCCGGGCCTTCTCACTGTCTTCCTCCTCACCGTCGTCGCCGTGTGGAACAACTACTTCCTGCCCCTGGTCATCTTCAGCAAGAACAGCCTCTACCCGCTTACTGTCGGCCTCTCCTCGCTGTCCCAGGCAGCCGAGACGGGCTCGAAAGCCGACCTCGTCCCCATCCTGATCACCGGCGGCCTCGTTACGGTGCTTCCCCTCATCGTCCTTTTCCTCTGCCTCGAACGGTATTTCCGCGGGGGGATGCTGCAGGGCGCAACCACCGGATGACAATGCGCGCTGGTCGATTATGCATCGCTGCAATATGCTGTGCTCTACCAGACTCCGGAGGTATTGAATGGGTGCCCCGCGCCTGCAGGACGTGGCCGAGCTCGCTGGCGTGTCCATCCGAACGGTCTCCAACGTGGTCAACGGCTACGTCCCGGTCTCGGATGCCAAGCGAGAGCGTGTCGAGGCAGCCGTGGCGGCGCTCGGTTATCGTCCGAATGTCGCCGCCCGTAACCTCAAAGCCGGCCGCAGCGGCCTGATCGCCCTCGTTGTACCGGAACTCGACGTTCCCTACTTCTCAGAGCTGGCCCGGTTCATCGTCACGTTTGGTCGCAATCTCGGATTCACGGTCGTCGTCGACCAGACCGACGGCGACCCCGATCGTGAGAAAGAGTTGATGACCCGCGACGGCCGTGCAGCCATGTTCGACGGCATCATCCTGAGTCCGCTTGCACTGTCGCAGGCGGATCTCGACCAACGTGAAGCGGCTGCACCGCTGGTTCTCCTCGGTGAACGGATCGCCGACGGGAACAACGACCACGTCACGATCGACAACGTGGCCGCAGCGCAGGAAGCGACCGGGCACTTGATCGATCTCGGCCGTCAGCGGATCGCCGCCATCGGTGATCAGCCGTACGAGACAGGCGAAACGGCTCAGCAACGCACGCGCGGCTACGAGCTCGCTCACGCGGCGCGCGGTCGCGCTGTCGACCGGTCGCTCATCGTTCCGACACGCCGCTTTCACTTCTCCGATGGTTCCAGTGCAATGACCGCGCTCCTGGAACGCCCCGGTCCTCCACCGGATGCAGTCTTCTGCTACAACGATCTGCTCGCGATCGGCGCTATCCGCACATTGCTGGCGGCCGGCCTGCGGGTGCCGGAGGACGTCGCCGTGGTCGGATTCGACGACATCGAGGCCGGCCGGTATCACACGCCGTCGCTCACCACGATCTCGCCGGACAAACCGGAGATTGCCAGGCTCGCGCTTGAGCGGCTGGTTGCCAGGCTCGGCGACCAGGCGCGGGAGCCTGCCGAAGAGCTCCGCGCCCCGCACCGACTGATCGTGCGAGAGAGCACCGTCGGCCGGCCTCTGTGATTGTCAGTACCCGTCGACGTCGGTGACGGGCGGAGGAGGGGACCGGTCTGAACGATGAGTCCCCTCCTTGCTGAGCGTCGGCCCTCAACTCAATCTCGGCTGACGTCGACCGATCCACGGCCCACAACGCCCGTCGCGTCAGTGAGCAGCACGTGCAAGCGTGCCGCGGTCGACGCAGGAGGCATCGGCATATTGACCGCGACCGTCTGGCTCAGGCGGAACGGCTCCACATGAACGGTCCCGACCCTCTCGGTCGGTGTCGTCGGCTCTTCGCCGAAGATCGGTCCCCATGCGGCACGGACGGTCACGTCGATGGGCGCGGCCCCGTGGTGCGACACCGCGACCCGGAAGTCGGCCACACCATCGGAGGCGATCAGGTCGCGGCCGGGCTCGATTGGAATCACATCGAAGACCGTCACCGTTTCGGCGTTGGCGTGGGCCGCCGGGCGCCCACCATGATCCCGCAGGTGGCGCTCGAAGTCGACGATACCGGCGGTCTCGTGCTCGATATCGGTGAGTTCCGTCCACACGTAGCCGGCGATCGAATCGTGTCTGCGGAGCTCCTGGGTCTGCCAGTGGAGGTTCCACCCGCGCTCGATAGAGGTGTAGCCACCGCCGAATTCACTGTTCACGAAGGGGACGTCTTGTGGCACTTCGCCTTTGACCATGAGCCGTTTGTCGACGATGGCGTCGACGGCGATTGCAACGGGGAAGCGTGGAGACGGGTCGACGACGAGATGCTGAACCTTTCGCGCCCATCCGGCCGGCTTCTCGTCATACACATGCCAGTCAACGAGGTCCGTTTCGAGATGGGTCCACCCCGAGTTGTCGACTGCGGGGCGTTGGGGGTCGAGCCGCTTCATGAGCCGGAACGCGTCGCGCACCGCCTCCTGCTTAGCGGGGTCGTCGGGGAGTGCCCAGTCAAGTCCCCACTCCTCGTTGTACAGGCCCCAGATGACGATGCTCGGATGGTTGCCATCGCGGCGGAACATCGGCTCGATCTGGTCGGCGAAAGCCGCTGCGGCCTCCGTCGAGAAGCGGCCGGTCGACGCGGGCTCGGCCCAGACGAGCATCCCGAGACGGTCGGCATGGTACAGAAAACGGGGGTCCTCGAGTTTGAGGTGCTTGCGGACGAGGTTGAACCCCGCGTCCCGGGCGATCTCCAGGTCGCGGACGAAAGCCTCGTCAGCGGGGGCCGTCAGCCCAGTGCGCGGCCAGTAGCCCTGATCGAGGACCCCGCGCATCGAGATCCGCTTACCGTTGAGGTACAGCTCGCGGCGACGGGCTTCGAATCGTCGCAGCCCTGTCTCCCCGGTGACGGTATCGACACCGTCATCGCTCATCACTGTCACTGTGACGGAGTAGCGGTGTGGATCCTCGGGCGACCAGAGGCGAGGTGAGGGAATACCAACGACCACTCCCGAATCGAGAGCCGAGCGGTCCACGGAAATCGCATCCACCCCGTCAAGAGCAATCCGAGCGGTCGCTCCGGTCGCCGAGGGGCCGGAGATCGTGGCCCTCACGAGGATGCCATCGAGGTCGGCTGTGGGCGTCAGCCCGAGCGTGGCCAGATAGGTCGCCGGGCGGCCCTCGAGCCAGACCGACTGCCAGATACCGCTCGTCGGCGTAAATGAGCATCCGTCGTAGTCGTCGCGCGGGACGCTCCGCTGCTTGCCGTGGGCGATGTAACGCTTGTCTATGGGAGCATCCACCCGAACTGTCAGCGTGTGGGTAGGGCCGAAGGCGAGTGCGTCCGTGATGTCGAATTCGAACGGCACGTACCCGCCGGCGTGCGACCCGATGTTAGTGTCATCGATCCAGATCGTGCAGGAGTGCTGGACGGCTCCGAAGTGCAGGATAATTCGGCCGGCCGCCACCTCTGGGGCGATCGTGAACTCTCGCCCATACCAGGCGCGATCGAGCCACTGCGCCTCGACGCCCGAAGCCTCGGTCTCCCACGCGAAAGGCACCAGGATCTTCTCGGTCCAGTCCTCCAACGCCGGTGCTGAAACCACGTGCCCGCCATCTCGAGCAAAGTCCCACACGCCGTTCAGCGACTGCCAGCTGTGCGACCGATCGAAATACGGACGCGGGTACTCCGGACGAGGGATCGAAGATCGAGATGATTCGGTCAGGGGGAGCGCTACCAGGGAGTCGGTCACGAAGTGATTCCTTCAAGGATAGGAGGTCAGAACGGCACGGATGAGCTCGAAGACGTCATCCGAGGCCTTTGGGCTTCACCGCGATCGCCTCACGCTAACACGCGTATTGCAGCGTTGCAATATACAGTGATCGGCGATAGCCTCTACGCGAATCCCACAATGCAACGATGCAAAGCAGAATCACATGGTCACATCCGTTACTCGCAGAGCGCTGACCGGCACCTTGGGGCGGCAAAGGAAAACGCGGCGACTGGCTGCTTTGGTCGTCGCCGCATCCGTCGCTCTCGGCTTCGGTGGCGTCGTCCAGTCGGTATCCCCGGCCGTCGCAGCCACGACGTCGAGCGGCGTGCTCTATGCCCCCAGCACGGCGTCCGGTTCGACCGAGGACGCTAGCTACCCGCGCGTCGTCCGACTGCAGCACTCAGGATCGGCCAACGGTACGCTCCTGGCGACGTTTGCCCTCTCCGGCAACGGCACAGCCAAGGCAAGCTTCCCGATCTACCGCTCGACTGACAACGGAGTGACGTGGACCTCCTCACCGATCGGAACGGTGACGGACACCCAGCACGGCTGGGATCTCGACGGCCCGACCCTCTACGAGTTGCCGCAGACGGAAGGTACGCTGGCCGCTGGGACGCTGGTGGCGGCCGGAACAGCCTGGAACCACGGTGACTACACCCAGCAGGCCGTCGAGGTCTTCACTTCGACCAACCAGGGAGCGACCTGGAGCTACCGCAGCTCATGCGCCTCGGAGTCGGGCACTGCCAATACCACCGGTCACGGTATCTGGGAGCCCGAGTTCGACGTCGCAGCCAACGGCGACCTGGTCTGCTACTTCTCAGACGAGCGCCCGTCGTCGAACAACTACCCGCAGGTCCTCGCGCACGTCGTATCCACGAACGGTGGCTCAACCTGGGGGAGCGAGGTCTACGACGTCGCCCTCCAGAACGGTGTCGAGCGACCGGGAATGGCCACAGTCGTGAACCTCCCGAACGGCACCTACGCAATGACATATGAGGACTGCAAAGCCGGGTACGACCCCGACCAAGCATGCGATGTGTACATCAAGACCACATCGAATGCGGAATCGTGGACGCCAGGCAGCCTGGGAACGCGGATACAAACCAGCGATTCACGCTTCCTGCTGCACACGCCGTACCTCACCTGGTCGCCGGCCGGCGGTGCCAATGGCACGCTCATCGTGTCGGGTCAGCGTGTTGTCGCCGGCGCCGACGGGTCGCTGGCGGTCCTGCCGGAGACCGGGCATGTCCTGTTCACGAACACGAACCTGGGTGTTGGAGCGTGGAAGGAGATCACGACACCGGTGACAACCGACCCGACAGGGGGGTACGACACGGGCGAGACCGCATGCGCTGGCTACAGCTCGCCGCTGCTCGGTGCGACATCAGGATCGAGCTACATCATGCTCGCGGGAACACACATCTCTACGGGCAAGTGTGAGACGCAGTTCGCTTCGGCCACCCTCCCGACGGCGAACGGTGCTATCACGGGACCGGGCGCCACGGGAAAGTGTGTCGATGTCAACACCAACACCTCGAACAATGGCAACGCTGTCCAGCTCTACACCTGCGGTGTGGCGGAAGGGCAGCGATGGGCGCTCGAGACAGACGGCACAATCCGCGCCTACGACAAGTGCCTCGACATCGTCGGAAATGGCACCGCCAACTTCACGAAGGTCGAACTGTGGGGGTGCAACCACGCGGTGGGAGGCCAGCAGTGGGTTGCCCGACCCGACGGGTCGTTGTACAACCCGCAATCCGGGCGATGCCTCGATGACCCGGCGGCCGTGACCACGGACGGCACCCAGTTGCAGATCTATGACTGCAACGGCCTGTCAACGCAGGTGTGGCATATGCCAACGACTAGTTAGGAATCGCACTAGCGAAGGACGTGGGCTCGTCGCACTCCCGGAGAGAACGCGACGAGCCCAACTCCAATTTGTATAGGGCGGACAAGCCGTCTATCGGGTAGCGCTCCGCCACGTATCTCTTCTGCTCCGCCAGATATCTATGCATCTCACACGCGCTCCGTACAAGCTGGCGCCGCTCCATGTGGATGACACTTGGAGAGGTTGCACAACGATCCCACGGATATGCCGGTGGATCACTAACATGACGGCGTGCACATGATCTTCCGGACGATGCTTCACGCGATCCTCTCGCGCTTCGGGCCACGGCTCGGTCACTGGGATGTGGCGCGCACGCGGTTCCGCGTGCTCCCGACCGACCTCGACATCCTGAAGCACATGAACAACGGTGTGTACCTGTCGATCGCCGACGTCGGACGCTTCGACCTGCTGCGCCGCAGCGGGGTGTGGGCGATCCTCGCGCAGCGCGGCTGGTATCCGGTGGTCGCCTCGGAGACCATCTCCTTCCGCAAGTCGCTGGAGTTGTGGCAACCGTTCATCATCGAGTCGCGCATTCTCGGGTTCGATGAGAAGGCGGTGTACGTCGAGCAGAGATTCACCGTGGACGGCGAGATCTACACACAGGCCTTCATCCGCGCGCGGTTCCTCAAGCGCACAGGCGGCGTCGTGACGATCGGTGAGCTGCTGGACGCCGTGGGTCCCTCTCCGAAGGATGTGACCATCCCTCAATGGCTCATCGAATGGGGATCAGACGCCGCCCTGCCGTCCACCCGCGCCGAGGCGCCGAGCGTCTGGGCCGAGTGACCCGGACCGAGTGACCTGGACCGAGTGATCGAGACCGGTAGGGATCAGGACGGCCCGAAGGCGAAGACGCGGTCCGGGTCCCACTGCGAACGCGTGGCTGCCAGCCGCTCCTGAACCGGATCCGGCCACGCCCCCTCGAATGCCGCTCGGTCGGCAAGGTCGCCGGCGAAGTTCACGTTCGTGATCGCGGAGATCCGATCCCTCAGCGCGTCGGCGACAGCCAGCGCCCGGGCCGGCGCTGCCTCGGCGAACGTCGACGGGTCGGCAGCGAGGAGTGCCAGCGTGTATCCGCCGTCGCGGCCGCCCACCGCCGTGCCGTCTGCCGTGTCGCGCGCGGTGGCGCCGCCGAGCTGGCGGAGTTCCACCGAGAGGAAGGGGGATCCCGAACCGGGCCCCGCGAGTTCCAGAAGGACGTCGCCGGCATCCTGATCGAACGTGTCGAGCATGAAGCCTCGGATCCAGGCCGGGCCGCCCTCTTCCGGGTCGTTGTGGATGCTCGCTACGGCTGTCGTCGGCATCTCGGCGACGAAATCGAGGTAGACGGGAGCAGCCGCGCGGATCGGGGCGAACAGCCGCTCGCCCTCGATGCTCACCCCGGGATAGGCGAAGCGGACACTCAGGACGGTGCGGCCGCGCAGCGGCGGCGGGGGGCCGTCGACATCCGGAAACGTCAGCAGAGCGATCGACGTCGTCGCTTCGTCGGGCAGGTCGGCAGACCAGTCGATCCACGCGCGCAGCGCCGGTTCGATCGCGCCGCCCTCGAAGAAGACGCTGCCGCCGTACAGCGAGCGCAAGGCGACGAGCTCCAGTGTCATCTCGGTGACCACCGCGAGACCGCCCTTGCCGCCGCGGAGAGCCCAGAACAAATCGGAGTTCGTGTCTCGGTCGGCCGTCACGATGCGACCGTCCGCCGTGACGACGCGGAAACCGCGCACCCAGTCGGACGTGTAGCCGTAGGTGCGGGCGAGCGGGCCGATTCCTCCTCCGAGGGTGTAGCCCACGGCACCCACGCTCGTGGACGATCCGGTGATCGGCGCGAGGCCGTGTTCCGCCGCGGCCACGATGACCGGCGCCCAGCGGACACCGGCGCCGATGTGGGCCAGCCGCGAGTCCGCGTCGATGGAGAGCCCGTCCAAGCTCCGCGTCGAGAGGATCATGCCCCCGACGATCGGAGCCTCCGCACCGTGGCCGGTCGCCTGAACACGCACAGGGAGGCCGGCGGCTCGGGCGAAGCTGACCGCTTCGACGACGTCGTCGTCGCTCGCGAGGGCGACCACGATCTCCGGGTCGTGACGGATGGCGGGGTTGAAGCAGGCGATCTCCGCGGCGAGCCCCTCCTCGCCGCGGAGGTAGACGGTTCCGGTGACCCGGTCGCGCAGGCGCGCGACAGCGGTCGTGTCGAGTTCGATTCCCATGTCGGAAATCTAGGGGAGGCCACCGACATGCGGGTACCCCCTTCGGCGAACGTCCACCGTCAGCTGTGTGACGTAGCATTCGTGCATGTCCGCCGTCCTGCCTGCTCCCCGCGCCGCGGGGTCGAACGCGGTACCGGACGCGGAGACCGTGTATCGCCCCGCCGGGCCCCTCGATCTCGCCGGAACGCTGGCGATGCTCGGTCGAGGCCCGTACGACCCCACCACCGTGTGGGACCTGAGGGGGATGTGGCGCACCTGGCGCACTCCGGCGGGCGCGGCGACGCTGCGCATCCATCGGCCCGCCGCGGACGGATCCGTGTCGGCTGCCGCCTGGGGACCCGGCGCCGAGTGGGCCGTCGCCGCCGTGCCTGATCTTCTGGGTCGGACCGACGACTGGTCGGAGCTCGATGTCGAAAGCCATCGACTACTGCGCGAGAGTCGCCGCCGCAACCCGGGTCTCCGGCTCGCGCGGACGGGGCGGATGCTGGAGGCGCTCCTCCCGGCGATCATCGAGCAGCGGGTGACGAGTCTGGAGGCCTACCGCTCCTGGTCACGCCTCCTCCGCTGGTACGGTGAGCCCGCGCCCGGCCCCGCGCCGGACGGCATGCGTGTGACGCCGACGCTGGAGCAGTGGCGCGGCATCCCCTCCTGGGACTGGCACCGCGCGGGCGTCGATCCGCGCAGAGCGCGGGCCGTGCAGGCAGTGCTCGCCGTCGCGCCGTCGCTGGAGCGCACGATCGACGCGGCCGATACCCTCAGCGCGGCTGAGGACGTATTGCGGACGATCCCGGGCGTCGGGGTGTGGACGGCAGCCGAGACGCTGCAGCGCTCACGCGGTCACCCTGACCTCGTCAGCGTCGGCGACTACCACCTCGCGCACCAGGTGGGGGAGGCGCTCATCGGTCGCCGCGTCGACGACGAGGGGATGCTCGAACTGCTGGAGCCGTGGCGGGGTCACCGCCAGCGTGTGGTGCGACTCATCCTCGCGAGCGGGTTCCGTTTCCAACGGCTCGGCCCGCGCATGGCCGTTCAGGACCACCGCTGGCATTGAGCCGCGTCCACGCGAGGCAGGTCAGCGGGAGGCTCCCGACCGCGCAGCGGCTGCATCCGAGCGCAGATCCCGGTCCAGTTCACGACACAGGATCCGGTAGTGCTCGTCCATCGCGGGCTGGTAGTTGCTCCAGTCGGGCTGGGGCTTGTGATCGTGTGCGGCGACCAGCCGGTCGAGGTAGTAGTCCCAGCGCGGGCCGGCGTCGGCCTCCTCCAGCAGCGATCGGAGCCTCAGGCCGACGGTGACCGTCGTATGGCCGCTCGCCTCGGTGAGGTGCGCGAACATGCGGTGGGATGCGCCTGCCGCCCCGATATCGGCGTGGAGGCGATGGGGTGCGGCGCACTCCATCACAGTGACGTCCTCCCACGGTCCCTCTGTGCCGTCCGCGGTCATCCGCAGCTTCACCGCACCTGTGGCCCCGGAGCCGGTGTACTCGCCGAGCCATTCGGCCAGGCGCGGTGACCGGCCGAAGTACGGCCATACGTGCTCGATGGGAGCTTTGAACATCCGGTCGAAGACGAGGTATACCCCGTCGTCCTTACGGACGAGTCGTCCTGTCGGCTGCGGCATCATTGTGACCTCCGTCGGCTCAGCCTCTGGTGATCCACACCTTAGTCATGCTGCCGCCGAATCGGCAGGGGGACGCTTCGAGAGCTTTCAGCCTTCGAGCACGGCCATCGCGGCGTTGTGGCCGCCGAGGCCGCTGACGGCGCCGCCGCGCCGCGCCCCGGAGCCGCACAGGAGGATGCGCGGATGGCGTGTGGCGACGCCCCAGCGCGCGGCGGGCGTGTCGAGTGCGTCGTCGTCCTCGGCGAAAGGCCACGACAGCGGACCGTGGAAGATGTTGCCGCCGGGCATGTTGAGCGCCTGCTCGAGGTCGCGGGTCGTCTTCGTCTCGATGCAGGGACGGCCCTCCGCGTCGGTGAGCAGCAGGTCTTCGACCGGTTCGGCCAGGACGGAGTTGAGCGAGGCGAGCACCGCATCCTGGAGCCGCTGCCGCGTCGCGTCGTTGTTCTCGTCAGTGAGCCAGCGGTCGGGTGTGTGCAGGCCGAAGACGGTGATGGTCTGCGCGCCGGACTCCGCAAGTTCGGGATCGAGGATGCTCGGATCCGCCAGCGTGTGGCAGTAGATCTCGCACGGGAGCAGCTCGGGCATGACGCCGCGGGTCATGCCCGAGTAGGCCTCCTCGAGCTGACCGTACGTCTCGTTGATGTGGAAGGTGCCGCCGAACGCCGCCTTCGGGTCGATGGACTCGTCGCGAAGCCGGGGGAGGCGTTCGAGCAGCAGGTTGACCTTCACCTGGGCGCCCTCGGCCTTCTCGCGGGGCGGCTCGGGCGTCTCGCCGAGCAGTCGGTCGAGCACCTCGGGCGCCACATTCACCAGCACGTTCTGTCCCTCGACGCGGCGTTCGTGGCCGTTGCGGACGTATTCCACGGTTCCGTCCGGGTCGATCCGTGTGACCTCGGCGCCGGTGACGATGCGGGCGCCGGCCTCGCGGGCGACGCGCAGGAGCTCGCCGGTGACCGCGCCCATCCCGCCGACCGGGACGTCCCATTCGCCGGTGCCCTGGCCGATCACGTGATAGAGGAAGCAGCGGTTCTGAGCGAGGCCGGGGTCGGAGACGCTCGCGAAGGTGCCGATGAGGGCGTCCGTGGCGACGACACCGCGCACCACGTCGTTCTGCACCCGGGACTCGATGAAGTCGCCGATGGGACGCTCGACGAGCGCATCCCACAACTCGTCGTCGCCCACGAGAGCCTGTGCCTCGGAACGCGTGAGGAGCGGCTCGGTGACCGTCGGCCAGAGCGCCCGCGCCAGTTCGCCCGTGCTCCGGTAGACCGAGTCGAAGCCCGCTGCGTCGTCGGCCGCTCCGATGCGGGCGAAGGATGCCGCGGTCGCCACCTCGTCGGTGTTGTCGATCAGGAGCCCTGCGCCGTCCGGGTCGCCCGGGACGGGCGTGTAGGACGAGTAGCGGCGGCGTGCCAGCCGGATGTCGAGGCCGAGGTCTTCGATGATCCGCTGCGGAAGGAGGCTGACCAGGTAGGAGTAGCGGGAGAGCCGCGCCTCGACGCCGCTGAACGCCTGGGCGCTGACGGCGGCGCCGCCGACGTCGTCGAGCCGTTCGACCAGGATGACGGATTTGCCGGCGCGCGCCAGGTAGGCCGCGGCGGTCAGTCCGTTGTGACCCCCTCCGACGATGACGATGTCGTGCGTCGCGGCGGAGGTCGAGGTGGCGCGGTCGTTCATGGATCGACTCTACCGGCGAGTTATCCACATCTTCAGGTCGCTTCCGGGCCCGTACAGCGCCGGGTAATAGTGTCGTGAGCATGGTCGATGGAACAGATGGCGTCGAGGTGCACCCGGCGGCGATCGCTCACGAGGCGGTCGGGCTGGTGCAGCGCTGGCTCGCCGAGAGCGCACGGGCGGATGACGGCTCAGCCGGCCGCCGGGATCCAGCGGCGGAACGGCTCGCGGGCGTGCTCCGCGACCCCGACGGGCTGGACTTCGCGGTCGGTTTCGTCGACGGTGTGGCGCGTCCGCAAGACCTGTTCGTCGCGGGGTACAACCTGCAGCGGGTGGCCAGGCGCATTCCGCGGTTCCTGCCCTGGCACCAGCGATTGGCGATCTGGCTCGGCGGGGTGTTCGGCCCGGTGCTTCCGTGGGTGGTCGTCCCGACAGCGCGGCGCGTGCTGCGCCGCATGGTCGGTCATCTGGTGGTGGATGCGACGCCCGAGAAGCTCGGCCCGGCCATCGAGAGGCTCCGCGGGTCGAGCGACCCCGACGGCCACGGCGCACGTCTCAACCTCAATCTGCTGGGCGAGGCGGTGCTCGGCGAGAAGGAGGCTCTCCGACGGCTCGAGGGAACGCGGACGCTGCTCGCGCGGGACGACGTCGACTACGTGTCCATCAAGGTGTCGTCCATCGCTTCGCAGCTCTCGATGTGGGCATTCGACGAGACGGTCGAGCGGGTGGTCGAGCGGCTCACACCGCTCTACGAACTGGCGGCGGCGTCGCCAACCCCGAAGTTCATCAACCTCGACATGGAGGAGTACCGCGATCTCGACCTGACCATGGCCGTCTTCACCGCCATCCTCAGCAAGCCGCAGTTCCTCGGGCTTGAGGCCGGGATCGTTCTGCAGGCGTATCTGCCGGACGCGCTGGACGCGCTCCAGACGCTGACCGAGTGGGCCACACAGCGGCGGGTCCAGGGCGGAGCCGCCATCAAGGTGCGCGTCGTGAAGGGCGCGAACCTGGCGATGGAGCACGTGGATGCGACGATCCACGACTGGCCGCTCGCGACCTATTCGAGCAAGCAGTCGACGGACGCGAACTACAAGCGCGTCCTCGACTGGGCGCTGACACGGGAGCATGCGGACGCGGTGAAGATCGGCGTCGCAGGTCACAACCTGTTCGACATCGCCTACGCGTGGCTGCTCGCCTCACGGCGAGGTGTCACCGATCGCATCGACTTCGAGATGCTGCTCGGGATGGCGACGGAGCAGGCGGCGGTCGTCACCCGCACCGTGGGTCGCCTGGTGCTCTACACGCCCGTCGTGGATCCCCGCGAATTCGACGTCGCCATCTCGTACCTGATCCGGAGACTCGAGGAGAACGCGAGTCCGGAGAACTTCATGTCGGCGGTGTTCGACCTCGGCTCGGACCGGGGGCTGTTCGAGCGCGAGAAGGAGCGTTTCCTGGCGTCGGTGGCCGAGTTGGAAGCGGATGACGGCCCTCGGGGAACGGCGCCGGTGCCGAACCGCCAGCAGGACCGCACCCACGAATGGGAGGAGGCGTCCGCGCCGTCGTTCACGCGGCCGCCCGCGCCCACTGCGGCGGCGGCAGACGAGCAGGGACTGACCAGCGTCGTGCTCGGGCTGACGCGCGGGTCGGGCGGGATGGACCTTCTCCCGCCCTCAACCGAGCCGACACCGGAACGCACTGAACCCGCCGCGGCGAGTGGCCGCACGGAGGAATTCCGCAATGCTCCGGACACGGATCCGTCGCGCGCGGCGAACCGTGCCTGGGGACGGCGCATCCTCGCCCGGGCGGAAGCGTCGACGATCGGCGCCGACACCATCGCCTCCGCTGTCGTCACAGAGAGGGACCGCCTCGACCGGATCATGCAGATGGTGGTGGAGGCAGGAGCCGGGTGGGGCGGACGCACCGGCCACGACCGTGCGGCGCTGCTCGACCGTGCCGGTCATTCCCTCGAAGCGAATCGCGACCGCCTCATCGAGGTCATGGCGTCCGAGACGGGCAAGACCATCGCCGAGGCCGATCCAGAGGTCAGCGAGGCGATCGACTTCGCCCATTACTACGCCACACGCGCGCGTGAACTGGATGTGGTGCAGGGAGCGCGTTTCATCCCGTCGGCGCTGACCGTCGTCGCGCCGCCGTGGAACTTCCCGGTCGCCATCCCGGCCGGGTCGGTGCTCGCCGCGCTCGCCGCTGGAAGCGGTGTCATCATCAAGCCGGCGCCGCAGGCCCGCCGATCGGCCGCGGTGATGGTGGAGGCACTGTGGGAGGCCGGTGTGCCCCGCGAACTGCTCGCCCTCGTCGACGTGGCAGAGAACGAACTCGGTCAGCAACTCATCTCCGACCCGCGGGTCGACAGGGTCATCCTGACCGGGTCGTACGAGACCGCGCGCCTGTTCCGCTCATGGCGACCCGACCTTCCTCTGCTGGCCGAGACCAGCGGGAAGAACGCGATCATCGTGACGCCGAGCGCCGACTACGACCTCGCGGTCTCCGACATCGTGAAGAGCGCGTTCGGGCATGCCGGCCAGAAGTGCTCGGCGGCGAGCCTCGTCATCCTGGTCGGTTCTGCGGCGAAGTCCGAGCGTTTCCGCAGCCAGCTGATCGATGCGACGACCAGCATGCGGGTCGGTTATCCGCAACAGCCGGCCACCCAGATGGGGCCGCTGATCGAGCCGGCGTCCGGCAAGCTGCACCATGCGCTCACCACCCTCGGTGCGGAGGAGGAGTGGCTGGTCGAACCGAGGGCGCTCGACCCGTCGGGGCGGCTCTGGTCGCCCGGCATTCGCACCGGCGTGCAGCCGGGCTCGTACTTCCACCTGACCGAGTTCTTCGGGCCGGTGCTCGGCATCATGACGGCACGGAACCTCGACGAAGCCATCCGCTACCAGAACGCGGTCGAGTACGGGCTGACGGCCGGTCTCCACTCGCTCGACTCCGACGAGCTGGCGCACTGGCTCGACACCGTCGAGGCAGGCAACCTCTACGTGAACCGTGGCATCACCGGTGCGATCGTACGGCGACAGCCGTTCGGCGGCTGGAAGCGATCCTCGGTCGGAGCCGGTGCGAAGGCCGGCGGCCCGAACTACCTGATCGGCCTCGGCAGTTGGGTGCCGGAGGCGGGCCATTCGAGCTCCAGCCTCCACCTCCGCGGCCTCGAGCCACGAGTGTCCGATCTCATCGAGTCGGGTCAGGCGTCCATGGACTATCCGTCCTTCGACCTCGTCCGCCGCTCGGCCCTCAGCGATGCGATCGCCGTAGCGAACGAATACCACCGGGTGAGAGACGTCTCCGCGCTCGGCGTCGAGCGCAACCTGTTCCGTTACCGCCCGGTCCCGGTGGCGATCCGTCTCTCCGAAGGCAGCTCGCTCCCGGAGTTGCTGCGCGTCATGGCGGCAGGGACCGTCGCCCGGTCGCCGTTCACGGTCAGCACGCCCGTACCGCTGCCCAAGGGGATGCTCGCACTGCTGCGCGAACGTGAGGTCGAGGTGGTCGTCGAATCGGATGCGCACTGGCTCTCCCGGGTGCGTGGCAGACGCATCACCGCGCACCGGATCCGCCTGATCGGAGGCGACCCAGCCGCGCTGGCCGCCGCACTGGGAGGGAGCCCCGACGTCGCCGTCTACAGCGGACCGGTGACGCCCTCAGGCCGGGTCGAGGTGCTCACCTTCCTCCGAGAACAGGCCATCTCCATCACCAACCATCGGTTCGGCAACCCCACCGCGCTGTCCGACGGCGTGATTTGAGCCCGCGTAAGGTGTCAGCCATGGCGACCCCGATCCCCTCCCTCCCCTTCCGTGACGGCGGCAGCATCCCCCAGATCGGCCTGGGCACCTGGCCGCTCGATGACGCCGAGGTCGAAAAGGCCGTCGTGGCTGCGGCCGGGATCGGTTACCGGCACGTCGACACGGCGGTCAAATACGGCAACGAGGTCGGCGTGGGGCGGGGCGTCGCGGCCAGCGGGCTGCCTCGCGACGAGTGGTTCGTCACCACCAAGCTCGACGGCGTCTATCAGGGGCAGGACCGCGCGGTGGGCGGCCTCGACGCCAGCCTGCAGCGGCTCGGCCTCGACTACGTCGACCTGCTGCTCATCCACTGGCCGCTGCCCCAGCGCGACCAGTTCGTCGACACGTGGGAGACGTTCATCCGCCTGCGCGAGACGGGGAAGGCCCGCGCGATCGGCGTCTCCAACTTCAAGCCGGCCCACATCGACAGGCTCATCGCCGAGACCGGGGTCGTCCCGGCCGTCAACCAGATCCAGCTCAGCCCGGCGATCCCGCGCAGAATGCAGCGCGCCTACGACGGCGAGCACGGCATCGTCACCGAATCCTGGAGCCCCATCGGGGGCACCGGCGACCTGCTGGCCGAACCGGCGCTCAGCCGTCTGGCCGAGAAGCACGGCCGCACGCCCAGCCAGATCGTCCTCCGCTGGCACATCCAGAACGGGCTGGTCGCCATCCCGAAGTCACGCAACCCCGAGCGGATGGCCCAGAACTTCGCGGTGTTCGACTTCGAGCTCGACGCTGACGATCTGGCCGCACTCGACTCCCTCGACGAAGGCCCCGACGCCGGCGTCGACTCCGACCGCGCCGGGCACTGACCGGTCTCAGTTGCGGAGCAGTGGCAGCGTCACGGTCACCGTCAGGCCGGACGGCTCCGAATTCGCCAGCGCCACCCGGCCACCCGCCGCGTCCGCGAGGGCGCCCACGATCGCCAAGCCGAGCCCACCGCCGGACTGACCCGTGCGCGAACCGTCCGCGCGCGTGAACCGGTCCAAGGCCACCGGGATGAACTCCTCCGGCATGCCCGGCCCCGAGTCGCGCACGGTCAGGACGACGGTCTCGCCGCCGTTCGCATCCACAGACAGCACGAGCGATGCCGTCACGGTCGCATCCTCATGCTCGTCATCGGTCGAGCGGATCGCCGTGATCGCGTTGCCCAGCAGGTTGTCCAGGATGCGGCCGAAATCCGTGGGCGACAGCGCCACCCGTGCCCCGGGTGCCGGTCGCCGGCGTGGGTCGTACTCGAAGTCGACGGAGATGCCGGCCGAGTCGTCGTCACTGCTCACCAGCAGCCGCGCCCGGTCGATCGCGTCGGTCAGTTCGTCGACAAGGGTGCGCCAGTCTATCCGTCCGCTGGACGGCCCCGCCTCGATCCGGGACAGCTCCAGCAGATTGTTGGCCAGCTGGGCCAGCCGGATCGCCGTGGAGTGCGACGAGCGGATGTCGTGGAGCAGCGCGTCCGGGTCGCCCGCATCCAACTCGGCCAGCTCCAGCTGTCCGCGCAACACAGCGAGCGGGGTGCGCAGCTCGTGACTCGCGTCCGACACCATCTGGCGTTCCCGGTCCGCGGACGCCCGCAAGCGCAGGATGAGGTCGTTGAGCGTGGTCGCAAGCTCCGACAGTTCATCCTGCGCCGGTCCGACCGGGAGCAGACCGACCTTGTCGGGCGTGGAAGCTGCGATGCGGTCGGCCTGTTCGCGCATCCGGCTCACCGGGCGCAACGCCGTGCGCGTCAGCAGCCAGGAGGCCGCCCCGAACGCGAAGATGAGCACCCCGGCGCCGACGAGCAGGGCAGCCGTGAGCCGGTCCAGCAGAAGCGCCGTGGTCTCGCCGTTCCGCGCCGCCACGACGTACATGACGCCCGACGACGTCGCAACGCTCCGGCTGAGCACGAGATAGTTCTCCGGGCCTACCTGAACATCGCGCGGCTGGTCGCCCTGGTCGATCAGTCGGTCGATCCGGTCCTGCAAACCGTCCGGCAGGGTCGACGCCAGGATGGTGCCGTCCTTCGACACGATCGCGAGCTCCTGTCCGCCGCCCGGCAGGTCGAACGGGCCTCCCGGCTTCGCGGGAAGCGACTCCGCCGGCGCCGCGATGTCGTTGTTGAGCAACGTGGTCGTGGCGTTGTGGAGGATCGACGAGACCCCGATCCGGATGATCACGACGGCGACGAGAGCGAACAAAGCGGCGACGACCAGGCTGCCGATCGTGATCCGCGCCGTGATCGACAGCCGTCGCAGCCGATTCACGGCGTGGGCGCGGCGCCGTGTACGGAGCTGTCGGCGTCGGAGCGCTTGAACTCCGCGGCGTTGCGGGCATCGAGGCGGTAGCCGCGTCCCCGCTCGGTGACGATCGAGAGCCCGGCTCCGGCGGCATCCAGCTTCTTCCGCAGGTACGAGACGTACTGGTCGATGACGTTGGTCCCGATGTTGTCGGTGGTCCCCCAGACCGCCTCGAGGATGTCCGCGCGGGACAGGGTCTTGTCCGGGTTCGTTGCGAACAGCCGCAAGAGCGTGAACTCGCGGCGGCTGAGCGGCATCTCGTGTCCGGCCACCAGAGCCTGGTGCTCGTGCGAGTCGATCGTCAGTCGCCCGACCGATACGTGGGGGCGCATCCCGGTCGGCTCCCGGCGCAGAAGCGCCCGCACGCGGGCGGCCAGCTCGGCGAACGCGAACGGCTTCGTGAGGTAGTCGTCGGCACCGGAGTCGAGGCCGTGGACGCGGTCCTCGATGGCGTCGCGTGCGGTCAGCAGCAGGATGGGCATCGGGTTGGACGCCTCGCGGATGTGGCGGCACAGCTCGAAGCCGCTCATCCCGGGGAGCATCACGTCGATCGCGGCTGCGGAGAAGACGTTGTCGCGCAGGGCGATCATCGCGTCGACCCCGTTGGTTACGAGTGTGACGTCGTAGCCTTCGGCCGCGAGCCCTCGCTGAACGAGGCCCCCCATGTCCGGATCGTCTTCGACAACGAGCAGCTTCATGCGCCCATCGTGCCACTCTTGCCCGTGTCCGTGCTCTGATGAGGCGTCGGCACGGCTCGCCCGGGCTGAAGATTCTCGCAGGAGGCGGGTCAGTCGCCCTCGACCACCGTCTTGAGCGTCTGCAGCACCATGCCCCAGTTCTCGCCCATCCGCTCCGCCTCTGCGTCGTCGGCGCAGCCGTCCTGGGTGATCGCGACGAGCGTCCCGTCGCCGTCGTCCGCGAGCAGGTAGGACACGGTCTGGTAGCTGGCCGGCTCGTCGGGTTTGCCGCTGAGCGGGCTGTAGTAGCTGGTCACCAGTCGGTCGCCGGGAACGAACTCGAGGATCACGCCCTTGTCTTCGTACGGCTTGCCGTCCCATTCGCCGTGGTAGGTGATCGGGCTGCCTTCGCGCCAATCCGTCTCCACGCGGCTGCCGAAGAGGAAGCGCGCGATGGTGTCGGGGTCGGTCAGCGCCTCCCAGAGGCGGTCGCGTGAGGCGTCCACGTGGATGTCGGCTCGTGCTGTCGTGGTCATGCCGCCAGTCTCATCCACTGGGAAGCTCGTGTCTTGAAGTTTCGCGACGCTCAGGCGTGCCCGCGGTTGATGAGGCGCGAGAGCACGATCGCGCTCCGGGTGTGGTCGACGTTGGGGGCGAGCCGCACCTTCTCCAGCGCCGCCTCCAGGCTCGGGATGTCGCGTGAGCGGATGTGGACGATCGCGTCGGCGCTGCCGGTCACCGTTCCGGCGTCCACGACCTCCGGTACGGCCGAGAGGATGCGGAGCAGCTCCTCCGGCGACACGGTGCCCCGGCAGAACAGCTCGACGTACGCTTCGGTGCTCATGCCGTCGATCGCGGGGTCGACCTGGATGGTGAACCCGCGGATGACCCCGTCGGCGACCAGGCGGTCGACGCGACGCTTGACGGCCGACGCCGAGAGTCCGACGACGGAGCCGATGTCGCCGTAGCCGGCCCGCGCGTTCTGACGCAGGAGGTCGAGGATGCTGCGATCGAGGTTGTCCACGAGCCCGAGTTTATGGTGAATCGTTGCGTGAGCGTCACTGAAGTGGTCAAATCGTGCGCAGTCGCGCAACGTCCGGCCGAGCGGAGCGTTTCGCCGGGCCCGTGACGGTGGCACCATGGGCGCCATGAGTGAAACGGATACCAGGCCAGCCAGGCGGGACGACGACGCCAGCCACGGCTTCTTCGGTCAGCCGCGTGCGCTGGCGAACATCTTCGGCGTGGAGATGTGGGAGCGGTTCTCCTTCTACGGGATGCAGGGCATCCTCCTCATCTACCTGTACTACTCCGCCGCGCGCGGCGGTCTGGGGATCGACCAGCCGACCGCGGCCGGGGTCGTCGGCGCGTACGGCGGGGCGGTGTACCTCTCGACGATCCTCGGCGCGTGGCTCGCCGATCGCCTCTTCGGCTCGGAGCGGGTGCTGTTCTGGAGCGCGGTCGTCATCATGGCCGGCCACATCTCGCTCGCGCTGATCCCCGGCGTCGCCGGTGTGCTGGTCGGCCTGCTCTTCGTCGCACTGGGCAGCGGCGGACTCAAGGCCAACGCCACTCGAATCGTCGGAACGCTGTACGAGCAGAAGGATCCGCGGCGAGACGCCGGCTTCTCGCTGTTCTATCTCGGCATCAATCTGGGCGCCTTCTTCGGGCCCCTGCTGACCGGCCTGCTGCAGACGACGCTCGGCTTCCACTGGGGGTTCGGGCTGGCGGCGGTCGGGATGGCGATCGGCCTCATCCAGTACTCGCTGGGCCGGAAGCGGCTGCCGGATGAGGCACGCCACGTTCCGAACCCGCTGCCGCGTGGCCGCTACGCGCTGGTGATCGGCGTCGCGGTCGCCGCCGTGATCGTCATCGTCGTCCTCGTGCTGACCCACGTCGTCAACGCGTTCAACCTGGCGCTGTGGGTGATCGGTGTGACCATCGCCGCCGCGGTGGCGTACTTCATCGTCATCCTGTCGTCCCGGTTGCTGACGGGCGAGGAGCGCAGCCGGATCCTGGCATTCATCCCCCTCTTCATCACGAACGCAGCGTTCTGGTCGCTGTACCAGCAGCAGTTCACCGTGCTCACGATCTACTCCGACGAGCGGCTGGACCGCAACCTGTTCGGCTGGGAGTTCCCGGTCTCCTGGGTGCAGTCGATCAACCCGATCTTCATCATCATCCTGTCGGGTGTCTTCGCGGCGATCTGGACGAAGTGGGGCGCGAAGCAGCCGTCGACGCCGATCAAGTTCGCGGCGGGCACCGTGATCATGGGGCTGGCGTTCTTCCTGTTCCTGTTCTGGGCGGGCGGCGGCCCGAACAGCACTCCGCTGTTGGCGATCATCGGCATCCTGCTCGTCTTCACGGTGGCGGAGCTGCTCATCTCACCGCCCGGGCTTTCGGTGACGACGAAACTCGCGCCGAGGTCGTTCCAGGCGCAGATGGTGGCCCTCTACTTCCTCTCGGTGGCCCTCGGGACGGCGATGGCCGGTCAGCTGGCGAAGCTGTACCACCCGGCGACCGAGGGGATCTACTTCAGCGTGATCGGCGGCGTCGCGGTCGTGATCGGCATCATGCTCGCCGTGATCAGCCCGTGGGTGCTGCGGCTGATGCGCGGCGTCCGCTGAGAATCGGGCGCTGGCATACTGGGCCGATGGCGGAGATTCTGGCGGTGTGCCGTGTCGAGCAGTTGCATCCCGATACCGGGACAATCGGCGTCACGGCCATCGATAAGCGGCCGGTCGAGAGACGCCTGCGGGTGCGTCCGCTCGGGCTGCACGGGGACGTGCAGGCCGACAGGAAGCACCACGGCGGGGTGTCGAAGGCGCTCTACGCGTACGCCGAGGAGGACGCCGCCTTCTGGGCCGAGAAGCTGGGCCGCGACATCACGGCCGGGCTGTTCGGCGAGAACCTGCGGACGGCGGGGATCGACGTCAACGGCGCGGAGATCGGCGAACGGTGGGCCATCGGCGACGAACTGGTCGTCGAGGTGACGTGCCCCCGGGAGCCGTGCGCCGTCTTCCAGCGGCGGATGCGCGAGCCGCAGTGGGTGAAGCGCTTCACGCAGGAAGGGCGGCCCGGCGCGTACTTGTCGGTCGTGAAGTCGGGGAGCGTCGGTGCGGGTGACTCCGTCCGGGTGCTGTCGCGTCCGGGTCACGGTGTCACGGTCGCGTCGTGGTTCTCGGGCGCGGACGCACCCCAGGCGGATGCTCTCGAGGCGGCAGAAGCCGAGGGCGCGTTGATGCTCGCTCGTGAGATGCGGGAATCAATCGCGCACATTCGCAAACAGTATTTACTTGTTCTTGACAAGTGAACTTGCAAAGAGCAAGCTAGGCCATGTCGAACCACCGGATCACCTCAGGAGGAACACATGGCCACCAACATCTTCGTCAACTTCACCACCAGCGACCTCGAACGCTCCAAGGCGTTCTACGAGGCGCTCGGCTACACCATCAACCCGCTCTTCACCGACGAGAACGCCGCGTGCGTCGTGCTCAGCGACACCATCTACTTCATGGTGCAGACCCGCGAGTTCTACGCGACGTTCACCGACAAGGAGATCATCGACCCGCGGACCCAGGCGGGCGCGTCGATCGGGCTGAGCCAGGACTCGCGCGAGGAGGTCGACGCGATCCTCGCCAAGGGCCTCGAAGCAGGCGGCAGCGAACCGCGCCCGGCGCAGGACTACGGCTTCATGTACTCCCGTGACCTGGAGGACCCGGACGGCAACAACCTGTCCTACCTCTACATGGCCCCCGCCGCCGTCGAGAAGGGCCCGGAGCTCTACATGTCCGAGCAGGGAGCCGGCGCTCCGGCCCAGGCCTGATCACACATGGCCGCTCGATCTCCCCGCGGCTTCGGCCAGTCCGGCGGCGTCGCGCGTGCCCTCGAGCGGGTCGGCGAGCGGTGGGCTCTGCTCATCGTCCGCGACCTGCTCGCGGGGGCGCGGCGCTACAGCGACCTGAAGGCCGGGCTGCCGCGCATCCCGACCAACATCCTCAGCGACCGGCTGAAGGAACTGCAGGAGGCCGGCGTCGTCCGCCGGGTACCCACCGTGCGCGGCGGCTACGAATTGACGGCGCTCGGCCGCGAGCTGGAACCGGTCGTGCTGGCGCTGGAGCGGTGGGGCTGGGCGCAGGCGGGCGAGGGCGCAGAGGCGGACGTGCTCACGGCCGACGCGCTCGCGGTGACGCTGCACGCGGCGTTCCACGACCGGCAGGCCGAGGCGCTGCCCCCCACCGAGTATCTGCTGCACGCCGGCGAGACGTCGGTGAGTGCGGTGGTGGATGGGCGGCTGCTGGACGTGATGGACGTCGGCCCGGCTGCCCTGCCGCAGCCGCACCGCCGGGTGGACATCGCGGCGCCCGCGGATGTGCTCGAACTCCGGGTCGACCGGGACGACCTCGGCGGGCTGCTCTGCGGCGGGATGGTTGCGGTGCAGGTTCTTGCGGGGAGGGACGAGCTGCTGGCTCGCTTCCGGCGCACCTTCCGCTTCGATCCGCTGCCGGGCGCCGAGGCGGCACCAGAGGCGTCGGTCGCCTGACGCGGCCGGGTGGCGTTCGCGAGACATCGATCGAGCGTATGGCGAGTGCCCTACTGAGCAGTACGATCACTGAATGGAACTGCGTCAACTCGAGCACTTCGTCGCTGTAGCGGAGGAGCGCCACTTCACCCGGGCGGCCGAACTGCTGCGCATCTCGCAGTCGGGGCTCTCTGCGTCCATCCGCTCGCTGGAGCAGGAGTTGGGCACCTCGCTCTTCGTCCGCAGCACCCGCCGCGTGGAGCTGACTTCGGCCGGTCAGGCGCTGCTCGCCGACTCGGTGCGCACGCTGGCCAGCGCCGCGGCCGCGCGGGATGCGGTCGCCGCGGTTCGCGGGCTGGTGCGCGGCCGTCTGACGATCGGGGCCGAGCCGTGCCTGGGGGCGGTCGACCTGCCGGCGGAGCTGGCCGGCTTCCGGACGGCGAATCCGGGCGTCGAGGTGCGGCTGCGCTACTCCGGCTCGGAGGAGCTGGTGGATGACGTCGCCGGCGGACGGACGGATGTCGCCCTGGTCGTCGACACCGGCCACGCGCCGGCGGGAGTGCGGTTCCGCCGGCTGAGCACGCAGGAGATGCTGGTGCTCTGCCATCCCGGGCACCGGTTCGCCGCCGAGCGCAGCATCCCCTTGGATCGCCTGCGCGGCGAGCCGTTGGTGGGCTTCCAGGAGGGCTGGGGAGCGCAGGCGCTGACCCGGCGCGCGTTCGCGGCGGCCGGTTTCGACTACCGGGCCGCGATGGAGGTCAACGACGTGCATCCCCTGCTCGACCTCGTCGGCTACAATCTCGGGGTCGCCGTCGTTCCGGCGAGCTTCGCCCTCAAACGGCCGGACGCCCTGCGGGCCGTCGGCCTGCAGGGCGCCCCGGCGTGGACGGTCGCCGTCGCGGTCTCCGATCAGCCCAGCCCGGCCGCAGCGGCTTTCATCGCGCAGCTCGAGCCGGCCTGACCGGCGTCCGTCGTTCGGCCGTCCGTCGTTCGGCCGTCAGGCCGCGTTCAGCGCGTCGAGCTCCTCGGGGGTGAGCTCCACATCCACTGCGCTGGCCGAGTCCCGGATGGTCTCGGGTCGCGACGATCCAGGGATCGGAATGACGTGCGGGCTCTGCGCCAGGTGCCAGGCGAGCGCGACGACCTGGGGGCTGATCCCACGGGCGTCCGCGACGTCCTTGAACGGCTCGAAGCGGCTTCCGAGGTCGCCAGCGGATGTGATGCCGCCGAGGGGGCTCCAGGGCAGGAAGGCGATGCCGAGCTCGTCCGCCAGGCGCAGCTCCGGCTCACTGGAGCGGAACGCGGGGGAGAACTGGTTCTGTACCGACACCAGGCGGCCTCCCAGGATCTCCTGAGCCTCCCGGATCTGCTGCGGGTTCGCGTTCGAGATGCCCGCCATCCGGATGATGCCTTCGTCGAGCAGATCGCGCACCGCTCCGACCGACTCGGCGTAGGGCACCTCCGGGTCAGGACGGTGGAACTGGTACAGCCCGATGGCGTCGCCTCCGAGCCGTCGCAGCGACTCCTTGGCGGCCTGCGCGATGTACTCGGGACGGCCGTTCAGGGTCCAGGAGCCGTCGCCCGGGCGGAGGTGGCCGCCCTTGGTGGCGACGAGCACGGTGGAGGCGTCGCCGCCCCAGGTGCGGAGCGCCTCCGCGATGAGCTCCTCGTTGTGACCGACCTCGTCCGCGTGCAGGTGGTACGCGTCCGCGGTGTCGATGAAGGTGATCCCCTCATCCAGCGCCGCGTGGATGGTCGCGATCGCGCGCTCCCGGTCAGGGCGCCCCTCGATCGACATGGGCATGCCGCCCAGGCCGATGGCCGAGACCTGAACGTCGCCGATGGTGCGTGTCTTCACGTGTTTCCTTCTGTTCGGTTGCTGCCCGGAATCACCAGGCGTAGTCCTCGGGAGCCGTCCGGTGGCCCGGGAAGATCTCGTCGAGCCGCGCCAGCGCTGCGCCGTCGAGGGTGATGTCGAGTGCGCGCAGGCCGCCGTCCAGCTGCTCCTGCGTGCGCGGGCCGATGATGGGCCCGGTCACTCCCGGACGGGACAGCAGCCAGGCGAGCGCCAGGTCGCCTGGCTCGTGGCCGAGCTCCTCGGCGAACGCCTCGTACGACTCGATGGCCTCGCGATGCTTCTCCAGCGTCTCCGCTGCGCGACCCTCCAGCCGGCGCTTGCCCTCGTTCTGCTTGCGCACGACGCCGCCGAGCAGTCCGCCCTGCAGCGGCGACCAGGCGATCACGCCGACACCGTTCGCCTGCGCCGCGGGCAGCACCTCCACCTCGACCTGCCGGGTCAGCAGGTTGTAGATCGACTGCTCGCTGACGAGCCCGAGCAGGTTGCGCTTGCGCGCCTCGGCCTGCGCGGTGGCGATGTGCCAGCCCGCGAAGTTGCTGGAGCCGGCGTACAGGATCTTGCCCTGCGCGATCGCCGTCTCGATGCCCTGCCAGATCTCGTCCCACGGAGTGTCCCGGTCGACGTGGTGGAACTGATAGATGTCGATGTAGTCGGTCTGCAGGCGCCTGAGGCTCGCATCCAGCGCTCGCCGGATGTTCAGCGCGGACAGGCGGCCCTCGTTCGGCCAGTCGCCCATGTCGCCGTACAGCTTCGTCGCCAGCACGGTCCGCTCGCGGCGGCCCTCGCCCTGCGCGAACCAGTTGCCGACGATCGTCTCCGTCGCGCCGCGGCCCTTGTGCTGGCCGTAGACGTTGGCGGTGTCGAAATAGTTGATGCCGGCGTCGTGCGCGGCGTCCATGATCCGGTGGGAATCCTCTTCGGTGGTCTGCGGACCGAAGTTCATCGTGCCGAGGACGAGGCGCGAGACCTTCAGGCCGGACCGGCCCAGGTGTGTGTACTCCATGCTCGCCACTCTCCGCCGGCGAGAGTCAGTTGTCCAACAGGTGATTCGGATCGGATTGCGCGCCCTGGTCGATCAATCCGCTTGCGGCGGTCAGGCTGGAGCCGTGGATATCGTCGCCCAGATCGGCTGGCAGAGGGCCTCGACGCGGTCGCACATGGCGGCGAGGTCCGAGTTGGTCGCGCCCTCGGTCACGATCCGGTCGAGGTCTCGAAGGCCGGCGTAGTCCATCAGGCGCTTCTCGTTGGTGACCCACGTGCCGCGGGATGCGAGTGCGGCGTGGGCGGTCTGGAGGACGGCGACGGTGAGCGTGCTGGTGCACTGGGCCACTCGTCCGGCGGCTGCGTGCGATCGGGCATATCCGACGTGCAGCTGCCCGATCCCGGACCACACGGCGGGCGCTGACGCGCGAAGCGCCTGCGGGTAGTCCGGGCGGGGGAGGGATCCGACCAGCACGTCGGCGATGGCGAGTTCCGCCAGCAGGATGTATCCCGGAATGCCGGCCAGGTGGAAGGCGAGCGGCTCGATGTGCATCCTGCCGGCCGCAGCGTCCGCGAGCTCCCGATCGACGACGTCGAGGTCGCGCCAGTGCAGGTCCACCGCCGTGCCATCGACGGTCAGCCAGGCTCCGCCGTTGAACACGCCGCCGCCCCACGCCCCCAGTTCGGAGACCTCGCCCGGGTAGCCGAGCGCACGGACGCTCGCTGGGCTGAAATCCCCGCGATAGTAGACGCCGAGGTCCCAGTCGCTGTCGGCACGTGCTTCCCCCGTTGCCCGGGAACCGCCGAGTGCCACCGCCTGCACGCCCTCGATTGTCGCGAGTTGATCGACCAACCGTCTGAGTGCGCTATCCATTGGGCGATGCTATCCACCACGCGTGCGCGCGAGTGGCGAGTCGTTGCTCGTATTCGGCGCGAGTTGCGACATGTAGTCGCGAGTCGCGCGGGGGTGCGGGCGTGCCGGTGCGCGTCAGGCGCGGAGCGCTGCCTCGAGTTCGGGGTCCGTCGGCTCGACCAGGTGGCGGCCGTCCGGGAAGACGACGACGGGGATGTTGGTCCGGCCGCTGATCGCGTGGGCGCGGTCGGCCTCCTCGGGGCGGGCGACGAGGTCGATGTACTCGTAGTCGGCGCCGAGCCGGTCGAGGAGCGACTTGGAGCGGATGCAGTCGCGGCACCAGTCGGCACCGAAGACGGTCACGCGGTCGAAGGCAGGGGTCGGGGAGGTCATTGCTCCAGGTTAAGCGACGGCACCTGGGAGCCCGGTGGTGCCGTCGACCAGAAGCGTCGCGCGGGCCCGCGAGGCCTCGATCAGCACGGCGTTCGCGCCGTCGACGTCCCGAGCCCACGCGGTCGCGGCCTCCACCGTGCGTCCGTGTCGGGTGTGGCGGTCGACCAGGCGTCGCATGCGCTCTGCCTCTGGTGTCGTCACGAACCAGCCCTCGGCCAGCAGGTCCGGGATGCGCGACCAAGGGTCCTGGTCGACGAGCAGGTAGTTGCCTTCGGCGACGACCAGCCTCGTGCCCGGCGGGATCGGGATGGAGCCGGCGACAGGTTCATCCACGGCCCGCTCGAAGGCGGGCGCGTAGACAGTGTTGCCGGTCTCGGCCAGCACGCGTTCGAGGAGGGCGACGAAGCCCCAGCCGTCGAAGGTGTCGATCGCGCCCTTCCGGTCGTGCCGCCCGAGCGCATCCAACGTCGCATTGGCCAGGTGGAAGCCGTCCATGGGCAGGTGAACGGCGGTGCCGGCCCCCGCCAGGTCGTCGACGCGGTCGGCGATCGTGCGGGCGAGCGTCGTCTTGCCGGAGCCCGGGCTGCCTGCGACGCCGAGGATCACGCGGTGGCCCTCGGGTGCGAGCGCGAGGGCACGCTGAGCGAGCACGGTCAGATCGTGAGAGGCGGTGGCGGAGGTCACGTGTCCCATTCTCGCCCGCGCGCGGACCCCGGTCAGGACGCGCGGGTGGCGGCAAGTCGAGGGACCGGACCGGCCATTGGTCATTCGTTGTTTCGTTGCGCTTCGATGAAGTCTTCCTGCTCCTGCGAGTGCCGGGCTGTCATGGCGTGGTAGTCCTCTTCGAGCGCGGCGATCCTTTGGCCTGCTGGGCGGGTGTTCTGGTCGGTCAGGTCGGAGACGTGTTGGAGTTCGGTTCGGAAGTCGGGGTCGTCTTGGGTGCTGTGGCGTGCGCTGAGCTCGTAGGAGCTTTCCTGCACCAGGTGGATGCGGGAGCGGTAGTAGGCGACGTATTCCTCGGCTAGCTCGATGCGCAGCCTGGCGGTTTGGCTCTCCCGCTGTTGAGCGTCGTCGAGTTCGTGGAGTGATCGGTAGTTCACCATGTGATGCTGTTCACCCCTCGCGCGTAGTCGCTATCCGAACGGAGCTCGCCGATCCCCTCTTTCACTTTGTCGGCGACCGCGCCGGCGAGCACGGTGTTGCCGACATCCGCTGTGCCGATAGTGAATCCGACGACTCCGCCGGCACCGATCACGGTGGTGGACTCGCTGATCTTCACCACGGAGGTGTTCGCGTGGACGAGCGGGGGGAGCATGCTGTGCAGCAGACCAACCGCCACGCTGTGCACTTGCCCCTCGATCCAGTCCTGAACTCCCTTCTCTCCGGTCTCGACCTCGAGGTTGAGGTGGTCGGACAGGTCTTGAACGAACTGGTACGGGTCATCGCCGCCGTAGTGGGACATGTCGTGTTTCCTTCTGTCTACTGTGTCGCAAAGGCGAGAGCCCATTGCGCGTCTTGGGCGAAGGTGTGGAGGACGGCGTTGGAGATGCCGTCGGAGATCTCGTTCACTCGGGAGATGTGTTTGTCGACGAGTCGGTCGACCTCCGCGACGGCGTTCTCGTCGATCCTCTGGTGCACGTGCAGCCGGTTCTGATGGACGCAGTTCTCGATGTCGAGGGTGGTGATGTAGGGCAGCAGCGCTGCGGCGTTCATCGCGGCCAGCAGTCCCTCCTCCATGCGCGGGACGAGCCGGGCGTTCGCTTGCTTGATCTCGGCCAGCGCCACCTGTGTGCCTGCGATGCTCGCCGCGAGCCCCAGTGCGGAGACCGTGTTCACGGTGACGATCAGGCCGGCGATGCTGTTGCCGGCTCTCTTCGTGAACTCCGGGTTTCGCAACGTGGCGACCAGGCCGGTGAGCCCAGGGCCCAGCGCTTGGGCCAAGCCCGGTAGGTGGACCGCGTTCTCGATGATCTCCTCCAGAGAGCGGCCCTTGGCCCCGGCACCCTTGATCGTGCCGTCCGGGTTGACCTCGAAGCCTCCCCCTTTTCCAATGTTGTGGTAACCGAAGATGGACCTACCTGCCCGGTCGGTCACGTAGTCCGCAGATCCGGTCTTGTTCGGGTACAGGTTGCCGATCAGGTCACGCTCGTTGACATAGTTGTGCAGCGGATTGCGCCCGGCCGCCAGCTCGTTCCGCAACCATTCCTTCGCCTGCGGCGACAACGACTCCCACGGGTCAGGTCCGTTAAACGTCGTCGCCGACCACCCGTTCTCGGCCGCGATCAACAACGCCAGGAACGCACCCAGCGAGTGTCCCGCCGTGGTGAAGGTTGCACCAGGGTACTGATCTCGCACCCGGGCAGCGAACATCTTCGCGTCAAACACCTGGCTACCCGACCCCTGCTGACCACCGACGACCGACTCCACATCCGAGAGAAGATCCGCCCGATGATCCGGATTCGTCCCCGCATACGACACAGTGATGTGGGACATGTCCGGCTTCCCATTCACCACCGGCACAACTGCCATCGCCTGAAACCCACTCACCGGATCATTCTCGGAATCAATCACCTGGTAGAGCTGCTGATGTTCCCCACTACCAGCGGTAAACTTGGATCCCATTCGAAGTGGAGGTAGACCATGCCACAACGGGTCCACTGCGTAAGCCTCGTTAGCAATCTTCAGGTACTCCTCGGCGGTCGTCATTCAATAACCTCCGACGTTCCGTCGCTATAGACCACCGTCAGCGGCACTGCTGGAGACGGTGTAGGAGCCTCTGGCGGCACATCGCTCCCTCCCACGAAGGCGGCTCCGTTGTCTGTGCCGATGATTACCTGGTACTCCGTGCCACCCACAGTGGCCACCGCATAGACCCGCCACGAAGCGCCGAACCCCGGCCTCTTACCCTCACGGGGAAACTGGATCTCCTCGACGTTCGGCCAATCGGCACGGAATACCAGCGCCGACTCCCGCTGCAACGCCAGGTTCGGTTTGTCCTTCGTCATCAAGCGATCTCCTATCATCGAACAACCCGTCGAACCCGCCAGAAGCACGAGGCACAGCCCCAGAACACCAACCACCCGAGACACTCGCACGAGCGCTCCTTCCTTCGACGTCGAACACATGAACCACATCGCGAGCCCACGCTCGGACCATCCATAGACCGGTCTATGTCTTAAGACGGCGCGCTCGCCCGATCGTGACGCGGCCAACCGGATGTCATTCAATGACCTCCGACGTTCCATCGCTATAGACCACCGTCAGCGGCACCGCTGGCGGCGGCATGGGTGAATCCGGCGGCGGGTATCCTGTCGGAAATCCTGGGGAGTCGTTCGGGCCGATGATCACCTGGTACTCCGTACCGCCGACTGTGGCCACCGCGTTCACACTCCACGGAACGCCGAACCCGGGACGGTTACCCTCCTGGGTGAATCTGATCTTCTCAACGTTCGGCTGCCAATCCCTGCGGTAAGCCACCGCCGCTTCCCGCTGCAACGCTAGGTTCGGTTTATCCTTCGTCATCAAGCGATCTCCTATCATCGAACAAGCCGTCGAACCCGCCAGAAGCACGAGGAACAGCCCCAGAACACCCACTACTCGAGGCACTCGCACGAGTGCTCCTCCCTTCGACCTCGAATCACATCAACCCGACTAGGGCCACGTCAGATGGTCTATAGACCGGTCTATGTCTTAAGACGGCGCGTTCGCCCGATCGTGACGCGGCCAACCGGTCGTCATTCGATAACCTCCGACGTTCCGTCGCTGTAAATCACCGTCAGAGGCATGCGAAGGAGTGGCGTGGGTGGCTCTGGCGGCACACCGCTCCCTCCCACGAAACCCGGCCCGATGCCCGGGCCGATGCTCGAAGGTCCACGGCTGGACGGCTCACCGGCCCGTCTGCGTCCTAAGACGAAGCAATTCACCCGTTCGCGACGCGTCACGCCCTCCGCATATCGCTAGGACCGTCGAGCTACCCGGCGAGTCCCGCGTCCGCCGGATCAGGACGCGCGGGTGGCGGTGGCCTCAGTCTCTTCGAGCTGCTGGCGGACGACCTCGGGCGGGGCGAGGACGACGCGGGGACGCATCCGGGTGAAGCGCACCCGGAGACCGCGGTACTTCACCAGGTAGAAGACGCCGACGAGTGCTGCGGCGAAACCGCTCGCCGCGCCGACGCCCAGCGCCCAGCGCGGGCCGAACGCGTCGGCGACCCAGCCGACGATGGGGGCGCCGATCGGGGTACCGCCCATGAAGATGGCCATGTAGATCGCCATCACGCGTCCGCGCAGCACCGGGTCCGTGGTCAGCTGCACCGTGCCGTTGGCGGTCGTCATCAGGGTCTGGGACGAGACGCCGATCACGATCAGCGCAAGCGCGAACAGCCAGTAGGTGGGCATGACGGCCGCCAGCGCGCAACCGAAGCCGAAGAACGCCGCTCCCGCGAACAGCAGCGAGACACGCGGGCGCTCCCGCCGGGCCGACAGCAGCGCCCCGACGACCGAGCCGATCGCCATGATCGACGACAGGAGGCCGTACTCGCCCGCACCCCGGTGGAACACGCTCACCGACATGGTCGCGATGAAGATCGGGAAGTTGAGGCCGAAGGTGCCGATCAGGAACACCATGACCAGGATGACCAGGATGTCCGGCCGCTTGCGCACGTAGCGGAAGCCGTCGACGAGGCCGCCGCGTGACCGCTTGGCGCGTTCCGTCCGGTACAGCTGCTCCCGCCGCAGCATCGCCAGCGACAGCAGGACTGCACCGAAGGTGGCCGCATTGATGAGGAAGACCCAGCCGGCGCCGACGGCTGCCGTGAGGAGTCCGGCGACCGCAGGCCCGATCAACCGCGCGACGTTGAAGGATGCGGAGTTGAGTGCCACCGCGTTCGAGAGGTTGGGGCCGGCGACGAGTTCGGAGACGAACGTCTGCCGTGCGGGCGCGTCGAAGGCGGCAACGACGCCGAGGAGGGCGGCGAACAGGTAGACCTGCCAGAGCTGCACAGCACCGGTGACCGTGAGGATGCCGAGGCCCAGCCCGAGGGCGCCCATCGCCCCCTGCGTCGCCATGAGCAGCTTGCGGCGGTCGAGGTGGTCGGCTGCCCATCCGGTCACGGGCAGCAGCAGGAGCTGCGGCGCGAACTGGAGCGCCATGACGAAGCCGACGGCGGACGCGTTGTTGTGGGTCAGCTGGGTCAGGACGATCCAGTCCTGAGCTGTGCGCTGCATCCAGGTGCCGACGTTCGAGACGATCGCGCCACCCGCCCAGATGCGGTAGTTGACCCCGTTGAGGGACCGGAACATGGCGCTCACGAGTCGGCGAGCTCCCGCATGATCCTGGCGGCTTCCGCCAGGGTGGCGCGCTCCTCGGGGCTGAGCGTGCGCAGGCGCTGGTGCAGCCAGGCATCCCGCCGCTGGCGGGTCTGCGCGACCACTTCGGCGCCCCGCTCGGTGGGGACGACCACGACTTTGCGGCCGTCCGAGGCGTCCGCCGTCCGCTGGACGTAGCCGGCCTCCTCGAGCCGATTGACGGTGCGATTCATCGACGGGGGCCTGACGCGCTCGAACTCGCTGAGGCGGCCGATCGTGCCGGACCCCTCACGCACGAGGTAGGCGAGCGCCGCCGTCTGGGAGTCGCTCAGCTCGTCGTCCGCCTTCTCGGCGCGCAGGCGCCGGGAGAGCCGCGCCACCGCGACGCGGAGCGCGCCGCTGAGGTCGTGAGTCGACATCCGTCCATTCATACATAGTTAGCCTAACAAATTAGGCTGGCTAACTAAACCCCCTTCGCCGTCGGCGTACGTCAGAATGAGCCCGTGCAAAGCGAACACGACCGGACCTTCGATGACGAGGACGGCGTCCGCATCCACTTCGATGTGTACGCGCCACAGGCGACCGGCACAACACCGGCGGCCGCAGTGCAACTCGCCCACGGCGTGGGCGAGCACGCCGGTCGGTACCGCGAGCTCTGCGAGCGGCTCGCCGCCGCCGGGTTTCTCGTCTACGCCGACGATCACCTCGGGCACGGGCGCACCGGCATGGAGCAGTGGAAAGGGGATGCGAGCAGGCTCGGCCGCCTCGGGCCCGGTGGGCTGCGCGCCGCGGTGCGCGACGTGCACGCGTTCAGCACCCTCATCCGCGACGAGAACCCCGATCTGCCGCTCGTCTTCGTCGGCCACAGCTGGGGCTCGCTCATCGGCCAGCTGCTGCTCAACCGGCACAGCGACGAGTACGACGCCATGGTGCTCTCTGGCACGGCCTACCGGATGCTCGGCTCCATGAACGGCGGCGACCTGAACAAGCGCCACGCGAAGCTCGGCACCACCGGCGCCGAGTGGCTGAGCCGCGACCCGGCCGTCGCGCAGGCGTTCGTCGACGACCCGCTGACCACGCTGACCCCGCTGCAGAAGCTGTTCGGGACGATGGACGCGGCGCGGCTCATCGGCCGCCCGGCTCGCCACCTCGCCCACGACCTGCCCGTGCTGATCCAGGTCGGCTCGGACGACCCGCTCGGCGGGCCGGTCAGCGCCCGGAAGCTCGAGGCGGCTCTGCGCTCGCGCTCCGGACTGACGGACGTGACGACCATCGTCTACGAGGGGGCCCGGCACGAGGTTTTCAACGAGACCAACCGCGAGGAGGTCTTCGCCGACCTGACCACGTGGCTGGCCGACCGCTTCCCGTCGCGCAGCTGACGACCCGTCGCCGTGCGGTCGTAGGCTGAAGCCATGCATGGTGAGTACAAGGTCCCGGGTGGCAAGCTCGTCGTCGTCGACCTGGAGGTGGTCGACGGCAGGATCTCGGACTTCCAGCTCGCGGGCGACTTCTTCCTCGAACCGGACTCCGCCCTGGAGGCCATCGACGCGGCGGTGAACGGCCTCCCCGCCGAGGTGGACGCCAAGACCATCGCGACCGCGGTGAAGGAGGCCCTCCCGGAGGGTGCCAGCCTGCTCGGCTTCTCGCCGGAGGCCGTCGCCGTGACCGTCCGCCGCGCTCTGGCCAAGGCGACGAGCTGGCGCGACTACGACTGGCAGATCGTGCACGCCAAGGCGGTGTCACCGCAGATGCACCTGGCCCTCGACGAGGTGCTCACGAACGAGGTCGGCGAGGGACGCCGCGGTCCAACGCTTCGCATCTGGGAGTGGGACGAGCCGGCCGTCGTCATCGGCAGCTTCCAGTCGGTCAAGAACGAGGTCGACCCGGAGAACGCGGCCAAGTACGGCGTCCAGATCGTCCGGCGCATCACCGGCGGCGGTGCGATGTTCATGGAGGCGGGATCGGTCGTCACGTACTCGATCTACGCCCCGGCCGACCTGGTGCAGGGGATGAGCTTCGCGGACAGTTACGCCTTCCTCGACGAGTGGGCGATCGTCGCTCTCAAGTCGCTCGGCATCGACGCCGTCTACCAGCCGCTCAACGACATCACGAGCCCGACCGGAAAGATCGGCGGCGCCGCGCAGAAGCGGCTCGGGTCGGGCGCCGTGCTGCACCACGTCACCATGAGCTACGACATGGACGGCCAGAAGATGACCGAGGTGCTCCGCATCGGCCGCGAGAAGATCAGCGACAAGGGCATCACCAGTGCGGCCAAGCGGGTGGACCCGTTGCGCAGCCAGACCGGCCTCAGCCGCGCCGAGATCATCGAGCAGATGAAGCTCACCTTCCGGAACCTGTACGGCGCGACGGACGGTGACCTCACCGACGCCGAGTACGCGGCGGCGGAGCAGCTGGTGGCGGAGAAGTTCGACACCGAGGAGTGGCTGTACCGCGTGCCGTGACGTTGGGTCTCGGCTGGGCTCACCTGCTCCAGCGCTGCGCCAGCACCTCGCCGGCTCTGCGCGCCCATCCCGCGGTGTCGGCGAGGGAGGCGGCGGCCGACCCCGCGAGCGCGGTCAGCTCGACGTGATCCGTGAAGCCGGCAGGGTCGATCGTCGCAAGCCCGGCGACGAGCGCCACCGGTACGCCGGCTTCGTGTGCGAGGGCGGCCACGTGCGCAGCCACCTTGCCCTCGGACGTCTGTTCGTCGTAGCGCCCTTCGCCCGTGATGACCAGGTCGGCGTCGCGTAGCGCATCCTGGAGGCCGATCCGGTCCGCCACCTCGTCCGCGCCCGGCCGGATCGTCGCACCCCAGACCGTCAGCCCGAACCCTGTCCCACCGGCGGCGCCCGCGCCCGGACGGTCGCTCAGGGCCGTCACGGCCGGGTCGTTCTCGGCGAGCACTCGGACGAACGCCGCCAGGTTGCGATCGAGCTCCTCGACGTCGCTCGGCGATGCGCCCTTCTGCGGCCCGAATACGCGGGCGGCACCGCGCTCGCCGAGTAGTGGGCTCCGGACGTCGGTGAGCAGGACGACGCCGCCGGCGGGAAGTGGCCGAAGGCCACTGAGGTCGATCGCCGCGATCGCCGCCAGGCCTGCATTGCCGTCCGAAGCGGCCGCTCCCGTCGCAACCGTGAAACGTGCACCCAGGGCGGCGAGCGCGCCGGCACCCCCGTCGTTGGTCGCACTTCCCCCGAGACCGACGAGGATGCGCGAGACCCCTTCGTCGAGGGCAGCACCGATCGCCTGACCGAGACCGCGGGTGTGCGCATCGAAGGGCAGCAGCTGCTCCAGCAGGTCGAGGCCGCTCGTCTGCGCCACCTCCACGACGGCCGTGCCACCGGGGGCGTCCGGGGCTGCGGGTAACAGCGCCCAGCGAGCGCTCACCGGGCGACCGTCCGGGCCGTCCACGACGACCGTGCGCTCGCGTGCGCCCGGCACGGCAGTGAGGAACGCCTCCACTGTTCCCTCGCCGCCATCCGCCATGGGCAGCAGCGCCAGTTCGTCGTCCGGGCGTGTGCGACGCCAGCCCTCCGCGATCGCGTCGGCGATGACGGCCGCGCCGGCCGACCCCTTGAAGGAATCCGGCGCGACGACGATCCGAGCGCTCATGGGCGGGAGGGCGCCGCCTGCGCCTCGATCAGCTCGCCCCGACGTGGATGCGAGACAGCCGGCGGCACGTGCGCGCCGTCGCCCGACGCCCAGCCTGCCGCGTTCGCCAGCACCCGTCGCACTCCGGCGTTGAGGTACACCGGATACTTCTGGTCGCCCGGGCTGAAGTAGAAGACCCGGCCGCGGCCGCGTCGGTAGACGAGGCCCGAGCGGAACGCCTCCCCGCCGCTGAACGCACTCACGAAGACGGTTTCCTCCGGCTCCGGCACGTCGAAATGCTCGCCGTACGTCTCGTGCGCGTCGATCACAAGAGGAGAGGGTACACCGGTGGTGAGGGGATGACCGGGAGCCGTGGTCCACACCGCCTCGCGGTCGGCGTCGTCCCGCCACGCCAGCGAGCACGTCGTACCCATGAGCCGGGTGAAGATCTTCGAGAAGTGGCCCGAGTGGAGCACGACCAGGCCCATCCCGCCGAGGACGTGCCGCTGCACCCGGTCCACGACCTCGTCAGCGACGCCGTCGTGGGCGAGGTGCCCCCACCAGAACAGCACATCCGTCGCGGCCAGGACGTCCTCCGTGAGCCCGTGCTCCGGTTGGTCGAGAGTCGCCGTGCGAACCTCGACGGTGTCGCCCAGGTGCTCGCGGAGCGCCGACGCGACCGCGCCCTGGATGCCCTCCGGGTAGAACGGCATGATGTGCGGCTCGGTGGTCTCGTGGACGTTCTCGTTCCACACGGTGGCGCGGACGACGCTCATCGGGGGGCTCCGATCTTCTGGGAGAGGTCGAGCGCGAGCGCGGCCGTCCAGCTGAACCGCCGCGTCCCGCGCGGGTCGGAGGAGTAGGGGTCGAGGTACTCGGGGAAGTCGTGCTCCAGCGCCCCGTCGTCCATGTTGCGCGACAGCAGCTCCGCCTCGTCCGTGAATCCACGCTCGTAGAGCGCCTCGGCGATCAGCCACGCCGTGTTGAACCAGGACGGGCCGCGCCAGTAGCGCGCCGAGTCGAACGTCGGAGCGGTCAGGTCGTGGCTCGGCACCATAGCGACCTCGCCCAGCCGGAAGTGGGGCCCCCGAAGCAGTTCGAGCAGTTCGGCCGTGTGCGGCAGCTCAGGGAGCAGGAGCGGGACCAGGCCTGCCACGGTGCGGTAGGGCTGGAGGTCGCCGCTCCGGACATCCCGCGCCACGTAGCATCCCACCTCCGGCGACCAGAGGCGCTCGAGCTGCCGCGCGATGCGGCGGGCTTCGGCGCGATGCGGCTCGGGATCGGCTCCCACGATCGCTGCGATCGCGGCGAGCGACAGCTCCGACCGTGCCCAGAGGGCATTGAAGGCCGGGTCTTCGAACTGAAACGGGAAGCCGGCGTCGGCGTCGTCGCAGTCGTGATCGCGATACCGCGCCGCCAGGTAGAGGTACTTGCCGTACTCTCCGTTCGAGGGGCGGTGCCCGGCGTCCGCGTGCAGCAGATCGGGGCGCGGGATGTCGTCCGCGTACGTCTGGGTCATGCCCTTCAGGCAGGCATCCCAGTACGGCGAGTTGTCCATGCCGCTCTCCCAGGGATGCACGACCCGGGCGAGGCCGGAGGTGCCTCCGCGGCGGTCGCGCAGGTACTCGTGCCAGCGGACCAGCCGCGGGTACGCCCGCTCGAGGAAACGACGTCGCTCAGACTCGGCCGGGTCCGCCTCATGCACCATGAGCGCGGCCAGCGCGTGGTTCGGCGGCTGTATCAGGCCTGAGGTCTCGACGGGCGGTGACCCGGGGATTCGGCTGCTGTGCCAGAAGCTGACGCCGGGGGAGTAGCCGTCGTCATGCCCGGAGTGGAAGACGATCTGTGGAAGCCGTCCGTCGCTCCACTGCGAGCTCAGGATGGTGTCCAACTCCTGTTGAGCGCGGCGCGGCGACAGGTGGCGGAGGCCGATCGCGATGAACGCGGAGTCCCAGCTCCACTGGTGCGGGTAGAGCCCGCCGGCGGGGACCGTGTAGCCGCGGCGCCAGTTGCTCAGCAGGATGCCGGCCGCGGCTGAGGCGAGCGCGTTCACAAGTACCGCCGGAGGAGCGGCGGTACCTTCGGCAGCACCGCCTCCGCGTCGCCGGAGAGCCGGCTCTCGATCGCGATCGAGCGCTCGTAACCGATGGCCTGAACCGTTGCGCCGAAGAGCGCCCAGTCGACGTGACCGGCGCCCGGCTCGAGCCGGTTCGAGTCGCTGGCCTGCAGGTGGCCGATGTGCGGTGCCACCTCGAGCAGCGCGGCGGCCGGATCGGCCTCCTCGATGTTCATGTGGTAGGTGTCGGCCACGATCCGGACAGCGGGCGAGCCGACCTCGCGGAGGAGAGCCGCAGCGCCGGCCATCGTGTTCACCAGGTAGTCCTCGTACCGGTTCAGCGGCTCGAGGAAGAGCTCGACGCCCTCGCGCTCGGCGTGCTCGCCGAGACGGCTGAGCGCATCCACCAGAATCGCGCGGTCCTCGTCGGGCGATCGCGGCGGCTCGAAGGGCGGCAGCCGCCGGGAGAACATCCCGTACGAGCCCGGGGTCATCACACCGGTGCCGCCGATCTCGGCCATGACACTCAGCTGCGACGAGAGCTGCGCGATGGCGTCCTCTCGCAGTTCGCGGTCGAATGCGCCGATGAAGTGCGACATCTCCACGCAGGTCGTCGGCATGACCACGCCTGCGGCCGCCGCGCGCTTCAGCTCGGACAGTCGCCCGGCGAAGTGGAAGTCGCCGCGGCTGCGCAGCTCGATGCCGTCGAAGCCCCAGGCGAGGGCCGTCTCGAACTTCTGCTCGAGCGTCTCGCCGGGGAGGTGCTGCTCCTGGACCGTGATCTGGTTCATCAGAACTCCAGCACCACCTGGAGGGCGGCCGACGGATCCGTGTCGAGCAGCCGGTAAGCCTCCGCGGCGTCTTCGATCCGGTAGCGGTGGGTCACCAGGGAGGCGGCGTCGACGCGACCGTCCGCCAGCGCGTCGACGACCGTGCGCTGGAGGCGGGGGACGTCCCAGCGGGCACGGAGGCGGTTCGGAGCGGAGCCGATCTGCGACGCGAGGAGCTGCACGCGGTTGTGGTGGAACTCCTCACCGAGACGCAGGGGCGTCGCCTCGCCCTGGTAGAAGCCGGACGCGACGACGGTGCCATCCGCTCCGACGGCGCGGACCGCCGACTGAAGTGCGTGGTAATTGCCGCTCATCTCGATGGCCGCGTCGGCGCCTGCTCCACCGGTGAGCTCTCGGAGTGTCAATGCGAGCGAGTCATCCGGCGCCAGCGCGTGTGCAGCACCCCAGCGGATGGCGGCTTCACGGCGCGAGGAGATGCCGTCGACGGCGAACACGGTCGCACCGTTGAGCGACGCCAGCCGTGTCGCGAGCAGGCCGATCACTCCCTGGCCGAAGACCACCACCGTCGACCCGACCCCGAGGTCGGCGGCGAGGACGCCGTTCAGCGCGATCGCCCCGACGCGCACGAACGCGGCGGCCAGAGGGTCGAGGCCGTCCGGCAGGACATGCCCGCGCAGGGCCTCCACCGCGAGCACGCCCTCCGCGCGGTGTCCCCAGATGCCCCAGACCCGATCTCCGACCTGCGGAGCGTCGGCGGGGAGCCCGCTCTCGGGCTCGACGATCTCGACGACCTCGCCGACTTCGGAGTATCCCCAGCCGTCGAGCGGGTACGCGAGTTGTCCGCTATCCGCCCCGCTGCGGAACAGCCGGAACTCCGGGTCCCACTGTGAGGTGAGGTAGGGATTCGTCCCGCGATACGCCGTCAGCTCGGTGCCGGCGGAGATGCCGGAGTACAGCGTGCGGACCCGAACCTGACCGGGCGTCAATTCAGCCCGCGGGACGTCGATCACCTCGACGGTGCGCGGGGCGGCGAAGCGGAGAAGGCTGTTCATGCGACCGTCCTTGGTTTCGTGATGGCGACTACATTAGCATCGTGATTATGCTTCTTGTGTATAGACATTATGCATAAGTTGGATTACTCTCCAAACACACCCATCCCCCAGAGAGGAGACGCGATGATGACGTCGCGCATCACGAAGATCGTCGCCGGTGCGACGCTGCTGGTCGCCGGCGCGGCCGCCCTGGCCGGTTGCTCCGGCAGTTCGAACAGCACCAGCGATAAGGGCAAGACGATCACCGTATGGTCGGAGGAGAACCAGCCGGATCGCGTCAACGCGACGAAGGAGATCATCGCCGGTTTCACCAAGAAGACCGGCATCCAGGTCAAGCTCGTGCCCGTCGACGAGAACCAGGTGCCGCAGCTGGTCGCGTCCGCGGCGATCTCGGGCAAGCTCCCCGACGTGATGGGCGCCATCCCGCTGTCACTCGTGCGCCAGCTCGACTCGCAGAAGCTGCTCAACCCGGAGTCGGCCGCGAATGTCGTCAAGAGCCTCGGCGAGAAGACGTTCGTCGATTCCGCCCTTGTCCTCGACCGCGACGGCGAACGCCAGCTCGCCGTTCCGGACTCCGCCTACGCGCAGATCCTCGTCTACCGGAAGGACCTGTTCGAGAAGGCCGGACTGAAGCCGCCGACCACGTATGCAGACCTCGAGAAGGCGGCGAAGACGCTCACCTCTGGAAGCGACTACGGCATCACCCTCGCGACCGATCCGGCCGACGTCTTCACGTCGCAGACCTTCGAGTCGCTCGCGCTGGGCAACGACTGCCAGCTCGTCGACAGCAGCGGCAAGGTCGGCCTCGACTCGAGCGCGTGCAAGACCACCTGGGATCTGTACGGCTCGCTCGCCCAGCACTACTCGCCGCAGGGTACCCAGACCGTCGACACCACCCGTGCTACATATTTCGCAGGGCAGGCGGCGATGGTCGACTGGTCCACGTACATCCTGGATGAGCTCGGCGGCCTCCGGAACGACGCGCTCCCCACCTGCGCGCAGTGCGCATCCGACCCGACCTGGCTCGCCAAGAACAGCGGCATCGTGACGTCCATCCAGGGCCCGGACGGCAAGAAGGGCGCCACGTACGGCGAGGCGACCTCCTGGCTCGTGACCAAGAAGGCGAACGCCTCGGCGTCCGAGAAGTTCATCGAGTACATGATGTCCGACGGCTACCTCAAGTGGCTCGGGATGGCTCCCGAGGGCAAGTTCCCGCTACGCACCGGCACCTCCGCCGAGCCGAACGCCTATACCGACGGCTGGAAGAACCTCGAAGCCGGAGTCGACACCAAGAAGAAGCTGTCCGAGATCTACGACGCGGCGACGATCGACGCCCTGCTGAAAGTGCCGTCCGAGATCGACCGCTGGGCCATCCCCCAGGGCCAGGGTGCCCTGCTCGGACCGGTCAACACGCAGCTGCCCATCTCGAAGGCCGTGGCGAGCCTCGGCTCCGGAACCAACGCGAGTGAGGCGGCGAAGACGGCGACGGATGCGGTCGAGCAGCTGCAGGCGAAGCTGAAGAAGTGACTTCATGACGCAACTCGCACCACCTCCCACGCCGACGCAGGCGGCCCCCTCGCGGGGCCGCCCGCGCCGGGGCGCGCTGGCCGGCCGCGACAACCGCGCCGGCCTGGGCATGGTCCTCCCCACCACGATCATCATCGTGGCGATCGTGATCGTGCCGGTGATCTGGAACCTCATCCTGGCGTTCCAGGACACCGACTTCACCAGCATTGCCGAGAACGGGCTGCTCAACTCGTTCACGCTCAACAACTTCGTCGAGGTCTTCACAGATCCGGGCTTCTGGACCTCGTTGTGGACGACGATCGTCTATTCGGTCTTCTCGACGGCTGGGTCGATCGTCGTCGGGCTGGTCGCCGCGCTGTCCTTCCGCGCCCCCTTCCGCGGGCGCGGGGTGGTCCGCTCTCTCATGCTGCTGCCGTACGTCGCACCCGTGGTCGCGGTCACCTTCGTGTGGCAGATCATGCTGAATTCGCAATTCGGGATCGTGAACACGCTCGGCAAGGAGTGGTTCGGGTGGGAGCATCCGATCGACTTCCTGGGCAAGGCACCGTACGCGCTCATCACCGTGATCTTCTTCGAGATCTGGCGCTACTTCCCGTTCGCGTTCCTCTTCATCACCGCGCGCCTGGTCGCCCTTCCGCGCGATGTGGAGGAGGCGGCGCTCGTCGACGGTGTCACCCCGTGGCAGAACTTCCGCCATATCGTGTTCCCGCAGCTGCTGCCGGTGATCTCCCTCCTGTCGGTGCTCCGGCTGATCATGACGTTCAACAAATTCGACGACGTGTATCTGCTGACCGGCGGTGCGGCAGGCACCGAGGTCTCGGCCGTCCGGGTCTACGACACCCTGATCGGCAGTTTCGACATCGGAGGCGCGGCAGCCAACGCGTTCGTGCTGTCCGCGATCCTGGGCGTCTTCCTGTTCGTCTATGTCAAGTTCTTCGCCGGAAAGGGGGACGACGAATGAGTCGGATCGTGGTGCAGAAACGCACCTTCGGTGCCCTGCGCTGGGTCGTGATCGCCGTCCTGGTCGTCGCGACCGTCTTCCCGTTCTACTACATGGTCGAGCTGAGTCTCGTGCCGATCGAGCAGGTGCTGCTCCACCCGGAGCGGCTGTGGGTGCCGCTGCAGAACCTCACCCTCCAGACGTACGCCGACGTCCTGAAGCCGCAGGAGGACGGCGGTCAGGGGTTCGCGCAGTTCATGATGAACTCCGCACTCGTCGCCATCGCCGCGGTCATCATCACCCTGATCGTCGCCATCCCCGGCTCGTATGCCGTGTCGCGACTGGCGTTCTTCGGCCGCCGGCAGATCAGTGCGCTGTTCCTTGCCGTGTATCTGTTTCCGACGATCATCATCGCCATCCCGCTGTTCGTCGGCTTCTCCGCCCTCGGGATCCGGGAGTCGCTCGCGTCGCTGGTGATCGTCTATATCGCCCAGACCATCCCCGTGTCGATCCATATGCTCCGGTCGTACCTGCGCTCGATCCCGGAGAGTGTGGAAGAGGCCGCGATGGTCGACGGCGCGGGCCGGTTCCGCATCCTGTGGCGCATCACAGTGCCGCTGGCGATGCCATCCATCGTTTCCACCGGCCTCTACGTGTTCATGATCGCCTGGAACGAGTTCCTGTTCGCGCTGCTCTTCCTGGCGGCCGACCGCGACCTGTGGACGGTGTCGCTCGGCCTCTCGCAGCTGTCGAACGGCATCGAAGTGTCGAAGACCGTGCTGATGGCCGGTTCCGTGCTGCTGACCATCCCGATCATCGTGCTCTACGGACTCGCCGAGCGATCGCTCACCGAGGGTCTCACGAGCGGGGCGGACAAAGGGTGACGGACGAGCCCGGCCGACCTCGTACGATGGGGAGGCGAATGTGGGTCCCCCCGGAGGAAAGGCGGCCGATGAGCTCCGGTCCGGGAGACGTGCTGCAGCTGATCCGCCGCTCCGAGGCTACGACGCGCCGCGACCTCCAGCAGGTCACCGGCCTGTCGCGGGTCACCGTGGCGCAACGGGTCGACGCGCTGATGGATGCCGGGCTGGTGACCGAGGTCGCGGGGGGCGGTGGCGCGACAGGTGGCCGCCGCCCCGACAGGCTGGCCTTCCACTCCGAGCGGTCGTTGCTTGCGGTTGCTGCGGTCGACACGGCGCACTCGCGCACAGCGCTCACCGACCTGAGCGGCCGCATCCTCGCCACCGACACCGTGGACGTCGCGATCGTCGATGGTCCGAAGACGGTACTGGATGCGCTCGCCGCATCCATTCGCGGACTCATCGCGGCCTCTGGGGACGACCGGAACATCGTCGGATCGGGTATCTCGGTGCCCGGACCGGTGGACCCGAAGACCCGGCGCCCCGCCCAGCCGCCGATCATGCCCGGCTGGGACGGCTACCCGATCGCCGACCATCTGAGCGACGCGCTCCCGGTTCCGACCTTCGTCGAGAACGATGCCGACGCCATGGCCTTCGGAGAGCAATCGACCAACTTCGGCGACAGCAACGCCGTCTGCCTGGTGAAGGTCTCGACCGGTATCGGATCCGGCCTCGTCATCAACGGGTCCGTCTACCACGGCATCGACGGCGGGGCCGGCGACATCGGCCACATCCGACTCGCGGGAGAGGACGCCATCTGCCAGTGCGGTTCCCGCGGTTGCCTGGCCGCTGTGGCGAGCGGTCGTGCCGTCGCGATGACGCTCGCCGAACGCGGCTTCACCGCGGCGTCCGGGCGCGATGTCGGGCGCCTGCTGCGCGCCGGCAACATCGAGGCCCTGGCGCTCACCCACGAGGCCGGACGCCGGATCGGCGAGGTGATGGCCACCGTGGTCTCCATGATCAACCCGGGGGTGCTCGTCGTCAGCGGCGACCTGGCCTCCAATGAGCTTCTCGGCGGTCTTCGCGAGACCCTCTACCCCCGCTCGCTTCCTCGAGCGACCCGCAACCTCGACATCCGCCTCGGCGCGCTCGGTGAAGATGCCGGCCTGATCGGTATGGCCCGGATCGTCACAGATGCGCTCTACTCAGCCGAGGCGATCAACCACCAGTTCGCACTCTGACGACTCCGGCGACGATCGGCCCGCTTCGGCCGATCCTCAGGATGCCCACAGGTCCTCCGGTACCCTGGATGGCGTGAATTGGTGGGTCGTGGGGATCGTGGCGGGGTTCGTCATGCTGATCGTGGTCGGCGTGAAGCTCGGCTGGATCGACCTCTCGAACAAGGCGCAGCGCGGCTCCGGCACGATGAGCGGCGCGATCGGCGGCTCGTTCGACGAGGTCTTCGCGCCCACCCGTCACGAGGCCCAGCAGGAGATGGACCGGCAGGCCCTCCTGCCCGCTCCGGCCCCACTGCCCGGCGATCGCGGCGACAGCGGCTGGGAGGGCGGCAAGATCACCCTCGACCTCGGCCGCGCCGGTCAGGGACAGCGGGTGGAGGGGCGCACGCCCAGCGACGACGGCCGCGCTACCGCTTCTGCAACGCCGCGTAGTCGGGGTGCTCGCTGAGCCAGCTCCGCACGTAGGGGCAGGAGGCGACCACGCGCCGGTCGGAACGGTCGCGCACGTCATCGAGGGCCGTCCGCACGAGTGTGGACGCCATCCCTTTCTCCCGCTTGGCCTCATCCACCTCGGTGTGAGTGAACACGATCGCGTCGTCGCGCAGGTCGTACTCGGCCACCCCGATCACCTCGCCGTCCTGCAACAGGGCGTAGCGGGACTCCGCGGGCTGGTTCTCGACAGTCAGGCTCATGCGGCAACGCTACCCGGTGCTCCGACGTCTCCTGTCGCGGCTCCGTAGCACCTCGGTAGTTTCCCCGTTCCGGCCGATGGAGCACGGGAAAGAGTCTGGGGTCATCGATCGGGAAGCACCTCGATCAGGACCCCCGACCGAGGAGCCACGATGACCGCCACCGCGTCGCGACCGACCGACCGGGAACTGCTGGACCTGGTCCGCGACGGCGGCCATGCGCACTTCGGCGAGCTCTGGAACCGCTACGAAGGATGGGCGCATCACATCGCTCGCCGCACGACGGGTCGCTACGACGCCGAGGACATCGTGCAGGAGGCCTTCGCGAAGGTGTTCGCTGCCCTGCGCAACGGGAACGGCCCCCGGGACGGGTTCGCGCATTACCTGCAGACCGCCATCCGGAACGTGGCGGCGACCTGGGGTGCTCGCGACTCGCGGGCCACCATGGTGCCGTTGATTGCGGAGACCGCCATCGGCTGCTACGAGTTCGAGGTGTGCGACCTCGGCGAGCTGGAGCAGCCGTTCCGCCGGCTTCCCGAGCGCTGGCAGCGCATCCTCCACCTGACCTGTCTGCAGGACCTCCCCATGGCCACCGCCGCCAAGACGATGGGCGTGACGGTCGCCGCCGCGACGGCCCTTGCTGCCCGTGCCCGTCGCGGCCTCCGCGCGTCGCTCGGTGCCACCCGCGACGACTTCGACGTCGCCGCCTGAGATGTCCGCCCCGGACGGCACGCGCGCGAGGCCGTGCCTTCCGGGTGAGCGGTCGCGGCGCCCTCCACCTCGATGAGGTCAGCGCGCGTTCGCCTGCTCGCGGTACCAGACCGCGAGTTCCGTCCGCGAGCGGAGCCCCAGCTTGACCAGCGCGTTCTGGACGTGGGATTCGACGGTGCGGATCGACACGAACAGCCGCCCTGCGATCGCCTTGTTGGTCTCGCCCTCCGCGACCAGCGAAGCAACCTGCGTCTCGCGGGGCGTCAGCCCACTGGCGGCCGTGGGCTGCGGCGTCCCGGAGCGCAGTCGCGCCTCGACGATGCTGTGCAGGGCGTAGTGGATGGCCTCGTCCTCGCCCAGTTCCAGGCCGTAGCCGAAAGCGCGATCGAAGACGGCATCCCCGAGCCGGAGGCGCAGTGCGCGCTCGGTGCTCTGCCGGTCGTAGAAGTACGGCGGGTAGTTGATCCGGATGGCGCCCGCCTCGCGCCACCTGCCTGCGGCGCAGCCCAGAAGCGTCGCACCACGCGCCGCATCCGCCTTCTCTCGGGCGACGTCGGCGAGGAGTTCCAGAGCGAGCGCCACGCCGATGCGATCACCGAGGCCGCGCTTCAGCAGGAGTGCTTCGCGCGCGTCGGCCTCGGTCCCCGCGTAGTCTCCGGCGGCGGCCTCCGCGGTGGCGCGGGTGGTGAGCGCGAACGACCGCTCGAAGCGGTCCCCGACCGCGAGACCGCGTCGGGCGATCTCGTCGTCGATCCGGCGGCCCTCCTCCCAGCGGCCGAGCGAGTGGAGGCGCGCCGCCAGTCGCTGTGGCGGATTCAGCCGGCCAAAGAGGTAGGCCTCCTCGCCGAGTTCGTCCATGAGGGCCGTCAGGGCGTCGACGGCCGCCGTATCGTCCGGCTCCTCCACCTCCTGCGCGCTGCGGAGGCCGATACGGCACTCGTGCTCGGCAGCGACGTCACCGCCGGCAGCGACCTCGTCGTAGGCGGCGGCGGCCAGGCTCAGTTCGGCCTGCGCCAGAAGAGGCTTGTGCATCGCCCCGTAGACCCATGAGCGCAGGGAGTGACCGAGCGACGCCCAATACGGCGACACCGGGCCCGCCTGCAGCGAGAGGTCCAGCCACGATGCGAGTTCGTCCCCGCTACCGTGGATCCACCACGCCTGGCGCCACAGCGTCGTCACCGCCTCGATCGCGGTGTCGGCGCGGCCCAGCGCTGCAGCCGTCAGCACAGCGTTGCGGATGTTCGGGATATCGGCGCGGAGCCGGCGCAGGATGTCGCGTTGCCGCCCCGAGAACCAGTTGTCCTCTGCGTCGTGCAGGCGAACCAGCATGCAGACGATGAAGTGGAGTCGCGCCTCGTCGAGGTTCTCAGCGTGGGCGGCCCCGAACTCCTGGATCGCGGGCAGGAGCTCATAGCGCACACCGTCGTCCGTGCGGCGGCGGTGAATGACGGAGCGGCGGATCAGCTGCTTGATGACCTGCGTCGCCTCGCGCTGTCCGCTCGCCCTGCGTCCGGCCACCGCCTCCCCGAGCTCAAGGTCCCACCCGGGCGCGAGCACGGACAGATCCGACCAGACCTGCCGCTCGGCGGGGAGGGAGCGCTCCCAGCTGTCCACCACCGCGGCCCGCAACGAGCGGGCCGTCGGCTCAGCCGGTTCCAGCGTCTCCAGTTGTTCGCCGATGCGGCCCGCGAGGGTCTGAATGTCCATGAACTGCAGTTGGGCTGCCGCGAGCTCGATGGCGAGCGGAACTCCCCGCGTCGCCTCGCACACGCGGAGAACCTCCGTCAACGTCGTGTCGTCGACGGCGAAGAAGGCGTCCCCCGAGACGGCCCGCTCCCCGAACAAGCGCACGGCGTCGCTGGAGGCGCTCAGCCCGGTGTGCGCGAACGGGCCGAGGGCGACCAGAGCCTGCGCCGGCGAGACGAGAGGCTCCCGGCTGGTGACGACGAGGCGTGCTCCGGCGCACGACCCGAGGAGGGCGTCGACGAAGGCGGACACCTCCGGCACCGCGGCGTCCGCGTTGTCGAGCAGGAGCAGGACGTCCGCGTCGGCGATCGCCGCGACGACCGCGTCCACTGCATCGTCGCCCGGATCGACCTTCAGCTCGTGTGCCACCAAGGTGGCCACCGCTGTGTCGCGGTTGCGGAGGTCCACGTACCAGACGCCGGAAACGGAACGCTGCATGCTCTCGGCGACGGCGACGGCCACACTGCTCTTGCCGACACCCGGCGCGCCGGTGAGCGTCACCACGCGGGCGGAGGTCTGCAGCAGCCGGCGCACGAGGGAGACCTCCTCCCGGCGACCGATCATCGAATCGAAACGCACCGGGAGGTCGTGGGTCGCGGTGGACCCCAGCATGGCAACCCCCTCGTCAGCGGATCGAGGCAGATGCTTCTCACCTGGGTGGAGGCTAGTCGCGGCGTCTCGGGTTTCGCCAGGCAGCTCTCCGCCCCACCCCGATCAGGGTCGGTCTTCGAATGGTCGGCTGTCGGAATCGGATTCGGACTCGGGTTCGTCGAGGGGCCACTCCAACTCCACGCCGGACTGCAACCGCACGCGCACGCCATCCCCGACGAGGTCGACCCGCTCCACCGCGGGGTCGTGGAAGGCGTGCCGCCACGCCCGGAGTCGCTCGGGCAGTCGGTCCGGGTCGTCGTTCACTCGACCACCTCATCTCTGCCGCAGCGAGCGCTTCCATAGTCAGCTTCGCGCCCCGGAGGCGATTTGGCTAGATAAGAAAGGGAATTCAACTGTCTAGCCAAATCGGTCGCGGCGTTTCACGATGTCGATCAAGGGGATGAGAGGGGAAACCATGACATCACCGGACGGTCCCCGAGAGCATCGCCCGGGGCGTTTCCCCGTGTGGGCCATCGTGGTGCTCGCCGTTGTGGCGGCGGTCATCCTGCTCGGTGCGGGGACGCTGGGTGGCCTCGCCATCCGATCCGCCGGCACGATCGGAGCTCTGACCGCGTCGCGCGTGACGGGCCTCTCGAGCCAGTCGGTGTGCGACGCCGAGCGGGTCGCTCGCGACGTTCTCCCCACCATCGTCACGATCGGCGTCAGCGCGGGTGACGGATCGGGCGGCACCGGCAGCGGCGAGGTGATCACCTCCGACGGCTACATCCTGACCAACAACCACGTCATCGCACCGGCAGCGGATGGTGCGGAGATCACGGTGCTGTACAGCGACGGGACGACGCACGCGGCGAAACTCGTCGGCCGGTCGCCGCGGGCGGACGTCGCCGTCGTGAAGGTGGACGCCACCGGGCTGCCGGTCATTCAGCAGGGCAACTCCACGAACCTGAAGGTGGGGCAGCCCGTCGTCGCCCTGGGCGCACCGCTGGGGCTGTCCAGCACGGTGACGACCGGCGTCGTCAGCGCTCTCGGGCGCACCGTGCCGGTGCAGGGTGACGACGACCGGAATGCTGTTCTCGCGAACGCGATCCAGACGGATGCCTCCATCAACCCGGGCAACTCCGGTGGCGCTCTCGTCGACTGTGATGGTCGTCTCGTCGGCGTCAACTCCGCGATCGCGACCGTCCCGAGCGCGACCGGCGTTGCAGGCGGCGGGAGCGTCGGGATCGGCTTCGCCATCCCGGAATCGATCGCCATGCCCATCGCCAAGCAGATCATCGATACGGGGAAAGTCACGTACCCGACCTTCGGGATCAGCGTCGCGCCGATCCAGCCCGGAGTGAGCGGGAACGAGCAGAGCGGCCTCTACGTGCAATCCGTGACGCCGGGCGGTCCCGCAGCGGCTGCGGGCATCCAGGCCGGTGACATCATCACGAAGGTCGACGGAAAGCCGGTCGCCAGCATCGACGATCTCACCGTCATCCAGCTGACCCACAAGCCCGGCGATCAGGTCGAGGTGACCTACGAGAGGGACGGGAAGAAGCAGACCACCCGCGTGACCCTGGGAAGCGGATAGGCCGGCCCTCACGTCTGCCACAGGAGTTGTGGCTGCGGGTCGGTGGTGCACTTGAATCGGTCGATGATCCGGTACGCGTCGGCCGACCCGCCTTCTTCGACCCGGACGGTGTCGTAGACCCGGAAGTCGAGGGTACGCAACTCGGTCAGCCGGTCGGAGCGCTCATTGAGCAGGGCGGAACGCAGCGGGGAGGAAGGGTCTCGCGGAATGAGGGGTGTGACGACCTCGCCGCGCCACCCGTCGGTGATCACGCTGATCAACCGGGCCGCGTTCTCTCGCGGGCCGTAGGGAGTCGAACTCATCTCATCCTTTCGAGCTACTGGGGGCCGGACGGGCGGGGATGAGCGGAGTGACCCGGGCGCTCCCTCGTACCCGTCGAGGGACCCGGGCCACTCCGCAGAGAAGCAACTGTGGGGTGCCGCTTCCCGTGAGAGCGCGAAGCCCGATACGCGCTCTCACTGAAGAAAGACGCACGTCAGGCGTGATCGTGACGCGCAACCCGACGTGAGTTTTGTCAGCGGCCCAGTTCCCACTGCGCTCGAATCTGTTCGGGGGTCAGGGCGATGCCGTAGACGGCCGCATATTCGAGGTCGCCCGCGAACGCGCGGCGTGACGGCGTGTCCGGGCCCCAGTTGTCGAGGTTGTCGTAGCCCACCCGCCAGTAACCCGCGAAAGCCTGGGCGGTCGTGACGGCCTCGTCCTGGGCGACGCGCTCGCCGTCGACGTACAGTGACATGCCCTGGGGTGAGAGGGTGGCTGTCGCCTGGTGCCAGCTGTTGTCGAGATAGCTGCGGCTCGAGGCGATGGTGCGCACGGAATTCGGGAAGACGCCGAACACCAGCCGCCCGTCATCTGAGAGGAAGAGGTGGCGGTCGTACGCCGACGAGAGCCCCTCCTCGGCGGAGCTGAAGCCGAGGAGTCGGCCACCGCCTGTGGTCGCCCGGAACCAGATCTGCACGCTGAAGACGTCACTGGGTTGCCGCAAGGGTCCGTCACGAAGCGCCCAGGTCGATCCGTCAGCCGATTCGTCGTACTGCGCCGTCCCGTTGTGGATGAAGTCCTCTGCGGTGCCGGTAGTGCCTTCGCCCAGGCGGTAGGCGAACAGCGTGTCGTCGGCGGGGATGGTTCGGACGGCTGCCTCGCGTCCCGAGAGCGCTTCCGGTGCGCCCGGCTCGCGGTCGACGCCGAGTTCGTCGCTGGGGGCCTCGTCGGCCACGAAGCCCGGCTGCGACGTCGCGGGTGGGGCCTCACGCTCTCCGTCCCGTTCCGCGGCCGTCGGGTCGGGTCCGGGATCCGAGGGAGCCGGTCCCCGCTCGCTGTCGCCTGATCCTTCTGCTGCGGCGCCTTTTCCGGGCGGAACAGTGTTCGTGTCGCTGGACCGGACGATGGAGCTGTCGCCCTGCTGGGCGGTCAGGATCGTCCCCGCGGTCAGCACGGCAGCCATGACAACGCTCGCTGCAACCGCGGCCAGCCCGGCGTGAGTGGCGGCGCCGGTGACGGCCAGGCCGTCACCGGCCCGAGCCCCGGGTGCTGAGGAGGCGGCTCCTGAGGCCGTTGCGGCGACTGCGGAGGACGAGGAGTTCACCCACTCGGTGTAGGCGGCGGCGCCGGCCACCCCGAGGAAGAGGGGGAGGAGGCTCAGGGCGAGTCGGGATCCGATGCTCTCCGCTTCGACCGCAGCGTTCGAGCAGGTGTCGCACTCGTCGAGATGCTCCGTCAGCTTCCGTCGGTCCGATTTGGAGAGCTTGCCGCGGACGTGGGCACCGAGCCGCGTGATTGTCCACGCGTGTACAGGGTTGCCGGGCGGGACCTCAGCGAGGTGGGCGCCGATCCAGGCCTGTCTGAGGCCTTCGCGAGCGCGCGCCGACAGCGAAGAGGCCGCGTTGGGAGTCATCCCGATGAGAGGTGCGGCCTCACGCGGCGTCATGTCTTCGACCTGCATGTACCAGAGCACCTCCTGCCAGCTGTCCGGGAGGGTGTAGAACGCCTTGGTGATCGTCTCGCGCTCGATGTTGTCAAGGGCCGTGAGCTCGCTGTACGACCAGTCCTCGATCGAGTCGGGGTCTTCGATGTTCGTAGTGGCCTTGCGGCGCGACCAGTCGATCGCGACGTTGCGCACCGTTTTGGCGAGGTAGGCGCGGAAGCCGCTCGTGGGACCCTTGCCCTTCTCTACAGCGCTCAGGATGCGCGCGAACGCTTCGGATGCGAGGTCTTCCGGCTCGAAGCGTGCGGTGACGGAGGCCGCCATGGCGCGGGCAGCCGGCCAGTGGCGCTTCCAGAGCACGCCGAAGGCGGGACTCTCGCCGTCGCGGGCGCGGCTGAGCAGATCGGCGTCGGAGAGGTCGTCGAGTTCACGGGTCATATGGGTCGGGTTCCTTGCGGGCAGGGCGGGGTTTACTGACGTAGACGAGCCGAAACCCGGATCGTGACGCAGCGCGGGCGAAAAGTTCGAAGAATCTTTTTCGGGCTCACCGGAAGAGACCGGGAATCGGCCTACGCGCTGACGCGCCGCTCAGGCTGCGGGAGTCGCGTCCTGCTCCAGCCACGGAAGCGGGTCGACCGCGTCCCCGCCGGGGAGCAGGACCTCGAAGTGCACGTGCGACCCGGTCGATACGGCGGTGCTCCCGACGGCGGTGACGCGCGCGGGCGCGGCGACCGCTCCTACCGGGTCGGCGACGCCGACGAGCGGCAGGGCGGTGGCGGCGACGTCGGACAGGCGGCGGAGCATTGCAAGCCTCTCGGTCTCGGGATGGTGCTTTCACCATCCCGGCCCCGACCCGCTCCGCGGGACCGTGGGACTACCGAGGCGCTACCTATTCGTTTGCGGTGCGCTCAGAACGACCGCGGGTCGCGAGGTTCCACAGGCCGGCGATGAGCAGAGCGCCCGCGACACCGTTGAGGACGCCGCCGACGACGTCGGTGCCGTAGTGCACGCCGACGTAGAGGCGCGACCAGCCCACCGCGAGCACGAACACGGCGCCGACGATCAGGACGATCGTTCGGGAGCGCGGGCCGCGGCAGACCATCACGAGCGCGGCGACGAGAGCTGTGGCGAAGACCACGTGGCCGCTCGGGTAGCTCAGGGTGGCGGGGGAGATGTGGAGGAGGTGGGTCAGACCGCCGGTCGACGGGCGCGGCTGAGCCACCACCGTTTTGACGACCAGCGTGGTCAGCCAGCCGGCGCCGGCGGTGACGCACGCGCCCAGCGCTCTGCGCCATCCCACCGCCAGGAGCAGCACGACGAAGACGATCAGGAGGATGACGGCGACGATCACCGGGCTGTCCAGCCGGTCGAGCAGGAGGGCCGCGTTGTCCAGCAGCGGCGAGTTGACGCGGTTCACCGCGGCGTCCAGCCCCTCCAGTCGCAGGGCGGGCAGCGCCTTCGCCAGCAGGCCGAGTGCGATGGTGACGATGAAGAGGACGACCGTCCACACGATCCAGTGGGCGGGCGTGACGAGCGACCAGGTGCGCGAGCGGCGGGACTCCATGCTCCGAGCGTACGGCGTGGCGCCCCCCGAACACTGAAGATGCCTCGGTGCGGCTATGAGGACGTTCACTCGGAATGGTGCAGTCCTGCACAACATTAGTTGACTTTGGTCATCTATTTATATATGGTTGACAATCGTCAACCAATTGCGTCGAAGGATCTGCATGTCCACCACACTCTCCAGGGATGGCTCACCACTCGTGATGTCGCACCGCCAGGTGCTCGAATCCCTCTCCGGGCTGCTGCTCGGAATGTTCGTCTCGATCCTCGCGGGCACGGTCGTGTCGACCTCGATGCCGCGGATCATCTCCGAGCTGCACGGCAACCAGACGGCCTACACCTGGGTCGTCACCAGCACGCTGCTCGCGACCACCGTGTCCACACCGATCTGGGGCAAGCTCGCCGACCTGTTCAACCGCAAGCTGCTCATCCAGCTCGCCCTCGGACTCTTCGTGGTCGGCTCGGCGCTCGCCGGCTTCTCGCAGGACACCAACATGCTCATCGGCTTCCGCGTCGTGCAGGGGCTCGGCGCAGGCGGCCTGACCGCCCTCAGCCAGATCATCATGGCCGACATCATCAGCCCGCGTGAGCGCGGCCGCTACATGGGCCTGTTCGGCGGCATCATGGCCGTCGGAACCGTCGGAGGACCGCTGATCGGCGGGCTGCTGACCGACTCGGTCGGCTGGCGCTGGAACTTCTTCGTCGGCGTTCCCGTCGCGATCGTCGCCATCATCCTGCTGCAGTTCACGCTGAAGCTGCCGAAGCGTCCCGCGCGGAAGGTTCGGATCGACTACCTGGGCGCGGCGTTCCTCACGGCCGGTGTCTCGCTGTTGCTGATCTGGGTATCGCTCGCGGGCAAGAACTTCGACTGGTGGAGCCCCCAGACGGTCTGGATGGTCGGCGGAGCCATCGCTCTCCTCATCGCCATGATCGTCACGGAGATGGTCGTCAAGGAGCCGATCATCCCGCTCGGGATGTTCAAGAACCGCACGTTCACGCTCGCGGTCATCGCGTCCATTTCGGTCGGTGTCGCCATGTTCGGCACGTCGGTCTACCTGGGTCAGTACATGCAGCTCGCCCGCGGCGCCACGCCGACGGAGTCCGGTCTGCTGACGCTGCCGATGATCTTCGGCCTGCTGCTCTCGTCGATGATCGTGGGAAACCTGATCAGCCGGTTCGGCAAGTGGAAGGCCTTCATGGTCGTCGGCTCGGTGCTGCTGACCGTCGGGCTCTACCTGATGAGCACCATCGCGTTCGACACGAACTACCTGCTCGTCTCGGTCTACATGCTCATCCTCGGCGCGGGCGTCGGCATGGTGATGCAGAACCTGGTGCTGATCGTGCAGAACACGGTCCAGCCGGAGCAGCTCGGCGCGGCCAGCTCCAACGTCGCCTTCTTCCGCAGCCTCGGCGGCACCATCGGAGTCTCCGTGATGGGAAGCGTGCTCGGGTCGACGATCGTCAACATGATGGGCGACCGCAAGGACGACCTGATCGCCGCCGCCACCAAGAGCGGCGCAGCGGGTCTGAAGGCGCTCCAGTCGCTGCAGGGCGGCACGCTGCCGGAGGTCAACCACCTGCCGGTCGCCGTCCGCACCATCGTGGAGTCGGTATACGGCCAGGCGGTCGCCGGAATCTTCCTCATCGCGGTGCCACTCGCGATCGTCACCATCGTCGCCATCCTCTTCCTGCCGAACATCACGCTCGGCACGAAGACCGCGATCGAGCGGATGGAGGAGAAGGAGGCTGAAGGCGGCCCGCTGGAGGCCGCAGAAGAGAACGCGGTCGAGGTGGCGGAGGCGCTGATCGGCGCCCCGGTCACGGGCTCGGTGGGGGCGGTCGGACGGGAGACCGGCCAGCGGGCATCGGCTGAGAACGGCCGCTAGACGGGCGCGTTATGATCACGGCCATGGACAACACGGGACGGGTGGCGACGGGTGACGCCGCCACCCGTCCGGCCGACGGCGGCTCGACCGGCTCGACCGACCAGGCGATCGCCGGCGTCGAGGAGCAGTTCACCCGGCTGTTCAATCAGGTCGGCATGGCGATGCGGGACCGCGCGTCCCACATCCACCCGGACCTGCAGCCCGGCGGCTACAAACTGCTCAGCACGATCGTGCGCAGCGGGCCGATCCACGCCGGAGATCTCGCGGCCATGCTCTACACCGACAAGAGCGTGATCAGTCGGCAGGTGAGAATCCTCGAAGACATGGGCTTCGTGGAGCGGCAGACCGACCCGACCGACCGGCGGGCGAGTTTCCTCGCCGCGACACCGGAGGCGATCGACAAGGTGAACGAGGTGCGGGCGGCCGATCAGGCGAATCTGTACCGCAGCCTGCGGCGCTGGGGCGAGGAGGACGTCCGGCGCCTCGCCGAGCTCCTGGAGCGGCTGAACGAGGTCGCGCGGTAGCCCGTCCTGGTGACGATCCAGCGGGACGCTGGTACTCTTCGACGGGTATGCCCCCCGCATCCGCCTCCCTCCGCCCCCGCGGCCGCCGACCGGCCGGCCGTCGTGCTGCCGTTCCGACGCAGCGGGTGCGCATCCGGTTGCCCAGGTCGAAGCGACGGCCGGTGCTGCCGCTGCATCACCGGATCGGGGTGACGCTCGCCGTGATCGGCCTGGTGTGCGGCTTCTCGATCGTGCCGACCGACGAGGCGCTCGCCTCGACGCTTCGCATCGCGCCCTCGACGACGCTCGCCCCCGGCGCTCCTGCCGAGCGGGTGCCGTCGCATGTCCCCGCGCAGGAGCTGCTGGTGGATGCGACGATCGCCGCTCCCGTCGTCAACCGGGAGAACCTGAGCGCGACCGACGGGCTCCAGACCCTCGCGCGCGTCGGGACCAATGAGGCCTGGGCGAAGCTCGTGCTGATGTTCGGCGGCTGGCCGGAGACCGACGCCAACGTCACCGTGATGCTGCGCTGGATGCGCCAGGAGAACGGTCCGCCGGACTGGTGGAACCGCAACAACCCGCTGAACAACGGCTACGGCTCGGGCGGCGGCGCGGGACTGGGCAGCTATCCCGACCTGGTCTCGGCGGCCGAGTACTGCGCCAAGAATCTGCAGCGCGGCTACCCGGACATCGTCGCGGGGCTCGAGGCCGGCACGTCCGCCGACACGACGGCCGCCGCCATCTGGGCGAGCCCGTGGGCGACGAGCCACTACGGCAACGGGACGCACTGGAGCACGCGTCCCGTCGACATCGTGCAGGCACCGGCGTCCGCCTGGGGATTCTGACCCTTCCGCCGGCCGAGTCGTGAGTCGTCGCGTCTACCCGGCGCGAGTTGCGACGTGATGTCGCAACTGGGTCAGGACTTGGCGAGCCAGCTGCGGAGGCGGTCCAGCGGCCAGGTGGTGATGATGCGGTCCGCGGGCACGCCGTTGGCGACAGCGCGCGCCGCGCCGTAGGCGAGGAAGTCCAGCTGGCCAGGCGCGTGCGCATCCGTGTCGATCGAGAAGAAGCAGCCCGCGTCGAGGGCGCGCTGGATGAGGTCGTCCGGCGGGTCCTGGCGCTCCGGCCGCGAGTTGATCTCGACCGCGACCTCGTTCTCGACGCACGCCGCGAACACGGCGTCCGCGTCGAACTCCGAGGGCGGACGCGTCCCGCGCGAGCCCTGCACGAGCCGGCCCGTGCAGTGGCCGAGCACGTTGGTGTGCGGGTCGCGGATGCCGCCGAGCATGCGCTTCGTCATGGTGCGCCGGTCGGAGCGGAGCTTCGAGTGGACGCTGCCGACCACCACATCCAGCCGGCTGAGCAGGTCGGGCGTCTGGTCGAGTGTGCCGTCCTCGAGGATGTCGACCTCGATGCCCGTCAGCAGCGTGACGGATCCCGTGTCCAGGTCGCCGATGATCTCGAGCTGCTCCTCGAGCCGTTCGGCGCTGAGGCCGCTGGCGACGGTGAGCGTCGGCGAGTGGTCGGTGATCGCCTGGTACTCGCGGTCCAGCGTGGCGGCCGCCGCAGCCATCACCTCGATGGGTACCGTGCCGTCCGACCACTCCGTGTGGCTGTGCAGGTCGCCGCGCAGCTGGGCGAGCAGCTCCGAGCCGCCGGTGTCGAGCGGCGCAGTGTTGCGTTCCCGGAGGTCGGCCAGGTAGGTGGGGACCTCTCCGTCGACCGCCTGGGCGATCACCTGGAAGGTGCGATCGCCGATCCCCTTGGTCCGCTTGAGCCGGCCGTCCGCCACGCGCGCGGCCAGCTCGTCCTGGCCGATCCCGTCGATCGTCGCGGCGGCACGGCGGAACGCCTGCACCTTGAACGTCGGGGCGAGCTCGCGCTCCAGCCAGAAGGCGATCTCGTTCAGCGCGTCGACGGCATCCATGCGCCCCATGCTCCCACCGTGTCGGTGGTAGCCGGTACCGTCGCGGCATGGCGAGAATCATCTTCGATACCGCAGCGACCATCAACGGGTGGATCGCGGACGAGCACGACTCGCTGGCCTGGCTGTTCGCGGTGCCCGGCGGCGACACTCCGGATCCGGGGCTGCTGCCGGCAGATGCGGCCGTGATGGTGGAGGGGCGCACCACGTACGAGTGGGTGCTGCGCGAGTCCGACATCCTGGCGCACCCGGAGAAATGGCAGGAGTTCCACGGCACCCGGCCGACGTTCGTCTTCACGCACCGCGAGCTGCCGGTGCCGGAGGGCGCCGACATCCGGTTCGTATCGGGGTCGGTTCAGGATGCGCTGCCCGCCATTTGCGAGGCCGCCGGCGACGGCGACATCTGGGTGGTCGGCGGTGGCGACCTCGCCGGGCAGTTCTTCGACGCTGGCGCGCTAGACGAGCTGGCGCTCTCGATCGCGCCCGCCGCACTCACCGGGGGCGCCCCGCTGTTCCCCCGGACGGTGGGGCCCGATCGGCTCCGCCTCGAGTCGGCGACCGCAATCGGCCAGTTCGCCCGGCTCCGGTACAGCGTGGTCTCCAGCGGCACTTCGTCCTGAGATAACGTGGGTCGCGCTCGACGGAGGGAATCGACATGACGGCCACGGCAGACAGTCACGACGTGATCCGCGTGCAGGGTGCGCGCGAGAACAACCTCAAAGAGGTGAACCTCGAGCTCCCGAAACGGCGGCTCACGGTATTCACCGGAGTGTCCGGCTCGGGCAAGAGTTCGCTCGTGTTCGGCACGATCGCCGCCGAGTCGCAGCGGATGATCAACGAGACGTACAGCGCGTTCGTGCAGGGATTCATGCCGTCGCTCGCGCGTCCGGACGTCGACGTGCTCGAAGGGCTCACGACCGCGATCATCGTCGACCAGGAGCGGATGGGCGCGAACGCGCGCTCCACGGTCGGCACGGTGACGGACGCGAACGCGATGCTGCGCATCCTGTTCAGCCGGCTGGGGCAGCCCCACATCGGGTCGCCGCAGGCGTACTCCTTCAACATCCCCTCGGTGAGCGGCAAGGGTGCGATCACGGTCGGCGGCAAGACCGAGGTCCGCGAGTTCGCGCAGCTGGGCGGAATGTGTCCGCGCTGCGAGGGCATGGGGTCGGTGAGCGACATCGACCTGAGGCAGCTGTTCGACGACAGCAAGTCGCTCGCTGAAGGCGCCATCATGGTTCCCGGCTTCACGGTGGACGGCTGGTCGGTACGCATCTTCAGCGAGTCCGGCTTCTTCGACCGGGACAAGCCGATCCGCGACTACAGCGAGACCGAGCGGAACGATTTCCTGTACCGCGAGCCGACCAAGGTCAAGATCAACGGGATCAACCTGACGTTCGAAGGCCTGATCCCCAAGGTGCAGAAGTCGATGCTGTCGAAGGATGTGGACGCGATGCAGCCGCACATCCGGGCCTTCGTGGAGCGAGCGGTCACCTTCGCCCCGTGTCCCGAGTGCGGCGGGACGCGGCTGAACGAGGGCGCGCGCTCATCCACGATCCAGGGGATCAGCATCGCCGACGCGTGCGCGATGCAGATCACCGATCTCTCCGACTGGGTGCGCTCGCTGAACGAGCCCTCTGTCGCGCCGCTCCTGAAGAACCTGCAGCACCTCCTCGACTCATTCGTCGACATCGGCCTCGGCTACCTCTCCCTCGACCGCCCGTCGGGCACGCTCTCGGGCGGGGAGGCCCAGCGCACGAAGATGATCCGGCACCTCGGGTCGTCGCTCACCGACATCACCTACGTCTTCGATGAGCCGACCGTCGGATTGCATCCGCACGACATTCAGCGGATGAACGAGCTGCTGCAGCAGCTGCGCGACAAGGGCAACACCGTGCTCGTCGTCGAGCACAAGCCGGAGGCGATCGCGATCGCCGACCACGTCGTCGACCTGGGGCCTCGGGCAGGTTCGGAGGGCGGCCAGGTCGTCTTCGAGGGGACCGTCGACGCGCTGCGGGCCAGCGGGACGCTCACGGGCCGTCACCTGGACGACCGTGCGCGACTGAAGGACTCGGTGCGGACGCCGAACGGGGCGCTGGAGGTGCGCGGCGCCATCGAGCACAACCTGCAGGGGGTGGATGTCGACATCCCGCTCGGCGTGCTCGTGGTGGTGACCGGGGTGGCGGGTTCGGGCAAGAGCTCGCTCATCCACGGGTCGGTCGCTCCACGCGACGGCGTCGTGGCCGTCGACCAGGGCGCGATCCGCGGTTCCCGGCGCAGCAACCCGGCGACCTACACCGGGATGCTCGAACCGATCCGCAAGGCGTTCGCCAAGGCCAACGGGGTGAAGCCGGCGCTGTTCAGCGCCAACTCCGAGGGGGCATGCCCGAACTGCAACGGCGCGGGCGTCATCTACACCGACCTCGGCGTCATGGCCGGCGTCTCGACGGTCTGCGAGGTGTGCGAGGGGCGGCGCTTCGACCAGTCGGTGCTCGAGTACACGCTCGGCGGTCGCGACATCAGTCAGGTGCTCGCGATGCCGGTGTCGGAGGCGGAACGGTTCTTCGCCGAGGGCGAGGCGAAACTGCCCGCCGCCCACGCCATCCTGAAGCGGCTGTCGGATGTGGGGCTCGGCTACCTGACCATCGGCCAGCCGCTCACCACACTGTCGGGCGGGGAGCGTCAGCGGCTCAAACTGGCGACGCACATGGCGGAGAAGGGCGGCGTCTACGTGCTCGACGAGCCGACGACGGGTCTGCACCTCGCCGACGTCGAGCAGCTGCTCGGTCTGCTCGACCGGCTGGTCGACACCGGCAAGTCGGTCATCGTCATCGAGCACCACCAGGCCGTGATGGCGCACGCCGACTGGATCATCGACCTCGGGCCGGGGGCAGGCCACGACGGCGGCCGCCTGGTGTTCGAAGGCACACCGGCCGACCTGGTCGCCGACCGCTCGACGCTCACTGGCGAGCACCTCGCCCGCTACATCGGCGCCTGATTCGCACTCAGCGCCGCAGCTCGGCGTCGTCCATGCCGGACGTTGTCACGCCTTCTGCAGCCCAGCGGCCGAGATGACCGCGTCGCGGAACCACGGCGTCAGTTGCTCCGCGGTGGGCCGAGCTTCCGGGGCGCTCGACGTCATGGCCAGGAGGATGCGCGTCCAGTCGTCGGGAAGGTTCGGCGGCACCGGCGGCTCATGCTCGAGCCGCGCCAGGGCCGCCTCGACCGCGTCGCCCGGGTAGGTCACCGAGCGGGTGAAGCACTCCAGGAGGACCAGACCCAGCGAGTAGATATCGCTGGCGGAGGTGGCCGGCTGCCGCCTCGCCTGCTCCGGGCTCAGGTAGGCGGCCGTGCCGGTCGTCTTCCCCTCGTCGGGCTGCGACGGCGCGCCCGCGATGCCGCTCGCGATGCCGAAGTCGGTCAGCCGGGCACGCGCGCGGAACGTCGTGGTGCCGTAGGAGACCAGCATGATGTTCGACGGCTTGATGTCGCGGTGGACGACACCGTTCGCATGCACGTACTCGAGCGCCTCCGAGACGTCGTAGGCGATCTCCGCGATCTCCTCCAGGGTCAGCTCACGCTGCCCCAGGATGGCGGCCAGGTCGGTCCCCGAGACCAGCTCCATGATGAGGAACGGCCGCGGGTCCTTCGGCGACGTGTAGTCGATGCCCGCGTCGATGAGCGACACGATTCCGTGGTGGCTGAGGCGCGCCAGCGCCGCCTGCTCGGTGCGGTACTGAGCCATCTCCTCCTCGCCGCCGGAACGGTAGAGCTTGATGGCGACCTCGCGGCCGAGCAGCTCGTCCGTCGCGCGGAAGATGCTGGCCTCGCCGCCGCGGCCGATGACGTTCTGCGGGCGGTATCGCCCGAGCAGCGCCGGGATGGTGGACTCGGTCATCAGCTGTTCCGTGACCTCAGCAGGGCGAACGACGACTCGCCCAGGATGACGCTCTCGCCGTCACCGAGGTTCAACTCGGGGTCGCTGGAGAGCTCCAGCTCCCAGTCGGCGCCCGCCGCCTCGGGCAGGACGAACTCCACGCCGTTCCCGGCGGCGTTCAGCATCAGCAGGAACGAGTCCGTGCCCTCGTGGCGCAGCTCGAAGGCGATGGTCCGCGCCTCCGGGTCGCCCCAGTCCTCGTCCGCGAAGGGCTCGCCGTCCGCGCGCAGGATGCAGACCACGTCGGGGCCGCCCACATCGGGAGCGTGGCGGTACCAGACCGGACGGAGCGCGGGCTCGGTGCGGCGCAGGTGGATCAGCTTCGAGGTGAACTCGTGCAGGTCCCAGTCGGCGTTCTGCCAGTCGAACCACGAGATCTCGTTGTCCTGGCAGTAGGCGTTGTTGTTGCCCTGCTGGGTGCGGCCGATCTCATCCCCGCCCAGGATCATCGGAACGCCCGCCGAGAGGAGCAGCGTGGCCAGGAAGTTCTTCCGCTGCCGGACGCGGAAGGCAGTGAGCCCAAAGTCGTCGGTCGGTCCCTCGACGCCGTAGTTGCTCGAGCGGTTGTCGGACTCACCGTCGCGGTTGTCCTCGCCGTTCGCCTCGTTGTGCTTCTCGTTGTAGCTGGTCAGGTCGGCGAGGGTGAAGCCGTCGTGGGCGGTGACGAAGTTGACGCTCGATACGGGTGCGCGTCGAGAGTCTTCGTAGATGTCCGGGCTGCCGAGCACACGCTGCGAGAGGGTCGACAGCACGCCGGGAGTCCCCCGCCAAAAGTCGCGGACGTCGTCACGGAACTTCCCGTTCCACTCGGCCCAGTCCGCGGGGAACCCGCCGAGCTGGTAGCCGGCGACATCCCACGGCTCGGCGATCAGCTTCACCTGGGCGAGCGTCGGGTCCTGCTGGATCAGGGTCAGGAACGCGCTGTGCAGGCTGGCGTCTCCGCCCTGCCGGGTCAGCGTGGTCGCCAGGTCGAATCGGAAGCCGTCGATGTGCATGTCCTCGACCCAGTAGCGCAGCGAGTCCATGATCACCTGCAGGGCCGCGGGGTGGCTCACGTTGAAGCTGTTGCCTGTGCCGGTGGTGTCGAAGTAGTGGGCGCCGTCACCGTCGACCAGCCGGTAGTACGACGGGTTGTCGATTCCCTTGAAGCTGTAGGTGGGACCCATGTCGTTGCCCTCGGCGGTGTGGTTGTAGACCACGTCCAGGATGACCTCGATGCCGGCCGCGTGCAGCGCCTTCACCATGCCCTTGAACTCGTCGACCTGGTGGCCGGTGTCGCCGGTGGCGGCGTACTCGTTGTGCGGCGCGAAGAAGCCGATGGAGTTGTAGCCCCAGTAGTTGCGCAGCCCCTTCTCCTTCAGGTGCGCATCCTGCACGAACTGGTGGATGGGCAGCAGCTCGACCGCGGTCACGCCCAGGTTCTTGAGGTATTCGACGGCCGCGGGATGCGCGAGACCGGCGTAGGTGCCGCGGAACTCCTCGGGCACCCACTCCATCAGCTTCGTGAACCCCTTCACGTGGACCTCGTAGATGATGGTCTCGCTGAGCGGCGTGTGCGGACGCTCGTGGTCGCCCCAGTCGAACTCCTGGCGGTCGATTGCGACGCCCAGGGCGACGTGCCTGGCGCCGTTGGTGTCGCTGCGGCGCTTCGGCCGGCCGAGCTGGTGGCCGAAGACGGCCTGCGTGTTGTCCCAGGATCCCGTGACGGCGCGGGCGTGCGGGGGGAGCAGCACCTTCGCGGGCGAGAACCGCAAGCCGTTGGCCGGATCCCACGGGCCGTCGACCCGGAGCCCGTACCGGGTGCCAGGGACCAGCCCGGGGACGAACCCGTGGAAGACGTGACCGGTGCGCTCCGGCAGCACGGTCTGCGACTCGCGCCCGCGCCCGTCGAAGAGCGAGACGATGACCTTGTCCGCGCGCTCGCTGTAGACGGCGACGTTCGCGCCGCCGTCCTGCAGGGTGATCCCCAGCGGGTACGGCGTCGAGCCGGCGGTCATCGGTCTGCTCCGTCGCGGACTCGGCTACCGCTGGGGCAGCAATACAGGGGACAGGGCAGGGACACGGTGTCTCCGATCGGCGTTAGACCGCCACGATACCTGCGACGCGCCGTGTCCCTCCAGGCATTGACACGGACCGGCCGGGACGTTAAGCCCGCTGTGGGATTGATTTTCGGTGTCAATAGTGACACCATACATTGTTCAAGACGCCGTGGAGCGGTGATCCTGGGTCAACATCCAGAACGACCACGGACGCGCGAAGCGGTATCAAGTAATCCAGGTTCTGCAGGCGATCGATCGATGGGAGAGTGAGCGACGATGACAGACTTCACGCACTACACGTATCGGGTTCTCTGGTCGGCCGAAGACCGCGAGTTCGTCGGCCAGGTTGCGGAGTTCCCATCGCTTTCCTGGCTGGCACCGACGCAATCGGAGGCGCTGCGTGGCGTTGTGCAGCTCGTGGAGGACGTAGTGGAAGACATGGACCGGGCGGGGGAGCCCATCCCGGAACCCTTCGCCGAACGCCCGTACAGCGGTGAGTTCAAGGTCCGCATCCCGCCGGAGCTCCACCGCAGGCTGGCAATAAGGGCGGCAGAGGAGCACGTCAGTCTCAACCGTCTCGTCAGTTCGCGCCTGGCGTCCTGACCGCTTACGGACCCCTCCAGGACGTTAGACGCGCGGCCTGAACCAGGCGGAGAGCGCGCGGGCGATGTCCCCGATGTCCTCGATCTCTCCGGCCGCCACGGCCAGGATGAAATCGAACATCGCGTCCTCCTCGTACTGCTCTTCGAAGCCGTTCATCGTGAAGAACAGGACGCAGACCACCCAGCCGGTGCGCTTGTTGCCGTCGAGCAGCGCGTGATTCCGCACCATCGAGTGCAGGAGAGCAGCGCCTTTGGCGTAGATATCCGGGTACGCATCCCGGCCGAACAGGGTTGCGGCGGGCCTTTCGAGCGCTGATTGAAGCAGAACCATGTCGCGAATGTACGTAATCGGCTCGCCGCCGTGGACGGCGCGGATCACGAGGAGAGACTCCTCGAGCGTCACAAAACGGACGCTCACGCGTCGCGGAGGCGCTCGAGCAGACCCGCGTTCTGGGAGACGACGCGATCGATCATTTGCTGCGTAGCACGGTCGTGGGCGGCGATGTACGCGTCCACGGCATCGAGGACCGTCGCGGTGAAGTTGCTGTGCGTGTCGTCAGCTATTGCGGCCAGCGCCTCCACCTGGTCCTCGCGGAAGGAGATGAGCTTCTTGCTGCGCTGGGGCAGCGTTACCTGTGCCATGAAACCCTCCTTATATACCCGAACGATTCAAGTATATACGCGAGAGACGCGGACTGCCTGGTCGAAGGCGGCGACCGCGTCGGCGGGAGCGTCGCCGAGGCCGGTTCCGGAGAGGCTGACCTCCACCAGCAGGCCGCCGCGCGCGAAGCGGAAGACGCCGTCGGCGTAGGCGACGTCCGTCGCCGGCACGTCGAGCGGCATGGTGCGGCGTAGCGCGGTGAGCGTCCGGTACCACTCCAGCATGCGGGCGCTCGCGGGCCTATCGAGCTCCGACCAGTCCAGTTTCGACCGTTGGAACGTCTCCGGGTCCTGCGGGTCCGGCACCACGTCCGGGTCCCAGCCCATTTTCGCGAACTCCGCGATGCGGCCCTCCGCCGTCGCCTTGCCCAGGTCCGGCTCGGGGTGCGAGGTGAAGAACTGCCAGGGTGTCGTGGCCGCCCACTCCTCGCCCATGAACAGCATCGGCGTGAACGGCCCGAGCAGGGTGAGCGCCGCGGCGGCCGCCAGCCGGCCCGGGTCGAGGGTCGCGGTCAGGCGGTCACCCTCCGCCCGGTTCCCGATCTGGTCGTGATCCTGACTGAACGCCACGAGCCGCCGGAACGGGATGTCGGGGTCGAGCGGGCGACCGTGGTGCCGCTCGCGGAAGCTCGACCAGGTGCCGTCGTGGAAGAACCCGCGCTCGAAAACCCGGACCAGCGCCGACGGGTCCGCGAAGTCGGCGTAGTAGCCGGTGTCCTCGCCGGTCAGGTTGGCGTGGATGCTGTGGTGCACGTCGTCGTCCCATTGCGCGTGCAGCCCGAAGCCGTGGTGCGAGCGCCGGCGGATCAGCTTGGGGTCGTTGAGGTCGCTCTCCGCGATGAGCGTCCGGGGACGCCCGGTCTCGCCGGCCAGCTCGTCGGCGAGCACCGCGAGCTCCTCGAGCAGGTGGGTGGCGCCGTGATCCTGCAGAGCGTGCACGGCGTCCAGGCGCAGCCCATCGACGTGCATCTCACGAAGCCAGTACTCCGCGTTGTCGAGGATGTAGCGCCGCACTTCGTCGGACAGCGGACCGTCGAGGTTGACGTTGACGCCCCAGGTGCTCGCGCCCTGGCCCAGGTACGGGCCGAACTTCGGCAGGTAGTTGCCGCTCGGTCCCAGGTGGTTGTAGACGACGTCCTGGATGACGGCCAGCCCGCGCTGGTGGCACGCCTCGACGAAGCGCTGATACGCCGCCGGCCCGCCGTACTGCTCCTGTACGGCGTACCAGAGGACGCCGTCGTAGCCCCAGTTGTGCGTGCCGTTGAACGCGTTCACGGGCAGCACTTCGACGGCGTCGACGCCCAGCTCGACCAGGTGGTCGAGGCGCTCGACCGCCGCGTCGAGCGTCCCCTCGGGGGTGAAGGTGCCGATGTGGAGTTCGTAGATCAGTGTGCCGGTCAGGTCGCGGCCCTCCCACGCGCCGTCCGACCACTGGTGCGCCCGGGGGTCGAACTCGCGGCTCAACTCGTGGACGCCGTGCGGCTGGCGCAGCGAGCGCGGGTCCGGGAAGGGGCCCTCGCCGTCGACGAGGAAGCCGTAGTCGACGGGTTCGTCCGGCAACCCGGGGGACTCGGCGAGCTGCCACCAGCCACCGGTCGGGTCCTCGTCGGTGGCCGGCACCGGCGCGAGCGGGAAGGTTCCGAGGGCGCCGATCACCACATCCACTGCGCGGGCCGTCGGCGCCCAGACGGGAACGCGGCGCTCACCCCAGCCGACGGTCATCGGATCACCGCCAGCAGTGCGACGGGGTACCGCTCGAACAGGGTCGCGAGTGACACCCGCCCGCGGTGCTCGCTGCCGGTCAGTTCGTCGCGCATGGGTTCCTCCCCGATGTCGATCGTGGTGTCCGCCCATCCACCTGTGGCGGACAGGCCGACAGGCAGGCGGGTCGCCAGCGCGATCGCGCCGCCGCGGTCGAACCCGATCAGGTGGCCGGCGCGCGAGCCCTCGGCGTAGACGGGGCGATAGCCGGTGAACAGCTCGGGTCGGTCGCGCAGCAGGCGGAGCGCCCGGGAGGTGACCAGCACTTTGGCGGCGCCCGACGAGTCGATGTCGGGACGCCATCCCTCATCGATGTGCGCCAGCAGTCCGGCCGACACGTCGAACTCGACGGGACGCCGATTGTCCGGGTCGACGAGCGACCGCTCCCACCGCTCGGACCCTTGGTAGACGTCCGGCCGGCCGGGTGCCATCAGCTGGAGCAGCTTGGCGCCGAGGCCGTTGCTCGCGCCGGGAGCCTCGATCACCGCGGAGAGGGCCTCCACCTCGGCGCGCACCCTCTCATCGTCGAACGCCGCATCGATCGCGGTGGCCATGCGGGCCTCGAACTGCTCGTCCGGGTCCGTCCAGGCGGTGGATGCGCCCGCCTCGCGCGCCGCCTTCAGCGCGTAGTCCTGCAGGCGCTCGCGAGATGCCGGCCATGCGCCGACGACCGCCTGCCACAGCAGGCTCTCCAGCGAACCGTCGCCGAAACCGACGCGTTCGCGCACCGTTCGGAGGAACCGCTCGAAGCGTCCGGGCAGCTCAGCCAGTACCGCAATGCGGGCGCGGGTGTCCTCCCCGCGCTTGGTGTCGTGGGTGGAGAGGACGGTCATCGACTCGGGGAGGCGCCGCTGGCGGTCCTCCTGTCGCCGGTGGAACTCCTCCGGGGAGAGGGCGAACTCGGAGGGGTCGCCGCCGACTTCCGTGAGGGAGGTGAGCCGGGTGTACCGATAGAAGGCGTTGTCCTCGACGCCCTTTGCCATGATCGCCCCCGTGGCCTGCTCGAACCGGTCGCCGAGGCGGTCGGCGATGCGGGCGATCGCGGGAGCGAGATCCGGCCGGGATTCGGCGGCGGCGAGGCGCGCCTCCTCCAGGTGCTCGGCGCCGAACGGCAGGTAGCTCCGGTACACCGGGAACCACGCCGCCAGCTCGGCGACCGCATCCGCCGTCTCCTCGTCGGTGCCTTCGCCCAGCTCGCGGACCACGCGCAGCACCTCGGAGCGGAGGATGCTGTCGGCGACGGCGCGCTTGCGGCGATGAACCAACTCGACCCAGTCCTGGCTCTCCTCCCGCTCGTCCAGCTGGCCGGCCAGCGCGGTGAGCGGACCCTCGCCGGACGGGTCGACGAAGACCCGGTCGATGGTGCCGAGGGCGTCGTAGCCGGTCGTGCCCTGCACGGGCCAGTCGGGCATCCGCTCGTCGCCCTCGATGATCTTCTCGACCCAGATCGGTGCGTCGCCGGCGAGGGCGCGGAGGCGCTCCAGGTACGGACTGGGGTCCCGCAGTCCGTCGGGATGGTCCACCCGGAGGCCGTCCGCCAGACCTTCGCTCAGCCAGCGGCCGATCTCCCGGTGCGTGTCGTCGAAGACCTGCTGATCCTCGACGCGGAGGCCGGCGAGCGTGTTCACGGCGAAGAAGCGGCGGTAGTTCAACTCGGCGTCGGCGCGGCGCCACGACATCAGCTCGTAGTGCTGGCGGGCGTGCACCTCGCGCGGCGTTCCCTCCTCAGTGCCGGGAGCGATCGGGAAGCGGTGGTCGTAGTAGCGGAGCTCGCCGCCCTCGACACGGAGGGCGTCCTCCTCATCGGGGCCGTCGCCGAGGACCGGGAGGCGCAGCCGTCCGCGGCCGAACTCCCAGTCGATGTCGAAGTAGGAGGCATAGCGCGACTCCGTGCCGAAGGTGAGGAGGTCCCACCACCACGCGTTGACCGCGGGCGTCGCCACTCCCATGTGGTTGGGAACGATGTCGACCAGCACCTTCAGCCCGCGGGTGTGGGCGGCGTCCGCGAACTCCCGAAAGGCTTCGGGTCCACCGCGGGAGGCGTCGACACGGCTGTGGTCGACGACGTCGTAACCGTGCATCGAGCCGGGCTCGGCCTCGAGCAGCGGCGAGAGATAGACCCAGTCGGCGCCGAGGCGTTGGATGTGGTCGAGCACCTGCGTCGCGTCGCGCAGAGTGAAGGTGGGGGAGATCTGAAGGCGGTAGGTGCTCACAGCGTTCATTCTGAACGAGGCACGAATGCGCGAGTAGGCCTTGCATTCCGAAGCCGGTCTTATTGCTAGACAGGCGAGTTATATGGTTAGACTAAATAAATGACTACAGCACGTGCGGCCGCCGACACCCAGGAGCGATCGTAAATGGGAGTGCTGAGCTACGGCGGCACGGACTATGTCCTCGATGATCGGCTGCTGGCCCACCTCCAGATCGTGATCACCACCAAGCTGCGACGGCGGGAGAGCTTCGCCCTCAGCTGGGTTCCCGACGGCGACAGCGGGCGCGAAGCGATCTGGGTGGACAACGGGCTGCCGATCCGCTTCCGGTACCACGAGTCCGCCATCTCGCCGCTGAACCGCGAATGGTTGGAGGTGCTGATGGATGGCACGCACCGCCCGAACGGTCTGCTCGTCGCCCCAGAGCCCGCTCGGCAAACCGACCAGGCTCGGCGGCCCAGCGCAGCCTGAGCGTCTGGTGAATCCGGGCTCCGGAGGGCTAGACCGCCTGCCGCGACGGTGGGAACGTTTGTGGCGTATCGGACACGAAAGGGGACCTCATGGGACTCGACGACAAGATCGAGAACGCCGGCGAGAAGGCTGGGGGCAACGCCAAGGAAGCCGCAGGCAAGGCGACGGGAAACGAGCGCCTCGAAGCCGAGGGCAAGGGCGACCAGATGAAAGCCGACGTCAAGCAGGCAGGCGAGAAGGTCAAGGACGCCTTCAAAGACTGACCTCTGTATGAGCGAGGCCCCCGTGCGGCGAAGGCCGCGCGGGGGCTTCGTGGTGTCCGGCGGGCTCGCCAGCCATTCGAGAAAGATTCACCTTTTCTTCACCGGATCAGCGGAGTAGTTTCCGAATTATGGGAGACGGCATGGACCGCGCGCGAGCCCGGCGCAGGGAGTGGATCGGCGCCGTGCTCACCGCCCTGACGCTGGTCGCCACCATCGCGCTCGCCGTGGCCATCCCGACCCAGGGCGAGAACCCGAGCGCGTGGGGCGTCATCGTCTGCGGAGTGGTCACCGCCGCTCTGTGCGCGCAGCTGGCGCTCCGCAATCGGCGTCTGCTCCGGCACTATCGGGGCGATGACCTCGCCCCGCCGCCTCATGGACCGTCCCGGCAGGCGCGATCGCATCGCGCTGGGACGCATCAGACGCGGGCGAAGGCCGCCCGGTAGCGGGTGGGCGGAACCCCGACCTCGGCGTCGAAGTGGTGCCGCAGCAGCGTTGCGCTGCCGAAGCCGCACTGGCGCGCGACCTCGTCGATCGGGAGGTCGGTCGTCTCGAGCAGCAGGCGGGCGTGCAGGATGCGCTGGGTCGTCAGCCACTGCATCGGCGGGACGCCCGTTTCGGCCACGAATCGCCGCGAGAAGCTGCGGGTCGACATATGCACACGGTCGGCCAGGCTGCTCACCGTGTGGGCCTCATCCAATCGGTCGGTGAGCTCGTCGAGGAGTTCGCTGAACGTGTCGTCCTCGCAGTCGCTGACCGGCTTGTCGATGTACTGGCGCTGGCCGCCGTCGCGCTGCGGCGGGACCACCATGTTGCGCGCGATGGTGTTCGCGACGGCGCTGCCGAGCTCGCGTCGCACGAGGTGGAGGCTGGCGTCGATGCCGGCCGACGTGCCGGCGCTGGTGATGATGCGGCCGTCATCGACGAAGAGCACATCGGGGTCGACGCGTGCCTCGGGGAATCGTCGCTGCAGCTCGGCGGAGAAGCGCCAGTGCGTCGTGCAGTCGCGGCCGTCGAGCAGGCCCGCGGCACCGAGGGCGAACGCGCCGGAGCAGACGCTGAGGAGGATCGCGCCCCGGTCGTAGGCGCGGCGGAGCGCATCCAGGAACTCCTCCGGGTATTCGTCGCGGACGGTGGCGGCAGGAATGGCGATGAGGTCGGCGTCGTCCATCGCTTCGAGTCCGAACGGTGCCGTGAGCGTCACGCCGACCGCGCTGGTCACCGAGGATTCCGGGTGGATGGTGCACACGCGGAAGTCGAACGGCTCCAGCCCGGCATAGCTGCGGTCCAGCCCGAAGACTTCGCAGACCACCCCGAATTCGAACACGGCGAAGTCGTCGATGAGGGGGACCGCGACGGATCGGATCATGTCGCCCAGTGTAGTGGCCGTATCTTTGCGAAGATAGACCTAATGCCATCTCGTGTCCGGATCTTTACGTCCGTAACGTGAAGGTCATGGCGAACACGACATGGACACAGGGAATCGAACACGGCTGGGTCAGTCACCCGGTGCGGACCAACGGGGGAGAGCCGGTCGCCCGGCGGCGGTTCGTCCTCAGCGACTGGCTGCCCGCGGCGATCCTCGCGCGCGGCGGACACGTCGACCGCGAGACGGAGCGGGCGCTGGGCGACCTCCGCGCGGCGCACGGTGCGCGCGAGACCGGCCGCTGAGCGGCCGCGGGCGATCGTCAGTCGGAGATTCGGCCGCTGCGAGTTCGGATCTCCGACCCACCGCGGCCGGTCGGAAATCTGCGGCCGCTACTCCGCCGGAAGCGGCGGGATCTCCGACCGGACGGGAATGGCAGTGCCGGCCGCGACGCCCGCGGCGACGGGAGGGGGTCCGACCGAGGAACGGCGCACGAGGTCGGCGTCGAAGACCACCGACTCCTCCTCCACCCGCTCCCCGTGGATGCGCTGCAGCGCACGTCGCGCGGCCGCGGCACCCAGCTCGTAGATCGGCTGCTCGACGACCGTCAGCGGCGGCGTGGTGATCTTGGTCCACTCCGGGTTGTCGAACGCGATGAGCGAGACATCCTCCGGGATGCGCAGGCCCAGCGTCCGGATCGTCTGGAAGACGGTCATCGCGATGAGGCTGTCGGACGCGATGACGGCGGTCACGGGGTCGTCGCCGGCGAGGAGCTCGCGGGCCACCGCATCCACCCCCCGGCGGCGCGCGTCGAGTCGGATGTTGCTCTCCGGTGACGGGATGCCCGCGTCGGTGAGCGCCTGCATCACCCCGTCCACGCGGTCCGCGACGCTGGACATGGTGATGGTGTCGCCGGGGGTGTAGACGGGCGCCGGGTGGTCGTGCGTCGATAGGAATGCGATCCGGCGGTGCCCCTCGGCGAGAAGTTCGGCCGTCGCGTGCGCCGCAGCCGTGCGGTTGTCGACGGTGACCGAGTCGTAGTGCTGCCCGTCGGCGCGGCGGTCGAGGAGCACGAGCGGCCGGCCGGCGGCACCGACCGCTGCCAGGTGCCCCACCCGCGCCGAGGAGGCGGGCGCGACGATGAGCGCGTCCACCTGCTTGTCGAGGAGCACGTCGACAGCGGCTTCTTCCGCATCCACGTCCTCGTCGGAGTTGGTGAGGATGACGTCGTAGCCGGCGCTGCTGGCCACGTCGGAGATTCCGCGCATCGCGTGCGCGAAGTACGGGTTCTCGATGTCTCCGACGACCACGCCGATGGTGTTGGAGCGTCCGGTGTTCATCGACTTCGCCAGGGAGTTCGGGCGGTAGTTCAGCTCCTCCGCTGCCGCTTGGACGCGCGACCGAACCGCCTCGCTGACCTGGCCATAGTCACCGAGCGCGCGGGCCGCCGTCGCCTTGGAGACTTTCGCCGCACGGGCGATATCCGCCACCGTGACGGCGCGACGGGATGCGGGGCGTGGGGACATCGGTGGACCCTTCCTGTTCGCGTCTCCGCGGTTGACGAACGGGGGAAACGTGTTGTAACGTCCCAGAAAACCAACTGAGACCGGTCTCAGCGTAATCGCGAGAGACCGGTCTCAGCAACAGGTAGATCGACGAGGATCGCGTCCCGCACCACGTCGGCACTCCCCACACGATTGGATCCCGCAGTGAAACGACGCACCTTCTTCCGGCCGGCGGCGCTGCTCGCCGCAGCGGCATCGGCCGCTCTGGTCCTCGCCGCCTGCAGTTCCGGGGGCGCTTCAGGCGCCGCCACCAAGGACAACCCGTACGGACTCATCGAAGCGGGGACCGTCCGCGTGGCCAGCCTCGGCGACGCGAAGCCCTACACGTTCACCGACTCCAGCGGCAACTTCACCGGGTTCGACGTCGAACTCTTCACCGATGTCGCCAAACGCGCACACCTCGGAAAGGCCGTCTTCACGGGCCAGGACTTCTCCGGCCTCCTCTCCGCCGTCGCCAACCACCAGTTCGACGTCGGCGTCGCAGCCATCGGCATCACCGACGAGCGCAAGAAAACGGTCGACTTCTCCGACGGCTACCTGGCCGGCTACCTGACCGTGCTCACGACGAAGACCGCGGGCATCGACTCGGCGAAGGACCTCGCAGGCAAGCGCCTCGGCGTCGTGCAGGGCACCCTCCAAGAGGCCTACGCGGTCAAGAACTTCCCGAAGGCGAACCTGGTCCGTTTCCCCGACAACAACGCGGCCGTCTCGGCGATCAACAGCGGGTCGGTGGATGCGCACTTCCTCGACTACGAGGCGGCGAAGAGCTACGTCGCCCAGTACCCGTCGCTCAAGGACGCCGAAGACATCCCCTCCTTCGACGCCCCCGCCGGCTTCGCCATCGCCAAGGGCAACCCGGCCCTCAAGAAGGCCCTCGACACAGCACTGCACGCCGCCATGGAGGACGGCACCTGGAAGAAGCTCTACCAGAAGTGGTTCCCGGGCTCGCCGATGCCGAAGCAGTACCTGCCGAAGGCCGAGCAGGGCGCGACGCCCAGCCCGACCAAGTAGGCGGACAGGGAGATCCCCATGGACTGGCTCACCACCATCACGCACACCTTCTTCGACATCCCGTCGATGCTGCAGGTCTTCCCGCAGCTGCTGGGCGTCGGACTCGTCAACACGCTGGTCATCTCGGCCGCGGCGACCGTCATCGGCGTCGTGCTCGGCATGGTGGTCGCCGTTATGGGGATCTCCACCTCCCGCTGGCTGCGCATCCCCGCCCGCATCTACACGGACGTGTTCCGTGGACTGCCGGCGATCCTCACCATCCTGCTCATCGGCCAGGGCTTCGCGCGGTTCTCGCAGTCGATCTTCGGACCGTCGCCGTACCCGCTCGGCATCCTGGCGCTGTCGCTCATCGCGGCGGCGTACATCGGCGAGATCTTCCGCGCCGGCATCCAGAGCGTCGAGAGGGGCCAGCTGGAGGCGTGCCGCGCGCTCGGCCTCAGCTACGGCAAGGCGATGCGTCTCGTCGTGGTGCCCCAGGGCATCCGCCGCGTCCTCCCCGCCCTGGTCAACCAGTTCATCGCCATCGTGAAGGACTCCAGCCTGGTGTACTTCCTCGGCCTGCTGGTGGGCGAGCGCGAGCTGTTCCGTGTCGGCCAGGACGCCGCCGTGCTCACGGGCAACCTGTCGCCGCTGGTGCTCGCCGGGCTGTTCTACCTGGTGATCACGGTGCCGCTGACGCACCTCGTCAACTACTTCGACAACCGGTTCCGTACCGGACGCCGCAAGCCGGCCCCGCCCAGGAGCGGATTGGACGAGCTCGACGAGGTCCAGCCGCCGACGCCCCTCACCCTCGGGAGCAACACATGACCTACACATCGCCCTTCCCCGCCCAGACGACGCCCGACTTCCGTGGCTCGGCGCTCGACCTCGTCGACCTGACGATGGCCTACGGTGACATCGAGGTGCTCCGCGGCGTGACCTTGTCCGTCGCTCCCGGCACCACCACCTGCGTGATCGGTCCGTCCGGCTCGGGCAAGTCCACCATGCTCCGCGGCATCAACCGCCTGCACGAGCCGAAGAGCGGCGACGTGCTGCTCGGCGGCGCGAGCATCCTCGGAACGAAGCCGGATGTCCTGCGCCGACGGATCGGCCTGGTCTTCCAGCACTTCAACCTGTTCCCGGACCACACCGCTCTGCAGAACGTCACCCTCGCGCTGCGCTCGGTGAAGCGGATGCCGAAGGCCGAGGCGCAGCGCGTGGCCGAGGAGCGGCTGGCCGAGGTCGGCCTCGGCGAGCGGATGGACCACCGCCCGCGCGACCTGTCCGGCGGCCAGCAGCAGCGCGTCGCCATCGCTCGTGCGCTCGCCATGGAGCCGGAGGTCATGCTCTTCGACGAGGTCACCAGTGCGCTCGACCCGGAGCTGGTGAAGGGCGTCCTCAACCTGATGGCCGACCTGGGACGTCGGGGCATGACCATGGTCGTCGTCACCCACGAGATGAACTTCGCTCGGAAGGTCGCCGACCAGGTGGTCTTCATGGACGAGGGTCGCGTGGTGGAGGCCGGCCGTCCGGACGACCTGTTCGACCGCCCGCAGAGCCCCCGCCTGCAGCGCTTCCTGTCGGAGGTGCTGTGAGCGGCGGCAGCCCGATCCGCGTCGGCCTGATCGGCTACGGCGTCGCGGGGCGGGTGTTCCACGCGCCCTTCCTGGCGGCGGACCCGTCGTTCGAGCTGGCCGCGGTCGTCACCTCGCAGGTCGACCGGCTGGCCGCCGACGTCCCCGACGCGACGGCGGTGCCCGATGTGGATGCGCTGCTCGCCCATCCCGGGCTCGACCTGGTGGTCGTGGCGTCGCCGACACCGCTCCACGTCGCCCACGCGACGGCCGCCGTGGAGGCCGGGCTGCCGACCGTCGTGGACAAGCCGTTCGCGCCGGACGCCGAGTCCGGACGCGCCCTCATCGAGCGGGCGGAGGCGGCGGGCGTCCGGTTCACCGTCTTCCAGAACCGGCGGTGGGACGGCGACTTCCTGACGCTGCGCCACCTGGTCGATGAGGGGACACTGGGGGATGTCCGCCGCTTCGAGTCGCGCTTCGAGTGGTGGAAGCCGACGGCCGACGACTCCTGGAAGTCCACCACCTCCGCCGGCGAGGGCGGCGGCATCCTCTTCGATCTCGGCGCCCACCTGATCGACCAGGCGCTGCTGCTGTTCGGGCCGGCGCGGGTCGCCCACGCCGAGCTCCGCAACCGGCGGGGCGGACAAGCCGACGACGACGCCTTCGTCGTCCTCGAGCACGACTCCGGCACGACGAGCCACCTGTGGATGAGCGCCGTCGCGCCCATCAGCGGCCCGCGCTTCCGCGTGCTCGGCGCGCACTCCGGCTTCGTCTCCTGGGGGCTCGACCCGCAGGAGGGGCAGCTGGCCGGCGGGATGCGCCCGCACGACCGGCGGCTGGGCCGGGCGATCGCCCCGGCCCGGCTGGGGACCGACGCCCACCCCGACGAGGTCACCCTCGCCGCCGGTGACTACGCCGACTTCTACCGTCGGCTCGCGGCGTCCCTGCGCGGCGACGCACCCCCGCCGGTCAACCCGCGGGAAAGCCTCGCGGTCCTCGAACTGATCGACACCATCCACACGCAGAACCGAAAGTGAGCACCATGACTGCACCATCCACTCGTTCCCGCGTCGTCGTCATCGGCGGGGGCATCCTCGGCGTCTCGACCGCGACGCAGCTGGTCCGCTCGGGCGCCGACGTGACCCTGCTCACCGAGGGCGAGCTCGCCAGCGGGGCGAGCGGGCGCTCCCTCTCGTGGCTGAACACGGCGGGCCTGCGCTCTCCGGAGTACCACGCGCTCCGCCAGCTCGGGATCGACCGCTATCGCACGCTCGCCGCCCGGGAGGACGTGTCCGCTTTCCTCCGCTTCGACGGCGGCCTGACGTGGGCGCCCGAGGGTGAGTCGCTCGCGGCCGTCATCGAGCACGAGCGGTCCATCGGCTACGACGCCCTCTGGGTCACCGCCGAGGACGTCGCCGACGTGACGCCGGGGGTCGACCCGAACGCGATCGCGACCGAGGGCGGCATCTTCAACCCGGGAGAGGGATGGGTCGACCTCCCGTCGCTGATCGCCCACCTCGCTGAGGAGTTCACAGCGCGCGGGGGCACGCTGATCACCGGAACCGGTCACGCGGAGGTCGTCGTCGAAGACGGTCGGGCCGTCGGCGCACTCACCCCCGACGGCCGTCGGTTCGACGCCGACGCCGTGCTCCTCGCGACCGGACCGGGTGTCCCGGCGCAGGTCGCCGAGCACGGCATCGCGATCGAGGACGGCAGCCCGACGGCCCTGCTGGTCTGGACGAAGCCGGTCGCGACCGACCTGAAGGCCGTGCTGAACACCCCGAACGTCGCCGTCCGCCCGACGCCGACCGGTGCGCTCGCCCTCGACTCCGCATGGTCGGAGGAGGCGCTCATCGTCGCCGACGACGGCACGGTCACCGTCCCGGACGGCATCGTCGAGCGGCTGCTGGAGGAGGCGTCCCGCGTCCTCGCGGGCAACCCCCGGCTGGAGCTGGACGGTCTCGGCATCGGCGGCAAGCCCATCCCGGGCGACGGCGAGCCGGTCCTCGGAGAGATTGAGGACATCTCCGGATACTTCGTCGCCTTCACGCACAGCGGCGCCACGCTGGGGCTGATCGCCGGCGAGCTGCTCGCCCGCGAGATCCTCACCGGCGAGAAGTCGCCGCTGCTCGACACGTTCCGGCCCGCGCGCTTCTCCGCTGCGCTGGTCTGAACGTCGCGGCGGGGGCAGGTGGGATGGCCCCCTCCGCCGGCCGGCCCGGCCGCCTCGGTTCCTGCGTCTCCTATCCTTGGAGCGTGGATGCGATCGAGGCGGCCGGGTTCCTGTTCGACATGGACGGGACGCTGGTCGACTCGACGGCGGTGGTCGAGTCGGTCTGGACCGAGTTCTGCGCCCGCAACGCCCTGGACCCTGTCGCCGTCCTCGCCTTCGCGCACGGCCGCCAGGCGGTCGACACCGTCGCCCATTTCCTCCCGTCGCTGGGTGAGGGCGAGCGCGCGGAGCTGGTTCGCGACCTCGTCGCCCAGGAGCTGACACGCACCGACGGGATCGTGGAGATCCCCGGCGCCGCGTCGCTGCTATCGCGACTCCGGGCGGATGGAGCCCCACTCGCCGTGGTGACGAGCGCCCCGCGAGAGCTTGCCGTGGTCCGGATGCGCGCCGCGGAGGTGCCGGTGCCGGAGGTGCTGGTCGCGGCCGAGGACGTCGACCGCGGCAAGCCCGACCCGCAGGGTTACCGGCTCGCGGCGGAGCGCGTGGGCGTGCCGATCGAGGACTGCGTGGTCTTCGAGGACGCCGAAGCCGGCCTGGTCGCCGCCGTCGCCTCCGGTGCCCGCGTCGTCGTGATCGGGGCGCACGAGTCGGCGACCACCGCCGGCCTGCTCCGGCTGCCCGATTACGCGCGCTTCGAGGCGGCCGTCTTCGCCTGACTCTCCGCTCAGCTTGCTTTTGCGGCCACTGCTTCCAACCCGGACGCGTGATCCAGCCAACATGGAACCGGATCACCCGAAAGGACCGGACAGTTGCACCTCCTCTTCGTTGACGAGAGCGGGACCGCTCCGACCGCTGAACAAGCGGCCAAGAATCCCATCTTTGTGATGGGTGGGCTGATCATTCCTGAGGACGTCTGGCCGAGACTGAAGGCGGACCTGGATGCGGTGAAGCGCAGGTTCGGCGTTACCGGGGAAATCAAATGGCGGTTCTTCTCACAGGCTCGGCCCGGAAGCAAACGAAATTCACTGAGCCACTTGGACGGGCGGCAGAAGGAAGAATTTCGCTCGTCGCTTCTTGGCTTCATCTCGAAGTATCAGAAGATCAAGCTCAGTACTTCCTTCAGGGCTTGGAGCGAGAGTCGCGCGTTCGAATGAACGGCATGATCGTGTGCGACAACCGTAACAACGACCAGGACAATCGCCTGAAAGAGTTCCACCAAACACTTCTGACGGGCGAAGGCAGGAACACGTCGGTGTACGAAAACCTCGTCGAGGGTCTCTTCATCGCAGCGAGTCACCACAGCGTCGGTACGCAGTTCGCGGACCTCGTGGCCGGCGCGGTCTTTCGGGCAGAAGCGCGAAACGACACACGATTCACGTCTCAAATCATGTCGGCGTTCCGTACGTCTCCGGGCGGTGTGATCCCGGGATATGGCGTGGTGTATGTGCCGAAAAAGTAAGACGCCGTGTCCGGGTTTCCCAGAACCTGCAAGTATCGGCGCAGTCACGGCGTATGCACAGGTTAACACAGTCCAGCCTGATCGAGAGAAGTCGTCAGTCTCGCCGCCAGCTGGCAGAACGGCATTGCGCGGAGCCTCCGCAAGCGAGGAGGATCTGCGGCATGGGCACCACGCGCGCCCCACGGCGACTTCCGAGACGGCCGGCGTCGAGCCTGGCGGAGCGATGGACGACGGTCGACGGGGTCGACGTCTTCTACCGCGAGTCGGCGCAGCCTCCGGATGCGCCCGCGATGATGCACGTCCACGGCTTCGGTCTGTCCGGACGTTACCTCCTTCCCACCGCTGAACGGCTGGCCGACGACTTCCACACGCTCGTCCCCGACCTGCCCGGGTTCGGCCGCAGCGGGAAGACGCCGAGCGGGCTCGACATCCCCGACCTCGCACACGCGGCTGCCCGGTTCCTGGACGATCGCCGCATCGAGAAGGTCACCCTGGTCGGGAACTCGATGGGCTGCCCGGTCATCCTCGAGTTCGCGCACCACTATCCCGAACGCCTCGAGCGGGCCGTGCTCGTCTCACCCGCCGGCGGCGTCTACAACCAGCCCCTCCGCCGCGCGATCGGTCAGCTGACCAAGGACGGCGGACGCGAGCCCGCGCGGATGGTGCGGGTCGCCACCCCCGACTACCTGCGATTCGGGGTGCCGAGCACGATGAAGATGTTCCGCGCCCTGACCCAGTACCCGTCGCTGGAGCGACTGCTCGAACTGCACGTCCCGACGCTCGTGGTGCTCGGCGACCGCGACCCCTTGATGCCACACCACGAGCGGGTGAGGCAGATCGCAGCAGAGACCGACAACCACGTCCTCCTGGTGCGGATCGAAGGGGCGGCCCACGCCATCAACTTCAGCCACTCGGGGGAGCTGTCCCACATCATCCGGCAGTTCATGGCGGACCAGCCGATCACCGACGACCCGGATTCTCCGGGGCATGCCCGCTTGTACGAGATCCATCGGGGGATCCACCTTCCGCCGGCTCCGTAGCCGCCCCTCAGCGGCTGGCCGCCCTCAACGGCTGGTCAGGCCGCTGCCCTGGCCGCAGATCGTGCGCCGCACCCACGCGTCCGCATCCGCGGGCGCCAGTTCGCCTGTGCGGACGAGGTGGACGAAGTCGAGCGCGTGATCCGTGAGCTGCCCGTCCGCAGAGTCGGGGGAATCGCGGCCGACATGGATGGACAGCCAGCGGGTTGCGCGAGTCCCGATTCGTGCGGCCACGGCGACGATGCCGGCGAAGTGCCGGGCCTGGCCGTCGGTGCCGTCGTCGACGTGACGGCGGAACCCCCGTCCGGGGATGCGGTTGGAGCCGCCGCGGCCAGCGTCGAGGGGCCAGAACAGGCCGCGGCGCACGCCCGCCGCCTCGTGCCCGAGCCTGCGGAGGAACTCACGAGGTGATAGCGCGCGGGAGGCCAGCCGCGAGCACGCCTCGGCGAGTTGCGCGCATCCGTCGCCGCTCATCCTGCGCCGCCGCTCATCCCGCCCCGCCGCGGAGCAGCGCTTCGGCGCCCGACTGCCACCACACCCCGGCGGCCGGTCCGCCGTTGCAGCTGCCGTCGCTGACGCCGGGGTGCTTCACCCAGAGGAGCGCGTCCAGCTTGCGGCCGTCGCCTTCCGTCACCTTCGGGTCCTCGCCCAGTTTCGCGCCGGGCGGGTTGCACCACGTGCCGGTCCAGCCGTTCCCGTTGCGGGAGACGTCGATGACGTAGTGCTTCCAGCCGACCTTCGACGACAGCCTTCCGGCGTAGTCCTGCTCGCGCGCGGTTGTGTCGAAGTTGGAGACGTTCGTGAAGAAGCCGTGCGCATCCTGCACCCCGGCCTTCCTCAGCCACGACGCCTGGTCGGCCGCGGACAGCCAGCGGGCGTTCCCGCCATCGAGATAGGTCGCGATGCCCGCCGATTCAAGGATGCCGACCGACGCCTTGAGCAGCGGCAGCCGCACCTCCGCCGAGCCGTCGCATTTGGGGTCGGCGAGCATGCCGAGCGAGTCCGGCTCCAGCAGCACGACGGCGTGGCTGCCGCGAAGGGTGGATGCGATGGTCCGGATCCACGGCAGGTACTGGTCGGCGGCGAGCCCGCCCTTCGAGTACCCGCCGCAGTCGCGGTTCGGGATGGCGTACGCGACGAAGACGGGCGTCGCCAGCTGGGAGCTGGAGTCCGCGACGTCATTCCGCAATTCGGTCACCAAGCGGTCACCCTGGAACCATTCGCCCAGCCAGACGGCGGTCGGAACGGCGGCGATCCGCCCGACGATCAACGCGGACGCTGTGTCGCCCTGAAGCTCCAGCCGCTTCTCGGCCGCGGCGGCTTCCGTGTTCGGATCGAGGTAGAGGCGAGTGGATGCGAAGGCCCGGGAGGCCGGGGCGCTCGCCGACGCCGTGGGTGCGGCCGAGGGACCGGTCGTCGCACTGCCATGGCGCGCCAATCCGAACGCCACCCCGGCCGCCACGATGACGACGGCCGCCGCGAGTGACGCGACGACGACCCGCTTGCGCATCCGCTCCCCTTTCGGACTGCTCGGAAAGCACACGATAACAGCGCCGTGTGCACCGCATCCATGTCGCCCGGATTGGGGTACAGATTCATGTCCTCCAAACGACCCACAGAACGGTCTTTCTGGCTATGCTGCGGATGTCACACCCGAGTTACTGCCTGTAGCCCCGCGAAGCCGAGCCCGAAACCCGGCCAGCGGGAGACCCGAACGCTGCAAAGGACGTATCGTGAACACCTCCTACAACCGCGCCCACGACCAGGCGCAACTCCTCGCCCGCCGCCACGAGCGCGACCTGCACTGGGCGAAGGAACGCCGCCGCCAGCACGAGCGGGAGGCGGCCGAAGCGCGCGTCCTCCTGGCCACGAACCCGCTGCGCCTCGCCGGAACTACCTTGTGGACCGCGGGCGCTCTGCTCGTCGCGGCGGCCGGTGCGTGGGGCCTCGCCATCGCTGCGGCCCCGTCATTCTGGGCGCTGATCGTCGACGCGATCGGGGTGGCCTTCGCCCTCGTCGTGCTGCTCGGTGCGGCCGTCTCGCTCAACCGTGTGCGGCGACGGCGTGCAGCCGCGCGCTCGCTGCTCCACGCGCGGGAGGCCCGGCTTTCGCACACGCAGTTCCACATCCATGAGAGCGTGCACTCGTTCATCGGAGCGCGCGTGGAGGTCGTCAACACCCGGGAGCAGGTCTCGGCCTGACACCTCTCCAGGGAGCAGAATGTCGGCGACGCTGAACCGTTCAGCAAGAGGAGCGCCATGGCCATCGAGGTGCTGCCGGCCACCGGTCGATGGGACGACTTCGCCCGCTTCATGGTGCCCCGCAAGCCCGGCGGTGGTGGCTGCGTGTGCATGTCGTACCGCGACGCGCGGCTCGGGATGCCGGCGCGCATCGCCTACATGCACGCCGAGTGCTCGGCGGAGCCGGGGCCGGGAGTCCTCGCCTACGTCGACGACGAGGTCGCCGGCTGGTGCTCCGTCGCTCCCAAGTCCACCTACCGGCGGCTGATGAACTCGCGCACCATCCCGCACCTGGACGAAGACCAGGAGCCGTGGTCGATCGTGTGCTTCGTCGTGCGGGGCGGATTCCGGAAGCGCGGTCTCATGCACCAGCTGCTGGATGGGGCGGTCGACCATGCGCGGTCCTCCGGCGCGACGATGGTCGAGGGCTACCCGGTCGACACCGACGAACGGGTGGATCAGATCAGCGGCTACGTGGGGACGGTGCGCCTGTTCGAGGCCCACGGCTTCTCGCGCCTGCAGGGGACGGAGGCTCACTCTGGCGGCGCCCAGCGCTGGGTCATGCGGCGGGAGCTGCCCTCTTCGTAGCGTCACGAGGCGAGGGCAGCTGCCAGCATTTGCGGTAACCGATCCACTCAGGGAAGGACGATGACCTTCCCGGTGATCGGGCCGGCCGCGGCTTCTGCGTGCAGGGCCGGCAGCTCCGTCAGCTGGATCCGTCGGGTGACCTCGACGGTGAGCTCGCCGGCATCGACGAGGGACACCAGCTCTGCGAGGCGTTCCCGGTTCGGCAGCACGAACACCGTCGATGCGCGCACCCCACGAGCGTCGTCGCCGGGTGTGGCCATGAAGGCGGTGGTGCTGACGACCACGCCGCCGTCGCGCACGGCCGCGACGTACGCGGCGAACTGCTGCGGCTCGATGGGCGCGAGGTTCAGCAGGACGTCGACCTGCCCGTCGATCGCGGTGAGCAGGTCGGTGCTGGTGTGGTCGACGATCTGGTCCGCGCCGGCGGCTCGCACCGCGTCCAGGCTGCGAGGGCTGGCCGTCGCGATGACGTTCACCCCGGACCGCTTGGCGAGCTGGATGGCGTACTTGCCCACGACGCCGCCGGCCCCGACGATGAGGACCCGCTGGCCCGCCTCGAGGCCGCCATTGTCGAAGAGGGCCTGCCATGCGGTGAGTGCGACCGACGGCAGTGCGGCGGCATCCGCGAGGGGGATGGTCCTGGGCGCCGGGACCACAGCCTCCGCCGGAGCGATCACGTACTCGGCCGCAGCACCGTCGCGCTCCATCGGCAGGAACCCGATCACGGCATCCCCGACCGCGAGCCCCTCGACGCCGTCGCCCAGCGCATCGATGGTGCCCGAGACGTCGTACCCGGGCACGTGCGGGAGCTCGAGCGGGATCGGCAGGAACCCGGCCCGCATGCCGGTGTCTGCTGGGCTGTACGCCGACGCGGCAACGCGTACTCGAACCTGCCCGGGAGCAGCGGTCGGCTCCTCGACGTCGTTGTACTGGAGGACTTCCGGTCCTCCGAATTCGTGGAACTGTACTGCCTTCATGGGGAGACCCTTCTCGTAGTGCTTCGAATTCGAAGCATCTAACGACAAAGTAGCACTGCTTCGAAGTCGAAGCAACAGCTATTGTCGGAACATGACGGAAACACCTGCCTCCCTGACCCCGACGCAGCTCAGCGCGTACTTCGCGTTCACGGAGGTGGGAAGCCTCCTGCGCCCGGCGGTCGAGAAGCAACTGCGTGAAGTCGGCGGGCTGAGCTACGTGCAGTTCCAGCTGCTGGCGCGCCTGGGCGACTCGCCGACCGGCCACCAGCGGATGACGGACCTCGCCGACGGCGTCGTCTACAGCCGCAGCGGCTTGACCTATCAGGCGCAACTGCTCGAGCAGCGCGGCCTCATCACCCGCTCGCCGTCGCCGGACGACGAACGCAGCACCGTTGTCGCCATCACTGCCGGAGGGCGCGAGGTGCTCGCTGCGGTGTTCCCCGGCCACATCGACACCGTGTACCAGCTCCTGTTCGCGCCGCTCACCGACGCCGACGCCGGCGACCTCGCCCGCATCCTCGGACGCGTCAGTGAGCACCTGCGCGCAGCGCCGCCGCGCTCGGCGACCAGGCGCCGAGCGAAATGAGGCGGCCTCAGCGGGAGGAATCCCTCCTCTTGAGGCCGATCCAGGCGAAAGCGACGGCCAGGCTGATAGCCGCGAGCGCCGAGCCGAAGACGGACAGGCTTCTCGCTTGATCGGGTTCGCTCCCGATGCGGGATATGCCCATTACGAGGACAGCGAGCGCTGATCCGGCGAGCGCCCCGACGAGGAGCAACATGAGTCGATCGAGAGTCTTCATCGATTGCCCTCTCTCATCGAGGCGGCAGCAGGGCTTCCGTCACCTGTTATGACGCGAATGCATCCGGATCGTGACGCAGCACCATCGAAATCGTTGCTTGTTGCTCTGCCCGCCAGTCGGGGACCTCCTACGAAACAGAGAACGTTTCTATAATCGAACACATGCCCTCGATCGATGACGGAGCCGGCCCCTCCGCGCCACCGCTGCAGACACTGTCGCGCGGGATCCGGATGCTCGAACTGCTGGCCGACGCGGGGGAGCCGCTGAGCATCCCGGCGATCGCCTCCCGGCTGGGCCTGCACCGCTCGATCGCGTACCGCATCCTGCGCACGCTCGAAGATCACGGTCTGGTGATCCGGGATGCGGCGGGCGCGGTCGAACTGGGCCCGCGGATGGCGACCCTCGCCCGCGCGGTGTCGCGGGACCTGCAGTCGGCCGCGCTGCCGCAGCTCACGGCCGTGGCGAATGAGCTCGGAATGACCGCGTTCCTTGCGGTGCTCGACCGGCACGACGTGGTGACCTTGGTGACCGTGGAGCCGACCCACGCACACGCCACGGTGGCGCAACGGCCGGGGACGCGGCATCCGCTCGCCTCCGGTGCCCCCGGAATCGCCATCCAGTCGGTGCTCACCGATGCACAGTGGAGCGCGCTGCCGGGAGAGCATGTGCGCGATGAGGCGGAACTCGCCCGCGCTCGCGGCTACGCGACCAGCCACGACGAGGTGATCGCGGGACTCGCCTCCATCGCCGTCCCGGTGCGTGCGCCCCGGCAGCCGGTGGCCGCGCTCGCCGTCGTCTATGTGACCAACGACGTGGATGCGGACGCCCTCGGTGCGCGGCTGCGTCAGGCGGCCTCCGCCATCGAATCCGACCTGCGCTGAGGGCACGCCGATGCATCGTGTGAGCGACGCCGACGGCTCGCCGCCCTCGGACGTCGTGGCGGCGTTCGGCGGCACCGGACCCGTGGAAAAGCTCCCGGGCGGGCGGGGAGTCACCTGGCGCGCGGGTGCCGTGGTCCTGCGGCCGGTGGAGGCCGACGGTGAGACGGAGTGGGCGTCGGAGGTCCTCGCCCGGCTGGAGGCCTCGGATGCGTTCGGCGTGCCCGCGCCGCTTCCGGACGACCGCGGTTCGTGGACGCGCGACGGCTGGCACGCCCTCCGCTGGGTCCCGGGGGCGGCCGATCCCTCACGGGTGGATGACGTCCTCCGTGCCGGGGACGCGTTCCATCGCGCCCTGTCCACTGTTGCGAAGCCGGACTTCCTCGAGCGCAGGTCGCACCCGTGGGCCCGCGCCGACCGGATCGCCTGGAGTGAGGAGCCGGGTCCGGTCGAGCCGTTCCTCGCCCGGCTGCGGGATGCGTACCGCCCCGTGGACCTCCCTGCCGGACTGATCCACGGTGACCTGCTCGGGAACGTGCTGTTCGCGGACGGCCGTGCTCCCGCGGTCATCGACTGGGCGCCCTACTGGCGTCCGCGGGTCTACGCCGACGCGATCGTGGTGGCCGACGCCGCCTGCTGGCACGGCTACGCTCTCGACCGTCTCGGCGACGATCGGGGGGTCACCGAGTGGAGGCAACTGCTGCTGCGCGCGCTGGTCTTCCGCATCGCCACCTTCCAGCTCGTCGGCACGTGGTCCGACTCCCTGCGCGCAAGGCACGACCCTGTCGTGGAGGCCGTTCTGGCGCTCTGACCGCGACGCCTGCCCGCTCAGCGAGCGAGCGAGGTGAGTGCCAGGATCGGGCGGAAGAACGCCGTGAGTTCGTCGGTCGCGGTCAGCGGAAGGACGTGCGCAACGTACTGGTCCGGTCGCACCACCACCATGGCGCCGCCCCGGTCGATGCCGCGCTCGGCGAAAATGTCGTGCTCGGGGTCGCTGGCGTAGATCTTCTCGTAGTCGATCAGGCCGAACGGCCCGACCCGGGGCAGGAACGTCTCCGGCACGACGCCGAGATCGACGGCGGTGTGGTCCTGCTGGTAGATCACCTTCACGTCGAACCAGGCGTCTGGGTCGGCGCCCTCCGGTGTCGCGGCGAGCGGTGACTCCGGCGCGGACAGCATCCACTCGGCCAGGTCCGCGACGGCAGACGGCTGCCCGGCCGCCGCCTCGTCCGCGAAGACGTAGATGCGCCAGCGACCGTCGGCGCGGGCGTGGTGCCCGAGGTGCACCGGGTTGCCGTCGCACACCCGCTCGACCGGCGCGGACTTGAAGCGCTTGCCAATGGGGAAGCCGCCGGCGAGGTCCTGGTGTGCCGCTTCGCCGACGATCAGCGACGGCGAGTACTGCGTCATGAAGCCGGCCGGGAACTCCGCCGTCCTCACGTAGAAGTCCTCCAGCTCGGACGGGCTGGCGAACTCCTCCGGCTTCTTCGCCATCAGCGTCGACCACTCCTTGTCGAAGTCGATGAGGTCCTTCGCGACCACCTGGCGCTCCGCCGAGTAGGTGGCGAGGAGCGCCTCCGGAGCCCGTCCGTCAAGCACGTGGCCGAGCTTCCAGCCGATGTTGAAGCCGTCCTGCATCGAGACGTTCATGCCCTGACCGGCCTTCGCGCTGTGCGTGTGGCAGGCATCGCCGGTGATGAAGACGCGCGGTGTGCGCATCCCGAGCTCGTGGGGGAGGACGTCGTCGAAGCGGTCGGTCAGGCGGTGGCCCACTTCGTAGACGCTGTGCCAGGCGACATTGCGCACGTCGAGGGTGTACGGATGCAGGATGGCGTTCGCCTTCGCGATGATCTGGTCGATCGTGGTCGACCGCACGGCGCCGTTGTCGTCGGGGCGGACCTCGCCGAGGTCGACGTACATCCGGAAGAGGTAGCCGCCTTCGCGCGGGATCAGCAGGATGTTGCCCGCCTCCGACTGGATCGAGCACTTGGTCCGGATGTCGGGGAAGTCGGTGACCGCCAGAGCGTCCATCACACCCCAGGCGTGGTTGGCCTGGTCGCCCGCGAGGTGGCAGCCGATCGCCTCGCGGACCTTGCTGCGTGCGCCGTCGGCGCCGACCACGTACTTGGCGTGGACGACTCGCTCGGCTCCCTCGTCCGGCCCCGCCGTGCGGCGGAGGGTGACGGCGACGGGATGCTCGCCCTCGCCGACCTGCAGCCCCACGAACTCGTAGCCGTAGTCGGGCGTCAGGCGGGACGGCGAGTGGGCCGCCACCTCGGCGAAGTAGTCGAGCACGCGCGCCTGGTTGACGATGAGGTGCGGGAACTCGCTGACGCCGGTGGGGTCGTCCACCGGGCGGGCGGTGCGGACGATGCGGGACGGATCGGCCGGGTCCGGCTTCCAGAAGGCCATTTCGGTGATGCGGTACGCCTCGGCGATGATCCGCTCGGCGAACCCGAACGCCTGGAAGGTCTCCACGCTGCGCGCCTGGATGCCGTCCGCCTGGCCGATGGCGAGCCGGCCGGGGCGACGCTCCACGAGGCGGGTGACGACGTTCGGGAACTGTGCAAGCTGCGCCGCGGCGATCATCCCCGCCGGACCGCTGCCGACGATGAGCACGTCGACGGTGTCCGGGAGCTCGGCCGGGCGATCGACCCCCGTTCCGCCGGGCTCGTGGATGCGCGGGTCGCCGGAGACGTAGCCGTGGTGGTGGAACTGCACAGGGTCCTCACTTCGTTGGCAGGCGTTCATTATGCGAACGCAGTGTTCGCATATCGCAGCAAGGGTACCGCATTGCGCCCGTCTGCGTCACGATCCGGCCCCGATGCTCGTCTGGAGGGGCATGGACGTCACCACCTCCCGGCCCGCAATCGCATCCGTGGGCCGGCGAATCCTGGTGCATCTCGCCCTCAGCGGCAACCTGCTCGTCCAGCTCGTGCTGGTCGCGGTCGGGATTCTCCTCCTCCTCGACGGCGGTGCGGAGAGCACCGTGATCCTGCTGGCGGGCTGGTGCCTGCTCGCGTTCGGGTACGTGGTTGCGGTCGCGGCGGTCATCGCCATGGTGTCGCGGCCGCCGCGCACCGCGCCGGGCGCCCCGCTGCCGGGGATCTACCTGGGCTGGGCCGGCCACGTCGTCGCGGCGACCTCGACTCTGCTCGCCAGCCTCTGTGGCATCGCGGGCGCCGTACAGGTCAAGCTCACTCACGGCCAGGATCAGGACGAGGCATTCGCCGCCGTCGTCGGCACCGCTGCGATGCTGCTGTCGTGGCTGCTGCTGCACTGGGGGTACGCGCAGTTCTACCACCGTCGGCACATCCGCGCTCCCCGGTCGGTGCTCGCCTTCCCAGGCACCGAGCGCCCGCGGCTGAGCGACTTCGTCTACTTCGCCTTCACCGTCGGCACCACGTTCGCCGCATCGGACGTGAAAGTGCTGTCGCCGCGGCTGCGGTGGGTGGTGACGAAGCACTCGATCATCAGCTTCTTCTACAACGGCGCGATCATCGTCCTCGCGTTCAACACGCTGACGGCGGCCAGGTGATCGCGTAGCTTTCCGCAACAGAGCGGTCGCGCTTCGAGGCGGTACCGCACCATAGTGGGATGCCGGAGTTCAGCACAGCCCAGGTCCACGCGGGAGAGTCCCGCGACGCCGCCCACGGTGCCCGCGTCACGCCCATCTACCTGACCGCGGGGTTCGAGTTCGACAGCTTCGCCCAGGCGGAAGGCCGCTTCGGTGGTGAGGAGCCGGGCTACACCTACAGCCGCTCGGGCAATCCGACGACGGCCGCCCTGGAGCGGCGCGTCGCCGCCCTCGAGCACGGCCGCGAGGCCATCGCGGTCGGAAGCGGTCAGGCGGCGCTCACGGTGGCGCTGCTCGGCCTGGTGCAGACCGGCGATCACGTCCTGTCGGCCCAGAGCGTCTACTCCGGCACGCGCGGACTCTTCGAGAACGGCCTCCGCCGGCTGGGCATCGTGATCGAGTTCGTCGACGACCCGACCGACCTGGACGAGTGGCGTCGCCGCGTGCGGCCCAACACGCGTGTCCTGTTCGGCGAGTCGATCGCCAACCCCGGCAACGAGATCCTCGACATCGAGGGCGTCGCCGCGGTGGCGCACGACAACGGCATCCCGCTGATCGTGGACAACACGCTCGCCACCCCGTACCTGCTGCGGCCCGGTGCCCACGGCGCCGACATCGTCGTGCACTCGGCCAGCAAGTACCTCGGTGGCCACGGCAGCACCCTCGGCGGAGTCGTCGTCGACCAGGGCAGCTACGACTGGGCCGCGTCGCCCTTCACGCACCTGACATCGCCGGACGAGTGGCTGGAGGGGTCCAGCTACGTCGAGGCGCATGGGGCCGCCGCCTACACGCGGTTTGCTCGATCGGTCATCGCTTCGTTGTTCGGGCCGGTGCTGTCGCCCATGAACGCCTTCCTCATCCAGCAGGGGGTCGAGACTCTCTCACTGCGCGTCCAACGCCAGTCCGACAGCGCACTCGCCGTCGCCCGTTGGCTCGAGTCGCGTCCCGAGGTCGTGCGGGTCGACTACGCGGGGTTGGAGTCGCATCCCGACCACGAGCTCGCCCTCCGCTACCTGCCCCGCGGTCAGGGTGCGGTGGTCGGGTTCGCTCTTGCCGGAGGAACGTCGGCTGCCGAGCGCTTCTACGACGCCGTCGAGCTGTTCAGCCGGATGACCCATATCGGCGACGTGCGCTCGCTCATCCTCCACCCCGCCTCCACCACCCACGCCCACCTGAACCGCGGCGTACGCGAGGAGACGGGGATCACGGACGGACTGCTCCGCCTCTCGATCGGGCTGGAGGACGCGGATGACCTGATCGCCGACTTGGTTCGTGGAATCGCGGCGGTGAATGCGGCCGATGCGATCGTGACGGACGCGGTCGTGGCCGCCGCCGGACGCTAGGAGGAGACGATGGCACGACTGCAGCACTTCGGCTGGTTCTTCAGCCGTGGGTTCGGCCCGCAAGGCTGGGGCCACCCGTACTGGGAGTGGGGCTACGACTGGACGCGACCCGACCTCTACCAGCAGTCGGCACGTGAGCTGGAGCAGGCCGGTCTGGACCTGGTCATCATCGAGGACGCGCTGTCTCTGGGCTTCCCCGACACCGTCGACCTGCGCGTGCGCGAAGCGTACGGCGGCCCGAAGCACGACCCGCTCATGCTCTCCCCCTACCTGCTCGATGCCACGCGGCACCTCGGCGTCGCGCCCACGATCAACGCGGGCGCGTACCCGCCGTACGTCGCCGCACGGCAGTTCGCCAGCCTCCACCACCTGAGCGGCCACCGTCTCGGCGTCAATGTGGTCACCGACGTGGGCAGCGCCCGCCACATCGGGCTGCCGGCGCTGTCGCACGACGCCGCCTACGACCGTGCCGAGGAGTGGCTGACCGTCATCCGCCGGCTGTGGCACAGCTGGGACGACGACGCACTCATCCAGGACGCCTCCACCCGGCACTTCGCCGACGGTTCGAAGATCCGGCCCTTCCAGCACGAGGGCGAGTACTTCCGCCTCGCCGGGCCGCTCAATGCCGTGCCGTTCACCGAGGGCGACCCGGCGATCGTGTCGCCCGGCGGATCGCCGCGCGGGATCGCGTTCGCGGGCACCCACTCCGACGTGCAGCTCGCGCTCGCGCCGCTCGACGCGCAGAGCATCCGCGACTACCGCAGCAAGATCAGGGAGGCCGCGATCGCCGCGGGCCGTCACCCCGACTCGATCAAGGTGCTCTTCGTCTTCAAGCCCGAGGTCGTCCCGAGCGACGAGGAGGGGCGCCGCGTCGTCGAGGCGTCGAAGCATCCCACCGACGATGAGCTGTTCCGGGCGCTCGCCGGCCAGTCGAGCGACCTGGAGACCGACCTGACCGTGCTCTCGCTCGACGAACCGTTCGACGTCTCGGTCTTCGGCGACCACGTCTCGCAGGGCAGCATCAAGGGGCTGTTCGGCAAGCAGGGCATCCGCGACGGCGTGACGCTGCGCGAGCTCATCGCGCCGAAGGTCGTGAAGGGCCGCATCGCGGACCGCGCGGGGTTCGTGGGGACGGCCGAGCAGATCGCCGACTTCATCGAGGAGATCGGGGAGGAGGCCGACAACGACGGCTTCATCTTCTCCGGCGACCTGCACCCGGTGACGCTGCACCGCTACCTCGACGAGCTCGTCCCGGTGCTGCGTCGGCGTGGCATCCTGCGCCAGGAGTACGGGAACGGCGGCATCCGCGCCAACCTCTCGGACTTCTGACCCGGTCGTGTCCGGCGGCGGGCCTCAGCGCAACGCGCGCAGGTAGCGCCGCTTCGCCACCCGCTGCGCGATCAGCAGCAGCGGGAACAGCGCGCGCCAGGGCTGCTGCGGTGCCGCGCGGGTGAGGGATCGGACGGTCAGCCGCACCTCGTCGTTGCGGCGGTGCACGACGAAAGCCTCTTCGCCGCTGACCGGATGCCCGGGAAGCGTGCGGTACGAGAAGCCCACCCGCTCGTCCGTCGCGACCACGGCGACCACTTCGACCGGCTCCACCACGCGGAGGCCGAGGACCGTCGCGGTGACGGTCAAGCGCTCGCCCTCTGCGACCGCCGTCTCGGACTCCACGACGAAGCCGCTCGCCGTCTTCACGCCCCAGTGCAGCACCGCGCGGGTCGCGCGTTCCCAGGCCGACCGCCCGTGGCCGATCACGGCGGACGCCTCGGCGCGGCGGTATGAGGGGTCGCTCGGGCCCCAGCTGACGGCGGCGGGATCGGTCACGCATTCCTCACTTCGCTGACGGGCTGAAGGCCATCGTAGGAGAACCCGGTCCGAATCTCCGACAGGCCGCGGTCGGGAGGTCTTTCGGAGCCATTCGGGCCGAACGGTCCGACCGAAGGGTCCGAATCTCCGACGGAGGCGACGGCCGCGCCGGGATCGGAGCTCCGCTCGGGCTCAGGACACAGCGTCCTTCCGCGCGCGGAACGCGATCATGTTCACCCGGTTGCCGCAGCGCACGCTGCAGAACCGCTTCGAACCGTTGCGGGACAGGTCGAGCAGCAGGCCGTCGCAGTCGTCGGCGGCGCAGACGCGCAGTCGGCCGGTCTCGCCCGAGCGGATGACGTCGACCAGCGCGAGTGCGATCTCCACCCGGATCCGTTCCGCGAGGGGCGCATCCTGAGCCGTCGCGTGCAGGTGCCAATCGAACCCGTCGTGGCGCATCAGGTAGGGGAGGGCGTGAGCTTCGGCGAGCATGGCGTTGACCTCCAGTGCAGCATCGTCGCGCTCGAGCGACCAGGTCCGGCGCAGGCGTTCCCGCGTCTCGTGCACGTCGCGCAGTTCCCGCTCGTCGCCGTCCACCCGGCCGGAGTAGCGGTTCTCGGCCAGTAGCGCGGCCAGCTGCGCCGGGCTTGCGAGTTCGTCATCGCCGGTGCGGGATGCGCCGGGCGCGGTGTTGCACAGCACGACGGCGAACTCCAGCGCATCGACCGTGTCAGGGGCAAATTGCAAGTTGACTCCTTACTTGCGACAAGACTAGCGTCAGGATCATCGTCCTCTTCGACCCTGACAGGTGAGTCCCATGCCGCACCGCCACCCGACCTCCCTCGGCCTTCTCATCGCCGTGGTCGCAGCGGCTACCTTCGGCATGTCGGGCGCGTTCATCAAGCCGCTGCTGGAGAGCGGCTGGTCGCCGGTCGCCGCGGTCACGGCCCGGGCCGCGATCGGGGGACTGGTGCTGCTGCCGTTCGCGCTCATCGCTGTCCGCGGTCGCTGGAGCGCCGTGTGGCGCGGGCGCTGGCGGCTGCTCGGGATGGCGTTGGTCGGCGTGGCGGGAACGCAGGTGCTGTATTTCGCGGCGATCCAGCGCATCCCCGTGAGCACCGGCATCCTGGTCGAGTATCTGGCTCCGGTGCTTCTGGTTGCCGTGGCGTGGGCGCACACGAGGAGGGCGCCGCGGGCCGTGGTCCTGGCCGGCTCCGCCGTCGCCGTGGCCGGACTGGTCCTCGTGGTCTCACCCGGCGGGGGCGGCGCCCTCGACCCGCTCGGCCTCGTGCTCGCCGTGCTGGCCATGGGCGGGTGCGCAGCGTTCTACGTGATCGCCGCACGCCCCAGCGAGGACCTCCCTCCTGTTGCACTGGCTTCCGGTGGACTGCTGCTGGGCGCACTCGCGCTCGCGGTCGTCGGTGCGACCGGCCTTCTGCCGGTCACCGTCAGCTTCGCGGACGTGCCGCTGTTCGGTCAGCCGACCGCCTGGTGGGTGCCTCTCGCCGTCGTCGGTGTCTTCGCCACGGCGATCGCCTACGCCGCGAGCATCACTGCGACCGAGTTGCTGGGCTCCCGCCTTGCCTCCTTCACCGGGTTGCTCGAAGTCGTCGCTGCCACCCTGTACGCGTGGCTGCTGCTCGGCGAACGTCTCAGCCTGCTGCAGCTTCTGGGCGGTCTGCTCATCCTCGGCGGCATCGCCCTCGTGCGCGCCGACTCCGGAGACGCAGCGGTGCCGACGACGCCCGTTCGAACGACGCGCGTTCGGACACGTACCCGCTCGGACTCCACGCTTCCGTTAGGCTGACAGGCTCGGCGTCGCCCGGGCAGAGGGGCGGGTGCGGGATGTCGGAGTTCACCGACGCGAACAGGGCCAACTGGGACGACCGGGCAACGCTCCACGCCGACCGGGGCCAGCACGGCTACCGGATCTCGCAGTACATCGACGACCGGGCCGCGATCTCCGGCGTCGTGCGGTTCGACCTGCCGCGACTCGGCTCGGTGGAGGGTCTCCGTACGGCGCACCTCCAGTGTCACATCGGCACGGACACGCTGTCCCTCGCCCGGCTCGGCGCCCACGTCACCGGCCTCGACTTCTCCGCGAACGCCATCGACGAAGCCCGGCGGCTGGTGGCCGACACCGGCGACGACGTCGACTTCGTCGTGGCGGACGTCTACGAAGCGGCGTCCGTGCTGCAACCCGGTTCGTTCGACCTCGTCTACACGGGGGTGGGTGCGCTCTGCTGGCTGCCGCGGGTCGACCGCTGGGCGGCCGTGGTCGCAGCGCTGCTGGCTCCCGGCGGTTCCCTGTTCCTGCGGGAGGGCCACCCCATCCTCTGGTCGATGGACGAGGGGCTCGACGACGATCTGCACCTGCGGTTCCCGTACTTCGAGCGCGAGCAGCCGCTCGAGTGGGACGACGACTCGACGTACGTGGAGACCACGCGCCCGCTCACGGCGACGCGCACCTACGAGTGGAACCACTCCCTGGGCGAGATCGTCACGGCGCTCATCGCCGCGGGCCTGCGCATCGACCTGCTGGAGGAGCACGACAGTGTTCCCTGGCTGGCGCTGCCCGGGCAGATGGTGATGCGGCCGGACGGCGAGTTCGCGCTCGGTGCCCTCGATGGGGTGGCACCGCTCAGCTACACGCTCCGTGCGGGCAAACCGTCCTGACCCCCTTGCTGTGGGCGGTTCCTGCGCCGAAGGTGGGGTCATGGATGGGACAGGCGCCGACGAGAACCGGCGCGGGCACGACGGCGACAAGTCCACGATCGGCGAGCGGCTGACCGGCACGCGTGACCCGAAGGACCCGGACGGCCTGCTCACCGTGGAGGACGACGCCGAGCGGCCCGATCCGGTGCGGTTCGGTTCGCCGGAGACGGACACCCTCCAGCGTGAACGGGAGCACTTCGCGCAACTGGGCGAGGGCGGGTCCTCCGACGAACTGCCCGAGGTGCCCGCGAAGCGCGGGGTGACGGGTCTCGGCTGACCGCCGCGGGCTGGCGGGCGTCGCCTCGGCCTAGCGTCGGAGATCCGGACTCTATCGTCGGAGACTGGCGCGCATGCGGCGCCAGATCGCCGACACACCGCGGCCGGTCGGAGATTCGCGCCCGTCTCTCCGACGCAAGGCGCGCCCCGCCCGGAGGGAGAATGGGCGGATGGCCCTCCCCGCGTCCGAGCGCATCGTCCCCGTCCCGGTCATCCGCATCGAGTTGGAGGCCGCGGTCGCGTTCGGGACCCTGCGTCGCGCCTTCGAGGCCGAGGTCCCGCCGCTGGATGTGGCCCGCCTGCGCGAGCTGCTGTCAGCCGGCGCGGAGTGGCGCCAGCTCGTGTCGGAGCTGGCCGGCCCCGGCATCCACCGGTTCGTCCGGTTCTGGACCGACCACCCGACACCCGTCATGCGCATCGGCGGGGCCGACATCCCGAGCGCCGTCTACCTGATCGGCGACTACGCCACCGCTGCCCGGATGTTCCGGCACGACCCCGGCACGCTGCTGTACACGCCGCTGCGGGTCGAGTTGCACGCCACCCGCAGCGGGGGCTCGATCGTGAGCGTCGACCAGCCGAGTAGCCGGTTGGGCAGCTTCGGCAACAACAAGGTCGCCCAGGCCGGCTTCGAACTCGACCGGATGCTCGGCGACCTGCTCGAGGAACTGGGCTTGCCCCGCCCCAGCGTCCTGCGCCGCTGACCGCTAGGCAACCGCGGCAGCGTGGCCCTGCTAGTCTGCGGCCGTGACAATGCAGCCGGCAGGACAGCACGGACCGACACTCGTTCAGGTCGGTAACGTGACCGCCAACGAGGCGTGGATCGTGACGCCCGCCGGCACCTGGCCCATCGCCGATGTGAACGTGACGAGTGTCGACCAGACGTCGATGACGACCCACACTCCGGCCTGGGCGATCGTCCTCGTCATCCTTCTCATCTGGTTCTTCTTCCTGAGCCTGCTTTTCCTGCTGGCCCGCGAGACACGAGTGGGCGGGTACGTCGCCATTCACATCAGTGCACGCAACGGGCAGACGTACACCGAACAGATACCGGTCTTCAGTGCCGAACAACGCGCCGCTGTCCTGGGCCGCGCCGGTTACCTGCAGGCGCTGATCGGACACGCGCGCGCTGTGCGCGGCTGACCGCTCGTCACCTCCCCTTCGATCGGGCCGACGCCGAGCGGCTGGGAATGGCGTCCGCGGTCATCGGGTTGCCTCTTCCATGACCCCGACTCCGAAGGCTGCCGCTGTGGCGGCGCCCGCGCGAGCGGTGCTGGGTGAGGTGGACCGGCTGCTGGCGCGCCTGGAGTGGACACTGCTCGACTTCGGCCAGCGGAAGCTCGCAGCGGGGAATGTGGTGGCCGTGCCGCCCGGCTCCACGCGGTTCCACTACGTCGTCTCCGGGGCAGTCGAGACGACAGCGGGTGGCGCTCCGGTGCGGCTTGCCGTGGGCGACTTCCTCATGTTGCCGCGGGCGGGTGCACACCGCATCCTGGCGCTTCAGGATGCGGTGCTCGCGTCCGGCGAGCTCGAGACGGCCGCGTCGATGGGTCTGCCCCTCACTCTGACCCTTCCCGAGACGTTCGCGGCGTGCGGGTTCGTGGTCCGCGAACCGCATATGGGGCCCCTCATCGAGACTCTCGGCCTGGAGTTCGGTGGCGTGCGCGCCGGCAACTCGGTCATGGCGAGCCGGATCGCGACCATCATCGCGTCCGCCGCCATCCGCTCCTGGGTCGAAAACGGATGCGCTCCCGACCAGTGGCTCGTGAGCGTGCGCGACCCGCACATCGCCCGGGCGGTCGCGGCGATGCAAGAGGCGCCCGGCGAGCCGTGGACAGTGGAGACGCTTGCACGGGTAGCCCGCGCGTCCCGCACCGTCTTCGCCGAGCGCTTCCGCGAACTCGTCGGCGACTCCCCGAGCCGTTACCTCGCGGCGGTGCGAATGGAGCAGGCCGGTGACCTGCTGAGCCAGGGGGACCTGAGCGTCGGCGCCGTCGCGCACCGCCTGGGCTACAGTTCCGATGTTGCCTTCAGCCGCGCCTTCCGCCGCCACACAGGGGTGAGCCCAGCGGCCTGGCGTCGTGAGGCGGACTCCCGAGTGCAGGGCGTGACCGCCTAGAGGGCTCGCCGACGCCGGGCAGAGCCGAGCAGCACCCCGCCCAGCGCGGCGACGATCCCCCCGGCGACCAGTGCTTCCTTCACACCGGCGCCGTCGACGAGGAGCCCACCGGCCGCCGCTCCGAGTGCGATCGCCAGCTGGAACGCCGCGACGACGAGGCCGCCTGCCGCCTCCATCCGTTCGGGCTCCACCCGGGCCGCCCAGGTCTGCACCAGGGTGGGGACGCCGCCGAACGCGAAGCCCCACAGCGCGACCGCCGCGAACGCCAGCGGAACCTGATCGGGCAGCAGCGCGAAAACGGTGACGGCCGTCCCGAGCACCGCCGGCATCACGACCAGCGCGGTGCGCAGACGACGGTCCGCGACCACACCGGCCACGACGTTGCCCGCGAAGCCGCCGACCCCATACACGGCCAGAAGGACCGCCAGCCCGGCCGTCGTCAGCCCGGGGATGTCTGCCGCTCCAAGCCGGATGTACGTGAACCCGGCGAAATGCCCGCCCGCCAGGAGCGCGATGCCGAGCAGCCCGACGATCATCACCGGCGAGCGGAGCGCCGCCAGGAGGGTGCGCAGGCCGGACCCCTGGGCCGGCGCCACCTTCGGAAGGAGAAGGACCTGCGCCACAGCCGCAGCCACGGACATCGCGGCCACGAGCACGAACACGGCGCGCCACCCCCACACCGCCCCGAGGAACGCACCGAGAGGAACGGCGACCACCGTGGCGAGCGATACGCCCGTGTTGACGATCATCATGGCTCGCCCGAGGCGTTCTGCGGGCACGAGCTGGGCAGCCACGGCGACGGCCATCGACCAGAAACCCGAGATGGCGATCCCGAGGAGCACCCGCGCGACCAGCAGCAGCCAGAACTGGGGTGCCACGGCCACCAGGAGGTTGGACACCGCAGCGAGAACCGCGAGGCCGACCAACAGGAGGCGTCGATCAAGACGGGGGAACAGGGGGCCGATCGCCGGTCCCGCGATCACGCCGATCAGGGCCGTCGCGGTAACCGCCTGCCCGGCCGTCCCCTCGCTCACATGCAGTCCAGAGGCAATCGGTGACAGGAGACTGGCGGGCAGGAATTCGCTGGTGACCAGTGCGAAAACGCCGACCATCAGGGCGACGACTCCTCCCCACGAGGCCCGCCGCGCAGAGGCCGGGGTCGCGGGTAAGGAGGAGGTGTCCGGACCGGAAGAGGTATCGATGGTCATGGTTCCAGCCTGGTGCCACGCGGCCTCCCTCGCCCGACCGATCGTCCGCGGCACCTGATCGGCCGTCCGGACGGAGGGCTGTCAGACCCGGGAGGCGGGAACCGCATTCCGTAGGAAGTCCGCCACCCAGCGGGCGCTCCGCTTCGGCGTGCGCTTCTGCGTCCGGTAGTCGACGTGGACGATGCCGAAGCGGCGGGAGTATCCCCACGCCCACTCCCAGTTGTCCATGAGGGACCAGATGAAGTAGCCCTTCAGCGGGAGCCCCTCGGCCACCGCATCCCTGGCTGCCTCGAAGTGCGCCTCCAGGTACTCGGCTCGCTGCGGGTCGTCGATCTCGCCGTCCGAGTCCACCCGGTCGGGGTAGGCGGCGCCGTTCTCCGTGATGTACAGGGGCAGATCGGGGGCCAGCTGGTTCGCCTGACGGATGACGTCGACCATCCCGTCGGGGTGGATCTCCCACCCCATCTGCGTGACCGGTGCGCCCGTCGTGATGAAGCGGACGTGCTCGCTGCCCGGGTAGGCGCTCGCCGGTGCGCCTGCGGCCGGCGACGAGCCGGAGGCGACCGTGTGGCGGCTGTAGTAGTTGATTCCGAGGAAGTCGATCGGGGCCGAGATGCGACGGAGGTCGTCATCCGTAGCGTTCTCGGCGAACCACTCCGCCTCGCCGAGGTCATCGAGCACGTCGGCCGGGTAGGAGCCGGCCAGCACCGGCTCCAGGAACAGGCGGTTGCTGAGACCGTCGATTCGGCGCGCGGCGTCCGAGTCGGCGTCGGAGTCGCTCGCGGGGTGCACCGAATAGAGGTTCAGCGTCGTGCCCACCCGTGCTGACGGAACGGTCGCCCGCAGCGCCTCGAGCGCGTGGCCGTGGCCGAGCAGCAGGTGGTGCGCGGCGTGCGCCGACCGGGAGCCGACCGTGCGCCCGGGGGCGTGGTGCCCGCTGGCGTAGCCGAGGAACGACGAGCACCACGGCTCGTTGAGGGTGATCCAGTCGCTGACGACGTCGCCGAGCTCCTCCGCCATGATGGCGGCGTAGTCGGCGAACCGACGGGCCGTGTCGCGATTCAGCCAGCCGCCCCGGTCCTCCAGAGCCTGCGGCAGGTCCCAGTGGTACAGCGTCGCCCACGGGGTCACGCCCCGCTCGAGCAGCGACTCCGACAACCGGCGGTAGAAGTCCAGACCGGCGCGGTTGGGTGCGCCTTTGCCGTCGGCCTGGATGCGCGGCCACGCGATGGAGAACCGGTACGCGTCGAGTCCGAGGTCGGACATCAGCGAGACGTCCTCCGGCCAGCGGTGGTAGTGGTCGTCGGCGACGTCGCCGGTGCTGCCGTCGGCGATGGCGCCGGGGACGCGCGCGAACGCATCCCAGATGCTCTCGCCGCGGCCGCCCTCATGGGTGGCGCCTTCGATCTGGTATGAGGCGGTCGCGGTCCCGACGATGAAACCGTCGGGGAGGTCGCTTCTCTGCATGGTCACTTGGGGGAGCGTACCCCGTACGCCGAACGCGGGCGCTATCCGTTCCTCAGAGTCCTCTCAGCCGTTCGCCACGGTCGCCCAGGCTGGCGGGGCGTCGGTCAGGGATGCTGAGGGGATGCGCAACACGGTGCCCGCCGTCACCGCCCTGTTCTGGGTGACCAAGCTGCTGACGACAGCGATGGGCGAGACCGCGTCCGATTTCCTGGTCAAGACCATCGACCCGGTGATCGCCGTGGCCGCAGGCTTCGTGGTCTTCGCGGCTGCCCTGACCCTGCAGTTCGCGGTGCGCCGGTACATCCCGTGGGTGTACTGGTCGGCGGTGCTCATGGTGGCGGTGTTCGGCACGATGGTGGCCGACGTGCTCCACGTCGAGCTGGGGGTCCCGTACGCTGTCTCGACGGTCGTGTTCGCGATCGCGCTCGCCGCCGTCTTCGTGCTCTGGTACCTGACGCAGCGGACCCTCTCGGTGCATCGCATCGACTCCCGTGCCCGCCAGGTCTTCTACTGGTGCGCAGTGCTGGCGACGTTCGCCCTGGGCACCGCTCTCGGCGACCTGACCGCTGTCACCTTCGGTCTCGGATACTTCGCGTCGGCGCTGGTGTTCGGCATCCTGTTCGCGGTCCCTGGGATCGCCTACCGCTGGTGGGGGCTCGGAGCGACGGCCGCCTTCTGGTCCGCGTACGTCCTCACCCGGCCGTTCGGTGCGTCGGTCTCCGATGGCCTGGCCGTTTCGCACGCACGCGGCGGGCTCGCGCTCGGCACCGGTCCGGTGAGCCTCGCGCTGCTGGCGGCGATCGTCGTGTGCGTAGCGGCGCTCAGCCGACGCGGGGGCCGGACGGCGGGCGAGCCGCTCGCAGCCGCCTCGCCGGCTGCTGAACCGGCCGCTTGAACCGGTAACGCTGCGCCGCTAGACCTCGGTGTGCCCCAGCCGCGGCTCGGAGACGAAGGCGGCGGTCGCCTCGGCCGCCGACTCCAGCTCCAGCACGATCAACTCGTTGCGCCCGACGCGCAGGACGCCGCGTGGCACGTACAGGGTCTCCTGCGGGCCCCGCGCCCAGTAGCGACCCAGGTTGAAGCCGTTGATCCAGGCCACGCCCTTGCCCCAGCCGGTGGTGTCGAGGAAGAGCGCCCCCGGCTCTTCGAGCTCGAACACCGCGCGCCCGAAGACAGGGCCCGCTAGGCGCTCGGGCGCGTCGCCCGCGTCGGCTGCCAGCGCCTCGCTCACGGGATCGATGGAGGACAGCTCCAGCGGCAGGACGCTCCACCGGCTCAGCTGCTCGCCGTTCAACTGGACCGGAGCGACCAGTCCCTTCGGCTCGCCGATGCGGGGGCCGTAGTCGACGCGTCCCTGATCCTCGACCAGCACCGTCAACGTTCCGCGGCTCGGGGAGAGGGAGATGGAGGACTCGTGGTGGTCGCGCGCCAGCACGCCCAGGCGACTGCTGCCGACCCAGACGTAGGCGCGGTCGCGCACCTCGCCGAACTCGAGAACGGCCGGCTCCGTGGTGTCGATCTCCGTGCGGTACAGACCGAGCCCGCTGTAGTGCCCGAGCTCGTCGAAGGTGGGGAGCGCGTCGCTGTGCGACCACTGACCGAGCCGGTCGGCGACCGCCCACAGCGGCACTGCCGCGTCGAACGGCACGGTGAAGGCGGGGGCGGCCGCCGCGACCACCGGCTCCAGCTCCGGCACGGTCGCGTACTTGGCGATGACGTCGCGGTACGCCCAGAACTTCTCGGTCGGCTCGCCGGCCTCGTCGAGCGGGGCGTCGTAGTCGTAGCTGGTCACGATGGGCTGGTAGACGCCCTTGTCGTTGGCGCCGTTGGTGAAGCCGAAATTCGTGCCGCCGTGGAACATGTACAGGTTCACGGACGCGCCAAGCGCGAGCAGCTCATCCAGGTCCGCGGCCGAATCGGCGACCGGCGTGGTGTGGTGGTGGGTGCCCCAGCTGTCGAACCAGCCGTCCCAGAACTCCGAGCACATCAGCGGCCCGGTCTGCTGGTGGCGTCGCAGCGTCGCCAGGCGTTCCCGCGACCGGGAGCCGAAGGAGGCCGTCTTGAGGAGGCCGGGCAGCGACCCGTTCTCGAGCATGTCGTCCTGCGGCTGGTCGACGGTCGTCAGCGGGACGGTGATGCCCGCTCCGCGGATCACCTCCACCAGGGCAGCCAAGTAGTCCTTGTCGTCGCCGTATGCGCCGTACTCGTTCTCGACCTGCACCAGCAGCACGGGGCCGCCCTCGGTTACCTGGAGCGGCCGGACGATGTCGAGCACGTTGCGCAGGAAGTCGCTGACCGCCGCGACGAACGTGGGCTCCGAGCGGCGGATGCCGACCGCCGGGTCGGTGAACAGCCAGGCCGGAAGCCCGCCGTTGTCCCACTCGGCGCAGATATAGGGGCCGGGACGGACGATCGCGTGCATCCCCTCGGCGGCGACGGTCCGCAGGAACCGTCCCAGGTCCAGCCAGCCGTCCGCGCGCCACTCGCCCTGCCGGGGTTCGTGCGCGTTCCACGGCACATACGTCTCGATCGTGTTCAGCCCCATCAGCCGGGCCTTCCGGATGCGGTCCGCCCAGTCGTCCGGGTGCACGCGGAAGTAGTGGAGGGCTCCGCCGCGAACACCGCGGCCGGCCACCAGGGGTGTTACTTGCCGGTGACGGTGAAGCCCTGCTGGTTGCCGTACTGCACCAGCTGCTTCTGCCAGGCGACGAGGCCAGGGTTCAGGCTGCTGGCCGAGCTGTAGGACTGACCGACCGTGTCGGGGAAGATGCTGTTCGCATAGACCTCGAACGGCAGGTACTGCCAGCCGGTGGACACGTTCTTGGCACCGTCCACGAGCACCTCGTTGATCTTCTGGCCGCCGAAGTACGAAGGCGCCTGGGCCTGGAAGTCGGACGAGTTCAGGTCCTTCGTGGTCGACGGGAACCCGCCGGACTTCAGGAAGACGTCGATGCTGTCCTGGCTGTTGTTCAGCCACTTGAGGAAGCCGGCCGCGAGAGCCTGGTTCTTGGACTGCTTCATGACCACCTGGGCGCCGCCGCCGTTCTCGGAGTTGGTCGGCGTTCCGTCATACGTCGGGGTGGGGGCCACGCGCCACTGGCCTGCGCCGTCCTTGACTGAGCCCTCGAGCACGCCGGGCATCCAGGCGCCGGTCACCAGGCTTGCGATCTGGCCGTTGCCGAGCGCCTTGAACCACTCATCGCTCCACCCGGGAACGGTGGAGACCAGCTTGCCCTCTACCAGCTTGTCCCAGACGGCCGTCCACTTCTTCGAGCCGTCGTCCTGCAGGTTGATCGTGGCCTTCGTGCCGTCGACCGAGAAGGGTCGCCCGCCCGCCTGCCAGATCATCGAGGTCGCGAAGCCGGGGTCGCCGGAGTCGCTGGTGATGTACTCGTTCGGGTCTGCGGCGTGGAGCTTCTGAGCGTCGGCGACGTACTCGTCCCACGTCGTGGGAACCTGGAGGCCGTACTTGTCGAAGATGGTCTTGTTGTAGAACAGCGCCATGGGCCCCGAGTCCTGCGGCAGGCCGACGAGCTTGCCGCCGATATTGACGGAGCCCCACGGGCCAGGGGTGTAGCTGCTCTTGAGCTTGTCGAAGCCGTACTGCGTCAGGTCGACGAGAGAGTCCGAAAGCGCGAACTGCGGGATGGCGTAGTACTCGACCTGAGCGACATCCGGTGCGCCGGATCCAGCCTTGACGGCGTTCTGCAGCTTCGTGTACTCGGTGGTGTTGGTACCGGCGTTGACCAGCTTCACCTTGACCTTCGGGTACTGCTTCTCGAATGCGGCGACCTGTGCCTGGGCCGACGGGGTCCAGGACCAGTAGGTGATGGTCCCGCCCTGCTTGAGGGCTGCGTCGACGTCCGAGGCGCCCCCGCTGCCTGCGGCCGTGCCTCCCGAGCAGGCGGCGAGCGAGGCGGCGGCAACGGCGCCGACCACCGCTGCGGTGACGATCCTGGCGAGACGCCGGGATGAGATCATGCGCTTCATGAGCTTCCTTTCACTTCTTCGTGGAATGCGATTGCGTGGATGGGATTTCGGGTTACTGCTTGACGCTTCCGGCGGCCAGACCTGACTGCCAGTAGCGCTGGAGCACCAGGAACGCCGCCACGATCGGGACGATCGTGATGAGAGATCCGGTGATCACGAGGTTGAAGATCGGCTGGGCGCCGACCCCGATTGCCTGGGCGCTCCACTGCCCGAGTCCGACCGTGAGGGGATACCAGGTGGGGTCGCTGAGCATGATGAGCGGCAGGAAGTAGTTGTTCCAGGTGGCGACGATCGCGAACAGGGCGACAGTGACGACGCCCGGCGCGAGCAGGCGCAGCGAGATGGTGAAGAAGGTGCGGAGCTCGCCTGCGCCGTCCATCCGTGCCGCTTCCAGCAGCTCGGTGGGAACGGCCTCCGTCGTGTAGGTCCAGATCAGGAACAGGCCGAACGGGCTGATCAGAGACGGGAGGATGATCGCCCACGGGGTGTTCGTGAGGCCCACCTGGCTGAACATCAGGAACGTCGGAACGGCCAGCGCCGTCCCCGGGACGGCGATCGCGCCGAGAACCACGGCGGACACGGCCCGCTTGCCGGGGAAGTTGTACTTGGCGAGCCCGTAGCCGGCGACCGTGGCGAGCACGGTGGCGCCGCCGGCGCCGACGACGACGTACAGAAGCGTGTTCCCGAGCCACTGCAGGAAGATCCCGCCGTGGTAGCTGAACGTTTCAGCGATGTTCTGGAAGAGGTTGAAGTCCTTGCCGAACCACAGACCGAACGACGAGTAGAGATCGGGCTGGGACTTGGTGGCGTTGACGAGCAGCCAGACCAGAGGGACCAGGGAGTAGAGGACGAACAGCACCATCACGATCGTCAGCAGGGGCGATTTCCGGACACGGCCGTGAGTCGCGGCGGCGCTGCGGGATCGTGCTGCGGCGCGCGAGGGCGCTTTGGGAGAACGGCTGCTCCTCGTCTCGGTGACGACGGCCATCAGCGGAGCTCCTTCCTCGAGCCGCGCAGCTGGACGACGTACGCGATCGTGGCCGTGATGACGCCCATCACGATGGCGACGGTCGCGGCGTAGTTGAACTGCTGCCCGGCGAACGAGAGGTTGTAGGCGTACATGTTCGGGGTGAAGTAACTGCTGATCGCGTTCTGCGCCAGCGGCTTCAGGAGGTTGGGTTCGTTGAACAGCTGGAAGCTGCCGATGATGGAGAAGATGGTGGCGATCACGAGCGCGCCGCGGATGGCGGGGATCTTGATGCTGAACACCGTGCGGAAAGCGCCGGCCCCGTCGATCTCGGCCGCCTCGTAGAGCTCGGTCGGGATGACGCGGAGCGCGGCGTAGAAGATGAGCATGTTGTAGCCCATGAACTCCCAGGTCACGATGTTGCCGATGGAGGCGAGCACCCACTGCCCGCTCAGCGGTTGGAGGCCGGTCCCGAGCAGGTGGTTGAGGCTCGCGGTGAGGCCGAACTGGTCTCCGTAGATGAACGCCCAGATCAGGGCGGCGACCACGCCCGGTACGGCGTACGGCAAGAAGAGCGCGATGCGGAAGAAGGCGGCGCCGTACAGGCGCGCGCTGTCGAGGGCGAGTGCGGCGACGAGGGAGAGCGCGAGCATGATCGGCACCTGGACCAGCAGGAACAGCGTGACTCGGCCGAGCGACTCCCAGAACTTCGTGTCCTGCATGATCGCCAGGTAGTTGCTGAGGCCGACGAAGGCGTTGCCGCCGATGAGTTGCTGGCGGAACAGGCTGAGGTAGATCGCGTACAGCACCGGCGCGATGATCATCGCCGCGAAGACGATCATGAACGGGGCGACGAAGGCCCAGCCGCGCCAGTCTCGGCGTGACCGCCGGGGGCGCGTGCCGCGTGCCGACGCAGTCGCCTGCGTGAGGGACGTCGTTGTCATGGTTTCCCTGGGTTCGGGGGTCGGATCGCGATGTTTACGTCAACATCGTGGCGCTTACTCTAGCATGTTGACGTCAACACGATGCAAGGTCGAGTTGTGCGCGAAGATGTGGAGACCATGACAGAGCCGCTTGCCGACACCCCGCCCGCCCGACCGGCAGCGCGCAAGCGCGGCCCGTCGCTGGGCGATGTGGCGTTGGACGCGGGGGTGTCGACGCAGACCGTCTCGCGCGTCGCCAACGGACTGACCAACGTCGAGGAGTCGACGCGTCAGCGTGTCCTCGCGTCGATGCAGTCGCTCGGCTACCGGCCCAACCGCGCAGCCAGGGCCCTCCGCTCCGGCCAGTTCCGCAACATCGGCGTGATCATGTTCACGCTCTCCTCCTACGGCAACATGCGGACCCTGGATGCGATCGCCAGCTCAGCCGCGACCGTCGGCTACTCGATCACGGTCGTCCCGGTGGAGCGGCCGACGCAGCGCGACGTGAGCCTTGCGTTCAGTCGCCTGCTGGAGCAGGCCGTGGACGGCATCATCGTCGTCCTTGAGGCCCACATCGTCGACAGGGCCGACGTCGAGCTGCCGCCGGGACTGTCCGTCGTGGTCGTCGACTCCACGGAGCGTCCCGACTATCCGCAGGTCGACACCGACCAGGCGGAGGGCGCGCGCCAGGCGACCGAGCACCTGCTCGGCCTGGGCCACCGCACCGTCTGGCACGTCTCCGGACCGGCCGAGTCGTACTCCGCCGCGCGTCGCGAGGAGTCGTGGCGCCGCACGCTGGAGGGGGCGGGCGCACCCGTCCCCGAGGTCTTCCGCGGCGACTGGTCGACCGCGGCCGGTTACCGCCACGGCCGCGAGATCGCAGAGCGCCCGGAGATCACGGCGGTCTTCGCGGCCAACGACCAGATGGCGCTCGGCGTGCTCCGAGCGCTGCACGAGGCCGGCCGCCGCGTGCCCGAGGATGTCAGCGTCGTGGGCTTCGACGACATGGCGGAGTCCGACTCCTTCTGGCCCCCGTTGACGACCGTGCACCAGGAGTTCGAGGCGATCGGCCGCCGCGCGCTCGACCTCCTGATCGCCGAGATCGAGGAGCGCCCGGAGCCGGTGCGCTCGTCGGTGCAGCACACCCGTCTGGTGGTCCGCGCGAGCACCGCCCCGCCGCCCTCGGCGCACCGCCTCACCGCTTCGTGAGCGCGCCAGTTCGTACCATCGGCTGCCGCTCGACCGCCCGCTGACGTTCCGAGCGACGGCGCTCACTCCCATGACGTGCCAGCAGGGCGCGTTGGTATCCTCCCGGCATGCGGACGGTGGATTGGGATGGGCTGCGTAACGTGCGCGACCTGGGTGGGCTGCCCACGCCGCTGTCGCGGACCGGCGCGACGTCGTGGCGGCTAAATGAACAGACCGTTCGCAAGTTCAGAAGTAATTCTGAAGTAGACTAGCTGCATGATCGCCACTGCCCAGCCTTCGCATGTCTTCCAGTCCTCGGAACTGAGCCGGCATTCGACACGCGTCTTCGCTGCGGCCGAGGAGCAGCCGGTCGAAGTCACTCGCCGCGATGGGGAAGATCTCGTTCTCATGTCCAAGCGCGAGGCCTCCGCGCGCAGCACCCTGCTCCAACTCGCGGCCACCCTCATCGGAGTCGCAACCGACACCAGGGGGACTCTCGCCGATCGAATGTCCCAGGCACTGCCCTGGATGTTCGCCCTCAACCCGGCGGACCGTGCAGCCTGCGCGGAAGAGCTCCTGGATGCGGCCCGCGCGTCGTTCTCCACGGGACAGTCGCACCTGGCAACCGCGGCAATGAACTCCTGGATGGAGACCGCGACCGCCGTAGCCGCAGGCCTTGGCAACGCACCGGTCGAATGGCTCGACGCCGGCATCCCCGTCGAGCGTCCGTAGGTGGCACGGGATAAGAAGGTCGCCCGGCCCACCAAGCGCAGCGAGTTCAGCATCGTGTTCGCGAGCTTGCAAGCGCAACGCGGCTGGACCGATCTGTGCGCGACAACCCGGAACGCGATGGTCGAAGCTTGGGACTTCCTCACGCGCACGCCGCTCATCGAAACGCCGACGAACTACCGGCTCCGCGGCGAGCTGGGATCAATCACGCGGGACGGCGTGACGCACGAGCGGTGGCAGCACAAGCCGACACTCAAAGGCGACGCGCGGCTCTGGTTTTACGTCCACGAGCAGACTGTCTATCTGGAGCAGGTGCACACGCACCACCCGAACGCGACCAAATAGCCCTCCGAGCATCAGACTTGCGTAGGGGTCTAGCCTGTGGCGGCGCTCAGCGCGGCGCGGGCCAGCTGCACGATCGCGGGAGTTGCGACGGTGAGATCGGCGTTGTCCGCGCCGGCGATGGTGTCGAAGGTCTCGAAGCTGGTCACGGCGAGGAGTTGCGAGACGACCTCCGTGCCCGGAGCGCTCGCAGGATGGCTCGCACCCAGGATGCGACCGGCTAGCTCGGAGAGGCCCCGGCGTCGGCGCTCGTCCCGCGACTCGATCACCGCGCGAACGTCGGGGTCGAGTGCGGCGAGGGCCCGCAGTCGGCGCATCACGTCGCGGTCCGCCTGCCAGAACTGCGCGAAGCAGTCGATGAACGCCGTCAGCGCCTGCAACGGGTCCTCCTTCGCGAACGCCCCAGGCAGGTCGGCCAGCCCGCCGACCTGGGCCAACTCATCGCAGAGCGCTTCGAGGAGGCCGGTTTTGGATTCGAACTGGTAGTAGACGGTGCCGCGCGCAACGTCGGCCCGCTGGGCCACGGCATTCACGGTGAAGTCGGTGTAGCTGGTCGCCTCGCCGAGCAGCGCCCGAGCGGCGTCCACGATCTGGCGGCGCCCCTGGTCGATCTGCTCATGACGGCGGCCCAGGTTGTATGGGCGAGGACTCATGGTCTTGACGGCGCCTCTCGTCGGTGCTTTAGTTGAACGCACTGTACGATCAAATTATAGCGTAGAGGGAAGAGCCAGCGCGATGAACGACACACTTCCTGGGCGCGGTGCCGTCTATCCGGACCTTGCGGGCAAGACCGCAGTGGTGACCGGCGGATCGCGGGGGATCGGCGCTGCGACCGCTCGTGCCTTGGCCGCCAACGGCGTCGCTGTTGTCGTTGTCGGTCGCGACCACGCAGCCGCTGCGGCGGTCGAGACGGACATCGAGGCCGAGGGTGGCCGGGCGCTGGCCGTTATTGCGGACTGCAGCAGCGAGGACGACGTGCGCCGCCTCGCTGCCGAGGTCCACGAGTCGTTCGGGCCGATCGACATCCTGGTCGCCTTCGCCGGGGGCAATGGCGGCCCGGTCCCCACCGCCACCGAAACGGCAGAGCACTGGCGTGAGGTTCTCGAGGGAAACGTGACCGCTACCTTCCTGACGATCTCCGCCTTCCTCGACGACCTGACCAGCCGATCCGGTGCAATCGTGACGATGTCTTCCTCCGCCGCCCGACAGGCGACAAACGCCAACGCCGCGTATGCGGCGGCCAAGGCCGGTGTGATCGGATTGTCACGTCACCTCGCTGGGGAGCTGGCGCAATACGGCGTCCGAGTCAACTGCCTATGCCCGGCGACCGTCGAGAACGACCGGATGCGGTCCTACATGACCGACGAAGCCCGCTCCCGCCTGGCCGCCGGGTTCCCGCTGGGGCGGATCGGCCAGCCGGACGATATCGCTGCGGCCACCCTGTTCCTCGCCTCCGACGCCTCGTCATGGATCACCGGAGTGACACTCGACATCGCCGGCGGCCAGCAGCTGTCCTGACCACGAAAACGAAAAGCTTCGCGCCTAGGACTGCTAGCTTCTGAACAGCCGATGCACTCTGCCGCGGCACGCGGGCCAGCCGATTGCGTCGCTCCACACCACCCGACCTGGTCAGCGGCATAGCCGTGACCGGATCAGGCACCCGCCGGGTCCGTTCCCAACCAGACAAGGACCACAATGGGTCTTCTCATCACCGCTGCCCTCTGGGGCGTTGGTCTTCTCATCGTGCTGATCGCGCTCATCACCGTGCTGCGCGGCATCAAGATGGCGAAACCGAACGAGGCGATCATCGTCACCTCGAAGCAGCGGACCAACAAGGACGGAGACGAGACCGGCGGCCAGCGCGTCGTGTTCGGTTCGCGTGTCTTCGTCCGCCCGCTCGTGGAGGCGTACTCGCGCCTGAGCCTGTCCAGCCGACAGCTGGATGTGACCGCGAACGTGCAGACCAAAGATGCCGTCGGTATCAGCGTCAAAGCTGTCGCCGTCGTCAAGGTCGGTGGCACCGAGGCGGACGTTCGCGCAGCCGCGCAGCGCTTCCTCGACCAGCAGGACCAGATCGAGCGTTCCACCGAAGAGGTTCTCATCGGTTCGGTCCGCGCGATCGTCGGTCAGTTGACGGTGCAGGAGATCATCACCAACCGCACCACGCTGCAGGCCAACGTGTTCGAGGAGGTCAAGGAAGCTCTCGGCGTCCAGGGCCTCACCGTGGACACGCTGCAGATCAAGGAGATCTCCGACGCGAGCTCGTACATCGTCAACCTGGGCCGTGCCGAAGCTGCCCGTGTGCGTCAGATCGCAGAGATCGCAGAGGCCCAGGCGAACCAGGCCTCGGAGGAGGCCCGCATCCGTGCCGAGCAGGCCGTTGCGGATCAGCAGCGTGAGCTCGACCTGCGGAAGGCGGCCATCCAGAAGGAGACTGACAAGGCAAAGGCGGAAGCCGACCAGGCCAAGCCGCTCGCTGACGCGATCGCGCAGCAGGAGGTCATCGCCCAGCAGGAGCAGACGGCGAAGCGTCGGGTGGCGCTTCGCCAACAGGAGCTCGAGGCGGACGTCAACGCCGTCGCCGACGCGGACGCGTACAAGGTGCGGAAGGAGGCCGAGGCAGCCGCCGCGGCATCCATCGACACCGCGCGCGCCGAGCGTGACACCCGTATCGCCGTCGCCGAGGCCGTCAGGGCGGAAGCGGCAGCGAATGCGGAGGCGATCACCGCGGTCGGTGAGGCCGAGGCATCAGCCACCAAGGCGAAGGGTGAGGCGCTCGACGCGTCGAAGACCTTCCTGCTGGAGAAGCTGATCGAACGATTGCCGGAGATCGTCCGCGCAGCGGCAGAGCCGATGTCCGCGATCAGCCAGATGACGGTCATCTCCGGCGGTGGTAGCGATGACCCGGGTGCGTCCAGCGTTGTCGGCGCCCTGCCGCACACGCTCGCGACGACGACCGAGCTGGTGAGGAACATCACCGGCCTCGACATCGCGGAGCTGGTCACCGGTCGCGAGACCGGCCGTGCGCTGGGACGGGCAATCGTGGAGGCGGCTCCGGCCGTCGCCGAGACGCCCGCCCTGGTGAAGCCGGCCGAGATCGCCAAGCCGGCAGGGAACGCTGTCGAGGAGCCCGCACCCACGGCATGACCCGCCAGGCAACGATTGAGCCGCCCCAGCCGGCATCACTGGTTGGGGCGGCTCGCGGGCAGAGAAAAGGCCCGGTGATCCGAGCGGTTTCCACCGCCTCACCGGGCCTTTTTTCTGCACGTTGCCGTACAATCACTGTCTCAACCAGTGTGCGCCACGAGGGATTCGAACCCCCAACCTTCTGATCCGTAGTCAGATGCTCTATCCGTTGAGCTAGTGGCGCATGATCCGCACGCGGACCGGATAAGAGCCTACATGACCGCATCCAAGACTGCCAATTGACGGCGCAGCGCCACCTGGCGGTACGACGTCTCGATCAGTTCGGCCGTTTCGGACCAGTCCGCGGTCGAGCGATCGAGTTCGATCGCCAGCCATCCGCTCGGCCCCCAATACTTGGGCACGAACACGCGCGGGTCTTCCCGCCACGCCGGCGCCTCCGCAGGATCGGGCTTGAAGACGAGCGTGTCGGTGCGGTCCATGGAGGCGCCGAGAACGCCGAAAACGCGGCCCTTCTCGCCGGCCTTCCAGGACGGGCGGCCGTGGTTGAGCGTCTCAACGGCCTCCGGTAGCCGCAGGGCCAGCGCGCGTACTTGCGTCACCAGCGGGTCGCCATCGTCGAACAGCAGCGGATGCTCCATCAGCGGAACACCTCGTCGAGGAAGCAGACCAGCGCTCGCCAACTGCGGGCGTCCGCGACGGGGCGGTAGCGGTCCATTCCCGGGATCGTGAACGCGTGCGGCGCGCCCGAGTAGGTGGTGACCTGCCAGTCGACGTGCGGCGCGCCCCGGAGCTCCTTCTTGAAGGCGACGATCGCCTCGTCGGGGACCACCGCGTCATCGCCGCCGGTGAGCACCAGCACCGAGCCGGCGATCTGGGCCGCGTCGGACGGGTCGTGGGCGATCAGGCCGCCGTGGAAGGACACCACCCCACGCACCGGCGCGCCCGTGCGTGCGAACTCCAGGGCGGCGGTCCCTCCGAAGCAGTAGCCGATCACGGCCAGGCGGGCCGGGTCGACGGTGGGCTGCTGCTGGAGCCAGCTGAAGCCGGCCGCGGCCCGTGCCCGCAGCAGTTGCAGATCGCGGTAGTACTTGCCCGCCTCCGCGGAGGCCGCGTCACCCGTCGGCCGCACGTCCGCGCCGTAGAGGTCGGCCGCGAAGGCGACGTAGCCGCGCCGGGCCAGCATCTGCGCGCGCATCCGCACGTTGTCTGCGACGCCGAACCAGTCGTGCAGGATGAGCACCGCCGGGCGTCGCTCATCCGCCTGCGCATCGCGGGCCAGGTAGCCCTCCAGTGGCAGGCCCTCGTGTTCGTAGGGCACGGTCTCGACCTCGATGACCGAGTGCTCGCCGATCGGGACCTGCTCGAGGAGCTCCTGGAAGGCCGGGGCGAGGGCAGGCTGCGGAGTGTCGAACGTCACGGTGGGACTCCAGTGTCGTCACGTCGCGCGGTCGGCGGGCGCCGCCGGCGGCCTGGGCTGCTGTGGCCTCGGTCGCGGAACTGCGCGGGAACCCTCGGGTGCGGGTCGGGATCCCACGCTTTTACACTACCCCGCTTCGCCGGCGACCCCGCGGACGTACCATGGGCGCATGGCCACCGAATTCAGCGATCAGGCGGATGCGAGCCGGTTCGCGATGCACATCGACGGCGAGCTCGTCGGGGTGCTCGACTACCGCATCCTGGGCGACTCCATCTCGCTGACGCGCGCCTTCACCGTGCCGCAGTACCGGGGCAACGGGTATGCGGCACAGCTGGTCGAGTACGCGGTCGACGAGATCGAGAAGAGCGGGTCTCTGCACATCGTCCCGATGTGCTGGTACGTGGCCGACTGGTTCGAAGCGCACCCCGAGCGCGGCGCGCTGCTGCAGCGCCGCGCGGGCTGACCGCCCGATGCGAGACGCTACCGGCGACGCCCCTTCGCGGCTCGTCGCCCGGGTCTCCCGCTTCGGCGACCCGACCGCGATGGTGCTGGCCCGCGAGCCGCTGCGCCCGCCGCGCGGCAACGAGGTGGTCGTCCGGGTGACCCATGCGTCGCTCGGGGCGACGGAGCTGCTGGCCCGGCGGGGAGGATACGTCCTCCAACCCGTGCCTGGCTTCGTGACGGGCTACGACTTCGTCGGCGAGCTGCTCACCGAGTCGGCCGTGTCCATCGCGCTCGGGTTGCGCGAGGGCGCAACGGTTGCGGGCGTTCTGCCGAGGATGGGGGCGCACGCCACCTTCCTGATCGTCGCACCGACGCTGCTGGTGGCAGTGCCTTCGGGCATGGATCCGGCGGTCGCCGCCGTCCTGCCGCTCGACGGGGTGACCGCGGCGCACGCGCTGGAACTCGCCGGGCCGGCACGGAGCCTGCTCGTGCAGGGCGCCTCGGGAGCCGTCGGTTCGCTCGCCGTCCAGCTGGCCCAGCGCTCGGGCCGCACCGTGGTCGGCACCGCCTCGGCGCGGACGGCCGACCGCGTCCGCGAGCTCGGCATCCCCGTCGTCGACCACGCCGCGGACGACTGGCCGGCGCTGGTCCGCGAGGCTGCCGGGGGAGCGGTGGATGCGGCGATCGACCACACCGGGTCCCGGCGCGTGCGTGAGGCCCTCACCTCCGACGGCGTCCTGGTGCACACCGCATTCGCTGGTCGGCCGGGTCATGAGCGGGCCGACGCGCTGCGGGGTTCCACGATCGCCGCGCGACACCGGTCGGAGCGGGTCTGCAGCACGCCGCTGTACGTCGCGACGCGACGGAACGACTACCGGCGGCTGCTCTCGCGGTTGCTGGCGGATGCGGCCTCCGGGTCTCTGCGCACGGCCGAGCCGGTCGTCCACCCGCTGACGGAGGTCTGGGAGGCGCACCGGGTGGCGGAGTCGCTCGCGTCCGGCCGTAAGGTCGTGCTCGCCGTCGGCTGACCCGTCAGAAGGCGAACATCTGCCCGAGGACCACCACGGCGATGATGAAGAGCACCACGATCGCGGCGATGGTGATGACGGCTCGCGACGACAGTCGTGCGATGCCGAAGCCGACGATGAACGGAAGCGCCAGGCAGCCGAGCGCGAGCACCCACCAGAATGCCGCGAAACCGCCCGCCGAGGCCGACTCCAGGCGGCCGCCGAACAGCTTCTGGGTCGTCGGATGGGTCGCGAAGGCGATGCACGCCGAGAGCGGGTAGGCGATGAGCACGGCGGTGATGAGTCCCGCGAAGGCACCCCACAGCCCCCTCTTCTCGCCAAGCTGCAGCGTCTGCTCCTGGTGCGGGCCTTGGCGGCTCTTCGTGCTCATGGCGCACAGCATAGCCAGCGGTCGGATGGTCGGGAATGCAGCGCCGTGCGCAGCTCGCCGGGTTCTCACAGGAGTTATATGGCACTAAGTGCCATAATCGCGTCAGAAACCCACGAGGAGGGACGACGATGACCGAACCGAAGCCGTTGACGGCACACAGCACCATCGGAGAATGGCTGGAGCACCCGAAGGGCGCCCCGCTCATCCACGGATTTCTCGCGCAGGCCGGCGTCGGCGAGGAGATGCTCGCGCCGGTGCGCGGCCTCCCGCTGCAGCAGCTGGTCGCGATGAGCCAGGGACAGCTGCCGCAGTCCGTGGTCGACGACCTGGTCCTGCAGGCCAACGACGGCGTGATGCCGGAAGACGTCGAGACCGGATGGGTCGAGAAGGTGACGCCCGGGCGTTTCGACGGCCGAACGGTCATCGTGACAGGCGCAGCCTCCGGGATCGGACGCGCCACCGCCTCCCGAATCGCCCGTGAAGGCGGCCGTGTGGTCGCCGTCGACATCTCCGCCGAGCGGCTCGCCGACCTGGCATCGTCGTTGCCCGAGGGCGCCGTCGTCACGGTCGTCGGGGACATCACGCAGCAGGCCGACATCGACAGCATCGTTGCGGCGGCGGGGGATCGCATCGACGCGCTCGCGAACATCGCCGGCGTCAACGACGACTTCTCACCGGCGCACGAAACGTCGGACGCCGTGTGGGACCGGACCATCGGCATCAATCTGACCGGCGGCTTCAAGCTGACCCGCGCCGTCCTGCCCACGATGCTGGAGGCCGGCCAGGGCTCCATCGTCAACGTGGCATCGGAGGCGGGACTGCGCGGCAACGCCTCGGGCACGGCCTACACGGTGTCCAAGCACGGGGTGGTCGGACTCACGCGCAGCACCGCCTTCATGTACGGTCCGCAGGGCATCCGCGTGAACGCGGTCGCTCCGGGCGGCGTCGCGACGGGCATCCCGATGCCGGCGCATCCGTCCGAGGCGGGGACGGCTCGGCTCACGCCGTTCCAGCAGCAGATCCCGACGATCGCGACTGCGGAGCAACTGGCTGCGTCGATCACCTTCCTGCTCAGCGACGACGGCGTCAACATCAACGGCGCGATCCTGCCGAGCGACGGCGGCTGGTCGGTCCAGTAGTCCTCGCCCGGGGTGGGAGTCAGTCTCGAGCACCGCGCTTCGCGCGCCGCGCGCGCCATCGCTCTGCCCGCGCCGGCGACCGTCCGCCCTGGAGGCCTTGACAGCTCGGGATGAGGCGGCAGGCCTTACGCGTGCAGCGGCCGTCGCGGAAGGGCTGCCGCGAGTCGCACGCGGAGCCGAGCATGGGAGACACCAGGAGAAGAGGAGCATCTCATGACCGGCCCCGACACCGACTCCGGATTCCGGCACGCCAAGCGGCCCCGCTCGATCATCGCCGGGCCGTACGGACACCCGTTCCACGCCATCCTGGTCACCATTCCCATCGGGGCATGGACCGCCGCTGTCATCTTCGACATCGCCGCATTGCTCGGCGCCGCACCACACGCGCTCTCCGTCGGCGCCCTGTGGCTGGTCGTCATCGGCGTGATCGGCGGGTTGCTCGCGGCGATCTTCGGCCTTCTGGACTTCTCGCAACTGCCCGCCGGCACGAAGGTGCGACGCATCGCGGTGTGGCATCTGCTGTTCAACTCCACCGCGATCGTGCTGTTCGTCATCAGCGCGATCGTCCGCGCCGGCAACCCGGATGACCCCAGCGTCGGCGGGTTCATCCTCGCGCTGATCGGCATCCTCGTCGTCGGCGTCTCCGGGACGCTGGGCGGCGAACTGGCGTACCGTCACGGCGTCCGCGTGGCCGACGAGCGGGACCAGGAGCGCGCGTACACCCGATGACGACAGGCTCGACCGGTGCGACCGGTGCGATCAGTGCGATCAGTGCGATCAGTTACCGTGGCCGCATGACACGCATCGAAGACGTCGCCCGCGATTCGTTCGGCTGGGAGGAGCTGCGCCCGCGCCTCGCGGCGGCGATGGAGGTGTTGCTCGACGGCGGTGACGTGCTCGCCATCATGCCGACCGGCTACGGGAAGTCCTCGCTGTACCAGGTGACCGGCACGATCCTCGGTGGGGTGACGATCGTCGTCTCGCCGCTGATCTCTCTGCAGGAGGACCAGGTCCGCAGCCTGGCAGAGGCGAAGGATGTCCCTCGCGCGTTCGCGATCAACTCGTCCGCGGGTCAGCACGAGCGGGAGCGCGACTGGGAGGCTCTGGAGTCGGGTGAGCCCGCGTTCGTGTTCCTCGCTCCCGAGCAACTGGCGAATCCGGAGGTCCGCGAGCGACTCCGCGCGCTCCCGGTGTCCCTGTTCGCGGTCGACGAGGCGCATTGCGTGTCGTCGTGGGGGCACGACTTCCGCCCCGACTACCTCCTGCTCGGCGACGTCATCGACGAGCTGGGACACCCTCCGGTCGTCGCCATGACCGCGACGGGTGCGCCACCCATCCGGGCGGAGATCGGCGAGCGGCTCCGGATGCGGCGGCCGCGGCTGTTCGCGACCGGGTTCGATCGCCCCAACCTGCGTCTGGAGGTGCGTCGCTATGAGGAGGACTCCGAGAAGCGCTCCGGTCTCATCGAGCACGTCCGGGAGCTGCAGGGATCGGGCCTGGTGTACACGGCGACGCGGAAGGATGCGGAGCAGTACGCCGCCGAGCTCGCGAAAGACGGCATTCCCGCCGCCGCATACCATGCTGGTCTGCGCTCGGCGGAGCGCGAACACGTCTACGAGCGGTTCATGGATGACCGGGCGCGGGTGGTCACAGCCACCAGCGCATTCGGGATGGGCATCGACAAGCACGACGTGCGCTTCGTCGTCCACGCATCGGTCACCGACTCCCTCGACAGCTACTACCAGGAAGCGGGCCGAGCGGGCCGTGACGGTGATCCGGCGCTGGTCACCCTCCACTACCGGCCGGTGGACTTCGCGCTGACCAAGTTCTTCTCCGGCGGGGGCCCGCACCCGGACGAACTCGCCAGCGTCTTCGCCGCCATCCGCACGCAGCCGGGGACGACCCGGGCGGCCGTCGCCGAGCGCTCCGGCATCAGGGTCCGGTCGCTCGGGCGGCTGCTGGGTTTGTTGCGCGACGCGGACGTGCTCACCGGATCCGACGACGACCTGGTGGCTGCCGAGTTGAAACCGACGGAAGCGGCATCCCGTGCAGTAGCCGAGGCGGAGTCCCGCCAGCGCATCGAACACTCGCGTTCTCAGCTGATGCAGGAGTATGCCGAAACGGGAATGTGCCGCAGGCAGTTCCTGCTCGGGTACTTCGGGGAGGAACTCCCGGAGCCCTGCGGCAACTGCGATACCTGCTCGTCCGGCAGCGCCTACCGCTGGGCCGAGGAGCATGATGCCGCCGCCGACACCCCGTTCCCGCTCGCGGCGCGGGTCACCCACGACACCTGGGGATCCGGGGTGGTGATGCACACGGAGGCCGACCGGCTCACGGTGTTCTTCGACGATGCGGGCTACAAAGTGCTCTCGCTCTCGGCCGTGCAGGACGGCGGGCTGCTGCAGGTGGTCGGCCCGATCGCCTGAACGGCGGCCGTCTGCAGCGGGACGGCCCGATCAGCTGCGTCCGACGGCGCGCGCCGAGGCGACAGCCGATTCCACGCCGTCCAGCCACGGTTCGCCGTGCCCGGGCAGAAGCACGCGGGCGCCGGTCGCCGCGATGGCGTCGAGCGACGCGAGCGCCTGCGCCGAGTCGGCCGTGGCGGCTCCCGCGACGATCTGAGCGCCGCGGATGCCCTTGTACGGATCCAGTGTGACGATCGCGTCGCCGCTCAGCAGGGTCTCGCGATCGCGCAGGAGCAGGCCGCAATGCCCGAAAGTGTGGCCAGGGGTGAAGACCACCTCCGGGCGGCCCGGCAGGTCGAGCAGCCCGGCTCCTGGGAGTTCCGAGACGGCTTCCACTCCTCTGACGCGCAGGGCGCCCGCGCGAACCATACTGAGCGCCGGGGCGAACGCCCGCGGATACAGCAGCGGATAGACGAACGGCGTGTGCTCACGGCGGTAGCGGTACGGGTGCGCTGCCAGCTTGCGGTCGTCCGCGTGCACGAAGACCGGGACCCCGAGCTCCTCTACGGCGCGCGCGGCAACCCCGACATGGTCGAAGTGCCCGTGAGTGAGCACGATGCCCTGCAGGTCGCGCATCCGCAGATTCAGCTCGTGGGCCGCGCGGATCAGCGGACCCCAGGTGTTCGGGAACGCCGCATCCACCAGGGTCCACGCGTCGCCCTGGGCCAGCAGGTAACAGTTCGTGAACGCGTGCTCCAGCCGGTGGACGCCGGGGACCACGTCCGGTGTCAGTCGCGGAGTGCCGCTCCGGCGCTCGGGTGTGAGGGTGATGGCTCGGGTCACGGAGGCCTCCCGTCGATGTGCTCCGTTTCTACGCGTGAGGCCCGAGGGCGGGGAGGGGTTGACAGGATGCGGTCGCCGGCCGTTTCGGGATCGCCCCATAGCCCCTAAGCTGTTCCGGGGGAAAGGGGCATCGTATGGGCGCGATCGCTGTGCACGAGTTCGTCTCGCTCGACGGCGTCTTCGAGGATCCGAGCTGGACCGCCGAGTTCGGGTTCGATGCGGAGATGGGCGAAGACATCGGCCGGCTCACGCGTTCATCCGACGCGATCCTCCTCGGGCGGCGCACGTTCGAGATGTTCGCGCCCGCCTGGTCGCAGCGAACCGCGGCCGACGACCCGGGGGCTCCGTTCTTCAACGACAGCCCGAAGGGCGTGGTCAGTTCGTCGCTCGACGACGAGGCCGCGTCCGGCACCTGGGCCAATTCGCGATCTCTGGGCGCCTACGACGCCGGCCGGATCCGCGAGTTCGCCGACGGGTTCAGCGGCGGCGTGTACGTCAGCGGCTCCGGGTCGCTCGTCCGGTCGATGCTTGCCGACGGCCTGGTCGGGGCCCTCCATCTGTTCGTCTACCCGACCGTCCGCGGGACAGGCGCCCACCTGTTCCCCGACGGAAGCGCCGCCGCCCGGCTGCGGCTGCGCCACCACGACGCCTACGACAACGGCGTCCTCCACCTCCACTACACGCCTGCCTGACGCGACATCGATCGTTCGCGTCACGATTGAGGTCGCCACGCGTCCTCAATGGTAGGTAGCGTCATCGGTACCGCACATCACGGCACCGCCGTCCACACACAGCACACCCGGGAATCACTGTGACTCTGCTTCGTCTTTCGCTCCGCTTCGTGCGCCCCTACTGGCGCGCGGTCACCGCGGTCGTGATCCTTCAACTGATCGCGACCATGGCGGCCCTCTACCTCCCCACCCTCAACGCCGACATCATCGACAAGGGCGTCGTCAAGGGCGACACCGACTTCATCTGGCAGACCGGCGGCACGATGCTCATCGTCTGCTTCATCCAGGTGATCGCGGCGGTCGCGGCGACCTACTTCGGCGCCCGCGCGTCCATGTCGGCCGGTAAGGACATCCGCCGCACCTTCTATCGCAAGGTGGATGCGCTCCCCTCGCTCGACCTCGCGCGCTGGGGCATGCCGACACTCATCACTCGCAACACCAACGACGTGCAGCAGGTGCAGATGCTGCTGCTCATGACGTTCAACTTCATGGTGTCGACGCCGATCATGTGCATCGCCGGCATCATCTTCGCCGTGCGGGTCGACGCCGGGCTCTCGTGGCTGATCTGGGTCTCGGTCGCCGTGCTGTTCATCGTCGTCGGCATCCTCGTGACGCTGCTGCTGCCCATGTTCCGCGTGATGCAGGAGCGGATCGACGGCGTGAACGGCGTCATCCGGGAGCAGATCGTCGGCATCCGCGTGATCCGCGCGTTCGTGCGCGAGAAGTTCGAGACCGACCGGTACGACGACGCGAATGCGGCGCTCACCCGCATCTCGGTCAAGGTCGGGAACGTCTTCGTGCTGATGTTCCCGATCATCATGCTCATCCTGAACGCGGCCACGGTCGCCGTCCTCTGGTTCGGAGGTCACCGCGTCGCCGCGGGCGACATCCAGATCGGAGCGCTCACGGCGTTCCTGCAGTACCTGCTGCAGATCCTCGTCGCCGTCATGATGGGTGTCTTCATGGCCATGATGATCCCCCGCGCGATGGTCTGCGCCGAGCGGCTCGAGGAGGTCCTCGGAGCGGTACCGAGCACCACGATCGCAGGCGGAGGAGCGGGGGCCGTCCCCGCGAGCGGACGCGTCGAGGTGCAGAACGTCACGTTCGGGTACCCGGGCGCCGAGAAGCCGGTGCTGAACGATGTCTCGTTCACCGCTGAAGCCGGACAGGTCACCGCCATCGTCGGATCGACGGGATCGGGGAAGTCGACGCTCGTCTCGGTGATCGCCAACCTGTTCACCCCGCAGAAGGGCCACGTCATGATCGGCGGCGTGCCGGTCGACGGCCTGAGCCGGAAGCAGATCGCCGGGGTGCTCGGCCTCGTTCCGCAGCGCCCGTACCTCTTCTCGGGGACGATCGCCTCCAACCTCCGGTTCGGCAGGCCGGATGCCACCGATGACCAGATCTGGGAGGCGCTGCGCGTCGCCCAGGCCGAAGACTTCGTCCGCGCCAAAGAGCACGGTCTCGATGAGCGGATCGCCCAGGGCGGCACGAACGTCTCGGGCGGTCAGCGCCAGCGTCTCTGCATCGCCCGTGCGCTTGTCGCACGGCCCCGGGTGTTCCTCTTCGACGACTCGTTCTCGGCACTCGACGTCGCGACGGATGCCCGCCTCAGACGGGCTCTCTCCGACTCCACCGGAGACGCGGCGGTGATCGTGGTCGCACAGCGGGTCTCCACCATCCGCGAGGCGGACACCATCATCGTCATGGATGACGGTCGAGTGGTCGGCCGCGGAACGCACGACGAGTTGGTCGAGACGAACGACACCTACCGAGAGATCGTCGAATCGCAGCTGAGCTTGGAGGTGGCCTGAGATGGCGCGCAACACCGAACGCAAGAAGCGCGGCGGCCGCCCCGAGCAGGGGCAGGAACCCACCGCAACCGACATCGTCCTCGACGAGCTCGAAGAGGAGTACGACTTCACGCCGGGCGAGGCCGACGGCGACATGTTCGGCGGTGGCCCCGCGAAGAAGGCGAAGAACTTCTGGCCGTCGTTCAAGCGACTGCTCGGCCTCCTCAAGCCCGAGTGGCTCGGGATGGCCTGGGTCACGCTCCTCACGGTGGTCTCCGTCGTGCTCGTCGTGATCGCCCCCAAGATCCTGGGCAATGCGACGAACGTGATCTTCCAGGGCGTCATCGCCTCCCAGATCCCGAAGGGCGTCTCCGTCGACCAGGCGGTCGAACAGCTCCGCGCCGCCGGGCAGAGCCAGCTGGCGGATGTGGTCGCCGGCTCGGGTGTCACCGCCGGGCAGGGGATCGATTTCACCCAGCTCGGACGTCTGCTGCTGATCGTGCTGGCGATGTACCTGGTCGCCTCGCTGCTGCAGTGGTGGCAGGGGTTCCTGCTGAACGCCCTCGTCATGCGGGTGATCTACGGCCTGCGCAAGGACGTCGAAGCGAAGCTGAACCGGCTCCCGCTCAGCTACTTCGACACCCGCCAGCGAGGTGACCTGATGTCGCGGGTCACCAACGACGTCGACAACATCCAGACGGCGCTGCAGCAGGCGTTCTCGCAGCTGATCCAGTCGGTCCTGACGGTGATCGGCATCGGAATCATGATGTTCATCGTCTCGTGGCAGCTGGCGCTCATCGCCCTGATCGCGATCCCGCTCTCCGGTGTCATCGCCGGGGTCATCGGCTCGCGGTCGCAGAAGCTCTTCACGACGCAGTGGGCATCGACGGGCGCGCTGAACGGGCACATCGAGGAGTCCTACTCCGGGCTCGACCTGGTGCGTGCCTTCGGCCGCGACGAGGTCATGCTCGGCGAGTTCGACTCCCGAAACTCGACGCTGCACAGATCGCAGGTCGGGGCGCAGTTCGTCTCGGGCAGCATCATGCCGGCGATGAACTTCGTGTCGTACCTCTCGTACGTCCTGATCGCCGTCGTCGGCGGCCTGAAGGTGGCTGCCGGCCAGCTGACGATCGGCGACGCGACCGCGTTCATCCAGTACTCCCGCGAGTTCTCACAGCCGATCGGCCAGATCGCCGGTATGGCCAACATGCTGCAGTCGGGTGTCGCCTCCAGTGAGCGGACGTTCGAGTTCCTCGACTCCGACGAGCAGACCCCTGACACCGCGACCGAACACCTGCCCGAGCGGGCGGACGGGCGCGTTGAGCTCGACCACGTCGGCTTCTCGTACGACCCGGAGACCGAGCTCATCCAGGACCTGTCGCTCAGCGTGCAGCCCGGAAGCACGGTCGCGATCGTCGGCCCGACAGGTGCAGGCAAGACGACCCTGGTCAATCTGATCATGCGGTTCTACGAGCTGAACAGTGGGGCCATCCGACTCGACGGCATCGAGACGACTCTCCTGTCCCGCGCCGAGCTGCGCGGGCAGGTCGGCATGGTCCTGCAGGACGCGTGGCTGTTCTCGGGCACCATCCGCGAGAACATCCGGTACGGCCGGCTCGACGCCACCGATGACGAGGTGATCGCTGCGGCCAAGGCCACCATGGTCGACCGCTTCGTGCGTCAGCTGCCCGACGGCTACGACACCGTGATCACGGCCGACGGCGGAAACGTCTCAGCGGGCGAGCGGCAACTCCTCACGATCGCGCGCGCGTTCATCGCCAACCCGTCCCTGCTCATCCTCGACGAGGCGACGTCGTCGGTCGACACCCGCACCGAACTGCTCGTCCAGCACGCCATGGCGGCACTCCGAACCGACCGGACGTCGTTCGTGATCGCGCACCGCCTCTCCACCATCCGCGACGCGCACACCATCCTGGTGATGGAGCACGGCCGGATCGTCGAGCAGGGCGATCACGCCACACTGTTGGAGCGCAGAGGCGCCTACTACGACCTCTACATGACGCAGTTCCGCGGCGACGACGCGGAAGGGGAGCTGGAGCGCGAGTCGCAGGAACGGGAGCAGGAGCGGCCGGAGGTGCAGGAGGAGGTCGCGGCCCCGTAAACGGAGCGAGCGACCTCCGGCCGGCTACCGCTTCGCGATCTTCGCGACCGTCCGGACGACGACAAACCCGGCGAGAACCCACGGCCCGAGCACGACGATCGGGTCCAGCCAGTTGTGCTTCACGTCGGCTCGCCGAACCCCGAACCGGGACGAGAACGGATGGTGCCCCGCCTCCGAGAGGATTCCGGACTCGGTGATGGGGTCGTCCGGCCGGCGGCTCGCCAGCGACTTCGCGTGCGCGCCGATCGCATCCACCCGGTCGCCGAGCACCAGGAGCAGCCAGTGCGCGGTGCGACCCTCGCTGTACCGGTCGTAGGCGAGACGGCGGATCGCGCCGGACACCCCGTGCAACGGCTGTGCCGTCCCGAATACCGGCGTGAGCATCTTGTGCTCGATCGACCGCTCGCGATATCCCGTCGACTTCTGGCGCTCCGGGAATGTCCAGTGCGCTCCCGTGGCTTCCGGGTCGATCCGCTCCCGCGGGTGCGACGGGCGGTCGGCCGGGTCCTTGTCGACGCCCCAGCCCGGGATGCGCTGACGCAGCGCCTCCGGGTCGTACTTCTTCGTGTGGTCGCTTGCGACGTACGGCATGGTGGTCTCCTCCCTAGGCCGCGCTCGACACCACGAGCGGCTTGATGATGCCGTCGAGCTTCGTCGAGAACAGGTGGTAGCCGTCCTGGATGTGCTCGAGCGGGATGCGGTGGGTGATGATGTCGCTCGGGCTGAGGTACCCGTTGCGGACGTGCTCGAACAGCCGGGGCCACTGGCGCTTCACCGGGCACTGGTTGGTGTTGATGCGGAGGCCCTTGTTCATCGCGTCGCCGAACTTCACGGCACTGAACAGCGGACCGTATGCGCCCATCACCGAGATCGTGCCGCCCTTCCGCACGGAGTCGATCGCCCAGTTCAGCGCGACCGGCGACCCGCCCTGCAGCTTCAGCTTCGACGAGGTGATGTGCTGCAGTGCGGCACCGTCCGCCTCCGCGCCGACGGCGTCGATCACGACGTCCGCGCCGAGGCCGTCGGTCGCCCGCTTCAGCGTGAGAACGATGTCTCCGACCTCGACGAAGTTGTACGTCTCCGCGTGCGCGAACTCCTGCGCCTTGGCGAGCCGGTAGTCCAGGTGGTCGACGACGATCACGCGCCCCGCGCCCATCAGCCACGCCGACTTCGCCGCGTACAGCCCTCCCGGCCCGGAGCCGAGCACCACGACGGTGTCGCCCTCCTCGATCTCGCCGAGCTGCGCCCCGAAGTACCCGGTGGGCAGGGCGTCTGTGAGCATGACGGCGTCTTCGTCCGACATCCAGTCGGGGATGATCGTCGGGCCGACATCGGCGAACGGTACGCGGACGTACTCCGCCTGGCCGCCGTCGTAACCGCCGGTGGTGTGCGAGTAACCGTAGATCCCGCCGACCGCGGTGGCGTTCGGGTTGACGTTGTGGCAGTTGGAGTAGAGGCCGCGGACGCAGAAGTAGCAGCTCCCGCAGAAGATGTTGAACGGCACCATCACCCGGTCGCCGACCTTCAGGTTCTGCACATCGGGTCCGACCTCATCCACCACCCCGATGAACTCGTGCCCGAACGTGTGCCCGATCCGCGTGTCCGGCATCATGCCGTGGTAGAGGTGCAGGTCGGAGCCGCAGATCGCGGCCAGCGTCACCCGCACGATCACATCGTCCGGATGCTCGATCTTCGGCCTGTCCTTCTCCTCGACCCGGACCTTGTACGGCCCGCGGTATGTCATCGCCAGCATGGGGCCTCCTCTCGTCCCGTCCACTCCAGCCCGATGAGCGGAACGAGTCGAGGCGTTGACACCTCGCGCGGCCGGTGTAGCCGTACACCGAATCGCTAGGCAAGTGAACGGTTTGCTCTTCCCCGTACCCCGGTCGTAGAACGGGAGTATGACGAAGGATGAGCGCGCGTCCCTGCCTCCCGGCCCGGACTTCCAGTACGGCGGCTTCACGGTCAGGCTGGAACCCGAACACGGCCGGACCGGCCGGTGGCGTGTCGTGGACGACGAGAAGTACTACGGCCTCATCGCGGCCTCGGACCCGCTGAACGGCGAGCCCGAGGTGCACTTCGCCGCGCACTTCCCGGGCGAGGAGGAGATCCCGCCGATGAAGATCGTCCCGTTCTGGACCTCGGCGGTCGAGTTCCTGTTGGACGCGGGCGAGGGGCAGCCGCTGTGGGGCATCCCCGACGACCGCACCGCACCACATCCCATCGTGGTGGACGACCTCACGCCCCCGACCGGCCCGGTCGAGACGCAGGACGCCCCGGCGCAGTAGGCGACGAAGACGCTCAGGTGCCCCGGCCGATTGACCGGGGCACCTGAACATCGGCGTTTGTGTAGCTACGCACGCAATCGAGTGATCGCCGCAAGGCGAATGGCTGAATTCAGGTAGAGGGCCGCAATGGTCAGCGAAACGATCCCTCCGACCAATCCCACCGATCCATCGGCGAGCGTGGCCGACGTCACGGAAGCGATCGCTTGCGCCCCGAACCAGCATGCGAGCGCGTAGCCTGCGGGCGGGTGGGCTGTCATGCGCCACCAGCTGCGCGGGGCGTCTGGCTCGTTCTCGCCCCTGAACGTCCGAGAGGATACAAGCACGAGTAGCAGGACGATCCCGCTGCTCGCTGCCACGCCCCATACCAACTGCGTCGAGAGCCCGACCGTTATCCCGACTACTACCGCGAAGGCATAGACGGCGATGATCAGAATCGCTTTGGTAGCACCGTTGCGGACTCGCATGTGATCAGCTCGTGACTTTGTATTCGTAGTAGTTGCAGTAGGTGAACCCACAGTTGTAGAACGTCGCTTTCACTCGCTTCGACTGGTAGTGAGCACTGCTGACGGCGTCCTTCAGGCGGGCGCCCCCCGGGCACAGCAGGGACACCATGTAGTTCAGACCTGGTACGACGTTACAGATCGTTCCGTACCACTGGTACGTGTTCCACATGCGCTCCACGTCGGCGCGAGAGTATGTGTACGTCGTCGTGATGACGGACGGATCGGCCACCACGGGGAAAGCTGTGTCGGCGTTGAAATCAATGACCTGGGTCAGCGTGTTGCCGTCGACCTCGTAATGGGTCGAGAGAGCATTTCCGTCTGCATCCTTCGCCCACGGCGCTGCGATCTCGGCCTCGTAGGACCTGTCAGCATTGGCGACTGTTACTGACCCATTGTCCGTGAGCGTGAGGTTGGCTCCACCATGAAGCTTGATCAGATAGTCGTACCGTTTCGGCGAGTTCTCGTTGTTGATCACAGTGACGATCTGGGTGGTGCCGTCTTGGTGGATCACGGGAACGGTGGACGAGCCGTTGTTGTTGTCGAAGACGACCACACCGGCCTCCCGTGAGTCCGCTGCCATGGCTGCCTGGTCGGCAAAGGGCAAGCCGATCGTCATATCCGGACCCGCACCCGGTGCGCCCAGCTGCACCCCACCTTCCGCATTCACCGGCACCGACACCGTCGTCTCGCCCGCGACTGTCGCTCGTGCAGCCATGTCGCCGTCAGCAGCCGCAGCAGCTACACCGGACACCGCTGCTGGAGCAACGTCCTGGATCGCTGCGACCGCATCGACCGCATTCGTTGTTGCTGCGTCCGTGGAGGCGAAGCCGGTCAGACCGGCAGCGATCAGGAGCGCGCCCGTGATCGCTACCGTCGTTACCATTTCTCGAGATCTCCGCATGGGATCACCTTTCGCTCGTCATTGAACGAGTGGACTGGTGTTCCTCACCCGGCGACACCGGAACGAACGCTCCTACTGAGTCCACGACCGTGACCGGCAAGAGCCCGTCACTCTCTCAGACGTGAGAGGTCCCCGATCGTGACGCCATCGCGAAGAAGTTCTCGCCGCTGCGAACGCACGAGAGGCCCGGAGTCGTCGGACTCCGGGCCTCTCGTCGAGCGGCGGCCGCTAGGCGATCGCGCCGATCGCGAAACTGACGCCGCCCTGGTCGTCGACCTGGGCGTCGAGAACCTTGTCGTCGAGGACCTCGGCGGCCTGCGTCTCGAGGAAGATGCGGGCACCGCCCGACTCCACCACCTGGTCGGATACCTCCGGCTCCGGCGTGACGGCAGCCGCGAAGGCGGTGCTGTCGGGGTTGCTGCTGCTGATCCGCAGACCCGCGGCTTCGTCCGGGGACTGCTCGGTCAGCGTCTTGACGATCGTGCTGGCGTTCTCCGTGAGGGTGAGCATGCGCTCTCCTTCCGTTGTTTCTTCCAGGAGTGCCCTACGTTCCCGCATGCGGGGAACGGCTGCAACCGCTGTGGAGGCCATTGCCAGGGAACACTCACGGGGTGTTTATCCGAACGCCTTCACCAGTTCGCGGTTGAACGCGTCCAGGTCGTCCGGCTTGCGCGACGAGACCAGGGTGAAGGGCCCGTCGTCGACCACGACCTCCTCGTCCACCCAGGTTGCGCCGGCGTTGCGGTAGTCCGTCTGCAGGCTCGGCCAGCTGGTCAGTGTGCGGCCGTCGAGCACGCCTGCCTCGACGAGCACCCATCCGCCGTGGCAGATCACCGCGATCGGTTTGCCCGCGTCGGCGAACGCTTTCACCAGGGTGACAGCCTCCGGGAACGTGCGCACCTGGTCGCCGTTCGCCACGCCTCCGGGGAGCACCAGTGCGTCGAACTGGTCGGCGCTCGCGGCTTCGAGGGTCACATCCACCGGGAAGGTGTCGGCGGGTGTCAGGTGGTTGTACGCCTGCACCTCGCCGTCCTCCTTAGAGATCAGTCGTGGCGTGCCGCCGGCCTCGCTGACGGCCTTCCACGGCTCCACCAGCTCCGCCTGCTCGATGCCCTCCGGACCGACCAGGAACGCGATCGTCTTCTCATTCAGTGCCATCTGTCGTTCTCCTTCCGTCACCCCACCTGTACGCGCGGGGCGCGGCAGAATGAACCCATGGCGAGCATCCCGCAGCTGACTCTCAACGACGGCAACACCATCCCGCAGCTCGGCTTCGGCGTCTACAAGATCCCGGAGGCGGACACCGCGGATGCTGTGGTGGCCGCTCTCGACGCGGGGTACCGCCACATCGACACGGCGGCCTTCTATGCGAACGAGCGCGGGGTCGGCGACGGGGTCCGGCGTAGCGGGCTGGACCGGTCGGAGGTGTTCATCACCAGCAAGGTGTGGTGGACGGAGAACGGATACGACTCGACGCTCCGGTCGTTCGACGCGAGCCTGGAACGGCTGGGCTTCGACACGGTCGACCTGTTCCTCATCCACTGGCCGGCCCCGAAGAGCGACCGGTACGTCGAGACGTGGCGCGCGCTGGAGCGGGTGCGCGGGGAGGGCCGTGCGCGTTCGATCGGTGTCGCGAACTTCCACACGCACCACCTGGATCGGCTCGCCCGCGAGACAGAGATCGTGCCCGCGGTGAACCAGGTGGAGCTGCACCCGTGGTTGCCGCAGCAGGAGGTGCGCGCTTATGACGCCGCTCACGGCATCGTCACCGAGGCGTGGTCGCCGCTGGCGCGAGGCCGCATCCTCGGCGACCCGACGCTCGACACGCTGGCGGCGAAGCACGGAGTGTCTGCGGCCCAGGTGGTCATCCGGTGGCAGTTGCAGCTCGGCAACGTGGTGATCCCGAAATCGACGTCGCCGGAGCGCATCCGCGCGAACCTCGACGTCTTCGGTTTCGAGTTGGACGCCGACGACCTCGCCGCCATCGCGCGCCTCGAGACGGGCGAGCGGACCGGGAAAGACCCCGACGACCTCGGCTGAGGCCTAGGCGCCCGCGGCAGACGCGCGCGCCACCGGCTGACGCAGAATGGTCCGCAGCTTCTCGGGCGCGGTCCGTCGCGCGTCGCTCAGGTAGATCTCGTGGTGACGCCCTGTCATGACCAGACCCGCCTCGGGAACGAACGAGTTGTGCAGCGCGTCGAGCACCGGCGCCTCATCGTCGTACGAGCCGACGTGGAGCGTCTGCACGCAGAGCCCCTCGTCGAGGGTCTCCACTCGGAGCGAGTCGAGCAGCGGCGCAGCACCCTTACGGCTCACCGAATCGCGGGCCGTCGCCAGGTGCTCGGCTGTGATCCACTCCGGCACCAGGTTCAGCAGCGTCCAGCTCCACTGCGACTTGTCGCGCGCGCTGGTGAACGCGGCCATGTCATCCGCCCACCACAGCGCCTCGAGCGGCATGACGGTGTAGTCGCGGTCGAGGGTGCGCTTGCTCAGGAACTTCAGCGCGTAGGCGAACGGGTAGATCGTCTGAAGCGCATCCCGGTACTGCTCGGCGGTGTTCGGGTCGCCATGCCCGTCGACCATCAGGTAGCGCAGCGGCGGGACCGTCACGACATCGAACCGTCCGCGCCGGGCGGTGTAGGTGCCGAGCTCTTTCTTCAGATCCACCTTCACAGCGCCACCCTCACGCGCCGCCTCACTCACCGGAGGGGTGCGCCCCGACGACGTCCAGCAGCCACGCCAGCGTGAACGCCCGCTCGCGCCACGCGGCGTACCGGCCGGACACACCGCCATGGCCGGCCGCCATCTCGATCTTGAGCAACGCGTCCGCCTCGACCTCGCGCAGCTTCGCCACCCACTTGGCCGGCTCGACGTACAGCACACGCGTGTCGTTGAGGCTGGTGACGGCGAGGATGCGCGGGTAGCGGGTGGCGTGCACGTTCTCGAGCGGCGAGTACGACTTCATGTAGTCGTAGACCTCCGGATCGTGGAGCGGGTCGCCCCACTCGTCCCACTCGATCACCGTGAGCGGCAGCGACGGGTCCAGGATGCTGGTCAGCGGGTCCACGAACGGCACCTCCGCGAGGATGCCGGCGAAGTCGCGCGGAGCAAGGTTCGCGACCGCGCCCATCAGCAGGCCGCCGGCGCTTCCTCCCTGCGCCGCCATGCGCGACGGCTCCGTCCAACCGCGGTCCACCAGGTGGCGGGCCGCGGCGACGAAGTCGGTGAAGGTGTTCTTCTTGTGGAGCTTCTTGCCCTTCTCGTACCAGAGCCTGCCGAGCTCGCCCCCGCCGCGCACGTGCGCGATGGCGAAGACGACGCCGCGGTCGAGCAGGCTGAGACGGGGGATGCCGAACGATGGGTCCATGCTGGCCTCGTACGACCCGTAGCCGTAGAGCACCAGCGGGGCCGGTTCGCCGGGCGTGACCAGGTCGGTGCGGTACACCAGCGAGATCGGGATGCGGGCGCCGTCCGCCGCAGTGGCCCACTCCCGGCGCTGCTCGAACAGCGACGGGTCGAAGCTGCCCAGCACCGGCTGCTGCTTGCGCAGCGCCAGTTCACGGGTCCGCACGTCGTAGTCGTAGACCGTCGACGGCGTGACGAAGCTGCCGTAGCCGAGGCGGAGGAACGGCTGCGTCCACTCGGGGTTGCCGCTGACCCCAACGGTGAACAGCTCTTCGTCGAAGTGCAACTCGTGCGGGGTGTCGTCGACCGGCCCATCGGCGTCCGGGTCGGGGAGGCACGCGACGGCGACTCGTGTCATGCCCTCGCGGCGGTACTCGACGCTGACGAAGTCGCGGAACGCATCCACACCCTCCAGTCGCACGGCGGGGTCGTGCGGGAGCAGCACACGCCGCGGACCCTGGGGATCGTCCGCGGAGACGCTGACCAGTTCGAAGTTGACGGCCTCGTCGTTGTGGACGATCAGCAGCCGGTCGTGGCCGCTGACGACGGCGTGCTCGACGTCGTACTCGACGCCGTCGACGCGGGGCCAGACCACGCGGAACTCGCCGGTCGGGTCGTCAGAGCGCAGCAGCCACGCCTCGCTGGTGATGTTGGAGCCGGCCTCGATCACCAGGAACCGCCGGCTCCGGGTGAGGCCGACGCCGATCCAGTACCGCTCGTCCGGCTCGTGGAACACCTGGACGTCGTCGACGTCCGGGCCGTCGCCCACACGGTGGCGCCAGACGGTGTCCGGGCGCCAGGACTCGTCGACGGTCGTGTAGAAGATGTAGGCGCCGGTCTGGTCGAACAGTGCACCGCCCGCCGTGTCGGCGATCTCGTCCGGGAAGATCGTGCCGTCGTCGGTGAGCGAGCGGACGCGGATCGTGTAGCGCTCGTCGCCCTCGGTGTCGACCGCCCACAACAGCCGCGTGCCGTCGGCGCTCACGTCGAAGCTGCCGAGCGCGTAGAACTCGTGCCCCTCCGCCTCGGCGTTGTCGTCGAGCAGGACCTGCTCACCGGGGAGGCCGTTCCGCTGGGCGTCCTCGTCGAGGGTCGGCGGCACCCAGTCGTCGGCGGAGGCGATCGGGGCCCGGCAGTGGATGCCGTACTGCTCGCCCTCGACGGTGCGGGTGTAGTACCACCAGTCGCCCTCGCGCACCGGGACGCTCATGTCGGTCTCGCGGGTGCGCGCCTTGATCTCGTCGAAGATCTGCTCGCGCAGCACGGCCAGGTGCTCGGTGCGCGCGTTCGTGAACGCGTTCTCCTCGTGGAGGTGCGCCACGACCGCCTGGTCGTCCTTCTCGCGGAGCCACTCGTAGTCGTCCACATAGACGTCGCCGTGGTGGATGCGTTCGACGGGCTTCTTCGGGGTGACCGGCGGGGTGAGCATGAGCCCAGGCTATCGGGCGACGCCCACCCCGGCCGGGGTCACGGACGGAGCAGGACCTTGCCGACGCGGCCGGGCTCGCCGCTCGCGGTCACCGCCCCGGCGATGTCGTCGAGTGAGTGGATGCCGGCGACCGGCAGCGTCAGTGTGGCGTCCTGGATACGGCCGATCAGCTCCTGGAACAGGCGACCGCGCTGGTCGGCGGGCATCTCACGGCTGACGACGCTTCCCCAGAAGCCCTTCACCGTTGCCTGCTTGAAGATGACATCCCCGGAGGCGAGCTCCAGCGTCGGCGACGCCATCGCGCCGAAGACGACGAGGGTCCCGTTCACGGCGAGGGTGGAGAGCACGTCGCCCGCGGCCGAGCCGCCGACGGAGTCGACACCCACCCGGATCGGCGCGCCACCGGTGATCTCGGCGAGCTGGTCGCGCCAGCTGTCGTCGTCGGTCGCGATGACGTTGCCGATGCCCTGGGCACGCAACTCCTCCACCCCGGCCGCGCGGCGGACCAGGCCGACCACGTTGAGTCCGCGGGCGGTTCCGAGCTGCGCGACCATCCGGCCGACCGCTCCGTTCGCGGCGTTCTGGATGAGCCAGTCGCCCTCCTGCAGGTCCAGCGACTCGAGCAGGCTGATGGCGCTGAACGGCATCGACACCAGTTGCGCGGCGGACTCGTCGGGGAGGGCCTCCGGGACGGGGATGAGACCAGCAGCGCCGGCGACGAAGTACTCCGCCCAGACGCCGAACGTTCCGCCGGTGACGACCCGCTGGCCGACCGTGAGCTGCTCGACGCCGTCGCCCAGCGCATCCACGACACCGAGTGCCTCGGTGCCGGCCTGGGCGGGAAGCTCCGGCTTGTAGCCGTAGGTGCCGCGCACCGTCCACAGGTCGTGGTTGTGGATGGGCGAGAGCAGCATCCGGGCACGGACTTCGCCCGGACCGGGCTGCGGGAGCGGGCGCTCCCCGACGGCGAGGACCTCGGCCGGGTCGCCGAACTCGTTGTGGATCAGTGCCTTCATCGTTCAGTCCTCCGAGACGGTGATCGTGACGTCGATGTTTCCGCGCGTCGCGTTCGAGTAGGGGCACACCTGGTGCGCCGCGTCCGCGAGCGCCTGGGCCTCCTCCGACTCGAGCCCGGGCAGGACGACCTCCAGCAGAACGGACAGCTGGTACCCGCCGTCGCCGTTCGGGCCGATCTGCACGCGGCCGCCGACCGACGAGTCGTCGACCTTCACCTTCTGCGCGCGGGCCACCGACTGAAGCGCGGAGTGGAAGCACGCGGCGTAGCCTGCGGCGAACAGCTGCTCGGGGTTCGTGCCGGCGCCAGAGCCGCCCATCTCCTTGGGGATGGCCAGGTCGAGCGCGAAGGCGCCGTCGCTGGTGGCGACGCGGCCGTTGCGACCGGCGCCCGTCGAGAGGGCTTCAGCGGTGTAGAGGACGTTCATCAGTGCCTTTCGGTGTTCTGTTCTTCCGGGTGAGGCTGCTGCGCCGCGGCGTGCATGGTCTCGGTGAGCCGGTGCAGGGTGTCGATGAGGGCGGTCGCCGCCTGCTCGTCGGGCAGGCCGGTGCCTGCGGCGATCCGGCCGGGGATGTGCGCGAGCTGCGGCCGCAACTGCGTGCCGCGCTCGCCGATGCTGACCGTGACGACGCGCTCGTCGCCGGGGCGGCGTTCACGCCGCACCAGGCCGGACTGCTCCATGCGCCGCAGCAGCGGGGACAGCGTCCCCGAGTCCAGCTGCAGGTGGTCGCCGAGCGAGCCGACCGTCTGGTCGCCCTCCACCCAGAGGGTGATGAGCACGAGGTACTGCGGGTAGGTCAGGTCCCACGGCTCCAGGAGCGTGCGGTAGGCCTGGGTCGTCGCGCGCGTCGCCGCGTAGAGCGAGAAGCACACCATCTCATCGGTCACCGGCATGCTGTAAGTCTTGCACACAATTCAATTGTGCACAACTTAATCGACGCGATCTAGTTGACGCAACACGCCGTTACGCGGTGGCCGAGAACGGCGTGTTGCGTCCACTCGATTGAGGGATGCGGCGGTGGGGCGGCGGGTCAGCGGGCGGCGTCGAAGGCGAGCAGCGCCGCACCGGCGCGTCCGGCGTCGCCGCCGAGCGCGCTCTGGGCGACCGGCGGCCGCTCCCGCCAGGCCAGCCCGGCGGACATGCGCTCGCCGAGTGGCCCGAAGAGGGCCTCGCCGGCGTGCGACACCCCGCCGCCGAGCACGATCAGCCCCGGATCGAAGAGCAGGGTCAGGATGTTGAGGCCCTGCGCCAGGACGTCCAGCGCCTCCGACCACACGCGGTCGGCCAGGGGATCCTCGCCGAGGCGGCCCACGATGCGGCGCGTGCTGAGCGCCGCGCCGCCGGCCGCCCGGTAGCGCCGGGCGACGCCGGCACCGGACATGTAGACCTCGAGGCAGCCGCGCTGCCCGCAGGTGCACGGCTCGCCGCCGGGGATGACGGGGATGTGGCCGAACTCGCCGGCGGCGCCGGTCGCGCCGGTGACAGCGCCGCCGGACGAGACCAGGGCGGCCGCCACGCCGGTGCCGATCGGCACCAGAGCGAAGTCACCGAATCCGCGTGCGGCTCCCGTGCTGCGCTCGGCGAGCCCGGCGGCGCGCACGTCGTGACCGACGGCCACCGGCAGGCCCAGCTCCGCGCGGAGGATGTCGAGGAGCGGCACGTCCCGCCAGCCGAGGTTCGAGGCGTAGTGCACGAGGCCGCGCTTCTCGTCGAGCATGCCGGGAGTCGCAACTCCCGCACCGACGACGTCGTGACCGTCGTCTGCCGCGGTCCGCCGCAGCTCGCCGAAGAGTGCGACGAGGGCGGCGAGGATGCCGTCGGGCGGCGTCGCCAGGGTCGACTCCGCGACGGTCGCGCCATCCTCCGCGACCACGGCGCCCTTCATCGCGGTGCCGCCGAGGTCCACGGCGAGGACGACCGGCAGTCCGCTCATGCGGTGGTCTCCCCGGGGTTGCCGGCACCCCGACCGCCTGCGACTGCGGCGACGACAGCGCGGACGACGTCCGCCGACGTGACCTCCCGCTCACCGGTGTCGTACGCCGTCGGCGCGCCCGCGCCCACGGTGGTCACGATCCGTGGTGCGCGCAAGTGCACCTCACGCACGCCCGTGCGGGCCACGATGTCGGCGGCGTTGGCAGGCCGCACTCCGCCCCCCGCGAGGATGACGATGCGGTCGCCGGCCTGCTCCACGAGGGCTTTCAGTTCGTCGGTGCCTTCGGTGACCCGCGGTGCTCCGCCGGACGTGAGCACGCGCCCGACGCCCAGCTCCACGAGCTGCTCCAGCGCCTGTGTACGGTCCACCACCTGGTCGAACGCCTTGTGGAACGTCACCGGCGCATAGCCGCAGGCTGCCACGAGTCGGCGGGTGGCCTCCATGTCGATCCGGCCGTCGGCGCGCAACGCGCCGATCACGAACCCGACCGTCACCTGTGCCGGGCTGGGGAGCGCTCGGATCGAGTGGATGTCGTCGACCATCGCCTGCAGCTCCGCGTCGTCGTAGACGAAGTCGCCGGGCCGTTGGCGGATGAGCACCTGGATGCCGATCCGCGTGGCCGCGCTCAGCGCCGCCGCGACGGTGCCGATCGATGGCGTGATCCCTCCCTCGCCGAGGGCTGCGCACAACTCGATGCGATCCGCACCGCCCTCCTCGGCGACGCGGACGCCGGCGAGGTCGTCGAGGCAGATCTCGACGACCGTCACGCGAGGCGCTCCAGCGCCGCAATGAGGTCGACGCCAAGCTCGATCGCCCCGACGGGCCTGCCGCCGCCGAGCACCGGCAGATCGACGAGTGTGCGGGCATCCGAGAGGGAGGTTCCGAGCGCCTCCAGCACACGCAACGCGATGAGAGTGGTCGCGCGCGGACTGCCGTCCACGATCTTCATGGCCACGGCCGTGCCGTCGCTGGACGCGACCCCGATTACGCCCTCTGCGCCGCCCTTGGCGAGCGCGCCGGGAACGGTCTCCATCAGGGTGGTGTTCTGGTGCCCGGCTCCGCCGACGTAGTAGGGATGCTCGCGCATCGCGTCCGCCACCGCGCGTTCGGGCGTGCCCGGCCGGGCCTGTACCAGGCGTCCGAAGGCGCGGGCGATCCCGCGCACGCTCGTTCCGAACAGCGGCGCGCCGCAGCCGTCGATGGCGTCGTGGCCGACCGGCACACCGGTCAGCTCGGCCATGGTCGAGCGGATGTGCTGCTGCAGTGGGTGGGCAGGGTCCAGGTAGCCGTCCGTCGGCCAGCCGTTCGTCGCCGCGGCGAGCAGCATCGCGGCGTGCTTGCCGGAGCAGTTCATCCGGACGCGCGAGCGGCCCTCGCCGTCGCGCAGCATCCGCTCGAAGGTCGCTTCGTCCTCCGGACGGTCGACCGGGCAGCCGAGGGCGGCTTCGTCCACTCCGGCGCGTGCCAGGAGTGCGCGCACAACGCGCACATGCTCGTCCTCGCCGGTGTGGCTGCCGGCGGCGATGGCCAGCTCGGGCCCGGCGAGCGGGGCGCCCGCGGTCAGACAGGCGAGCGCCTGCAGAGGCTTCACCGTGCTGCGCGGCAGGACCACCGCGTCCGGGTCGCCCAGCTCGATGAGTGGCGCGCCCGACGGATCGAGCGCGACCAGGCTGCCGAAGTGCCGGCTCTCGATCAGGCCGGAACGGCGGACGACGGCCAGCTCTGCAAGTGCCGCGGAGCCGGCGGCCGAGGGGAGGGACACGGTGGGGGTGGTGCTAGGCATGACCGGCTTTCGGGGTGTCTGCGTCGTCCCCGTGCTCGACGGCGGCGACGACAGGGAGGGCGGGGAGGGTCGGCGGTGCGGTGGTGCGACGGCGCGAGCCGCGCTGCAGTCGCGAGGCGAACGCCGAGAGGCTGCCGTTCACGATCAGGTAGATCACCGTCACGGCGACGTAGGTCGGGATGAGGAGGTGCAGATAGGAGGCCAGCACCTGCCCACGGTAGAGCAGTTCGGTGAAGGCGACGATGTAGCCGAGGGAGGTGTCCTTCAGGAGGCTGACGAACTGGGTGACCAGCGACGGCGCCACGTTCCGGAACGCCTGGGGGAGGACCACGTACGTCATCGCCTGCACCGGGCGCATCCCGAGGCTGAGGGCCGCCTCGCGCTGTCCGCGCGGCAGGCTGAGGATGCCCGCCCGGATGATCTCGGCGAAGACGGCCGCATTGGCGATCGTCAGCGGGACGACCAGCTTCCACAGCGTCGGCAGGTTGATGCCGATCTGCGGCAGGCCGAACAGCATCAGGTAGATGACCAGCAGCACCGGCACTGTGCGCGCGATCTCGATGTAGAGCCCGCAGAGGAAGCGCACCCACTTCACGTGACTGACGCGACCGAGGGCGAGCAGCACGCCGAGCAGGCCGCCGAGCACGGCGACGATGACGGCGGCTTCGAGGGTGCCGAGGAGGCCGACGAGCAGGTACTGCCAGATCGCCCACTCGGTGAACGGCGCCCAGCGCTCGGGCGCGAGCTGTCCGTGCGCGGCGAACTGCCAGAGCCCCAGCCCGACGATCACGGCGAAGACGATCACGCTGATGGTCGACCCGATGGCGATGTTTCGGCGCCCGCGCGGGCCGGGTGCGTCGTAGATGAAGGCCGCGTCGTAGCGGCGCCTCGAGCGGCGTGCGCGCACCGGAGCGGGACGGTCGGGGATGAGCTGCGCGGTCATCGGACGATCGCCACCTTCCGCTCGACCCAGCCGGCGGCGAGGCCGATGGCGAGGGCGATGGCCATGTAGAGGATGCCGGCGCTGGAGAAGATCAGGATGGGCTGCGCCGCGACGAGGTTGATCTTGTTGACCTCGGCGGTGAGCTCCACGACGCCGATCGCGGCGGCCAGGGCGGTGTTCATCGCGAGCGCGATCATCACGTTGCCGATCGGCTGGACGACGGCGCGCAACGCTTGCGGCACGACCACGTAGCGCAGCGACTGCCAGAGGGTCAGACCCAGGGCGCGGGATGCCTCCACCTGCCCGACCGCGACGGTGTTCACGCCCGATCGGACGGCTTCGGCGACGTAGGCCGCCTCGTAGACGGTCAGCACGATGATCGCGGTCGGTGTCAGCGGCAGCAGGATGCCGGCGTCCGGGAGTGCGAAGACCGCGAGCAGGAGCAGCGCCAGCAGCGGCACATTGATGAAGAACTGCACGTACAGGAACGCGGCAGCACGCAGCACCGGGATCGGGCTGACGCGGGCGATCGTCACCAGGATGCCGAGGACGATGGACCCGACACCCGCCACCACCGCCATCAGCAGTGTGGTGCCGAGCGCCTGGACCAGTGGTCCCAGGTTGTCGATCAGGGGATTCATCGTTCTCTCATCGCGCGGGCGGGGGTGGCTGAGCGAAAGGGAGGCCGGATGCGCGCGGGCGTGGGGGCCGCCTCCACGCGCATCCGGCCGGTTACGTCAGGAGCCGGGGACGGAGCCGATCTCCGGGGGCGTCGGGATGGCGGAGTCGGTCACGGTGCCGAGCGTGGTCTTCCACGCCTTGCCCCACTGGCCGCCCTTCTGGATCGTCTTGAGCCAGTCGTTGACGAACTTCTTGAAGTCGTCGTCGCCGTGCTTGAGACCGATGCCGTACGGCTCCTTGGTGAAGGGCTGTCCGACGACCTTGATCTGCTTCTCGCTGGCGGCGTCGCTGGCGAGGAGGGTGTAGTCCTGCACGTACGCGTCGCCGCGGCCCTGGATGAGCGCCTGGACGGCGGCCGGGTCGGTGCCGAACGCGGTGAGGGTGGCCTTGGGCGCGACCTTCGGCACCTCGGTGACGGCCGGCGTGTTGGCGCCGACGATCACGTTCTTGCCGTCGAGGTCCTTGTAGCTCTTGATGTCCTTGTTGTCGCTCTTGACGGCGACGGACAGGCCGGACTCGAAGTACGGGCCGGCGAAGTCGACCTGCTTGGCCCGCTCCTCGGTGATCGTGTAGGTGTTGAAGACCACGTCCACGGTGTCGTTCTGGAGCATCGCCTCGCGCGTCTCGGACGCCGGTGGGACGATCTCCACGTTCGGCTTGCCGATGATGTAGGTCGCGAGGAGCTTGGCGAGCTCGGCGTCGAAGCCGCTCACCTTCGACGGGTCGGTCGGGTCCTGCTGCGAGAGCAGCGGGGCGTCGAGCGCCTCGGCGACGATGAGCTTTCCACGCTTCTTGATCTTCTCCATCGTGGAGCCGGAGATGATGAGGCCTGCTTTCGCGACCGGCGCACCGGCGAGGACCGAGTCTCCCGAGGCGGTCGAGCTGGCGGAACTGCCGGGCAGTGCCGTGTTTCCGGAACAGGCGGTGACGGCGAGCGTCACGGCCGCGAGCAGGACGCCGGCGACGGCGCTTTTCCTGCGGATGCTGCGTGTCATGGGTGCATCCCTTTCTGATGGGGTGGGGTGGGGTGTGCTGTGGAACCGGTGGTGCGTGGCCTCGCCGTGTCAGTGCGACAGCACCGAGGCCAGGAACGACTGCGCCCGCGCGGTGGCCGGCGAGTCGAAGAATTGTGCGGGAGGCGCCTGCTCGACGATCTGCCCCCTGTCCATGAAGACGACCCGGTCCGCAGCGCGGCGGGCGAAGCCCATCTCGTGGGTGACGACGATCATCGTCATCCCCTCCTTCGCGAGGGAGGTCATCACATCCAGCACCTCACCGACCATCTCGGGGTCGAGGGCACTGGTCGGCTCGTCGAACAGCATGACCTTCGGCTGCATCGCGAGGGCGCGGGCGATGGCCGCACGCTGCTGCTGGCCGCCGGACAGTTGGGCGGGGTGGCTGTCGGCCTTGTCGGCGATGCCGACGCGGTCGAGCAGCTGCATCGCCTCGGCGCGTGCCGCATCCTTGCCGAGCTTGCGCACCTTGAGAGGGGCGAGCGTGACATTCTCCAGGATGGTGCGGTGCGCGAAGAGGTTGAACGACTGGAACACCATGCCCACCTCGGCGCGAAGCTTCGCGAGCGCCGCGCCCTCCTGAGGGAGCAGTTCGCCGTCGACGCGGATCTCGCCGCCGTCGATGGTCTCCAGCCGGTTGATGGAGCGGCACAGCGTCGATTTGCCGGAACCGGACGGCCCGACCACGACGACGACCTCGCGCTCAGCGACGTCGAGGTCGATGTTCTGCAGCACGTGGAGCTCGCCGAAGTACTTGTCGACCCCGCGCAGGCTCACCATGGGTCGGGTGTCCGTCGCTGTCATCCGGTTCCTCGCATCGTCTTCGGGCAGGTTCCGATGAGCGTACTAAGTAACGACCAATAACCGCAATATCGAATTTAGATAATGCGATTTCGAACGAAGTCGGTACAGTATCCTCAACCGAACGCGGAGTGCATGGTCTCCGCCAGCCGAGGGGACGCGCCGATGACGAGCACGATCGAGGGAACCGGGACGGGCACGGTCCCGGCCGGGTCAGGCACGCCGGGCGGCATCCTCGACCTCGTCCGCTCCGGCCGCTCACGCTCGCGGGCCGACCTGGCCCGCAGCACCGGGCTGTCGCCCTCCACGGTCTCGCAGCGCGTGGACGCGCTGATCGCCGCCGGCTACCTCCGTGAGGCGGGCGCCGGCGTCTCGCACGGCGGTCGCCGCCCGCGCGCGCTCGAAGTGGATGCGTCCACCGGCGTCGTCTGCGCCGCCGACCTCGGCTCGCACCACGCCACCTTCGGGCTGATCGACCTCAACGGACGACTCCTCGCGTCACGCACGGAGGCAATGGACATCGCCACCGGCCCCGCGGTCGTCCTCGGCTGGATCGCGGACATGGGCGCCGAACTGACGGCGGAGCACGGTCAGCCCGGCCAGACCCTGCGCGGCTTCGGCATCGGCCTCCCCGGGCCGGTCGACTCGACCACCGGTCGCATGGTGTCGCCGTCGCGCATGCCGGGCTGGAACGGCGTGGACGTCGCTGCTGAGTTGACCGCCATCACCGGACTGCCCGCCGCCGCCGACAACGACGCCAACCTGATGGCCCTGGGCGAGTACGACACGCTCGGCGCGGAGGTCGGCGAGCTCGTCTTCGTCAAAGCGGGCTCGAGCATCGGCTGCGGCATCATCGCCTTCGGCGGCGTCTACCACGGCCACCACGGCATGGCGGGCGACATCAGCCATGTCACCGTGCCGGGCGCTCCGGATGTGCTGTGCTCGTGCGGACGGATCGGGTGCCTGGATGCGGTCGCCGGCGGGGCGGCGATCGTGCAGGCCCTGCGCGCCTCCGGAGTCGAGATCAGCGACACGCGCGAGGTGCTGGCGCTTGCGCGGGACGCACATCCACGGGCCACGCAGGAGTTGCGGGAGGCGGGGCTCCGCACCGGCGGCGTGCTGGCGACCATCATGAACTTCTTCAACCCGCAGCGCCTGGTGCTCGGCGGCATCCTGGGGGAGGCGGAGGCGTTCGTCGCAGGCGTCCGCTCGGCGATCTACTCCGACTGCCTGCCGATGATCACCGACCAGCTCGACATCGCAGTGAGCGTCGCGAAGGAGAACGCGGGCATCCGCGGGGCCGGCCGCCTCATCCTCGACTCGGTGTTCGACCCGGCGCGGGTCGACCTCGTGGTGCGGTGACCGCGACGATGAGCCACGGCGTCGCCATCGTCGGGGCCGGACGGATGGGCGGTGCACACGCCGCCGCGTGGGCGCGCAACGGCATCCCGGTGCGCTGGGTCGTCTCGCCGCGGCGGCGGCCCGAGCTGCCCGATGCGCCGGACGCCCGCTGGGCCACCACCCTCGCCGAGGCGCTCGGCGACCCGGCCGTCACGCTGGTGTCGATCTGCACGCCCACGCCCTCGCACGCGGAGCTCGCACTCCAGGCGTTGGCCGCAGGCCGAAGCGTACTGCTGGAGAAGCCGATCGCACTGACCAGGGAGGATGCCGCTCGCGTCGCGGACGCCGCATCCCGGAGCCAGGGCACGCTCATGGTCGCCCACGTCGTCCGCTTCTTCCCCGGCTACGCCGCCCTGGCCGACCGGGTGGCCTCCGGCTCGGTGGGGCGGCCCCGGGTCGTGCGAGCGTCCCGGATCTCGGACGCCCCGGTGGGATACGACTGGCTGACCGACGACGGCCGCTCCGGCGGGATGCTCGTCGACTTCGCCATCCACGACATCGACCAGGCGAATGCGCTGCTGGGCCGGGCTGTCGCCGTCACCAGCGTGCCGCTCGCCGGTGCCGTCGGTGCCGCAGGCGCCGCCTTCGGCGCCCCTGTCGCGACGACGATCGAGTACCACGGCGGCGGTGTCGCGCAACTGCTCAGCGTCTCCGACCTCCCGCCCGGAGCGCCGTTCCGCGCCAGCTTGGAGGTGGTCGGTGACACCGGAGTGGATGCGGCGACTCCCGAAGCGGGTGACGCCTTCGCCGCCCAGGCCCGGTACTTCGTCGAATGCGTCGACCGCCGAGCAGCGCCTACGCGCGCTCCGGTCGCCGCCGCCGTCGAGGCGCTCCGGGTCGCCCTCGCCGCACGGGAGTCCGCGCGCACCGGACGGCGGATCGCGCTGCCGCTCGGCTGACTGACCTCGAAGGTGGGGACCGAGGATCGCCCGCCACGCCGTTCTCCCCGTCGTGAAACGGAGGATGCTCGATCCGGCCGGCCCAAAACTTCCTTCCTCCCCGACATTCCCGCACTCCCCGGCCCGCATCACCTCCCTTTCCTGCACCGCCGCAACGGGGGTCTCGGCGGTCGCGTCCCTCTTCTGCATCGCGGGAGACGGAGGAGTCCGCGTGCGACACGCCGCCGCCCGCGGCGAAACGGAGGACGGACCGACTGGCCCGATCGCAGCTTCCTCCGCTTCCGCCTGCCCCGGCGTTCCACGACCGGGTTCTCCGCACAGTCCTGCACCCTGCCCGGGTAGGGTGGGCGCGTGAGCGACAAGTGGTGGCAGTCGGCCGTTGTCTATCAGGTCTACCCGCGGAGCTTCGCGGACAGCGACGGTGACGGGATCGGCGACCTGAAGGGCGTGATCCAGCACCTCGACTACCTGAAACTGCTGGGCGTGGACGTCGTCTGGCTGTCGCCGATCTACGCCTCCCCCCACGACGACAACGGGTACGACATCAGCGACTACCGCGCGATCGACCCGTTGTTCGGCACCTTCGGCGACTTCGACGAGCTGCTGGAAGGACTGCACGCCCGCGGAATGAAGCTCGTCATGGACCTCGTCGTCAACCACACCTCCGACGAGCACCCCTGGTTCATCGAGTCGGCGTCGTCCACCGACAACCCGAAGCGCGACTGGTACTGGTGGCGGCCCCCGCGCGACGGCCGGCAGCCGGGGGAGCAGGGCGCTGAGCCGAACAACTGGGGCTCAGCCTTCTCGGGCCCCGCCTGGCAGCTGGATCCGCAGACGGGTGAGTACTACCTCCACCTCTTCTCGCGGAAGCAGCCCGACCTCAACTGGGAGAACCAGGAGATGCGCGCGGCCGTCTACGACATGATGAACTGGTGGCTCGACCGCGGCGTCGATGGGTTCCGGATGGACGTCATCAACTACATCTCGAAGGTCACCGACCTGCCCGACGGCGCGATCCCCGAAGGCTCGCTGTTCGGCGACGGGTATCCGTACTACGGGCAGGGGCCGCGCATCCACGAGTTCCTGCACGAGATGCACGAGCGGGTCTTCCTCGGGCGGGGTGACCGCTACCTGACCGTCGGCGAGATGCCGGGCGTCGACATCGAGCAGGCCCGGCGGTTCACGGACCCGCGCAGCGGCGAGTTGGACATGGTGTTCCAGTTCGAGCACGTCGACCTGGACCACGGCCCCGGCGGCAAGTGGGACCACCGCCCGGTGACCGTGCTCGACCTCAAGCGCAACCTGAGCAAGTGGCAGGAGGGACTCGCCGAGGTCGGCTGGAACAGCCTCTACTGGAACAACCACGACCAGCCGCGCGTGGTCAGCCGCTTCGGCGACGACGGCGTGCACCGGGTGGCCTCTGCGAAGGCACTCGGAACCGTGCTGCACCTGATGCGCGGCACCCCGTATGTCTACCAGGGCGAGGAGCTCGGGATGACGAACGTCCCGTTCGCCGCGATCGACGACTTCCGCGACATCGAGTCGCTGAACCACTACGCCGAGGCGGTCGACATCCTGGGTGCGTCGCCGGACGAGGTGCTCGCGGCGCTCCGCCGGACCAGTCGCGACAACGCACGCACGCCCATGCAGTGGACCGCCGGGCCGAACGCCGGCTTCACCGCGGGGACACCCTGGATCTCAGTGAACCCCAACGCCGCCGAGATCAACGCAGAGGCGGAGGTCGCCGACGACGACTCGGTCTTCGCCCACTACCGCGCCCTGATCGCGCTACGGCACCGATCGGAGGTCGTGGCGACCGGCGACTACGAGTTGGTGCTCACCGAGCATCCGCAGGTGTTCGCCTACACGCGCTCGCTCGGCGACCGGTCCCTCCTGGTGCTCGCGAACCTGAGCGGGGCCGAGGCGGCCTTCGACAGCGCGGCCCTTCCCGGCTGGCGCGAGGCGGAAGTGGTGCTGACGAACCTAGGTGCCTCCGGCGGGTCCGTCATCGACGCCGGCAGGCTGCGCCCGTGGGAGGCCGTCGTCCTCGCCCGCGGCTGACGTTCGAGCCTTGCGCGCGCGCCGCGACGGGTGTGGGATGGGCGACAGGCGACGGCGGGAGGCGGCGATGGGCGAGTACGTGGCTCGGGCGGAGGTCGACGTGGCGGCGCCGCGCCGTGCCGTGTGGGAGGTGCTGACGTCGAACGGCGCGCGTCCCGAGATCATGTTCGGCGCGGAGGTCGTCTCCGACTGGCGGCTCGGGTCGGAGATCGTGTGGCGCGGCGAGTGGCAGGGCACCGCGTTCGAGGACCACGGTCGCGTGATCGAGCTGGAGGACCGGGAGGACCCCTGGCGGATCGTGCTCACCCACTTCAGCCCGCTGAGCGGTCTCCCCGACGAACCCGAGAACTACCACACCCTCCGCTTCGAGCTGGATGAGCTGCCCGACGGGACGCGGATCACGCTCGACCAGGACAACAACCCGACCCGTGAGGCGGCGGAGCACTCCCAGGCGAACTGGGCGCGGATGCTGGAGGGCGTGAAGACGGTTGCCGAGCGCGAGGCTCGGTAGGGGTCAGTCGCCGAACGCCTCGCGCAGGAACGCGCTGAGGAAGACGTCGAAGGCCTGGACGGTGCCGTTGCGGTCGCCGCCGATCAGGAAGCCGAAATGCAGCCCGGCGGCCGAGTCGACCAGCCAGTGCGAGAGGACCCCGGCCCGGCGGGTCTCGACACCCTGCTTCTTGAGCCACGTCTTGACCGTGTCGCGCCACTGGAGGAACGAGGTGGTGACCCGTTTCCCGATGTCGGGGTCCACGGGCTCCAGGGCGCCGGCTTCGAACTGGAGCCGGAGCGCCGTCCGGTTGTCCTCGCGCAGGGATCGGCGGAACGCCTCCTTGTACCAGTCGCGGAACTGGTCCCTGTCGAATGCCGTCACGTCGACCCCAGTCATCGACTCGGACTGCTGACGCACGCCCTCCGCGAGGATGGCGTCGATCATCTCCTGGCGGGACCCGAAGTGGTAGACGAAGGAGTAGGTGCTGACGCCCAGCGCGCTCGCCAGACTCCGGAAGGTCATCCGCGAGAGCGGCTCCGTCGCGACGTGCTCCATGATCCGCCCGAGGAGCTCGGGTTTGCGGTTCGGATCCGGAGTGCGTCCCACGCCATAACACTAGTCCGAATATCGCGCCGGATGACTAGTGATCTCTCGGATGGCGGCAGGCCCTACGGCTTGTGCGGGTTGCCCGGTCCTCCGCCGTTTCCCTGGCCTCCGCCAGGGTTGGGCGCAGGCTGTGCGGGCTGTGCCGGCGCGGCGGGCGCCGCAGGCGGCTTCGGCGCCACCGGGGCCGTCGTGTACTTTCCGTTCGGCGAGGGGAAGGCTGCGCCTCCGTACACTCCGTTCAGCGCCGTGAGGATCCGTTTGGCGATCGCGAACTTCACGTTTCCACCGCCGATCCCCTGGAAGCTCACGCTTCGGAGCGCCACACCTCCCTCGACGTTGCCCACCCAGGTCGCCTGGGCGACCCGCGTCGTGGAGGTCACCAGCCAGTTCTCGACAGAGTTGTCGGTCGTGCCCGTCTTGCCGAAGATCGGCACGCCGTCGCCGGGATTCGCGGAAGCCGCCGTGCCGCCGCCGCGCAGGACGCCCTGCAGGGCGTAGATGGCGGCTGCTGCGACCTGCGGGTTGATCGGTGTCGACGAGCAGGTCGACTTGGGCACCGGCTGCTGTGTTCCGTCGGCTGCGACGACCTTGTCGATCGCGATCGGGCTGCATGCGACGCCGTTGTTGGCGATGCCCGCGTACGCCGTCGCCATTGTCAGCGGGGCGATGTAGTTGGTGCCGAGCACCGAGGACGGATTCGCCATGAAGCGGTTCTGCTGCTCATCAGCACCATGGACCAGGAGGTCTTGCGCCCGTTGCTTGATGCCGCACAGGTCGAGCTTGGTCGCCATCATGGCGAAGATCGAGTTGATGGACTGGGCTGTCGCGTTCATCACCGTCGTGGCGCTCACCGACTCGCCTTCGTCGTTCGCCACCGGCCATGGCGACCCGCCGATGTCGTTGCACGGCTCGCTGGAGTGGAACAGGGTCTGCGGGAAGAGGTGCTGCGACCCGTTGACCGTCTCGTAGAGCGAGTGGCCCTCCTGCAGCCATTCCAAGAGGTCGAACGCCTTGTATGAAGATCCGGTCTGGAAGCCTTCCGAGCCGCCGTAGGCGTAGTCGGTGTTGTAGTTGACCGCCGTCGTCGTGGGAGCCGGTTGCGCGGTGTTGTCGTACTGACGGTTCTGCACCATCGTGACGACCCGGCCCGTGCCGACCTCGACCGAGACGTTCGACGAGCCGAGGTCGAGCCGGGGATCGGATGCCGGGATGTAGGCACTCACCGCCGACTGCGCCTGGTTCTGCAGGTCGAGGTTGAGGGTCGTGTAGATCTTCAGGCCGCCGCGGTTCAGGAAGCTGGAGCGGTCGTCCTCCGACTTGCCGAAGATCGGGTCCTGCTCGATGATCCGCTCGACGTAGTCGCAGAAGAACGCTGCGTTGTACTGCTGCGCCGTCATACAGCCGTTCTGAGTCGGCGTGATCTTCGGCTCCACCTTCGTCGCACGCGCAGCGTCGTGCTCCTCCTTGGTGATCTTGCCGTTCGCGAGCATCCGATCGAGCACGTAGTTGCGACGGTCGAGGGTCTCCTTATACCCGTTGGCGGCGCCGTTCTCCTTGCTGTCGGGCTTGTCGATGCGCAGGTTGTCCGGGTTGTTCAGGATGGCGATGAGGGTCGCGGCCTGCTGCACGTTCACGTCGTTCGCCGACACACCGAAGTAGTACTGGGCAGCGGACTGGACGCCGTACACGCGACCACCGAACAGAGCGATGTTGAGATAGCTCTGCAGGATGTCGTTCTTGGAGTACTCCTTCTCGAGCCCGATCGCGTAGCGCATCTCTTTGAGCTTGCGGGAGGGGTCGACCTTCGTCGCGTCGTCGTAGCAGGCCTGGTAGGCCGTCTCCTGCTTCTTCTGCACGGCATCAGAGGCGGTCGGGTCGGGCTGCTTGTTCTCGCAGCGCTGCACGAGGATGTTCTTCACGTACTGCTGGGTGATCGACGAGCCGCCCTGCACCGACTTGTGCAGCGCCGTGAGCACTGCGCCGCGGAGCGTGCCCGTGACGTCGACGCCGCCGTGCTCGTAGAAGCGCGGGTCCTCCGTCGCGACGGCCGCATCCTTCAGGTTCTGGGAGATGGCGTCCCAGCCCACTTCGATGCGGTTCTGGGAGTAGAACGACGCGATGGGGACCTGCTGACCATTGCTGACCGCGTACATCGTGGAGGCCTGCGCGAGCGGCTCGACCTTGACGTACTCGGGAAGGCCGTCGAAGACGCTGATGGTGGAGTCTGCCGCAGAGCCGGTCAATGCCACCGCAGGCGTGACCGCCGCCGCTGCCAGCACGCCCGCCAGGCCGCTCAGTGCGACGAAGCCGACAAGCGCAGGCGCCCATCCCCATCTCATGCGTCTTCTCCCTCGTAGAGACCGTTCATCCGTGGCGGCAATGATACGCGTCGGGTGTGACGGCTCCGGGAGGCGGGCGCTCAGGTTGGGGGCTGAGCGAAGGTCCGGCGAACGGTGGACGGAAAGGTCACTCCGCGTCGCGCAGCTTGTCGCAGAGCTGCGCGAGGGTCTCGAGCTCCTCCGGACTCAGCCGGCCGCCTACGCGGTCGTTGATGGTCTTCATGTGGTCGACGGCCACCCGGCGGAACATGGCGAACCCGGTCTCCGTCAGGCGGATCACCGTGCCGCGCGCGTCCGTCGGCTCGGGCTCCTTGCACACGAGGCCTCGTGCCACCAGGCGGTCGACGAGCCGGCTGACGCTGGGCTGCGTGAGCAGCACGTGCTTGTTGAGGTCGCGAAGCCGGAGCTCGCGGTCCGGCTGGCGCGAGAGGTTGAACAGCACGTCGTACTCGTTGAACGAGATGTCCCGCGTGGGAAACTCGGCGGCCAGCGTGCGCATCACCGCGACCTGTGCGCGGAAGAGCGACTCCCAGGCGGCAACGGCGCTCACACGGGAACGGTTGGTGGGGTTCTGCGTCGCCGTCTCGCTCATGGCTCATCCCTCCGGCTCGTGCTCAATGCATTCGCATCTTCTCATCATGAGCGTCGGGGCGACATCCGTGCCACCACGGGCCGAGCGGAGGGGACAGTGAGAGGAGCGGCGCCGAACAAAGATTGAGGGCCGACCGCAGAGGCTAGCGGCCGGCCCTCTCCCTTGCACCAAGAGTGTCCTGCAATCACATTCCGCGATGGCTGCCACAGCAAACAACCATTGCTCTTGAACTATATAACGAAGAGGTAACGGCAGCTAGTTATCAAGTCGTTATTTTTTCTGCGAATTTTCTATGCGTCCCTGAGCGAACTCGCGGGAGGTACTCTCGGGCACGTGGACGACGACGCCGCGGGCTTCTCGGGTTCCATTCCCGCTCACTACGATTCCGGCCTCGGGCCGGTGATCTTCCGTCACTATGCCGACGTGTTCGGTCGAGCGATCGCCGAGAGCCGACCCCGCCGCATCCTCGAGACCGCCGCGGGCACCGGAATCTCCTCGGCCGCGATCGTCGAGCACAACCCGGACGCCGAGCTCGTGATTACCGACCTGAACGACGGAATGCTGCAGTTCGCGCGCCAAGGTTCCGCCGACGACCCGGGTCGAGGTCGTGGATGTGCAGGACCTGCCGTTCCCCGATGGGAGCTTCGACGTCGTGGCATGTCAGTTTGGCATCATGTTCGTCCCGGATCTGGATGCCGCCTTCCGTGAAGCCCGGCGCGTTCTTGCTCCCGGTGGTGTCTTCCACTTCTCGGTGTGGGACAGCCATGCCAAGAATCGCTTCGCCGCCATCACCGACGGCCTGCTGACGGAGACCTACCCGGACGACCCGCCTCCCTTCTACCGGGTGCCGTTCGGGCTGAGCGATGTGAACCGGCTCCGCGACGTCGCGCAGTCGACCGGCTTCGGCCGCGTGCGAGTCGACATCGTTCCGCATGACGCGCCCGTCGCCTCCTGGGCCGAATTCGCCGACGGACTGATCGCCGGCAACCCGGTCGCCGACCAGCTGCGGCGGCGGTCCGCCGACCTCGATGCGCTGATCGAGGAGGTCGCTCGTCGGCTGGAGCGCGAGTTCGGACCTGCCCCGGCGACCACCCCGGTGCAGACGATCTTCTTCCGCGCGTTCACACGCTGACACCGCGCCTGTCCCACCATTCGGACAAACACCTGGACTTAACCACTCGGAATCGAATACTCTGTTTCGAGTAATCAACATTCGGAGGTGAGCCATGACGAAGCGCGCAGTGTCCAACCCGCTAGCGCTGGCCGTTCTCGCCTGCCTCTGGGAGCGTCCGATGTACCCGTACGAGATGACCACGACCATGCGCGAGCGCGGCAAGGAGGACAGCATCCGCCTGAACTTCGGGTCGCTCTACTCGGTGATCAAGTCGCTCGAGAAGCACGGGTTCATCCGGGTGGCACAGACGGAGCGCGAGGGCAATCGCCCGGAGCGCGTGGTCTACTCGATCACCGACACGGGTCGGCTCGAAGCGGAGCAGTGGCTGCGCGAACTGGTCGAGGTCCCGGTGAAGGAGTACCCGGCGATAGAGACGGGGCTGTCGCTCCTGCCCATGCTTCCGCCGCAGACCGCGGCTGACCTCCTCGAAGGCAGGCGCGACCGACTGGACCTCGACCTCGCCGCGCGCCGCGAAATCCACGAGCAGAACAATGGGCTCCCTGAGCTCTTCATGGTCGAATCCCACTACCGCCTGGCGGTGATGGAGGCCGAGCGCGCGTTCGTCGCCGACCTCGCCGCGCGCATCCGTGACCGCTCCATCGGCGGCTACACCTCCTGGGAGCAACTGCATCAGTTGCTCTCCGACGGCGTCGGGATGGAGGAGCTGATCGGCCGCATCGCCGGCGGCGACTTCGGGCAGGAGGCGGCCGACCTGTACCGCTGACACAGAACGATGGCCGGAGAGCGGCAACTCTCCGGCCATCCACACCTTCAGTCGTTCCGTCAAGGAACCTGCGTCAACAGTCACCGAGGGCTGTCTTCAAGGATATCCCGTGCCGGTGGCTGGCCATCAAAAAGAAAGGAAAGCCACCATGGCAACCGCATCCGGGTCGGCGCTCGTCGCCGACCACCTCGTGAAGACCTACAGCGGAGGGCGAGGCAAGCCTCCCGTCCGCGCGCTCGACGACCTCGGCTTCGAGGTCCAGGCGGGTACCGTCTTCGGACTTCTCGGCCCCAACGGTGCCGGCAAGTCCACCACCATGAAGATCCTGTCCACGCTCACCCGGCCCGACTCGGGGACCGCGTTCGTCGCGGGCGTCGACGTCGCCCGGCATCCCTCGCGTGTGCGCCGCGCCATCGGGTTCGTGGCGCAGAAGCCGGTCTCCGACCCGTCCGACACGGGCCTCGAGAACCTCGTGCTGGCCGGCCGCCTGCAGGGGCTCTCCGGGAGGGAGGCGACCGCCCGTGCGCGGGAGCTGCTCGACCGGTTCGGCCTCACCGACCACGCCCGTCGGCAGGTCAAGACGTACTCCGGCGGCATGTCCCGGAAGCTGGATGTGGCGATCGGCCTGATGCACCGGCCGGAGGTGCTGTTCCTCGACGAGCCGACGACCGGGCTCGACCCGGAGGCGCGGACCGAGCTGTGGCTGGAGCTGGAGCGGATGACCACCGCCGAACAGCTGACCGTTCTGCTCACGACGCACTACCTCGACGAGGCGGACCGCCTTGCGGACCGCCTCGCCATCGTCGACCACGGCCGCGTCGTCGCCGGGGGCACTCCGGAGGAGCTCAAGAACGACCTCCGCGGCGACGCCGTCATCGTCGAGCTCGCCGGCGACGCCGACCCGTTTACCGGACTGGCCGCCCTGCAGCGGGTGGATGCGCTCCGCGAGGTCGGCGGGGACGGCAGGACGCTGCGCGCCCGCGCCGACAACGGCGCGGCGACCCTGCCGCTCGCGCTCGCCGCCCTGGAGGCCGCCGGCGTCGCCGTCGCCTCCGCCACCGTCGCCCGGCCAAGCCTGGACGACGTCTACCTGCGGCACACCGGCCGCACCTTCACGCGGGCGCAGGAGTCCGCCGAGTTCGTCCTGGAGAACGCATCATGACCACTGCAGCCCTCAGCCCATCCCGGTCGCTGCGCCGTAGCGGCCCGACGTTCTTCTCGCACACGCTGCTGCTCACGGCACGCCAGCTGCGTGCCGCCTGGCGGATGCCCGTGTTCCTGGTCATGAACCTGGTGCAGCCGGTGATCTGGCTGCTGCTGTTCGGCCAGCTCTTCAAGTCGGTCATCGACATCCCCGGTTTCGGTGTGGGGGAGAGCTACCTAGAGTACCTGACGCCCGGCGTCGTGATGATGCTCGCGCTGTTCGGGAGCGCGTGGTCGGGCACCGTCTACATCCAGGACATGGACCGCGGAGTGATGGACCGCTTCCTCACGTCGCCCACGAACCGCACGGCGATGATCGTGGCCACGCTGGTGTACCAGTCGATCCTCGCCGTGGCGCAGTCGCTCATCGTGCTGGCGATCGCGTTCTGGGCGGGCGCACGCTTCGAAGGCGGAGTTGTCGGCATCCTGCTGCTGCTCCTCGGCGTTGTGCTGCTGACGGCCGTGTTCTGCTCGCTGTCCAACGCGGTCGCCCTGCTGGCACGGGAACAGACAGCGCTGATCGGCATCTCGCAGCTGATCACGCTGCCGCTGATGTTCCTCAGCTCGGCGATCATGAACACGAAGCTGTCGCCGGAGTGGGTGCAGAACGTCGCAGCGTACAACCCGTTCGAGTGGGCGGTGATCGTCGGCCGTCAGGCGCTGAGTGCGCATCCCGACTGGGCGTCCCTGTGGGCGCACGCCGGCCTGCTGGCGGCCCTGGCCGTGGTCATGGCCGCCTGGGCGACGAGCGCCTTCCGCGCCTACCAGCGCGCCACCTGACCGCCCTGCTCCCTCGTCGCGCAGCCATCGCTTCCTCGATTATTCCGCCGACACGCGGTCGGAACCCGGATCAAGTGAGGAAGCGATGGTGAGGGGACGGGAGGAAGGGTCAGAACAGGTCGGGGGAGGGGGCGCTCGCGTAGCGGATGGAGACGTCGGCGTGGCGGTCGAAGCGGTAGCCGACGCCGCGGACGGTGCGCACGATGTCCTCGTAGCGGGCCAGCTTCGAGCGGAGGCGGCGGACGTGGACGTCGATGGTGCGCTCGTTCGGTACCTCGTCCTCGTCGGCGTCGCTCCACAGCGAACTGATCAGCTCGGAGCGCTCGATGGTGCGGCCCTCGCGCAGCACCAGGTACTGCAGCAGCTCGAACTCCTTGTAGGTCAGGGCGACCGTCTGGTTGTCGAGCACCAAGCGCTTGCGCGAGATGTCGACGACGACGCCGGACGCGGCGCGGTCCTCGTCCTCGTCCACAGCGACCGTCTGGCGGTGCTTGGCGATCGCCGACGGGTCCTGCAGAGCGAGGCGGACCACATCCACGTCGCGTCCGCCGGCGCCGGCCGGGGCCAGAGCGACGGCGGCGTAGGTCTCGGCGGAGGGCGACAGCTCGGCGGTGAGGCGCTTCAGGGCCTCCACGAGCTGGCCGAGGTCGGTGCCGTCGGCGGCGGCCTTCGCCTCGTCGATGCCGACGTAGAGCACGAAGCCGCGGGCCTCGGTCCCCTCCGGGACGGCACGGATGCGCGGCGCCGAGTCGACGGGAGCAGGAGCGGCGGCGGCGGCCGGGGCGACGGCGCGGCGGACCGGGCTGACCGGCGAGACGGTGGAGGTGCGGGGGAAGGCGGTGTCGATGGTGGCCAGAGACATGGGGATCGCGTCCTTAGAGATGATGTTCCGCATCCCGGTGCGACGAGACTCCGCGGGTAGGCGGAGGTGCAGGGATTTGTGCGGGAAGTGTGTCGTGTTTGGCCCTACAAAGAGGGGCCGATGCGCAGGAGCGTGAGTGTGGCGCTCCCGGGGAGCGTTCGCCCGGTCACGACGGGATGCGTCGGAGGGCGGCTGCTCGGCGAAGTGTCGTCAGATTAGCGGCACATTCGGCAACACATGACGGAGTCGCGGCCGGCCATCATCATGCCGGCATTCCCAAGGGCCTCGAAGGAGGTCAGGGTACGCGCGTTGTCAGTCATGCTGGACAGTAAAACCGATCATGACGCGCGGTGTCAAATGATTACGCAATATTGCGGGATGCTACACAGTCCCGTAGAGGCGATCCCCGGCGTCGCCCAGGCCCGGGACGATGTAGCCGTTCTCGTTGAGCCGCTCGTCGAGAGACCCCAGGACGATGGTGACGTTACGGCCCTCGGTCGCCTTCTCCAGCGCCTCCAGGCCTTCCGGAGCGGCGAGCAGGCAGATGGCGGTCACGTCGACCGCGTTGCGCTTGAACAGGAAGTCGATCGCGGCGCCCAGCGAGCCGCCGGTGGCCAGCATCGGGTCGAGCACGAAGCACTGCCGATCGGAGAGGTCCATCGGGAGGCGCTCGGCATACGTCGTCGGCTCCAGCGTCTCCTCGTTGCGCACCATCCCGAGGAACCCGACCTCGGCGGTGGGCATCAGCCGCACCATCCCCTCGAGCATGCCGAGTCCGGCGCGGAGGATGGGAACGACCAGCGGACGTGGCTCGCTCAGCGCGACCCCCGTCGTCGTCGTCACGGGGGTCTCGATCTCGACCGGCTGGACCCGCACCCCGCGGGTGGCCTCGTAGGCGAGCAGCGTCACCAGCTCCTCCGTGAGCTGGCGGAACACCGGCGAGGGCGTCCGCTTGTCGCGGAGCACCGTCAGCTTGTGGGTGATGAGTGGGTGGTCCGCAACGTGCACTCGCATAGGCTCAAGGCTAGCCGACCTCGTCCGCACCCCGCCCCGGAAGGACCGCCGTGAGCCTGACCGTTCCCAGCTCGTACGAGCAGTGGATGCGCCGAGCGCTCGACGACGCCCGGCTCGCGTTCGGAACGGGCGATGTGCCCGTCGCGGCGCTCGTCGTGGACGAGAACGGCGAGGTCATCGGAACAGGCCGCAACGAGCGCGAACTCCGCCACGACCCCACGGCGCATGCCGAAGTGCTGGCGCTCCGGGAGGCGGCGGCGACTCGAGACGACTGGCACCTGGAGGGATGCACCCTCGTCGTCACGCTGGAGCCCTGCGTCATGTGCGCGGGCGCGGTGCTCGCGGCGCGCATCCCGACCGTGGTGTTCGGCGCCTGGGACGAGAAGGCGGGCGCGGCAGGGTCGGTGTACGACGTGCTGCGCGACCGGCGGCTCAACCACCAGGTGCAGGTGTTCGCGGGCGTGCTGGCGGAGGAGTGCGGCGAAGTGCTGCTCGACTTCTTCCGCGCCAAACGCTGACGTACGGAACTACGCGGGCAGGCTGCTCAGCCACTCCGAGAAGGCTGCGCGCGACGCCTCCTGCATCCGTGCCGAATGCAGTTCGCGCTCGCGTCGGAGCGCCTCGGGGTCGATGGCCAACTCATCGAGCTCGTTGTATCCGTCCGCTACCCAGGCCTCGTGCATCTCGTCGGTGACCTCGGGATGGAACTGGACGGCGAGCCCGTACCCGCCGAGCGCGAACGCCTCGTTGGAGTAGTCGCTGGACGACGCGAGGAGGGTGGCGTGCTCCGGCAGCTCGAAGGTGTCGCCGTGCCACTCCACCACCGGGACGCCGTCGAAGTGCCGGATCGGTGACTGCACACCGGCCTCGGTGGGCTCGACGCGCCGGTAACCGATCTGCATGGTGTCACCCCGGTACACGCGCTGACCGAGTGCCCCGGCCATCAGCTGGGCGCCCAGGCAGACGCCGAGGGTCGGGCGTTGAGCCTCCAGCCGCGTGCGCAGCAACTGCTTCTCCGCCTCCAGGAACGGGAACTCGTCCGTCTGGTACGCGCCCATCTCGCCGCCGAGGACGACGACGAGGTCGGCCTCTTCGGGGTCGATCGCGGTGACGTCCTCGCTGCTCGCATCCACGATCCTGAGCTCGTACCCGTGCTCGCGCAGTACCGGGCCGATGTTGCCCAGGTGGATGCTCGGGTCGTGCTGGAGGATGACGGCGGTGCGGGTCACTCGAGTCCTTTGATGACGATCGTGTCGGTGGCGGGCGCCTGGTCGTTGGGGTCGATCCAGACGTCCGGTTCGATGTAGATGACGCGGGCCGCGGGAACGGCCTCGCGGATGCGTCGCTCGACGACATCGATCGCAGCCGCCACGTCGGCGAGCCGGTGCTCGCCGGAGAACGCCAGTTTGGCCGCGACCATGAGCTCCTCCGGCCCCAGGTACAGCGTCTTCATGTGGATGATGCGCTCCACCTCGGTGCCGCTCGTGACCGCCTTCTCGATGGCCGCGAGGTCGACGTCGGTCGCTCCCTCCCCGACGAGGAGGCTCTTCGTCTCCATGCCCAGGATGATCGCGACCGTCACCAGCAGTGCGCCGATCAGCACCGTCCCGATGCCGTCCCACACGCTGTTGCCGGTGATGACCGTCATGCCGACGCCGATCAGAGCGAAGGCCAGGCCGATCAGGGCGGCCACATCCTCCAGCAGCACGACCGGCAACTCGGGAGCTTTGGCGCGGCGGACGAACTGCGGCCACGACATCCCCTTCTTGTGCGGACGCGACTCGTGGACGGCGGTGCGCAGCGAGAAGGACTCCAGCCCGATGGCGATCAGCAGCACCACGATGGGCAGCCAGGCGTTCTCGAGCGGGTGCGGGTGGGTGAGCTTCTCCACCCCCTCGTAGATCGAGAAGACGCCGCCGACGGAGAACAGGATGATCGAGACGACGAAGGCATAGACGTAGCGCTCGCGGCCGTAGCCGAACGGGTGCTCCCGGTCCGCAACCCGCCGCGAGCGGCGGCCGCCGAGCAGCAGCAGCAGCTGGTTGCCGGAGTCCGCCAGCGAGTGGACGCCCTCGGCCAGCATCGAGGAGGAGCCGGAGAACGCCCACGCGATGAACTTCGTCAGTGCGATCCCGAGGTTGGCCGCGAAGGCGGCGACGATGGCCCTGGTTCCACCTGATGCGCTCATGCCCCCAATCCTAGGATGGAGGTATGGACGACGCGCAGAACGTGACCCTCCCGACCATCGCGATGCTGGGGGCGGGCTCGATGGGCCGGGCCATCCTCAGCGGACTCCTCGCGCCGGGCGTCGAAGTCGCCGGGATCCGGGTGACCAACCGGTCGGAGGCGCGGGCGGCGGAGCTCGCCGGCACCCCCGGTGTCACGGCGTACGCGACCGACAACCAGGCGGACGCGAACCGGCTGGCCGTCGACGGAGCGCAGGTGGTCATCGTCGCGGTCAAGCCGGGAATGGTGCGCGATCTGCTCGGCGAGATCGGCGACTCCCTCGCGCCGGGAACCGTCGTCGTGAGCGTCGCGGCCGGTGTGACCGCCGCGACCATGGAGTCGCTGCTGCCCGACTCGGTGTCCGTGATCCGGGCCATGCCGAACACTCCGGCGGTCGTCGGAAAGGCGGTCACCGGCATCAGCGCAGGCACACGCACGCACCCGGAGGACGTGGCGGTCGTCCGTGCGCTGTTCGAGACGGTCGGAGAAGTGGTCGAGGTGCCGGAGGCGCAGCTGGATGCGCTGAGCACGATCTCGGGGTCGGGTCCCGCCTACGTGTTCCTCCTCATCGAGGCGCTGACCGACGCGGCCGTCCAGAAGGGGTTCACGCCCGAGCAGGCGGCGACACTCGTCAACGGCACCTTCCTCGGCGCGGCATCCCTCCTCGTCTCGTCGGGCGAGGACCCGGCAGAGCTGCGCCGCCGCGTCACCAGCCCGAACGGCACCACCGAGCGCGCGATCGCCGTCCTGTCCTCCGCCGACCTCCCGTCCCTCTTCGCCCGCGCAACCGACGCCGCCCTCACCCGCGCCCGCGAGCTGGCCGCCTCCTAACCCCCTGGCCCCACCGTCGAGTCCACACAAACTGCACGGTTCCGGCTCGAAAACGTGTAGTTATCGCGTACTCGACCGGTGGAGGGCTCGGCGGACGCGGAGAGCGACGGCCTCGAAGGGGTCGGCGGCGGTCACGAAGATGACCTCCCATCCGAGGTCGACAAGGCGTTCGCGGCGGCGGATGTCGTTGCGGTACACGGCAGTGTCGGTGCGGTGATGATCGCCGAGGTATTCAATCGCCACGAGGGCGTCCGGGTACGCCAGGTCGATCATCGCCTCCGTTCGGTCTCCCTCGGGAGAGCGGACGACATGATTGAGCGCCGGAGCGGGAAGGCCGGCATCCTCCAGTGCAAGCCGAAGCCGCGACTCCTGCGGGGACAAGGAGCCGTAGCGAACCCTGCCGAGGGCTTCTCTGAGGGATGTGACCCCGCGCCGCCGCCCGTGCCGCCGCGCCGCCGCCTCCAGGTCCTGCATCGTAGCGGGAGGGGGCGTGCCGGAGTACGGCTCGTCGCCGGTGATCAGATAGTCGCCGATCGCAACGAGGTCGGGGACCGCCAATTGTGAACTGAGCTGCGCCCAGGCGTCCTGTGGGGCAACGACGCGAAGCCCTTCGACGATCGACCACCGGTGTTCGTCGGGAGTGAGCTGGTGTGCGATCACCCCTTTGCGCCGAGGCGGCCGAGCTGGTTCGAAGACCGCGACTTCGACGCTGCGGGTCTCCGCCCAGCCGGGCAACGGCATTCTGTGAATGACCGCCGCCGACCGATGGCTGAAGAGGGCCTCCGCCGGGAGGACCACAGCTGCCTGCCGACACAGCGAGAGGTGAGTCTCGGCGGGCCCGTCCGCCCGCATCCCGTGGAAGGGTCGATGAAGGTGCGACCCGTAGACCGCGCGCCGCGGCATCCCCTCTGTGAGAAGCTGCTTCGCCCTGACTCCGCTCTCGTCCATCCCCCAACTCAAGCGCCCCCCGCCTCGCGCAACCCACTTATCCACAGCCCCCACCGTCGAGTACACGAATAGTGCACGGCCCAGCGGCGTGTCGCGTGCAGAAAGTGTGTACTCGACGGTGGGGGCGGGGAGGGGGAGGGGGGTCAGGCGTCGAGGGCGGCGAAGCGCTCTATGTCGGCGGAGGCGCCGGAGACGATGACGAGGTCGTGGTCGGTGACGACGGTGTCGGCGGTCGCGTAGGTGAAGGGGCGACCCGGGCTCTTCACGCCGACCACCGTGATGTTGTACTTGGAACGCACCCCGGACTCGCCCAGCCGGAGGTCGCGGATCGGCTTCGGCGGGTACATCTTGACCAGCGCGAAGTCGTCGTCGAACTCGATGAAGTCGAGCATGCGCCCGGACACCAGGTGCGCCGCGCGCTCGCCGGCTTCGGCCTCCGGGTAGATCACGTGGTTCGCCCCGATGCGCTCCAGGATCTTGCCGTGCGACTTCGAGATCGCCTTCGCCCAGATCTGCTGCACCTTGAGGTCGACCAGGTTGGCCGTGATCAGCACGCTCGCTTCGATGGACGAACCGACCGCGACCACCGCGATCGAGAAGTCTTCCGCACCGATCTGCCGCAGCGTCTCGATCGATCGCGCGTCCGCCTGCACCGCGTGCGTGACGCGGTCGGCCCACTTCTGCACGAGCCCGGCATCCGTGTCGATGGCGAGCACTTCGCGGCCGAGCCGGTCCAGTTGCCCGGCCGTGGCGGCGCCGAAGCGGCCGAGGCCGATGACCAGGACGGGGGCGTTGTGCTTGATCCGGTCAACCAACGAGCGGCCTCTCCTCCGGGTTGCTGTACAGCTGCCGGCGCTGGCTCTGGGCGAGGGCTGCGGCGAGTGTCACTGTACCAACGCGTCCGCAGAACATGGTGGCGGCCAGCACGTAGACGCCGGCGTCCGGCAGTCTCTCGGTCAGCCCGGTCGACAGCCCGCAGGTCGCGAAGGCCGAGATGACATCGAACAGCACGTGATCGAGCGGCGCCTTGGTGATCTGCAGGATCAGGATGCTCGACACGGCCACGACGGTCGCGCCCCACAGTGCGACGGCGACCGACAGGCGCAGGACGTCGATGGGGATGCGTCGGCGGAACGCATCCATCGAGTCCACGCCGCGCGCCTCGGCGAACCCGGCCAGCAAGAGGACAGCCAGCGTGGTCACCTTGATGCCCCCGGCGGTGGATGCGGACCCGCCGCCGATGAACATCAACATGTCGGTGACGAGCAGGCTCGACCCGTGCAGGTCGTCGATGGGGATCGTCGCGAAGCCGCCCGACCGCGCCATCGTCGAGAGGAACAGCGACTGGAACACCGTGTGCCCGGCATCCAGGTGGCCGAACGTCTTCGGGTTGTCGTATTCGAGCACGATGTACAGCACGGCCCCGGCGACGAGCAGGATCACCGAGGTCAGCAGCGTCAGCTTCACGTGGATGGACCAACGGCGCCGTTTCGCGCGCAGATTGGATGCCACGGCGAGGATCACCGGGAACCCGATCGCCCCAAGGAACACGCCGATCATCAAAGCACTGAGAAACCAGTAGTCCGTCGCGAACGCGTTGATGCCCTCGGCGTTCGGCGTGAATCCCGTGTTCGTGAACGCCATCGCCGAGTAGTAGATCGACTCCCAGACCGCGGTGCCCACGTCGATCCCGGCGATCAGCATGCGCGGGAACAGCAGCAGCGCGACGGCGCCCTCGATGACGACCATGCTGAGGGCGACCGTGATCAGCAGCTTGCCGACGTCGCCCAGCCGAACGGCCTGTCCCTCGGCGACCGGGCCCGCGTGCATCCGGAGTGGGTTGCTGTCGCTCGCGGCCATCAGCTTGGCGCGCAGGCCCAGCTTGCGCGAGACGACGAGGCCCAGGATGGACGCCATGGTCAGAACCCCGACGGCGCCCACCTGCACGCCGATGTAGACCAGCAGGTGACCGAAATACGACCAGTGCGTGGCCATGTCGACGGTAGAGAGCCCGGTGACGCAGATGACGGACATGGCCGTGAACAGCGAGTCGGCGAGCGGCGTCCACTGACCTTTGGCCGACGCGATCGGCAGCGAGAACAGCAGCGTGAAGACGAGGATGAGCAGGGCGAACACGAGAATCGCGAACCGGGACGGGCTGCGCGCGGCGAAACCGTTGACGACGGTGCGGACGCGCGCCCCCGGCGAGGCGGCCCGGCCGGGGACCGCCCGGATGGTGCTCATGTGTGGTCCATCCCGTCGTCTTCCTCCTCGGGGGCGGGCTTCGGACATGGTACTGCGTCGGGGGAATGACTAGGTTGGTGAGCATGGCCGACATCTTCGACGTGATCGCCGACCCGACGCGGCGCGAGATCCTGCGCGTGCTGCTGGATCGCGGCTCGGACGCGACGCATGCCGTGGGCGATATATCCGTCTCGGAGATCGTGGCGACTCTGGAGCTGAGCCAGCCCACCGTTTCGAAGCACCTGAAGGTGCTGCGCGAGGCAGGGCTGGTCGCGGTCCGCGAAGTCGGCCAGCACCGCTACTACCGGCTGGATGCCGAGCCGCTCGAAGCGGTCGAGGACTGGGTCATTCCGTTCACGGCATCCGACGAGGATGTCGCGCTGAGCGTGCGTCTGGCCGAGGAGACCCGCGAGTTCGCGAGCACCGTCGGCAAGGTCCTCGCCGACACCCGTCACCGGGTCTCGTCGGCGACCGAGCGGGTCACGCCGAAGAAGTGGCGCAAGGACTGACCGTCCCGAGTAGTATCGCGGGCAGGAAGGCGGACGATGGCACACGATCTGAGGGATGTGCGTTTCGTGACGGTCGCCGAGGTGGCCGACATGATGCGCGTCTCCCGCATGACCGTTTACCGGCTCGTCCACTCCGGCGAACTGCCGGCCATCCGCTTCGGGCGCTCGTTCCGTGTTCCTGAGTCCGCCGTCGAGCAGTTGCTGCACACGGCCGCCGTCCGGGAGAGCGACGTCGCGGACTCGGCGTGACGTCGGGTAGACTGTCACTTCGTGTCGCCGCGTCCCCGCGGCATGCCCCTGATTCTTTGTGAGGTCCACGTGGGTTCGGTTATCAAGAAGCGTCGCAAGCGTATGGCGAAGAAGAAGCACCGCAAGCTGCTTCGCAAGACGCGCCACCAGCGTCGCAACAAGAAGTAGACCCTCGGTCTGCAGCTCAAGCGTCGGTCCGTCCGGTCCGGCGCTTTTTGCTGTGCTTTAGAGTGGATGCGTGTCCCGAGTCTCCCTGACCCTCATCGGCAAGCCGGGCTGCCACCTGTGCGATGACGCCCGAGACGTCATCGCCTCGGTGATCGCAGACCTTCCCGCGGACGGTCCGGTCGTTACGGTGGAGGAGCGCGACATCCTGCAGGACGCGGAACTCCACGAGAGGTATGTGGAAGAGATCCCCGTCGTGCTCGTCGAGGGACGCGTCCACACCTTCTGGCGGGTCGACCCCGACCGTCTGCGCACAGCACTTCTGGAGGCCCGATGACCATCCGCCACGTCGTCTCGTGGAAGCTCGCGACCCCCGATGACGCTGAGCGCGCGCAGCACGCGGCCGGGATAAAGCTCGGCTTGGAGTCGCTCCCCGCCGTGATCCCGCAGATCCGTTTCCTGCAGGTGGGCGTGAACGTGGTGCCCGCCAACGATTTCGACGTCGTGCTGATCAGCGACTTCGACAGCGTGGACGACGTCGTGACGTACCAGGAGCATCCTGCGCACCTGGAGGTCGCGGCGTTCATCCGCTCGGTGGTCGCCTCGCGCGCCTCCGTCGACTACGAGGTGTGACGGCTCAGATGACCGGGCTTTGCGCGATGTCCGCGTCGCGTCGGCGGTAGTCGTCGAGGAACTGCTTCAGGTTCCCCGCGTAGAGCTCCCTGGTCAGGTCGCCGCCCTTGGCACCGTCGCGGTCTTTCGCGGCGGCGAGGATGCCCGCCAGAGCGGCCGGCAGGTCGTCGACGCCGAACGGGGTCTCCCACACCGAGATGTAGCGGAGGAGCTGGGGGCTGAGTCCCTCGCTCACCGAGACGAGCACGCCGTTCTGGCCCGCGCGCTCCAGCTCGAGGAAGAAGTCGTTGAACGCGCGCCCGAGAGCCGGGAGGTCGCGGCCCTTCGCTGCCTTGCGGGCGTCCTTGTGCGCCTTCTCCATGCGGGTCACGACAGCGCCGTCGAGCGTCGGCACGATCGTGCGCGCCGCATGCTCGTGGAGGAGGCCGGTCGCGTAGATCGCCTCGTCGATCGCCTTCAGATCGATGGGCGCCACGCGGGTGTACCGGTTCGGGGCCATCTCGACCAGTCCGATGTCGGCGAGCTTCATGAGCGCTTCGCGGATCGGCGTGCGGGAGACGCCCAGCCACGCGGTCAGCTTCTCGTCGAGGAGGGTCTCGCCCGGCTCGAGCGTGCCGTCGAGGATGCCGTCATAGAGGCGGGTGTAGACCACGTCGCGCAGGAGCCGGCGCTCGACGGGGGCGGTATCGCTCACGGGCAACGGCATCAGCGGCTCTCCTTCTGGGAGGTGGCGAATTCGTCGGCGATGGTGACGAGCGCCTTGTCGAACAGGTCCATGGCGGCGCGGCCGGCCTTGTCGGCCTTGCCGGCCGTGGCGGCGTCGATCAGAGCCTTCACGGCGGGGCGAGCTTTGGTGAACGCTGCTCCCGACCGGGATGCGTTGAGCGCGCGCTGCATTTCGGGCAGGTGGCGCTTCAGCAGCCGGGCGACGGTTCCGTTGTCGAAGCGACGGAGGAATATGCCGAGGAAGCCGTCGGCGGAGAGGCCGGTCCGGATGACGGCGGCAGCGTCACCGTCGGTCTCCGCGCGCAACGCCGCGCGGTCGACGTCGGTGAGCAGGGGGGTGGCATCCCGGACCACGCCGGCGACGAGAACCCCGACGGTTGCGATCAGGTCGCGCAGGCGCTCGGGCTCGATCGGCGTGACGCGCGTGCGTCGCTGGGGCAGGATCTCGACGAGCCCCATCGCGGCGAGCTGGTTGAGCGCTTCGCGGACGGGCGTTCGGGAGACTCCGACCCACCGCTCGATCTCGGCGTCGTAGAGCTGTTCGCCGGGAAGCAGGTCGCCGTCGACGATGGCGTCGAGGAGGCGGAAGAAGACTTCGTCACGGATGAGCCGGCGCGGGCTGGCGGCTTCGGTCACGGGAACGGGCATAAATGAATGTTACATCCCGGTCGATCGGTCGCGGGTCTGATGTACAGAGTGTCGAAGGCGCACATCCTGTTCCGGACGGGCGCCCCGAACTCCACGGAGCGCCCACCCGTCGCCCAACGGCCACTCAGCGTGCCGGGCGTAGGCTGGTCCGGTGAGATCAGCTCCGACCGCTCGGCGGGAGACTGGCGTGACGGTCCTGGAGGCCGAGACCACACCGCTCGATGACGTCCGCCAGCTCATCCCCTTTCTCGACTCCCGCACGCCCCTGCTCTGGCTGCGCAAAGGAGAGGGGATGGCCGGGATCGGCGAGGTGCTGCGGCTCGACTTCACCGGACCCGACCGCATCGAGCAGGCGTCTGCCGCGTGGCGTGCGACGACGGCGGCCGCGACCGTCGACGATTCCGTGCGGACGCCCGGCACCGGCCTGGTCGCCTTCGGAACCTTCGCCTTCGACGACGAGAGCGCCGCGACGAGCACACTCATCGTTCCGGAGTTCGTGGTCGGCCGCCGGGGCAGCCGCAGCTGGGTGACGCGCATTCGACGTGCCGGTGAGCCCGCGGCGTCCGCGCTGCCGCGTCCCACGGCGTTCGGCGACGAGTACCGGCTCAACCTCCTCCCTGGCGGACTCGGCGCGGACGGCTACCGGTCGGCCGTCGCGGGCGCCGTCGAGCGCATCCGCGAGGGCGACCTCTCGAAGGTGGTGCTGGCCCGCGACCTGCGGGGCCACCTGCCGGTGGAGTCCGATCTGCGGCGCGCGCTCGTGGACCTCGCTCTCGGCTATCCGGACTGCTGGACCTTCGCGGTGGATGGCCTGGTCGGGTCGTCGCCGGAGACGCTGGTCCGCGTCCACCACGGCACGGTGACGGCGCGCGTCCTCGCCGGGACGATCTCCCGCGGCCCTGACGCGGAACAGGATGCTGCCGCCGCGGCCGAGCTGATCGCCAGCGCGAAAGACCAGGGCGAGCACCGCTTCGCCGTCACGAGCGTGATGGATGCGCTGCGCCCGCACAGTGCGGACCTGGCCGCCAGCGACGAGCCTTTCACCCTCAAGCTGCCCAACCTCTGGCACTTGGCGACCGACATCGCCGGTCTGCTGAGCGACGGGTCCAGCTCGCTCGACCTCGCGTCCGCCCTCCACCCGACGGCCGCCGTGGCCGGTACCCCGCGCACCGAGGCGCTCGCTCTCATCCGCGAACTGGAGCCGTTCGACCGCGGGCGTTATGCCGGTCCGGTCGGTTGGGTCGGCGGCGACGGCGACGGCGAGTGGGCGATCGCGCTGCGCTGCGCCCAGGTGACGTCGAGCGGGGACCTGACGGCCTACGCGGGCGCGGGCATCGTCGCGGACTCGGACCCCGAGCGGGAGCTGGCTGAGACCACGATGAAGTTCCGGCCGATCGTGGAGGCGTTCGGCTGAGGTCCGGCGTTCGGCTGAGGTCCGGCGTTGACTGTCAGGACTGCTCCAAGCGCCGCCTCTGCTCCTCGACGTCGTAGTCGGGCTGTGGCCACTCGAGGTCGAGACCCTCGAGGGCGTGGATGAGGAGCTGCTGGACCGCGATGCGGGCGTACCACTTGTGGTCTGCTGGGACCACGAACCACGGCGCGTAGGCGGAGTCGGTGCGGTCGAAGACGACCTGGTACGCCTCCTGGTAGGCGTCCCAGCGCAGGCGTTCGTCGACGTCGGCGGGGTTGAACTTCCAGTACTTGTCCGGCCGTTCCAGTCGGGACGCGAGTCGTTTCTTCTGCTCGTCCTTGCCCAGGTGCAGCATCACTTTGATGACCGCGGTGCCGGACTGGGCGAGTTCCTTCTCGAACGCGTTGATGGCGCCGTACCGCCGCTCCAGTTCCTCAGCCGACGCCAGCTCGCGGACGCGGCCGATCAGGACGTCCTCGTAGTGGGAACGGTCGAAAACGCCGACCTGCCCGGCTGCGGGCACCTCCCTCCACACCCGCCAGAGGAAGTCGTGGGCCAGCTCTTCGGGGGTGGGCTTGCCGAAGCCGGCATAGTGGACGCCTCCCGGGTTCATCGCGCCGATGACGTGGGAGACGATGCCGCCCTTTCCCGCGGTGTCCATCGCCTGCAGGACGAGGAGCACGGAGCGCGGTTCACCCTCCCGGCCGCACGCGAAGAGCTGCTCCTGCAGATCGGCGAGGCGCTCACCGCCGCGGGCCAGCGCCTTCTCGCCTGACTTCTTGTCGCCGTCGAAGCCGGGCGTCCCGTCGGTGCGCTGTTCGGACAGGCGGAAACCCGGCTGCACCCTCAGCAACTCGTACGGTTCTGCGCTCCAATGCTTCTGGTCGCTCACAGCCGCCTCCTCGTCGTCGGGACGCCCATGGTAGTCCCGCCGTCGTTCCGCAGGGTCGCGTGAAATGACTGCTAGCCGCGGTCGTCGGCGCCGCACTACGGTGTGCCCGAGTGGAGGAGGCCGAGGTGAACTCGTTCTGGAGTGTGTTTCTTTACGTCTTCTGGATCTTCGCGTTCGTCGCATTCCTGATGGTGCTGTTCACGGTCCTGGTGGACCTGTTCCGGGATCAGGAGCTGAACGGATGGTGGAAGGCCGTGTGGGTGATCTTCCTGGTGTTCGTGCCCGTGATCGCGTTGCTCGTCTACCTGATCGCGCGCGGTCGGGGGATGGCGCAGCGCAACCTGGCGCGCCGGGCGACGGTGCCGGAGGACGACACCTGGGGTCAGCATCCGACGGCCTCCGCGACACCGGCGGCGGATATCGAGCGCGCACAGGCGCTGCTCAATCAGGGCGTGATCAGCAGTGGGGAGTTCGACGCGTTGCGCGCCAAAGCGCTGGGACAGCGGTACTGAGTGGCGTGTGGACGCGCCGGTCACCGGGTGCTCGCTGACCATTCGGCGTGCATACAGGGTCGGCGAATGCACGCCACGGACGCTGCAGCCTAAGCTGGTGGGGTGAGTAAGGCCGACCTCAGCAAGCAGCCCGCCCAGGTCGCCGCCATGTTCGACCAGGTGTCGACGCGCTACGACCGGACCAATGCCGTCCTGTCGGTGGGCAATGCGGCGCTGTGGCGCGTGGCGACGACGCGAGCCGTCGCCCCCCGAGCCGGCGAGACGATCCTCGACGTCGCCGCCGGAACCGGCACCTCGAGCGCGTCGCTCGCGCGGAACGGTGCGTCGGTCGTGGCGGCCGACTTCTCCGAGGGGATGATCGAGGTCGGCCGGCAGCGCCAGGCCGGTAACCCCTTCGTCCGGTTCGTGCAGGCCGACGCCACAGCGCTTCCGTTCGACGACGACGCGTTCGACGCGGTCACGATTTCCTTCGGGTTGCGGAACATCGTCGACCCGAAGAAGGCGCTCGCCGAGTTCTACCGCGTGGTGAAGCCGGGCGGCCGCGTCGTGGTCTGCGAATTCTCCCAGCCTCCGCTTTCTCCCGTCCGCGCGGGGTACTCGGCCTACCTGAAGTACGGGATGCCGGTCCTCGCCCGCGTCGCCAGTTCCAACCCTGCTGCTTACGAGTACCTGATGGAGTCCATCCAGGCGTGGCCCGACCAGCGGGAGCTCGCGGCCTGGCTGCGCGAGGCGGGGTTCGAGCGCGTCGCGTTCCGCAACCTCACCGCGGGCATCGTGGCCCTCCACCGCGGCTTCAAACCGGAGCGTCCAGCGGTCGCGGCACCGGTGGCAGAGGTCGCCGAGGTCGCCGAGGTCGCCGAGGACCCCGCGACGGATGCTGCCGGAAAGCCGAAGGCTGCGACTCCCGCGAAGCCGAAAGCTGCGACCCCCATCAAGCCCAAGGCGGCAACTCCCGCCAAGCAGAAGGCAGCAACGCCGACGAACCCGAAGCCGGCGGGTACCGCCCAGCCGAAGACCTCCACCCCGGCGAAGCCGACAACCGCGAAGCAGACGGCCAGCACCCCGAAGCCGGCGACCACCGCGAAGCGCACGCCCAAGCCCACGTCGGAATCCGCCGGGCCTGCCCGTTCCGAACAGTCTGCGTCCGCCGTCCCGTCCGAGGGGGAGTAAGTGCCACGAAGCGTCCCCGCGGTGCGGCGTCCGTCGCTCACTGGTCAACTGGGCTTCACGGAGCGGATCCTCCTCCGCGGTGAGGATCGTGAGCTGGCTAACGCGGTCGACGACGGGCTCGCCCAGGTGGAGGACGGCCTGCATCGCGAGATGCACTTCGCGGACAACCTCGCAGACGTGACCGCCCGCTACCTCCTTGAGGCCGGCGGAAAGCGCGTTCGTCCGATGCTGACCCTGCTGGCAGCTCAGCTCGGCGGCGGAACCAACGCGGACGTCGTCCAGGCGGCGGAGGCTGTCGAGATCACCCACCTCGCCTCGCTCTACCACGACGACGTGATGGACGACTCGCAGATGCGCCGGGGTGTACCGAGCGCCCAGTTCGTCTGGGGCAACTCGGTGGCGGTGCTCACCGGTGATCTGCTCTTCGCGCGCGCCAGCAAGCTGGTCTCCGCGTTGGGGGAGCGCGCGATCCAGCTGCAGGCGGACACGTTCGAGCGGCTGTGCCTCGGCCAGCTCCACGAGACCATCGGCCCCCAGAACGACGAAGACCCGATCGAGCACTACATCCGGGTGCTCCAGGACAAGACCGGTTCGCTCATCGCGGTCGCCGCTCAGATGGGCGTCGTCTTCTCGAACGCACCGACCGAGTACGAGCAGCCCGTCGTCGTCTTCGGGGAGAAGATCGGCGTGGCCTTCCAACTGATCGACGACGTCATCGATCTGTCGTCGCAGGGCGTCGCCGAGACGGGCAAGACACCGGGCAACGATCTGCGGGCCGGGGTCGCCACCCTCCCCGTGCTGCGGCTGCGCGAGCGGGCGTCCACCGATCCGGAGGCCGCGGCGCTGCTCGCGCGGCTCGAACGCGACGTCATCGGCTCTGCCGAGGACGGCGAGGTGACGCCGCAAGCCATGGACGCGATCGCCGCGCTGCGCGAGCACGATGTGACCCGCCAGACGCTGGAGGAGGCGCACCGCTGGGCGCGTGAGGCCGTGGAGGCGCTCGCGCCCCTGCCGGACGGACCGGTGAAGAAGGCACTCGTCCGGTTCGCGGACACCATCGTCGAGCGCTCCAGCTGAGCCGCACGCAACAGCAGAAGGAAACAACGCATGACCAAACTGCGACTGGCCATCGTCGGCGCCGGCCCGGCGGGCATCTACGCCGCCGACATCCTGTTGAAGGCTGAGCGGAACTTCGACGTCTCCATCGACCTGTTCGAGCAGTTGCCCGCGCCCTACGGGCTGGTCCGCTACGGCGTCGCGCCCGACCATCCGCGCATCAAGGGCATCATCACCGCGCTGCGAGAGGTGCTCGACCGCGGCGACATCCGTATCTTCGGCAATGTCGAGTACGGCCGCGACATCACCCTCGACGACCTGAAGCGCCACTACAACGCGGTCATCTTCGCGACCGGAGCCGTGCGCGACGCCGACCTGGACATCCCCGGAGTCGAGCTGCACGGCTCGTACGGTGCCGCCGACTTCGTCAGCTGGTTCGACGGCCACCCGGACGTCCCGCGGACCTGGCCGCTCGAGGCGAAGTCCGTCGCCGTGATCGGCAACGGCAATGTGGCCCTCGACATCTCGCGGATGCTGACCAAGCACGCCGACGACCTCCTGCCGACCGAGATCCCGGACAACGTCTACGAGGGTCTGAAGAACTCGCCGGTGACCGACGTCCACGTCTTCGGCCGTCGTGGACCTGCGCAGGTGAAGTTCACCCCGCTGGAACTCCGGGAGCTCGGGGAACTGCGCGACGTCGACATGATCCTGTACGACGAGGACTTCGACTACGACGAGCAGTCGAAGGCGGCCGTCACGACCAACAAGCAGGTCATGGTGATCGACCGCGTGCTCCAGCAGTGGCGACAGCGCGAGGTCGGCAGTGCCTCCCGCCGGCTGCACCTGCACTTCTACGCCAAGCCGCTCGAGGTCGTCGGAGACGAGGACGGCAACGTGCGCGCCCTCCGCTACGAGCGGACGGCGACCGATGGCGAGGGCGGCGTGCGCGGGACCGGAGAGATCCGCGAACTGCAGATCGACGCGCTCTACCGGGCTGTCGGGTATTTCGGTTCGCCGCTTCCCGGTATCCCCTTCGACCGCAAGCACGGTGTCATCCCGAACCACGAGGGCCAGGTGCTGCGCAAGGGCGACAACGAGCGCATGTACGGCGTCTATGCGACGGGGTGGATCAAGCGCGGTCCGGTCGGACTCATCGGTCACACGAAGTCGGATGCGATGGAAACGATCAAGCATGTGATCAACGATCAGGGAAACTGGTGGTCCCCGTCAGACCCCGATGAGCAATCTGTGGAGAACCTCCTGCGCGAGCGCGGTGTGGAATTCACGACACTCGACGGCTGGCACAACCTCGACACGCACGAGCAGGCCCTGGGCGCCGAGCGCGGCCGCGTTCGCGTGAAGGTGGTGCCGCGCGACGAGATGGTCCGCGTCTCCAACGCCGAGCCCGTGGGCAGCGGCTCGACCGCGATCGGACTGGCCGAGTAGCGCGGCGAGGATGACGACAGCGCACGAATGGCGACCCGACGTCCTCGGGGAGCCGTTCGAGCAGCTGACACTCCCGCTCGCCCCGGACGGCGAGGGCGACGTCGTGGCGACGCTGGTCCGCTACTCGCCTGCCCCGCGCCTCCGCCTCCACCGCGGCCCGGCGGCCGACGCAGACGTGCTCTACGTGCACGGCTGGTCGGACTACTTCTTCCAGACCGAACTGGCGCGATTCTGGCACGACCAGGGCGCCCGTTTCCATGCACTCGACCTGCGCAAGTACGGCCGGAGCCTCCGGCCGGGGCAGACGTCCGGCTTCGTCGACGACCTGGCGGTGTACGACGAGGACATCGCGGCAGCGCTGGAGGCGATGGGCCACGGAGAAGGCGCGCGGCGCTCGCGCCGGCTCATCCTGCTCGGCCACTCGACCGGCGGCCTCACGCTGAGCCTGTGGACCGACCGTCACCCCGGCCGGGTAGATGCGCTCATCCTGAACAGCCCGTGGCTGGAGTTCCAGGCGCACTCGGCCGGCCGTGCCGCGCTGGCGCCGCTCGTCGACCTGCGCGCACGCTTGGACCCGAAGGCTGCCATGCCCAATGTCGACCTCGGGTTCTACACCCGCACGGTCTCACGTACGCTCGACGGCGAGTGGGACTACGACCTGGCCTGGCGCCCGGTGCGCGGGTTCACCATCCACCCGGCGTGGCTGACGGCCGTCCTCGCGGGTCACGCCCGGGTCGCTGCCGGGCTCGACATCGACGCGCCCGTGCTGACCCTGCTCTCGGCGCGATCGACGCTGCTGCCGTACTGGACACCCGACATGCTGCGCTCGGACGTGGTGCTGGTCGTGCATGACATCGCGCAGCGGGCGCTCGGCCTGGCGCCGAACGTGACCGTGGCGTGGCTGAAGGACGCCCTCCACGACGTGTTCCTCTCCGCACCGCCGGTTCGCGCAGCAGGCTACGCGTCGGTGAAGCGGTGGATGCGGGGCTACCTCAGCGGAAGTTGACGAACTGCACGGCGACGTCGAGGTCGGCGTTCTTCAGCAGTGCCATCGTCGCCTGGAGATCGTCGCGGCTCTTCGAGCTGACGCGCAGCTCGTCGCCCTGGATCTGCGACTTCACGCTCTTGGGCGCCTCGTCGCGGATGATCTTGTTGATCTTCTTGGCCGCATCCTGCTCGATGCCGTTCTTGAGCCCGACCTCTACGCGGAACTCCTTGCCCGACGGGTACGGAGCCCCGGTGTCGAGAGACTTCAGGGTGATCCCGCGCTTGATGAACTTCGACTCGAGCACCTCGAGGACGGCCTTGACGCGCTCCTCGGTGTTGGCCTTCAACAGCACCTTCTCGCCACTCCACTCGATCGACGCTCCGACGTTCTTGAAGTCGTAGCGCTGCTCCACCTCCTTGCGGGCCTGGTTGACGGCGTTGTCCGCCTCCATCTTGTCGACCTTGCTGACGACGTCGAACGAGGAGTCTGCCATGGTATCCGTCCTTCCGGGGGTTGAGCTGCCCCCAGTCTACGAGCCCGTCAGCGCACGAAGTCGCTGTCGACCCGGCCGCCGAGGTCATCGAGAAGGGCGGCTGCGACGTCGGCAGCGGCTGCCGTTCCGGATTCGGTTGCGAAGCGGGCCAGCGCTTCGGCCGACCGCGGATCCGCTGCGTGGAGCCGGCGTGCCAGCCACTTGCCACTGCCCAGCCAGGCGTCGGACCGCAGCAGGGCCAGTTCGGCGAGGGACCGGAAAAGGTCGGCCCGGATGGCAGTGATCTGGAGGGGGTCGTTCGCGTCCGTGAAGTCATCGAGGAGGTCGGTGATGGCGTATCGCCGGAGCTCCAGCTGGTGGGGCGAGAGACTCGGGCCGCGAGCAAGTCGTTCGGCCGACCAGCGATGGAGCTCGTCGAACTCGTCCCCGATGCGCAGCGGCGAACCTTCGGTCAGTAAGAAAGGGAGCACCGGACGCAGCGATGCGAAGTCGCGTTCGGACCAGTCGCGGAACGCCTCGACCGTGTAGGCGAAGACGTCGATGCGCTCGCCTTCACGGTGTACGACGCGAGCATCCGAGTCGCTTCCCTCGCCGAAGGCCGTCGCCGGAGCGATCAGCAGGATGTCGATGTCGCTCGTCGCGGTTCGCCGGCCCGTCGAGGAGCTACCGCCCAGAACGATCGTGGTGGCGTCCGGGTACTGGTCGTCGCAGAAGCGGAGGGCGACGGACTCCGCATCCATCCCGTTCGTCGTCGTCGCGCCGGGGGCGGTCAGGCGGTCTGCGCGAGCTCGACGTAATAGGTGACGTGGCAGCCGTCCCCGCTGCACTCGACGCAGAGAGTGATCTCCTCACTGTGCTGTGTGGGGTCGGCCCCCGTACCGTCGCACCGTTCGCAAATCTCCAACGTTCTCATGCCCACGATTGTGCGCTCGACCACCGACATTCGCGGCAGCCGCGCCGGGGTGTCGCGATCGCGTTGCATCCACGGCGGATTCTGCCCACAGCAGAACGCGCGAATCCTGCAGGAGCGGATGTGCACCATCCGACATAGGCTGGCGACATGCTTCTGCGGCACGCCATCGGCTCAGTGCTCCGCCGGATCAGGGCGGAGCGCGGTGCGACGCTGCGCGAGCTCTCCGCACACTCGCGAGTCTCGGTCCCGTATCTCTCCGAGATCGAGCGCGGCCGCAAGGAGGCGTCCTCCGAGATCCTCGCCGCGCTGTGCCGAGAGCTGGGAGTCAGCGAAGGGGAGCTGCTCACCCGCGTCGCCGCCGAATTCGCCGGAGCGCAGGTGCTCAGCCTGGTTCCGGAGCGTCAGGGGCCGCAGGAGGTCCGCACGGCGACGGAGCTGCAGCCGGCCGTCATCGGGTCGACCGCTCAGAAGCCCGGCGTGGTGGCCCTCGCGGCCTGACGGAACACCGGCGCGCTCACGGGGTGCGCGCTGATTTCGCGTGCGGGCACACGGCGGCTATTCTTGTCAGGCGCCTTCGATCACGAGACTACTGGTGGTTGGAGCGCCACGGCGAGTTACCCAAGCGGCCAAAGGGATCTGACTGTAAATCAGACTGCTCAGCATTCGGGGGTTCGAATCCCTCACTCGCCACCATTGTCATGAGTCGCGGCACACGTCTCTGCCTATCGGCCGACTAATGGGCTGGGCAGTGACCGCCGTCGTTCGGAACGAGTGCGGTCGCGCGAGCGGCGGCGCACGTTACGAACGGCCGCAGTCGCCCCTCGGGGCGGCCACATCTGCGAGGCTTGGGGGCATGACCTCCAACGCCGAACTCCGCGAGATCGCCACCACCGTCGCCCGCCGTGCCGCGGCGTTCGCGCTCCAGCGGCGGCAGGCCGGCGTCGAGATCGCCGCGTCCAAGTCGTCGCTGAGTGACATCGTCACGCGGGCCGATCGCGAGACCGAGCAGCTGATCCGGGACGCCCTGGCGGCCGCGCGCCCGCGCGACGGCTTCCTCGGGGAGGAGTCCGGCGGGGGGAGCAGCGAGAGCGGCCTGACCTGGGTGGTCGACCCCATCGACGGCACCGTCAACTATTTCTACGGCATTCCGGCCTGGGCGGTGAGTATCGCCGTGGTGGAGGGCGACCCCGAGCCGTCGACGTGGCGCACGTTGGCCGGCGCGGTCGTCAATCCGGTGCTGAAGGAGACCTTCGCGGCGTCGGCCGGCGGCGGCGCCCACCTCAACGGAGCGCCCATCCACGTCACTGACGGCGTCGAACTGGAGCTGGCCCTGGTCGGCACCGGGTTCGGGTACGACGCGGAGGTGCGCCGACGCCAGGCCCGCTTCGTCGGCGAGCTCATCGGGGACGTGCGAGACATCCGCCGCATCGGCGCCGCATCCCTCGACCTCTGCTCTCTGGCGGCCGGCAGGCTCGACGCGTACTTTGAGCGCGGGCTCAACCCGTGGGATCACGCCGCGGGCGCCCTGATCGCCCAGGAGGCCGGGGCGCGGGTCGCGGGAGTCGGCGGAGGTCCGGCCGACCACCGCCTCCTCGTGGCTGCCGCGCCCGACCTCTTCGACCGGCTGCACCCGCGCGCCGACGCCTACTTCTCCGCCTGGGACTGACGCCGTTCCGCCCCTCGAGGTGCTCGTCGTTGCGGTCGACACGCCGGTGACGGCCACAACAACGAGCACCTCACGGGCGATGGGATGCGGTCAGGCCAGCCAGACCGTGGTGTCGCGGGGGAGGTCGCCGTCCTGCAGCGGGCCGCTCGCCAGCACGACGTCGCCGGCGCCCTCCGGCAGGGCGACCGCCTCCGTGCCGAAGTTGACGACCACCGTCACATCGCCGGTCCGGAAGGCGAGAGTGTTGCCGCCGAGCTCGATCCACTCCGGGCCACCGAACGCCAGATCGTGCTGTCGGCGCAACCGCAGCGCATCCTGGTACATCGTCAGCGTCGAACCGGTCACCCCATCCTGCGACGAGCGCGTGTAGTTCGCCCAGGCGGCGGGCTGGGGCAACCAGCTGGCCGAGCCCGGACCGAAGCCGTACGAGGCAGCGTCGCCCTCCCACGGGATGGGGACGCGGCAGCCGTCGCGACCGTAGCGCTCGCCGTCGGTCCGGAACCAGGTCGGGTCCTGCCGGGCGTCGTCCGGCAGGTCGATGGCCTCCGGGAGCCCCAGCTCTTCGCCCTGGTAGAGGTAGGCAGATCCGGGCAGCGCCAGCATGAGCGCCGTCGCAGCGCGGGCGCGGTGCAGGGCGAACGCCGGGTCCGGCAATCCTTTCGTCTTCGGGCCGATGCCGTGCCCCTGCAGGTTCTCGCCCTCCAGCGCCAGACGGGTCGCGTGGCGGACGACGTCGTGGTTCGACAGCACCCAGGTGCTGGGGGCGCCGACACTGCTGAACGCCTCGATGGACCGGTCGATGATGCTGCGCAGCGCGCGCGCATCCCACGGGGTCTCCAGGTAGCCGAAGTTGAACGTCTGCTGCATTTCGTCCGGACGGACCCAGCGGGCGAGCTTGTCGAGCGGCTCCACCCAGGCCTCGCCGCACAGGACGCGGTCGCCGGCGTACTCCTCGAGGACCTTGTGCCAGTCGCGGTAGATGGCGTGGACGCCGTCCTGCGCGAAGTACGGCGGCGTCGGCGGGTCGGACTCGGCGTGCGCGGCGATCTCGGGTTCGAGCGCGACACCGCCCATGCTGCCCGTGCCCGCGGGCGGGGTGTAGTCGGGGAGGCCCGCCTCCTTCACCATGCCGTGCGCAACATCCACCCGGAACCCGTCGACCCCGCGGTCGAGCCAGAAGCGCAGGATGCCGCGGAACTGCTCCCAGACCCACGGGTTCTCCCAGTCGAGGTCGGGCTGCGACTTGTCGAACAGGTGCAGGTACCACTGGCCGGGGGTGCCGTCCGGCTCGGTGATGCGGGTCCAGGCGTGACCGCCGAAGATCGACTCCCAGTTGTTCGGCGGCAGCTCGCCGTTCTCGCCCTTGCCGTCACGGAAGATGTAGCGCGCCCGCTCGGCGCTGCCTGGGGCGGCCGCCAGCGCCTCCTGGAACCAGGCGTGGTCGCTGGAGGAGTGATTGGGGACGATGTCGATGATGACGCGGAGTCCCAGATCGTGTGCCTCGGCGAGCATCGCGTCGAAGTCGGCCAGTGTGCCGAAGCGGGGGTCGACGTCCCGGTAGTCGGAGACGTCGTAGCCGGCGTCGCGCTGCGGCGACCGCTGGAACGGCGACAGCCAGACCGCGTCCACGCCGAGGCCGCGGAGTGCGCCCAGCCGGCTCGTGATGCCCGGGAGGTCGCCCATCCCGTCGCCGTCCGAGTCGGCGAAGGAGCGCGGGTACACCTGGTAGATGACGGCGGAACGCCACCACTCGCGGCCGGGGGCCGAAGGGGTGGGCGCGGTGTCGGGGGTGGGGGTTGTTGCGGCGATGGTGGTCACCTCGTGTTCGTGTCGGGTTTCGGGTGGGGGTCAGGGATGTGCGGCGGTGCTCGAGCGGACGACCAGATCGGCTGGGGCTGTGTGGCTGACGGGCTCCGGTCGAGCGCCGCCGCCGGTACTTCGGGTGCTCCCGAGGGCGTCGAGCAGCAGCTCCGCAGCATGCTCGCCCTGCTGCACAGGATGCTGGGCCACGGTACTCAGCCCGAAGAACTCCGCGAGGGGGTGGTCGTCGATGCCGACGACGGAGACGTCCCGTGGCACGACGAGGCCCAGGTCGCGCGCGGCCAGGATGGCGCCGATCGCCATTTCGTCGGACGCCGCGAAGATCGCGGTGGGGCGTTCGTGCGGCGTTCCGAGCAGCTGCTTTGCCGCCTCGTAGCCGCCCGGCAGGGTGAAGTCGGACGCTCGGTGCAGACGCTCCTCGACCGGCAGCCCCGCCTCGGTGAGCGCCGCTTCGTAGCCCAGGCGACGGCTGGTCGGGATGTGGAAGTCGAGGTCGAACTCGTGGGAGCCGCCGATGTGCGCGATGCGGCGGTGGCCGAGAGAGATCAGGTGGTCCGTTGCGAGGCGGGCGACCGCGACATCGTCGATGGTCAGCGTGCTGACGCCGGGAAGCGGGCCGCCGACGCCCACCAGGGGTTTGCCGAGCGCGAGCAGGCGGCTCACCTCGTCATCGGACAGCTCCAAGGAAACGGTGAACACCGCATCCACACGGTTGCGTAGCAGGTGGTGCTCGAACACCCTGCTCCGCTCGTCGCCCTCGCCGCTCAGGTTGTAGAGGGTGAGGTCGTAGCCGCGGCGGAGGAGGACGCGCTCCGCGCCCTCGATCACCGAGGTGAAGAACCAGCGGTTGAGGTGCGGGATCACCGCGCCGATGTTGCGGGTGCGGCCGGAGGCCAGACTCGACGCGTCGGACGACACCACGTAGCCGAGATCGGAGGCCGCCTGCACGACCCGAGCGCGGGTGGAAACCGAGACCGGGCCGTTTCCGCTGAGTGCGCGGGAGACGGTGGCGGTGGACACACCGGCGAGGCGGGCGACGTCGGCAATGCCGGCCATCCCACCTCCTGAAGTCGGGTTCGGTGGAAGCGCTTGCTACCGCCGGTGCCGGGATGTGACCGGGCACAGGGGGAGTATAGCGAGTGCAGTGGAAGCGTTTGCACAGAGGAGCGGCTCGGGCGGTCCTGCCTCAGCGCCAGTGGCTCGGGCGGGCGAGGGACGCCGGGAGACGCGTGCGGGCATCCCCGTTCGCAGCGTTCACCTGCGGCTGGGTGAGGTAGATCGCGTCGCGGAGGTCGGCGCCGTCGAGCCGTGCGTCGCGGAGGTCGGCGCCGATGAGTTCCGCGCGGGCGAGGTCGGCGTTCCGGAGGTCGGCGGCGATCAGCAGGGCGCCGCGGAGCTCGGCGCCGCGGAGGTCGGCGTCGCGGAGGTCGGCACCCAGCAGGTCGGTGTCCGGGCGGATCCGCGAGCGGGGCACGCGTTTCGGCCCGGCGCCGATCGGCCCTGCTTCCCGCGTGAGCCGGGCGGCGTCGCGCAGCAGCCGCGCCGCCGGTGCTCGCACCAGCTCGAGGTCGGTCGAAAGGATGGTCTCGGGGGCAGCGTCAGCGATGGACTGCGCCTCGGCGCGGATGCGGCGCAGCGCGGGATGGAGGGAGGCTGCCGCCGGGAGCGCCAGCGCCTCCGTGACGTACCAGAGCAGTTCGTGGACCTGCCGCATCAGCGGGAAGACGGCGAACATGGCGGCGCGCGTGTCGCCGCTGTCGCGCCAGCTCGCGCCTCCGAAGGTCTGCTGCGTCACCTGCTGGCCCGCACCGAAGCAGTCGAAGACCGTGCAGCCTTTGAACCCGCGATCCCGGAGCTCGGGGTGGATGCGGCAGGAGTAGTCGTCGTCCAGATTGACGCACGGGTCGCCGGCCGGCTTGTCGAAGGCGAAGTCGGCGGAGCGGGCGAAGGCCAGCGCGACGCAGCACAGCCCGACGCACCGGGAGCAGTCCGCTCGCAGCTCGGGGCGGGTGTCCTGAGGGATACGCACCCGTCCACAGTACGTGCCGCATGCAACCTTTCCACATCTTCAGCCTCACCCGGAATAGCGCCAGGAGCCCCGCGTTAGCGTGGAGGACACGGACAAACGAAGGAGACACGAATGATCGCACCCCGCCGGACCATCGGCTCGTCCGACCTCGAGGTCTACCCGCTCTCGCTCGGAGGCAACGTCTTCGGCTGGACGGCCGACCGCCAGACGTCGTTCGACGTGCTCGACGCCTACACGTCGGCCGGGGGCACCTTCGTCGACACGGCCGACGGCTACTCCGCCTGGGTCCCCGGCAACACCGGCGGCGACTCGGAGCGCATCCTGGGCGAATGGTTCGATGCCCGCGGCAACCGTGATCGGGTGGTCCTTGCCACCAAGGTCAGTCAGCATCCCGACTTCAAGGGACTCGCTGCGGACAACATCCGCCGGGCTGCGGATGCGTCGCTCGAGCGCCTGCGCTCCGACTACATCGACCTCTACTACGCGCACTTCGACGACGAGACGGTCCCACTGGAAGAGACGGTGGGCGCACTGTCGGAGCTGGTCGACGCGGGCAAGGTCCGCTACATCGGCATCTCGAACTACTCCCCGGAGCGCATCGACGAGTGGTTCCGCATCACGGAGCGCGACGGGCTCCACCGCGCCGTCGCCCTGCAGCCGCACTACAACCTGGTGGAGCGCGCGTACGAGACGTCGTACCGCCCGATCGCCGAGCGCGAAGGCCTGGGCGTCATGCCGTACTTCGCCCTCGCGGCAGGCTTCCTGACCGGCAAGTACCGCGACGGCGTCACCGTCGACAGCGCTCGCGCCGGCGGGGCCGCGAAGTACCTCGATGAGACGGGCCGCTCCGTCCTTTCCGCCCTCGACGAGGTCGCCGACGACCATGACGTCTCGGTGGCGTCCGTCGCCCTGGCCTGGCTCGGCGCGCAGCCGACCATCACGGCTCCGATTGCGAGCGCCCGCACGACCGATCAGCTGCCCGACCTGCTCGCATCCGTCTCGCTCGAGCTGACAGCCGACGACCTGGAGGCGCTGGACGGCGCCTCGGAGGCCGCGAAGGCAGCCTGAGCAGGCGTGGCGGACCTGCCCTGGCGGGGCGGGTCCGCCTGCGCTCACAGTGGTATGGAGCAGCCCGTGGTGAATGGTATCCTCGTACGGTTGCCGAAAACGGCCGGCCCTCTGGTCGGCGCCGGCTCCGCCCCCTTAGCTCATTGGTAGAGCACTTCCTTGGTAAGGAAGAGGTAGTGGGTCCGATTCCCACAGGGGGCTCCGTCTCCCCGTCTCGCCACGGGGGGATGACTCGGCGGGGTAGCTCAGGTGGTTAGAGCACACGGCTCATAATCGTGGTGTCGCGGGTTCGAGTCCCGCTCCCGCTACAAGCGTTGGAAACACTGGGAACGGCGGCTGATCATCAGCCGCCGTTTCGTCGTTGATTGTGCCATTTGGACGCAACTTGGACACACTCCAATTCAGGCGGCCGGCCGAGTGCATCGATGGTCGGCGAAACGAGCTCTACGACGTGACGATCAAACGGGGTGATTCAACGCGATCGAAGCAGCATCATTGAGGCGATGTGCGACGTCATCGAGGTCGTCATTGAAGAGGTCTAGAGGCCGCTCGCGGCTCCATCGGTCGTTCGCAACATGCAGCTTTTCCCGGGCGAGTGATGCGGGGGATGGATCGGGCCGTCGCCTATTGGCAGCTGTCGCATTGCAGGTCCTCCATCGGATCGACGGGAACCAGGTAGGCGAGGGGTCTCCCAGGTAGTGGGCGTCCTCGACTTCGTCGTCTCTTGGCCCTGCCGCTCGTGACTCAAGCACTCTGCTCACGTAATCTGGATACCAAGGGGACGTAGATAGGGTCTTGGACCCGGTGTCTCAGGTGGAGTCGATTGTTCCACGCTTCGCTTCGCCTGAGCGCACCATCGAGCGAACCGCCCTGGAGCGCCGCGGCGGATTGAGACGGATTCGCTTCTACCTTGACCTTGCCCTCACGGATGTGCTTCTAACCCCACGTATGACCTGCCAGACGCGGTGTACTACAGGCACACTGGACGGAGATCCGATGAACGCGGAGCTGCCGACGTTCACGTTCAACGCCGCCGCGACTCATCAGAAGTTCCAGGACCTCGCATGGGGGTCGCTTCTCCCTTCCTTCTCAGGAGCACCTCGAGAATCTCGCCGACGGCGACTTCGTCCAGCCCTTCCCGGCGGAGCGGCTGGTTCGGATGTAGCTCGTAGAAATTGCGACTGCCTACTCGGCGGCGGGTCAGGTATCCGCCTTCGACCAGTTCCGCCACGATGCGGTGTGCCGCCCGCTCCTGGACGCCTATGCTTTCGGCGATCTCCCGGATCCGGATCCCGGGGTGGCGCGCAACGCAGTAGAGCGCATGTAGGTGATTTGTCAGAAAGCCCCACTCAGCCATGACGATGAGTCTACTGTCACCGAAGACATGTTTATCTTGCCATGTCGTTTACGACAGGATACCGTTGCCAATGTCGGCGCAGACGTTCGCAACGCAGTCACGCTGACAGAAGTCGCGGACCTGGCCGGGATGAGAGGCCCCGCCCGCCGCTGTGACGCCACCCCCACACATCTGCGAGGGCCGGCCTTCACGGCCTAGTGGAGGGACTTCTTATGGAGCAACTGTCTGCATACGCGCTTGTCTTGGAGGGTGAGCAATCCCGGCGGCTGAGCCGCTGGCTATGGCTCGTCAAATGGCTGCTTATCATTCCGCACGTCATTGTGTTGTTCTTCTTGTGGATTGCCTTCCTGGTGCTGTCGGTGGTGGCGTTCTTCGCGATTCTGATCACCGGCCGCTATCCGCGGGCAATTTTTGACTTCAACGTCGGCGTGCTGCGGTGGACGTGGCGGGTCAGCTACTACTCGTACAGCGCCCTGGGCACCGACCGCTATCCGCCGTTCCGGTTAGCCGATGATCCGAATTACCCGGCACGACTATTCATCGAGTACCCGCGGTCGCTCTCACGCGGACTCGTGTTGGTGAAGTGGTGGTTGCTCGCGCTGCCGCAATACTTGATCATCGGCGTGTTCACCGGCGCCGCCTTCGCGGGCTATAGCCAGATACGCGATGGCAACGCTTGGGCCTACAGCAGTGGCCTGATCGGCCTGCTGGTCTGCATCGCCGGCTTCGTCTTGCTGTTCTCTGGCCGTTACCCCCGTGGCGTGTTCGACCTCATCATGGGCATGAACCGTTGGGTCTACCGAGTCAGCGCCTACGCCTCCCTGATGACTGACCAATACCCACCACTGCGCATGGACATGGGCGGCAGCGAACCCCCGCTCAGCGCAGAGGTCTCCAGGACGATCGGGCCGGACCCGCTGCCGGCGACTTAAGGACGCCCAAACCATGCGGAAGCGGTGGCCATCAACGAAGCCCAGAGCGAAAGGCTCCACGACCGCTTCGCTCTGAACGATAGGGGTCCGCCACCCGTCAAGTTCCCTCTCCCCGTGGGCCCGCCGCCCGCATCACGATTCATCACAACCAGTGCCAACGCACCATCAAAGGAGCACGCAATGGCCGCCAACACCGATATCGCCCCGCCCGTGAGAGCTCCCATGCCGGGACATCGAATGCGCCCGACGAGGCGGATCTCCCTGACGGTCGGCATCCTGTACCTGCTCACGTTCGTCTCCATCCCCACCCTCGCGCTGTACAAGCCCATCAAGGACAACGTCGGCACCTTCATCCTGGGCGCCGGAAGCACAACCGCCCTACAGTGGGGCGTGCTGTCCGAGGTCATTGTCGGCTTGGCCGGCATCGCAACCGCCGTAGTGCTGTACCCGTTGACTAAACGAATCAGCCAAACCGCGGCCCTGGGGTTGGTGGCCGCCCGGCTCCTGGAAACCTGCCTCATCTTCGTCAGCGTCGTCAGCCTGCTCACGATCATGACACTGCGAAATGACGTGGCCGGCACCGCCGGGACGAACCCGGCGCTGGTCACAACCGGCCACAGCTTGCTCGCAATCTACAACTGGACGTTCCTGCTCTCCCAAAGCCTGATGCCCGTCGCAGTCGACCTGCTCCTGGGCTACATGATGTACCGGTCCGCCCTCATTCCCCGCATCTTCCCGATCGTCGCATTCATCGGCGCACCGCTGCTCCTGGCCTCCGACATCGCGGTCTTCTTCGGCGCCTACTCCCAGGTGTCCACGATCGCCGTTCTCGCCGCACTGCCCATCGCCGTGTTCGAACTGGCCTTCGGCATCTGGCTGATCATCAAGGGTTTCAAGACAACGCCGCTGACCGCCGACTACGACGGCAACAGCAAGATCAGGATGCCCGAGAGCTGAATGCTCCGGCGGAGTCCCCCATGAAAGCGGCCCGGATCATCCACGAGGATCCCCGTAGCCGGTCAGGCATGGAATGGAGTTCATCATGAGTACCGGCCGGACCACGCCCGCCCCGGAGCGCGAAGATCAAGGCCCTCCACCACGGACCGGTCGCGGTCCGAGGGGCCACTTTGGTTGGGTCGTGCTGGTCTCGCTGGTCGCGGGATTTGTCTGCGCACTTCTGCTCTCAGCGGCCCCCTTCGTCCCGGCGACCGAGAACGGCGTGACTGGCGCAGTCCTCTTCGGATTCGGGCTGGGCTGGGCGACGTTGGCCATGCTCTCGGTGTGGTTCACCGACCGACCCCAGAGATGGGCCGCCGTACCGGCCTTTTTCATGGGGGTGGGCGGCTTGCTTCTGTTCGTGCTCGGCTCGTCAGTGCGCGGCGTGATCGACTGGGTGTGGCCTCCGGCCTTGCTGGCGTTGGCGGTGTGGATGATTTTTTGCATTCATCGACAACTTCCGAGTCGCGCTGGACGCTGGCTGCTCTACCCGGTAGTCGGGTTCTTGGCTCTTGCGTCCGTCGGTGGCGGATACGCGATCGTCGGGGCAGCAGCGGATGCGTCGGCCTACCCGATGCCGGGTCGGTTGATCGACGTAGGCGGTCACCGGTTGCATCTGAATTGCACGGGCTCCGGCAGCCCCACTGTCGTTCTGCAACCGGGCGCCGGCGAGATGTCATCGAATCTTGGATGGATCGCGTCGGCCGTAGCCACTGCCACCCGGGTCTGCGTCTACGACCGCGCAGGTCGCGGATGGAGCGACTCCGCCGACACCCCCCAGGACGGTACGCAAATAGCGACCGACCTTCACACGTTGCTTCACAACGGACATATCCCAGGACCATATGTGCTGGCGGGCCATTCCTTCGGCGGGCTCTATGTGCAATCTTTCGCAGCCCTTTACCCCGAGGAGGTCGCCGGGATGGTCCTGGTGGACTCCACCGATACTGCGTTGGCGGTGAAATCGGCGCCGGCGTTGCCCGGCAAGGTGGACTCATACGACGTCATGGGCCGTGCCGCCGCGTTGGCCTCGATTACAGCTCGACTGGGTCTGACCCGCTTGTACGCCCCGCTCGAAGGCGGCAATCTCCCGCCGCGGTCCCGAGACGAGGTACGTGCCAACATTGCGACCGCGAGCAGTCTCCGCAGCACGATCGACGAGTACCTCCAGTCGGACACCTCAATGCGGCAAGCTGCAGCTCTGCGTGACTTCGCCGACAAGCCTCTGATCGTCCTCACGGCCGGCATCGGAAGTGGCGCCACCCACTTAGCGGAGCAGAACCACCTGGCCACCTTGTCAACCAACAGCCTGCACCGCATCACCGACGGGGCAGACCACGAAGGGATGGTCGCCACCCAAAAAGGTGCCGCCGCCACCACACAAGCGATCCTCGACGTACTGGGAGCCGCGAGCTCCCATACGCTCCTCCGCTGACGGCCGCGCCGTCCAGCCCACCCGGGAACTCCAGCGCAGAGGTCCACAATCCGTTGAGTGAGCGGTAGGTCTAGTTGCGTGATGCGCGCGGACTCGTTTGGTTTCAGTCCTTCATCCGGTCGCGTAGGTACTGGTGTACAGACGCCACTGCGGCGGATCCCTCGCCGACGCCACTGGCAACCCGCTTAATGGATCCGAACCGTACATCACCAACCGCGAAAAGACCGAGGAGATTCGTCTCGAAAGGAAGCGGTGGGCGATTCGCCGGCCAATATTCCGCGGGCACATCTGATCCGGTCCGGACGAAGCCGCGGTTATCTCGACTGATGTCCACCAGCCAGTCTGTATGGGGTTCGGCTCCGATCAGGACGAACGCTGCGCTCACCGTAAGCACTCTGCGCCTCCCCGAGTCGGTATCTTCAATCTCCAAGGCGTTCAAGCGGGCATCGCCGGCGCCGTTGATGATACGCGCGCAGAGCATCACCCGAATCTTCGGTGTGGCCTCGATTTGGTCAATGAGATAGCGGGACATTCCCGTTGTTAGCGAATGGCCGCGCACGACCATGGTGACTTCGCTGGCGAACTTGGCGAGATGCAGCGCTGCCTGCCCGGCGGAGTTAGCGCCACCGATGACGGCAACGGGTTCACCCGACAGCGCTGGTGCCTCGACCCCCGCGGCACCATAAAACACGCCGACCCCTGTCAACCGGTCGATGCCTTGGATGCCCAGTCGGCGGTACGTAACCCCAGTGGCGAGGATGACGGCATCCGCTCGGATTTGTTCGTCGTCGGTCAGTGTGAGGTTCAAACTGTGGCCGTCAGACGTCACTGCCACCGCCTCGTGAGTGAATACGAACTCTGCGCCGAGCAGGACGGCCTGCTCCCAAGCCCTGTGAGCGAGTTCGCCGCCGGCGATGCCGCGCGGAAACCCGAGGTAGTTGCGAACCATTGAGGTGGTGCCGGCTTGGCCGCCGATGGCTTGGCTCTCGATGATCACGGTTTGGAGGCCTTCGGACGCGCCGATTACTGCCGCGGCCAGGCCGGCCGGTCCCGCGCCAACGATGGCGAGATCATACTTTTCTCGCAAAGCATGGATGGAGATGCCGTGTGCGGCCGCGATCTGAGCGGAAGACGGGTCGTGCAGAACGGAACCGTCGTGGCGAATGAGCGCGGGAAGTTGTCGGCCATCCACGCCGTGGTCGAGCGCCAGGCGCTGACCCTCTTCGGAATCTATGGAAAAGAAGCGGAACGGGATCCCGTTCCTAGTGAGAATGTCGCGAATCTCGTGGGAGTGCGGGTCCCATTGATGACCCAACACGCGGTAGACGAGGTGTTGAGGCCGGTTAGCCAGTGTCCAGGCCGTAAGTACCTCTTGCATTTGGGGATACAACCACTCTTCGGGAGTGTCCCATCCCTTCACCAGTGCTAGGTCGATTTGACCCAGGGCGGTAGCACGGTGAATCCGATGCAGCTGGGTAAGTGGAATATTCGTGTGGTACTCGTCCATCGCGATCATGAGGATTCGAGTTGCTTGACCAGCAAGCGCGTGGGCGCTCGCCAGGAAACTCACGCCGTCCACGTCAGGGAGTCCGATGTCCGCTGCGATAGTGGCGATGTCGTACCCGAGTTCGATGAAGTGACGGATGCTGTCCAGGCCCTCAGCGCCCGAACCCACGGCTTCGATCTCGTAGTCCGCTCCGAATCGTCGTGTCAGCGCCGTCGATGCGGCATCGCGCGACGAGTCCTCTGCGTCCGCAATCAGGATCACTGGCGAGTAGGGCATGGTTCCGGAGCCTCCCTCAGTCTGCCCATTCGCGTGCACAACTCCCTAGGACAATCGCGGAGCCAAACCCCAAAGTTGCGCTGGGCTGCTGATCTGCTCGGGTCCGCCCGCTTCCAACGAGGCGTTCGCCGCGGAAGGCGTCGGGCCTTACGCTTCACCAAAAACTGTCCTCCGGCTTGTGAGGATGTGTCAAGTCACCAGCCCGCCATTGCATTCGGGACCACGTAGTTGCTTTTCCTAATTGCTGGCGACGTCGTAATTCAGCAATAGGGCGCCGGTGTCCATTTGTCGGGTGTCGATCAGGCGAAGGCTTTCCCCCGGTCCTCCGTTGTGGAAGATCGAGCGGCCGCCGCCGGCGAAGCGCGGCATGATGAGCAGGCGGTAGTGGTCCACCAAGCGTGTGCCAATGAGGGCGGATATCAGAGAGATGCCGCCGACAGCGACGATCTCGCCTTCGTGCTGCTGTTTGATGCGGGTCACCGCCTCGTCCAGCGGGCCGGATTCGACCGTGGCGTTCCAGCCGGGTGCCTTCAGGGTGTTGGAGACGACGACTTTCGGGAGGCGGTTCATGGTGCGTGCGAAAGCTCGATACTCGTCGCCGTTCTGTTCGGTGTCGGCAGTCGGCCAATAGGACGCGTTGAACTTGAATGCGGTGCGTCCGTAGAGCAGGAGCTGACCGTCGTGGGCGTTCGCGCCCGACCAGTACTGCTGCATGTCGTCGGACCAGTCCGGCGAGATCAGATCGCCGTCGCTTGTCTCGGTGTATCCGTCGAGGGTCATGAACATGGCCACGGTGAGTGTTCCCATTGCGGTTCTCCTTCTATCGGTGGTGCCGTTATCGGGTGGTAGATGAGGTGCGTCGGACGAGGACGAGGGCAACCGGCAGCGTCAGCGCGAGGGCAAGGAATGCGGCCGTAGAGCCGATGAGCGCGGCGAGCGTGCCGATTGCGAGCGCGCCCACCGCCATGCCGCCGTCGTAGCCGGCGTTCCAGAGGGCGCTCACCGTGCCGAACAAGCTCTCATCCGCCCGCTCGTACATCGCCGAGATGGTGCTGTTCTGCAGGGCCCCGAAGCCGAGTCCGAAGACCGCTGCGCCCGCGATCAGGAGCGGAACGCTCGCCGTGGCTGCCATTGCTGCCATTCCCGCGGCGGAGAGGGCGATGCCCGGGATGAATAGCCGGTTGTGACCGAGGCGGTCTCCGAAGCGGCCGGCGAGCCAGCGTCCCGCGGAAGCGGCGGCGGGCTGCACGAGGAGCAGGATCGGCGCGAGGGTCGAGGCGGCACCCGTCAGGGCGCCCGGAACGCAGGTGACGACGACCCCGGCGACGGCCGCCGAGGCGGCGAAGACGAGAGCAGGACGCAGCAGCTCGGGCGACCGCAGGCCGGCGATGATCCCGGACGACGAGCGGACGCTGGATGAGGACGTGACCGCGGCGCTTGCCTGCCTGGAGCCGAGAAGTGGCAGCGCGTGGACCGATGCGAGCGCGAGTAGAGGGACCGCTCCCGCGATCACGAAGACCACCTGGGCCCCGGAGGCCTGGCTGAGCCAAACGCCGAGCGGGAGAGCGAACAGAGAGGGGATGGCGCTGACCAGGCCGGCGATTGCGAGTCCCTCGCCACGCCGTTCGCTCGGGACGAGCGCCGCGGTCACGGCTCCGCCGGCCACGATCGCGAGGGCGAAGCCCAGCCCGCGGAGGACAGCGGTCGCGGCCAGCATCGGCAACGACACGGAGAACAGCAGGAGGAAAGTCGGGGCGCCGAGCAGCGCCAACCCGGCTGCGAGGACGAACCGTGCGCCGAGGCGCTTCATGAGCCACGGCGAGAGCAGCTCGCCGACGACGGTCGCCGCCAGCAGCGCACCGTTCGCCAGACCACCGGCGAGCCCCGGGTTGCCGGCGCCGGGAGTCGCCGTGGCGTCCGCAAGCAGCGGAACGGCCGCGAGCGGAAGGAAAAAGCCTACCGAGCACGCCATGATCGAGACGAAGCGCAGCAAGAGAGCGGGGGTCACCAGCCGTGCGCGGGGCGGAAGGGCGGTTGTGCTGAACGTCATCGCTGTCATAGGGCCGAACCTAGATTGCGTGGTGGCATGCCGGTAAGATCCATTCGCATGGTCGTGGAGTGGTCCAATTCAAGTCCGGATCTACTGGTCCATCTGGACAGGGACCCTGGAGTTCCGCTGCGCACTCAGCTGCAGGCGCAACTCCGCGCCGCAATCCAGGAGGGACGGCTCGCGGCGGGGGAGCGGCTTCCGTCGTCGCGGGACTTCGCCCGCAGTCTGGGGGTGGCCCGCGGAACCGTGCAGGACTGCTACGAGCAGCTCGGCTCCGAGGGCTACCTGGTCGCCCAGACCGGGTCGGCCACCCGCGTCGCGAAGGTGCGCGTCGACAACGCTGACGATGCCGCGGTCCAACCGGGCGGACCTGGCGCTCAGCCACCGCGTCCGCTCATCGCCGACTTCGCCTCTGGAGTGCCAGATCTGGGCAGCATCCCGCGCGACGACTGGATGTGGGGCCTCCGCGAGGCGACGAGAACCGCCCCGAACGCAGCCTTCGACTACGGCGACCCCCGCGGTGAGCCCGCTCTCCGCGCAGTGATCGCCGGGTACTGCCGCCGCGTGCGGGGGATGAACGCACGGGCGTCGCAGATCGTGGTCTGCGGCGGCTTCGCACAGGGCATCGCGCTGACCTTCCGCGCGCTCGCAGAGCGCGGGCACCTGTCCATGGCGGTCGAGGACCCCGGCTCGATCGGCACGATCACCCGGGCGGCCGAGGCGGTCGGCGCCTCGGCCGTCCCCGTGCACGTCGACGACCTCGGGATCGACGTGGAAGCCCTCGACGCCAGCGGCGCCCGAGTCGTCGTGCTCACTCCCGCCCACCAGTGGCCGACTGGCGTCGTGCTCGCCCCCGATCGGCGACGGCAGCTACTCGCATGGGCGGAACGTCGGAACGGCGTCATCGTCGAGGACGACTACGACGCGGAGTTCCGCTACGACCGAGAACCGGTGGGCTCGATGCAGGGCCTCGCTCCGGACCGCGTGGTCACCCTCGGCACGGTCAGCAAGTCGCTCGCACCCGCCCTCCGGTTGGGGTGGGCGGTCACCCCGGCGTGGCTCGCCGACGAGGTGGCAGCAGCGAAGGAGGCCGCTGACCGTGGAGCGCCGACACTCGACCAGCTCGCACTCGCCCGCCTCATCGAATCCGGACGCTACGACCGTCACCTGCGGCGCATGCGCGCCCTCTACGCCGCGCGCCGCGACGCGCTCGCCTCCGCGCTACGCGCAAACGCGCCTCGCGTGCGGCTCACGGGCCTCGCGGCAGGCTTCCACGCAGTGGCTCACCTGCCCCCCGGCGCCAGCGAGCGGTGGGTCGTGGAAACCGGTCGTGAGCGTGGCGTCGGCCTGTACGGGATGAGTACCTACCGCTCGAGCAAGAGCCCAGAGCCGCCCCGCCTCGTGTTCGGCTTCGGAAACACGTCGGTGGAAGCGATCCACGCGGGAATCAGCGCAATCGGTGACCTGCTGCGATGAGGAAACCGTTGTGCGTTTCTCAGTGAGTTCTGGGCCATAGCTCCCTGCCGATAACGATCGTTTGCGAGCAGTCCCAAGGATGTGGAGGGACGCGCCCGGAACTTCGCGAATACGTGTTGCTCAAAACCCTTGCCGAAGCCCCCAATTGTTCAAAACGCTTACTAAAGGTTTTTGAGCAGCTCGTAGAACGGAGAGGTCGAGAGAGGCGGCGATGAGCGGCAAGACCGCCAGCACGATTTCCGCTGCCGAGCGCGTGCTTCGCCGCGGGTGGTGGCTGACGCCGCGCACAGCTCGGACATGGAGAGCCTGACAGCCTCGGCCGAGTACCGCGCGGACGCTACCGCGTTCGTCGAGGGGCAGTTCGACGCCGACGAGTTGGGGCGCCGCACCCGCACCCGCGCCCGCTACGGCCTTAGCTGAGGTCGTCGACGAGAGAGCGAGCCGACGACGACCGTGGCGGTCGGATGCGCGCGAGATCGCCTCGGCGCACCGAGCGGATCCTGATCGAGAGCCTTGAATGGTGCTCAGCGATTCACGACCCCGCACTTAGCCTGCACATTGAGGCAGATCCAGGTCGATCCAAATCAAGTCGTTGCAGTCGAAAGCCGCGGAAAATCAAGTCAAACGCACCCAAGGGGACCCAACAATATCTATCGGAACCTAATCGTGGTGTCGCGGGTTCGAGTCCCGCTCCCGCTACAAGCGTTGGAAACACTGGGAACGGCGGCCTTCAACGGGCCGCCGTTTCGTCGTTAAGTGAGCCATTTGGACAAAATTTGGACACACTCCAAATCAGTGGGGCCGGCCGAGTTCTTCTGCGTACACGTCCTGCAGGTCCTCGTAGGCGACAGCCGGATCCTGGTCGATCATCGCGGCGATCGAGTACGACGTGGGCGCACTGACCGTCGCGTCCAGGATCAGGTCCGCGACCGGCGACTCGAGGTCGCGTCCACGGCGCTCGCCGGTGAGGGGATCGATCCCGTCGATCCACTTCTTGAGCTCAGAGCGTGTGAGCGGGTCGTCACGGATCGCACCGTCTCAACGACGTACCGGGTCATCAACGCGTCCGCATACCCCGCCGCGGCGATCACACCTTCAGCGGTCTTCGCGGTGCGCGTGGCATCGCACACGCCAGCGAAGGCGTACTGCACCGTCTGTCTCACGCCCTGTGAAGTCTGCCTGCGCTTCCATCGCTGAAGCCCTCCCCTCGTACCAACACATTGTGTTTAAGGGAAACCCCGGCCCAGGTGGGCGCAATGGTGCGAACCGTCATCCCGCTGAGGTGCCGATAGTGGCGACTTCGAGTTCTTTTGCTCGACGGCTAGGCTCCGGTGCGGCCTCGGTCGAATCGCGGATCACCATTCCGACTGGCACGACTACGTGGCGCGAGCGTGTTTCGGGCTGCTCGATCGCCTCGATGATGAGGTCGACCGCTGCGCGAGCCATCTCTGGAAGGGGAGAGCGGACGGTTGTGAGCGGTGGGGTGAGGTGGTGGGCAGCGGGGATGTCGTCGTAGCCCACGACGGATAGATCGCCCGGAATGCGGATTCGCATTGAGGCGGCCGACACGATGAGGCCCACCGCGATGATGTCACTCGCGACGAACACAGCCGTCGGTCTGCGTTCCGACGCCATGATCTGCGCGAGCACTGTCGCGCCGTATTCTTCGGTGAACGAACCGGTTCCGCGGAATTGCTGGTCGGGGTCGATGTTGTTCTGCCGGAGCACATCCCTATAAGCCCGCAGCCGGTCTTGTGTTGTGCGCATGTTCGATCCGGCGACGAAGCCGATCTCTCTGTGGCCCTGTGCCACCAGGTAGGAAACGGCCTGGAATGCACCGGAGTAGTCGTCCTGGAAGACCGTGTGTGTCTCCAGGGCCGACTCCTGCGGCTCGTCGACGACGACGACCGGGAACTTCGCTCGGATCGCTTCGTCGAGCGCCTCATTGTGGAATGTCGTTCCGAGGTAGAGAAGGCCGTCGAGGCTGAGGCGTTGGGTGAGCTCCACGTACTGGCGCTCATTGCCCGGAAGATTCGTCGCCGAGAAGATCACGGTGGACAGCGACTGCTGGTCTGCCGCAGCGATGATTTCCTCCGCCAGGATCGCGAAGTACGGGTTCGTCAACTCGGGGACGATGATGCCCACGATCGAGCGCCGCTTCGGTTTCGGCCGCTTCGCGCGAGGACGATGGACGTACCCCGTGGACTCGAGGGCGGCATCCACCCGGGCCTTGGTCTCGCCTTTCAGGACCAGAGTGCCGTTGAGATACCGCGAGACGGTGGATGGCGCAACCGCCGCCCTCTTTGCTACCTGCTGGATGCTCACAGACCTGGCCTTCCGTACTCGTCGCGCAGTGCGCACAGTAAGGCTATACCGCTTGGTGTTGCGCACGCAACAAGCAATCAAGATGCGCAATTGTGTTGACACGATGATCTCGTTGTGTCAATCTGGCCGCATGGTGAACTTCTCCTCAAACGACGCGCCGGACGCGAATGCCATGACGGCTGAGCGGCGTTCCCTGAGTTCGCACTATCTGCGTCAACTGCCGAAGGCCGAGGTCCACTGTCACCTGGAGGGGTGCGTGCCGCCGAGGACCGCCGCCGTTCTTGCCGAGCGCCATGGTGTGACCCTGCCGGCCGGCGCTCTCGTCGGTGACGGCCGCTACCACTTCCTGAACTTCGACGAGGGCCTCGAAATCTACGTCGCCGTCTCCAACTCGATGCAGACCGCAGACGACTTCGAAGCGGTGACCTACGAGAGCCTGATGATCGGGGCGGAGGGCGGGCTCCGCTACCGGGAGATCGCTTTCAACCCGCAGAACCACCCCGAGCTGACCTATCACGAGATGATCAGCGGGATCCTCTCCGGTGCACGCGCGGCGGAGGTGGATGCCGGTGTGGTCTCCCGAATCGTGGTCGCGATCAACCGAGAACTTGGGGGTGAAGCGGCCCTGGCTCTGGTCCAGGATGTGCTTTCGCACCCGCACGAGGAAGTTGTCGCCATCGGCCTGGATTCCAACGAGCTCGCTGGTCGACCTTCGGAGTTCATCGACGCATACGACCTCGCACGTGAAGCAGGACTCAAACTCACCGCGCACGCAGGAGAGCATGGCGATCCGACCGAGATGGTCGAGTGCCTCGACCTTCTCCGCGTCGACCGCATCGATCACGGATACGCCGCGTTGCTCGATTCCGCCCTGCTGTCACGCACCGTCGCCTCACAGATCCCCTACTCGGCGTGCTGGTTCATCGACGAACCGGCCCTCGAAGTGGAGGGTCGGCGACGCGATGTCGCCGCCATGGCCGCTGCGGGTCTGAACATGTCCCTCAACTCCGACGATCCCGCGTTGATCGGACCGGAGCTGCATGAAGACTTCATCGATGCGGCGATGCATCTCGACTGGACAGTCGAGGACGCCGAGAAGTACGTGCTTGCGGGCTTGGACGCCTGCTTTGCGGACGACGCCACCGTCGCACGCCTCCGCGCCGAGTTCACTGCCGAGCTCGAGCGCCTCCGACCGGTCGCCTACGGCACCGACGAACAGTAAGGACGAAGACATGACCAATCAGTCACACGCCTCGTGGTTCACGAAGCAGCGCCGGGGGCTCCTCAGCGTCGGGCTCACGGCGGCCCTCGCCATCGTCCTTTCCGCGTGCTCCGGCGCGTCGGCGGGCTCCAGCTCGGATGATGCGTCAGCTGGAAAGCTGGGACAACTCGACTACGCCTTCTCATGGTTGAACGACGTGACCCAGGCGGGGCCATACATCGCGGACACGGAGGGCTTTTACAAGAAGGCCGGCTTCTCCTCCGTCAAGTTCATTCCCGGTGGCCCGCAAGCGGTCTCCGTACTGACACAGCTGGCGAACGGGACGGCCCAGTTCGGTGTCTCCTCGCCGACCGAGATCGTGGGAGCCAACGCGAACGGCGCTTCGTTCAGGGTCATCGGAGCGATGTACCAGAAGGATCCCCGCGCCATCGTCTCGCTGGCGGGTAAGCCGATAAAGACCCCCGCCGACCTCAAAGGCAAGACCATCGCGGTCTCCGACGCTGACAAACCGTTCATGAAGGCTTTCCTGGAGCTCAACGGCCTGAAGATCAGCGATCTCACGATCGTGCCCTTCCAGTACGACCCGGCTCCGCTCGTCGCCGGGCAGGTGGACGGGATCCTGGACTACTCGACGAACTCGCCGCTCAGCCTCAAGCAAACCGGTCAGAACCCGGTGGTGATGATGTTCTCGGACTTCCACTGGGCGACCATCACTCAAACCTACGTCGCCTCCACCGACGAAATCTCCAAGAACCGGGTACAGCTCAAGGCGGCACTGCTCGCCGACATCATGGGCTGGCGCGCGGACATCGCCGACCCGAAGAAGGGGGCGAGCCTGACCGTCGACAAGTACGGCAAGTCACTGAAGCTGTCCCTCGACAATCAGATGGCCGCCAACGACGCCAGGATCGACTTCATGAAGACTCCTGACACGGAGAAGAACGGGATTCTCACGGTCACCCCTGAACTGCAGAAGGACACAGTGAAGACCCTCGCCCTCACAGGTGTGAAGACAACCCCTTCCGATTTGTTCGACCTGTCCCTGCTGAACGAGGTCTACAAGGAGCACCCGGAGCTGAAGAAGCTGCAGTGATCTTGCCACCGGCGCCACCCATCCACCCATGAGAGCGAAGGAGCTCCCGATGCCTACGCAGATCGACCATCCCCCCGCCGCGACGCCCGCCGGCATTCAGCTCGACGACGTCACGAAGACCTTCGTGACCCGGCGGCAGCGGATGGACGCCCTGGGCGGCGTCAGCCTCACCGTGGAGCGAAACCAGTTCGTGAGCCTGATCGGTCGCTCGGGCTGCGGGAAGTCGACGGTGCTGCGCCTTCTCGCCGACCTCGACACCCCGACCGCCGGCCGTGTGTCCGTCAACGGTCAGAGCCCGTCGGTAGCTCGCAAGAGTGGGCGGTTGGGCGTCGCGTTCCAGGACTCGGCGCTTCTGCCGTGGCGCAGCGTCAGCGACAACATCCGTCTGCCTCTCGAGGTGGCCGACAGGCGGCCCGACCGGTCGACGATTCAAGACATCGTCGACCTGGTCGGGCTCCGGGGGTTCGAGAAGTCGCGGCCCAACCAGCTCTCCGGTGGGATGCGCCAGCGCGTATCGATCGCCCGCGCACTGGCCTTCGAGCCGGAAGTCCTGCTCCTCGACGAGCCGTTCGGCGCACTCGACGACATGACACGGCAGCGCCTCAACGTGGAACTGCAGCGGATCTGGACGGAACGACCCGCCACGACACTCCTGGTCACCCACGGTGTCTCCGAGGCGATCTTCCTCTCCGATGTCGTCGTCGTCATGACACCGCGACCCGGTCGCATCCTGCGAACCGTCCCGATCGACCTCCCCCGACCGCGCGTACCCGAAATGATGCGCACCCCCGAATTCCATCGCCTGGTCGACGAAATCGGCCAGCTGCTCTTCGAGGACACCGCAGCCACTCCCACCGAGCCCGTCGCCCAGCGGAGCGCCTGAGATGACCACGATGGAAACCAGTCGCGGACGTCAGCTCGTCCCGTCTGGAGCGCCTCACGGTTCGCGCCCCTCGCGCGCCCCTCGCCACACACGGCAGGTACCCGGCATCGTCTGGACCGTGAGCGGGTTCGCGCTCGCCCTCGCCGCATGGTGGATCGTCGCCCTCTCCGGGATCCTCCCGGCCGCATCGGTCCCGAGCCCGGTGAGCGTGGCCGAGGACCTGGTCGGGAACTTCTCCTACTACCTCTCCAATGCCATCCCGACATTGATCACGGCGCTCGAAGGCTTCGCCGTCGCCGTCGTCGTGAGCTTCGTCTTCGGGGCGGTGGGATCGCTGACCGGGGTACTCGAACGTTCGGTGTCGCGTGTCGGCCTGGCGATCTACTGCCTGCCGCTCCCCGCGCTCCTTCCGCTGATCTCCAGCCTTCAAGGCCCGGGGCAGCCCACGAGGGTCACGATGGCGTTCCTGTTCTCGTTCTTTCCGATGCTCATCGGGACCCTCGCCGGACTCCGCGCCACTCCCGCGGACACCGCCGCCATCGTCTACTGCGCGGGTGGCGGCCGACTGAAGGTGCTCCTGAAGGTCGGGCTTCGCTCAGCGCTGCCGTACATCATCGGCGGCATGCGCATCGCGGGCCCGGGGGCTCTTCTCGGAGCGCTCCTCGCCGAGTTCAGCGGTGCCGACAACGGCCTGGGCGTCGCCCTCGTCGTCAGCCAGCAGAAGCTGCAGACCGCGCAGACCTGGGGTATCGCCATCGTCGCCACCATCATCGGAGGCCTGCTGTATGCGCTGATCACAGCGGTCGGCCGCTGGCTGCGAGCGGACCCTGTCGAAGCGCAGATATCGATCGGATCCGCCCCCGGAGCGAGCCCCGTGCGACGCACGCTCGAGTTCCTCACGCCCGCCTTCGCCGTGATCGTGATCTGGTTGGCGCTGATCTGGTTCGGCGGGGCCAGCCCGCTGGTGTTCAAGTCACCGCTGGACGTGCTGAATTACCTGGTCAGCAACCCTGCTGCGGGCGAACACCGGGATGCGTTGCTCTCGGACTGGCTGACCACCATGCGCGACACCGGCATGATCTTTGTCGTCGGCATGGCAGCCGCTCTCGTCGCGGGGTGTCTGCTGGTGAGCTTCCCCGTGCTCCTGCGCTTGGGGCTGCCGCTTCTGATCGCGTCGCAGTGCGTTCCGCAGATCGCGTTCATCCCATTGCTGGTCGCGATCTGTGGGCGCGGCCCGGCCTTCATCATCGTGGCGGGCCTGCTGGTCGTCTTCTTCCCGGCGATGATCGTGATCGTTACGGCACTGGAAGAGCGATCACGCTCGACTCTCGACGTGGTGAGCGTCTTCAGCGGGGGGCGCTGGTCCATCCTGCGCTACGTGAGGCTTCCGGGTGCAGTTCCCGGCATCCTGAACGCCGCGCGGATCAGCATCCCTCTCGCGCTCTTCGGGGCACTGGTCGCCGAATGGCTGGTCACCGGCACGGGGATCTCGGAGGCCATGACCACCGCCACCACCACCTTCGACTACGCCCGGCTCTGGGCCGATGTCGTGGCCGTGACCGTCACCGTCACCGTGCTGTACGAAGTGGTCGCCGTGCTGCACAAGCGCGCCGCCCGACGCTTTTCCAGTTGATCTCGCGCGGGCCGATCGGCGCCGCTCATCCATCCACCGACACGGGCTCGGCAACGTCATCGCGCCCGCAAGCAAGGAGAGAACATCATGGTCCGCTTCATCGGCCCCGACAACGACGCCTACGTCGCGAGCGTCGCCCGGCACATCGACGAGTTCGAGGAGCTCACCGGCCAGAGCGCGACCCTCGAGATCATCGCCGAGACCGACTACGTCACCAACTCGCTCGACGCCCTGCGCTCGCGGCTCCGCGGCGAGAACGCTCCGGACGTCTACCTCTCAGGGCCCGTCTCGATGTGGAAGCTCGCCGGCGAAGAACTGGTCGAGCCGCTGGACGAGTACATCGATAACGCCTCCGATGGCTACGACCCCGGTGACTTCCTGCCGCAGCTGCTCGACGTGAACCGCTGGTCCGGCCGGCGAGCCGATGCGCTGGGCGCCGGGCCGCTGCTCGAGATCCCGATCAACTGGGAGACCTACAACCTCGCCTATCTGCCCGAGCTCCTGGAGCAAGCCGGCCTCAGCGAGCCGCCGGCGACCTGGGAGGACTACTTCGCAGCTGCGGCCCGGATCGCCGAGAGCGTACCCGGAGTCCGGGGCTTCGCCCAGCGAGGAACGGACATGTGGCACACCATGTACACCGGCTTCGCGACCCAGTTCTGGTCGTACGGTGCCACCGACTTCGACGCCGACGGACGCAGCGCCGTCGCGAGCCCGGCGGCGTTGCGGGCCACCGGCGACTTCCTCGACGCGGTGCGTCGATCCGGACCGACGGCCTGGCCGGACGGACACTGGCTGGATGTGGCCCGCGACTTCGCCGCCGGTCGATACGGCCTCATCGTCGACTCCGACCACTACGTCGCCTTCTTCGAGGGTCCCGGGTCGGCAGTTCGTGGACGCGTCGCCTACACCGCACCTCCGACCGGCCCGGGCGGCCTGCGCGAGGCCAACATGTGGACCTGGTCGCTGGTCATGAACACAGCATCCGGCGACAAGCAGGCGGCCTGGCGCTTCATCGAGTGGGCGAGCTCATCGGACTTCCTCACCCGCGCCGCACTGGAGGGCAACATGAACCCGACGCGTCAGAGCACGTGGGACAACGATGCCTTCCAGGCCGCCGCATCCGGATGGAACGGCTTCGCGGAGAACAGTCTCCAGCTCCTGCAGACGACCGCCCGTGTGCTCCCAACGCCGATGCCCGAATATCTGGATGTCGCCGCGCTCTGGTCCCAGGCGCTCGTCGACGGCTACCGCGACCCGGTGGCGCTGGAACAGATCCTCATCGAGACGGCGGGGTCGATCGACCTGCTGCCGAGTAGAGACGTGGCACGTTCACTATGAGAATCGGGGTGATCGGAGCCGGCCGCCACGCAAACAACGCGCTGTACCCGGCCATCGTCGAGTCCGGCCTCGAACTGGCCGCCGTCTGCGCGCGCACTCCCGAGCACGCACGGTCGACCGCCCAGCGCTGGGGAGCGGCCCGTCACTACACGTCGATCGACGACATGCTCGCCCGCGAGGACCTTGACGGCGTCGTCATCGCCGTACCGGCCGCGGAATACCGGCCGCTCGTCGCCCGTTGCGTCCAGGCCGCGGTGCCGGTCTTCTGCGAGAAGCCCGGGGGACAGTCCGCCGAGGAACTCAGTGAGTTGGCCGGCCTGGCGGCGGCAGCGGAGTGCGAGGTCGTCGTGGGCTACATGAAGCGATTCGCTCCGGCCTATCGCAGAGCCGTCGGACTGATCCGTTCGCCGGGATTCGGTACGCCGAGCTTGGCGCATTTCTCCTTCACCATGGGCCGCATCGACGAGTACCTCGCCGACCCACGCCACTATCTCATCGACAACCCCGTGCACATGATCGACCTCGCGCGATACCTGGTGGGGGAACTGCGAGACATCTCCGCCGTCGTCAACACGATTCCGGATGTCGGCATCAGCGTGAGCCTGGTGGCGCGGGCCGAGGGTGGCGCCGTCTGCTCCTTCGACTTCTGCACCACAGCCTCCTTTGCGCACCGCGGGGAGTCCGCGGAGGTGTACGGGCACGGATCCGCGGTGCATGTCGACAACGTCGACACCTGCATCCATCGCCCGGTGGATGGGCCCGCCCAGGTCTGGCGCCCCAACTACACACTTCCGATACCTGAAAACTCCGGGCTGACGACGATGGGTTTCATTCCTGCCCTGCACCACTTCCGCGACGTGGTGGCGGGAGTCGCTGTCAACGAATCCGACCTGGAAAGCGCGGCACGGACGTTGCAGACCACCGAGCGGCTCTGGCAGCAGGTGAGTGCCGCGATCTCGTGCGGAGAGGCGGAGTCACGATGACGATCGACGTCGCCCTCGCGATCCTCGGCTGGGCCGGAAGCGTGCTCCTGGTGGTGTCGCTCCTGCAATCCAGGATGCTCACGCTGAGGATCCTAAACCTTATCGCCGCGGTCCTGCTGACCGCCTATACCGCCGCACTCGCCGTCTGGCCGTCGGTGGCGATGAATGCCGCAGTCGCCCTCATCAATACCTACTACATCGCCGCTCCGCGACTACGACGAATCCGCCCCGTCGTCCCCGGGTCCGCGATGAAAGGAGATGTGAAGGAAATTGGAACCCGAGATCCCGTTCACCCCGCCAACTGAACTTCTCCTCGAAGAGGACGCTCTGATTCTGGAACGAGTCGACGAAGTCACGTGCTACTCGCTCGGACGCTACATCGTCGAGCTCGGGCTAGAAGAGCAACAGCCGCTCACCGTATCCGTACGGTTGGGCGATCGCGAAGTGTTTCATGCGGGGCTGCCCGGTTCCACCGCGGTCAATGACGTCGTCGTCACGGCGAAATGGAACACCGCTAAAAGAGGCGGGCACTCGAGCTTGTTCGAGCGGAACGTGTGGCTCGCGCGCGGCACCACCTTCGAGGAAGCGACAGGGCTGACGTTCCCCGCCTACGCAGCGTTCGGCGGTGCGGTCCCGGTTTGGCAACAAGGGCAGGACCACGTACAGGCGTTCGTGACGGTCTCCGGCCTCTCACAAGAGGAGGATCACGCGCTGGCCGTCAAGGCCATCCGATCCGGAGGCGCGAAGCGTCGTGAAAGAGATGACGAATGACATTTATTGATGGCATCCGTTTCGCCCTGCACCAAGGCGAACTATCCGGGCCGGGATTCGATCCGCGCCCCATAACTACTAGGAGGCTCATGAACACATCGCTTGAAACTGGTCCTACGACTGGACTCAGTAAGGAATATCTTCTGGCCCTGCCGAAGGCCGAACTCCACTGCCATCTCGGAGGCTGTGTCCCCACGGAGATGGCTGCACGGCTCGCGAAGAGCCATGGAGTGGAGATCCCGGAATCGGCCGTACGTCATGGCGGCCGTTACCGCTTTGCGAACTTCGACGAGGGCCTCATCGTGCTGAACGCGGTCACATCGTCAATGCAGACAGCCAGGGACTTCGAAGAGGTCACCTACGAGAGCCTGAAGGTCGCGGCGAGCGGAGGCGTGCGGTACCGCGAGCACTACTTCGATCCTCAGAACCACCCGAAGCTCAGCTACCCGGAGATGCTCAAGGGCATCCTGGCGGGGGCGCAGGCGGCTGAAGACGAGGTGGGAGTCGTTTCCCGCATTGTCCCGGCGATCAATCGGGAGCTGGGCGGGGAAGCCGCCGTCGAGCTGGTGCGTGAGATCATTCGTCATCCGCACGAGTACGTCGTCGGAATCGGGCTCGACTCCGACGAGAAGGCCGGAAGGCCTTCGGAGTTCGTCGCGGCGTATGATCTGGCTCGCGAAGCCGGGTTGAAGCTCTCCGCTCATGCCGGTGAGCACGGAAACCCGGACGAGGTCGAGGAAGCGCTGGACCTGCTCAAAGTGGACCGGCTCGACCACGGGTACGCCGCGCTTGAGGACGCCGAACTGTCGTCACGTCTGGCCGCATCCCAGCTGCCGGTGGCAGCGTGCTGGTTCGTCGACTACCCGGCGTGGGAGGTCCCGGGCCGCATTCGGGACCACAAGGCCATGGCAGCAGCGGGATGGAACTTCACCATCAACTCCGATGACCCGGCGCTGATCGGCCCTGAACTGCACGACTGCTACTTCGATGCTGCGACCCAGATGGGTTGGACGGTTGATGATGCAGAGCGGTACTCGTTGGCGGGCCTGGAAGGCAGTTTCGCAGACAGCCCCACCAAGGATCGACTGAGGGCTGAGTTCGAAGCAGAACTCGAACGTATACGTCCTCTAGCCTGAGGCGGACGGAAAGTCCTGAGTAACGGCGTATGGCCGGCTGTCACATCGTGGACGCCGGCCATACCGCTTTTGCGCAACACGTGCGGCATGCGAGCTCGATCGGCTCGGACGTGGTGGCCGGCGCTTGCGCGCGCTATAAAAAGTTGACTATGGTGACTTTTTAAGTAGAATGACTAGTCACTCTACATCTTTCAACGAATGGACAGACATGACCACCACCACCCCCGAGGCGCGGCCCGCGACGATCGCCTCGTCGCTGCGCGCCCTGTACTTCACTCGCTTCGCCTTCGCAATCGTGTGGGCGACGATCATCGCCCTCACTGCAGCGGCCGTCACGCCGATCAGCGCGACGCTGCTCGTGCTCTACCCCGTCTTCGACCTGCTCGCCGCCGTGATCGATCACCGAGCCTCGCGGGGCACCCGGTCGGCCGGACTGCTGTACGTGAACATGGCGCTGAGCCTGCTTGCTGCCGTCGGTCTGGCCTTCGCGGTCGGGTCCGGGCGGTCGGCGATACTTCTGGTCTGGGGGCTGTGGGCGATCACGGCCGGCGTTGTGCAGCTGGTCGTCGGCATCTCGCGGCGCTCTCTCGGCGGGCAGTGGCCGATGATCCTGAGCGGTGGGATCTCTGTCTTCGCCGGTGCCGGGTTCGCGCTGCAGTCGGCCGGTTCCTCCGCGTCACTTGTCAGCCTTGCCGGATACGCCACGCTCGGCGGGATCTTCTTCCTGGTGTCGGCGATCCGCCTGTCGCGTGCGGCAAAGGCGGGGAACCGATGAGCGGCGACATGTACGACGTCATCGTGATCGGCGGAGGTCCCGTCGGCGAGAACCTGGCCGACCGCGCGGTGCAGGGCGGCCTGACGGCGGTGATCGTGGAGGCCGAGCTGGTGGGAGGCGAGTGCTCGTACTGGGCGTGCATGCCGACCAAGGCGCTCCTCCGGGACGCCGCCGCGCTCCGAGCCGCCCGCAGCCTACCCGGCGCGGCCGCGGCCATCACCGGGAGGCTGGACACGGCCGCCGTGCTCGAACGCCGCGACCAGTTCGCTGCGCACTGGCACGACGACGGGCAGGTCTCCTGGCTCGAGAGCGCCGGCATCGCGCTGGTCCGCGGCCACGGCCGCCTCGTGGGGGAGCGCACGGTCGCAGTGACCAGGCCCGATGGGAGCGCCACGGTGCTGGAGGCCCGGCACGCCGTCGTCATCGCGACAGGCACGAGCGCGGCGGTTCCTCCGATTCCGGGGCTCGCCGAGGCGAGGCCGTGGACGAGCCGGGACGCGGTGGGAGCCGAACGCATCCCCGAGCGGCTCGCGATCATCGGCGGCGGCGTCGTCGGCGCCGAACTGGCGACCGCCTACAGCGCATTCGGCACGGCCGTGACGCTCATCGCCCGCGACGGGCTCCTGCCCCGCGTCGAGCCCTTCGCCTCCGCGCAGGTCGCGACCGCGCTGACCACGGACGGCGTCCGCCTGCTGATCGGCGCCGAGCCCACCGAGGTGTCGCGCGAGGACGACGGCACGGTGAGGATCGTCCTCGCCGTCGGCGAGACCGTCCGCGTGGACGAGCTGCTGGTAGCGACCGGCCGTCGGCCGAACACCGGCGACATCGGCCTGGAGAGCGTCGGCCTCATGCCAGGCAGCTGGCTCACGGTGGACGAGTCCCTCCGCGTCGTCGACGAGTCCGGCACCCCCATCGCGGGAGGCGGGCTCTACGCGACGGGCGACGTCAACGGGCGCGCTCTGCTGACCCACCAGGGCAAGTACCAAGCCCGTGCGGCGGGCGACGTGATAGCCGCGCGCGCCCGCGGTGGGGAGGTCGACGACGCCCCCTGGGGTCGCCATGCAGCGACCGCGGACCACCTTGCGGTACCGCAGGTCGTCTTCACGCATCCGGAGATCGCGTCGGTGGGCCACACGCTCGCCAGTGCGACCACGGCGGGCCTGCGGGTGCGCTCAGTCGAGTACGACCTCGGCGCGGTCGCCGGCGCCTCCCTGCACGCCGACGGCTACATCGGCCGGGTGAGCATGCTGATCGATGAGGATGCGGGCACGATCGCCGGCTTCACCGCCGTCGGTCCCGACACCGCCGAGCTCGTCCACGCCGCCACCGTGGCCATCGCGGGACAGGTGCCGATCGAGCGGCTCTGGCATGCCGTCCCCGCCTACCCGACAATGAGCGAGCTGTGGCTCCGCCTGCTGGAGACGGCCGGCAGCGACACCCGCACCCGAACCACAGACCAGCTCGTCACGAGCGACCGATAAGAAAAGGAAGAACAGTCATGCCGACCAAGATCACCCTGATCATCGACAATCCGGCCGACCCCACCGCTTTCGAGGACGCGTACACCGAGGTCGAGACCCTCGCACGCCGCCTCCCGGGGGTGCGCCGAGTGGAGGCGGCCAAAGTCTGGCCGAAGGAAGATGGAAGCCCCACGCCCGCGCACCGTACCCTCGACCTCTACTTCGACAGCTACGAGGAAGCCTCCGCCGCTGTCGCCACCCCGGTTGCCGGTGCGTTCTTCCAGCGACTGATCGGAACCGGTACCCCGTTCACCGGGCTGTTCTCGGACATCGCCCAGGATTGAGCCGGTCCACCACGACCGAAGCCGGGCCCGCTCTCTTTCAGGAGCGGGCCCGGCTTCGTCGGTCGTCGTGCCGGTGTCAGGCCCGCGGCCGCACCCGGAGGGTGACGATCTCGAACGGGCGCAGTGTGAGTCCGACGGGCTCCTCACCGCTCCAGTACCCCTCTCCCGTCTCCCGCTCGAGCAGATCCGTTCGCCAGGCGTCGATGAAGGGCACGCCGAATGTCAGAGCCGCGTCCGTACGGGCGCCCTGCGACTCGAACAGGCGGACGACGAGGTCGCCGGACCGATCCTCCGCGAGCTTCACCGCCTCCACCAGCACCGAGGCCGCCGAGACGGCGACGATGGGATCGACGGCAGTGCGCCCGGCGCGGTGCACGGATCGCACAGGAAGGTTGAGCGCGTAGCCGGACCGGGCGGCGTCGAGCGGCGTGGCGGCGAACCCGAGGGTGCTCCGGAACACGTGCACGCCCTGGTCGGCCGCAGGGTCGGGGAACGTCGGCGCGCGCAGCAGCGACTGGCGCACCAGCGTGGTCGTCCCTCCGTCCGGCCGCACGGTGCGGGTGACGTCGTGCCCGTAGGTGGACGCGTTGGCCACCACTGCTCCGAACCCCGGCTCGGCGACGTGCACCCAGCGGTGCGCGACGGTCTCGTAGCGGGCCGTATCCCATGACGTGTTGGCGAAGGTAGGCCGATCGATGTGCCCGAACTGGATCTCGGATGCGTAGGAGTCGGCCCGGAGGTCCAAGGGGAAGGCGAGCTTCAGGAGCTTCTCCTGCTCGTGCCAGTCCACCTCCGTCTCCACCTGGAGGTCCGTCGCGGTGGCGCCGAGGCGATACCGCTGGGTGATGAAGGAGCGGCCGAACGAGTGGCGGACCGCGAGTGCGCCGTCTTCGATGGTCACGCTCTCGGGGGAGCGAAGCTCCGTCACCGTGTGCGCATACGAACGGTCGATGTCCCACGCCTCGAACAGGTTCGGGCGGTCACGGAAGACCTGCAGCACGGCGCCGTCGTCACCGGCCGGGATGAGATCCCGACCCGAGACCAGGTCTTGCAGCGATACGAGCAGGCCGCCGGCGTCGAACCGGGCGCGAACACCTCCGTTCGCCAGTTCGAAGCCGCCGTCCGTGCGAACCGGCGAAGGGTGCTCGTTGCCGGCCGAGGCCGCCGCGACGGCACTCAGGGGCGCGACGCCCTCCAGCGGGACGGGCGCAGCATTGAAGTGGACCGTCGTCTCGCCGACTCCTGCCAGGGCGCGCTGGGCCCGCGTGATCAGCGCCTCGAGCTCCCGCTCGATCCTCTGGTACTCGGCTTCGGCCTCCTGGTGCACCCATGCGATCGCCGAACCGGGAAGGATGTCGTGGAACTGATGCAGCAGGACCGTGCGCCAGATCGCGTCGAGCTCGTCGTACGGGTATTCCACGAGGCGGCGAACAGCGGCGGCCGCACTCCACAACTCCGCCTCACGAAGCAGGTGCTCGCTCCGGCGGTTGCCGCGCTTGGTCTTCGCCTGGGAGGTGTAGGTGCCGCGATGGGTCTCGAGATACAGCTCTCCCGTCCACACAGCGGGTTTCGGGAGCGCGGCCTTCGCTCGATCGAAGAACTCTGCGGGTGAGCCGAGTGCCACACGCGGTGACCCTTCCAGATCGTGAGCGCGGTGAGCCGCCCCCAACATCTCGCGGGTGGGGCCGCCGCCGCCGTCGGACCAGCCGAAGAGGGTCGCCGACACCTCAGAGGTACCCTTTTCGGCGAACTGCCGCTGCGCCTTCGCCAGATCGGCTCCGCTGAGGTCAGAACCGTAGGTGTCATTCGGCGGGAAGTGCGTGAAGATGCGGCTGCCATCGATGCCCTCCCAGAGGAATGTGTGGTGCGGGAGGGTGTTGGTGTCGTTCCACGACATCTTCTGCGTCAGGAAGCTGTCGGCCCCCGACGACAGCGCGATCTGCGGGAAGGCGGCCGTGAAACCGAACGTGTCCGGGAGCCACGCCTCGCGGGCGATGCGACCGAACTCCTCCTGGAAGAACCGTTGGCCCTGAAGGAACTGGCGAACAAGGGACTCACCGCCGGGCATGTTCAGGTCGCTCTCGACCCACATCCCGCCGACGGGCACGAACCGGCCCTCGGCGACCCGGGCTCGGATGCGTTCGAACAGTTCGGGGTAGTGCTCCTTCACCCAGGCGAACTGCTGGGCGCTCGATGCGGCGAAGACGAACTCCGGGTCCTCGTCCATCAGATCGAGGACATTCGAGAACGTGCGTGCCGCCTTGCGCACGGTCTCCCGGGCGGGCCACAGCCATGCGGAATCCAGGTGCGCATGCCCGATCGCGACGATCGAGTGAGCGGACGTGGAGGCCGGTGCGCTGAGGGCCCCGGCGAGCTCGCTGCGGGCGGCGCGGGCCGATCCGGCGACATCCTCCGGGTCGATGGAGTCGCACATCCTGTCCAGGGCGCGGATGATCCCCGCCCGGCGAGGGAGGGCCGAGTCGAGTTGGCGGACGAGGCCTGCGAGCACGGAGATATCCGAAAGCAACTCGCTGACGTCATGGTCGCGCTGGACCAGGGCGACGTTCTGGAGGGTGTAGATCGGCTCCGAGCCGGCGGTGGCCTTATCGCCGAGGTGCGATACGGGCGGTCGCGGGGCCGGCATGAAGGGGCCCGGCAGTCCGGCACCGCCGTCGGAGGTGATGCGCGGGGACACGAAGAAGTGCGCCAACATGTTGGGATTGGAGGCGGCCTCCACGTAGAGATCGATCGTCCGCTCGTGCGCATCGACGTCGACCGCATTGTTGAACGGTTCGAGGCCTTTGACGATGCTGCCATCCGGGCGGTAGAACATGCCCTCCGATTGGAACGCGGGGACGAGTCCGGAGAACCCGAGGTCCACGATGACCTGCAGGGTCGTCCCGTCCGAGTCTGCGCTCCATTCGGTCGGGATCTCGCCGGTCAGGTGGAACCAGGTGGTGCCCCAGGGTCTGCTCCACTTCTGCCCGACGTGGAAGGGCGAGAACGTCTGCTTCACCGCCTCGGCGAAGGGCACAGGCTCGTCCGGGACCTCCCAGGCGCCGATGGTGAGGGGTGTGCTGCGGCGGCGCAGCGCGGGTGCCAGCTGGTCGCGGACGGTGTTCGCGACGCGATGCTCCACCCGGTCGAGATCGTCAGTCATGAGGGGCAGGGTACCAGAAAGTTCCGCGTGGAACATTCTTGACTTGCTACCGTGGTGCCCATGCAGAGCAAGCAAGCAGAGCCGCACGGGGCCGAGACGGAGGCCACGCCGGCAAAGGGGCCCGGTTCTCGCGGTCGCTACCCGAAAGGTGTGATGAGGCGTCAGCAGATCCTCGATCGCACGATCGAGGTCTTCGCGCAGCTCGGACTGGAAGGGACGAGTCTGCGGGCGATCGGCGAAGCGATCGGAGTGAGTCACGCTGCGCTGCGACGTTACTTCGAGACGAGGGAGGAGCTTTTCCTCGAGATCCTGCGCGAGAAGGACCGACAGGCCCTCGTCGACGCGCAGGAAAGCGGGCGCCTTTCCACCGACTTCGCCGGCCACCTCGACTCGTACGCGTCCGGGGCGCCGGGGCTCATGTCGCTGAGGCACAGCATGGTCGCCCGCGCGCTAGAGCCCGGAAACGAGTATTCGCGGACTTTCTTCGTCGAGCGGTACCGGCAGCTTCGCAGCGATGCGCTCGACATCCTCCGTCTGGCGCAGGGCGCGGGCCTGGTGCGTGAGAACATCTCGCTGGAGTCCGCATCCGCTCTGTTGATCGCGGCGATGGACGGGCTGTCCACGCAGTGGCTGCTCGACCCGGAGGTCGACATGCATGCCGGCATGGTGCTGTACGAGCAGCTGCTGCAGCCGGTCGGTGACGGAAGCAAATAAAAAGTTCCAAGTGGGGCTTTTAGTGTTATCTTGGTCTCTGCCCGGGGGCATCCGCACCCGGAAACCCGCTTGCAGAGAGAAGTCAACGTGGACGAGCCCAAGCCCTTCACCGTCCCCGCCGCGTTCAGCACAGAAGTGTTCCCGTCGGACCAGGTCGTCGCATCGGCGCCCGGCCCGGCGCGTCCTTCGCGCTACCCGATGGTCGCCATCCCCCTTGCGATCCTCGGCTTCTCGATCGCCCTGGTCCCTCCGCTGGTGATCACGATCGCGCTCCGACTCCGAGAGCTGGATCTCGCGAACTCGGCCGCCGATCTGGGAGTCGTCCTCGGCATCGGAGCGCTCTTCTCCCTCCTCGCCAATCCGCTGGCGGGCCGCATCTCCGACAGGACGACCAGCAGGTTCGGGATGCGCAAACCCTGGATCGTCGCCGGCGGCCTGGTCGGATACGTGGGAATCGCCGTCATCGCGGTCGCGCCCAGCGTCGCGCTGGTCCTGGTCGGGTGGAGCATCGCCCAGGTCGGCCTGAACTTCGCTCTCGCGGCCCTGGTCGCGATGCTGCCCGACCAGATCGGCCCGGAGCGTCGAGGCCGCACCGCCTCCTTCATCAGCCTGGCGCAGAACGTCGGTGGCGTCGCCGCCACCTTCCTGGTCCAGCTCTTCCCGGTCGGGCTCGTCCAGAGCCTCGTCCCCAGCCTGATCGGCGTCGCGCTCATGATCGGCATGGTGCTTCCCGTGAAGGACCGCATCGCCACGCGCGGCCCGAAAGAGCCGTTCAACGCGCGGGAGTTCTTCGGCGCTTTCGTCTTCAACCCGCGCAAGCATCCCGACTTCGGCTGGGCATGGCTGACGCGCTTCTTCCTCACCACCACGCAGTTCACCGCGACCAGCTACCTGACTTACTTCCTCATCTCCCAGTTCGGAGTACCCGACTCCAAGGCCCCCACTCTCGTGTTCCAGGCGATCCTGGCCAACGCCGTCGGCATCCTGCTCGTCACCCCCGTGCTCGGATGGCTCTCCGACCGCCTCCGGCGGCGTAAGCCGTTCGTCGTACTCTCGTCGGTCATTGCCGTCGTCGGGCTCACGATCATCGCGTTGGCGCCGTCGATCGCGGTGGTGCTCCTCGGCGAGCTCGTTCTCGGTGCCGGGCTGGGGGCCTTCTTCGCTGTGGAGTTGGCGCTCCTCACCGACGTGCTGCCCAGCCCGGACACAGCGGCGAAGGACCTCGGCGTCGCGAACCTCGCCCAATCGCTGCCGCAATCCCTCATTCCCGTCGCCGCTCCCGCCCTCATCGCGGCGTTCGGATACCCGGGCCTCTTCATCAGCGGGGCGATCTTCGGGGTGCTCGGCGCCCTCAGCGTCACCCGCGTCAAGAAGGTGAGATGAGCTCGCCCTGACTGGCGCCGGTGATGAAGGTGGTTTCCGAATCGACGCTCTGAATCAATGCCGCGCTGAAAAGGCTTCCCACATGTCGGAGGTCGCCGAGACCGTTGCCTTCCTCGCCTCCGATCGAGCGGCCGCCATGACGGGAACGGTCGTGAATCTGTCGGGTGGAGCCCTGGTCGATTAGTGCCAAGAGGAACGTCAAGCCTCGCGACGTCGATGCGGTTGGTTGGTGAAGCGCCCCTGACCGCATTCAAGCGGGCCGCGTTCGTCGGCTGTCTGGTTCGTCCCACAGGCGTCGAAGATCACCGACAACCTGATCGGAGCGGGCTTCAGGGGCCGCTCGATCTACGCCGAGAATCACGGCGGGCTCCTGATCACCGCGAACAACGTCTTCCCCCGCGGTGCCAGCAGCGTCCACCTCAGCGGCGTCACGCGCTCGAGCATCACCAATAACCGGCTGCATTCGTTCTACCCGGGGATGGTGCTGCTCGCCGCGAACAGTTCGGAGAACCTCGTCGCCTCGAATCACTTCCTCCGTGATCATGAGCCCTGGACGCCGTTTCTCGGGGTCGACAACGGACGGGACGACCTGTTCGGGCTTCTTTCGGTCAGTGGCAGCAACAACTCCGTCATCGGCAACCACTTCTCGGAAGTCATCGACTCGCAGAGCATCCGTCCGGCCGGTGCGACGCCCGTCATCATCAGGCTGATGAGCGGGGGCGGCAACTACGTCTCCAGCAACCACGTGGTCGCAATGGACGTCAACGCGAAGTCGAGTGACTCCGCCTACGCAGCTCAGGTGGACGCGCTGCTGGCGACCGGGTCGTCGGAGGGTCTCGCCGTCATGGCCGTCACGGTCGACCCGCAGTCGGTCCGCAACACGATCCTCGACTCGGGGACTGAGGCTCACGTGGTCGTCGATCGCGCGGTCAACGCTTTCAGGCCCACACCGTCGGTTGGAGAGTAGACGTGAACTCTACTCATGGGACGGGAAGTCGACCACCGTACTGCCCACCGGAACCGGGACCAGTGTGCCGGCGCCGACCACGCAGGTAACTGTAGAATGACCAGTCACTCTACACAATCGCAACCGTAGGTGCCAGGAGTGATCGACGCATGCAGCGGAGGCGGAGAACTTATGATCGGGGATGTGAAGGTGTCGATGCGTGAGGTACTGGTCGACGCAGCGACGGAGCTGTTCTATGCGGAGGGCCTCCGCGCGGTGAGCGTCGAGAAGGTCATCGAACGCGCGCACACCACGAAGGTGACGTTCTATCGCCACTTCAAAAGCAAGGACGACCTGGTCGTGGCCCACCTCGAGCGTCGGGCTCAGCAGGAGCGCGACGGGATCACCGGTGCCATCGAGGAGGGAGGCGGCGACCCCGACCGCGCCTTCGCCGTGATCGCCGAGGGGCTGGGCGCGATGGCATGTCTTCCCGGATTCCGGGGCTGCCCGTTCATCAACGCGGCCGCCGAGTACCCCGATCCCAGCAGCTCGGTGCGCAGGACGGTCAGTCAGCACCGCGCCTGGTACAAGAAGACCTTCGCCGAGCTGGTCAGCCCGCTCGGGCTTCCCGACCCGGTGGCCGTCGCAGACGACATCATGCTCATCCGCGACGGCGCGATGGTCGCCGGCTATCTGGACGAGCCCGACACGCTCGCTGCTTCGTTCCTCCGCAGCATCCGCGCCCTCATCCAGCCGCGCTGAGGAGATGTCCTCCGAGTGGATTGGGCTGGTCGCCGTTGCGCCGAAGTCTTCGGCGACGTGTCACCTGTAGACCGGGGCTGCTAACGGCTCGCAGTGATCTCCACTTCGAATCGGCAGTCACGTGCCAGGGCGGCGACGCCGACAGTGGCTCGAACGGGCGGGTTTCTGGGAAAGAGCTCGCGGAAGATCTGGTCCATTTCGGGGAAATCGGCGAAGTCCATGAGGTAGATGACACACCTCACGACAGATTCCAGCCCGAGCCCAACGTTGGAGAGCAGCCCCGCAGCACTGGCGAAAGCGGCGCGCACTTCTGCCGCGAAATCGGCGGGGTAAGTCTCCGGACGGCCACCCAAACTGCCGACCTGACCTGCAAGAAAGACCAGCTGACCTGCCTCGACTACCTGCGAATAGGAGTCGTGACCGGGCTGTACACCTTCAATGGGAGGAATGGTCTTCGTCACTTTCAGTTCCGATCGTGTGTAGGGTTCAGCGCTGCTGGGGATTCGGTGGTGTAAGCGGCTAGGACAGGTGGCCGCGTGCGTCGACGGGCCATCGACCCGCCACGGTTCCGGCATCGATGACGATGTACTCGCCGAACAGATTGGCCACCGGGCAGGCGTGGTTCGGTACCACGATGAGGACGTCTCCCACGGACGGGCGCGTCACGCCCTCGTGTATCGAAAGGTACCCGTGGTGCTCGTTGAGGAGGCGAAGCGAACTCCCCGGCAGTGAGGGAACCAGCCCATATCCCTTTTCCGCGTTGCCCTCCCTGCCGAGGGCCTTTGTTCCAGCGTCGATGATCACTTGCCCTTCGACAGCGGTACTGACCACCGTGGTGGCGACGAAGAGGCCGACATCCGCGAGACTTTCGCACGTGCCGAGGCGCACATTGTCGGCATCGTTGAAGATGTACTCGCCGGGCCGTGATTCCGTTATCGGGGCGTGCGCGGAGATCACGGCTGTGGGGGTGGAGCCTGCGCTGACGATTCCCACGGGTATGCCCTGTGCCGAAAGGGAGGCGATGGCCTGTTCGACGGCGTGAACCTCATCGGCCGCACCGCTGAAGCGTGCGTCCTTGGACGTGCCAGCATGACCGGCGTAGGTGAAGATCCCCACAACGTCGAGACCGAGCTGCTGACACTCGGCTGCCAGGTCGCCGGCTTCCTCTGATCTCACTCCCGTGCGATGAGCCCCGCTGTCGATCTCCACGAGCACTCGCAGCGGCCGGTCCGCACCGCGGGTAGCATTTGCCAGCTGTTGTGCTCCTGCGGTGGAATCCACTCCGACGGAAAACGACCGTACCCGCTGGTGAAGACCCATGATCCGTCCAGCCCGACGTGCCGAACCGGCCCAGATCGTGTAGGCGAGAAAGATGTCCTCGACGCCCGCATCTGCGAAGACTTCGGCCTCCCCGACGCTCGAAACGGTAATCCCCACCGCTCCAGCTTCTAGCTGGCGTCGCGCGAGATCGACTGACTTATGGGATTTCACGTGCGGGCGGAGGTTGACGCCCCTGCTGGTAATGGCGCCCTGCATGCGGGTGATGTTCGCGTCGACGACCTCGAGGTCGATCACGACGGCCGGCGTCTCGATCGTGCTCAGTTCTTCGGCGTTCAGCATCTTCTTGTGCTCCAATCACGTGCCGTTACAGGCGGCGCGCCATCACCAGGGCAGAGGCGAGCGGTCGTAGAAGTAGCCTCCTGAGGGGCCGTCTGAGGGCAGAGTGGCCAGCCAAACGGCGGTGTCTGCTCCGACCTCTACAGTCCTCGTCGCGTTCGGACTCATTCGCGTCCGCGTGTAGCCGGGCGACGCGGCGTTGACCAGGATTCCTGTCGAGCGCAACTCCGCTGCGAGAACCACGGTCAACATGTTCAGCGCTGCTTTGGAGATGCGATAGGCAGGAGACTCCTCATCGGCCGTCAACTCCATGGACGCCATGTTGCTCGACATGTTGACGATCCGCCCAAAGCCAGCGACCCGCATATGGGGCACCACAGCGCGAGCACACGCCCACGAGCCGATCAGGTTCGTGTCCAAGGTCCTGCGAATCGTGTCGAAATCGGGCTCCGATGGCCGATGGCCTGGTCCATCGATTGCGATGCCGGCGTTGTTCACCAGCACATCGATCCCGCCGAATTCGCTGACAGCCGTAAGGGCGGCCCGGTGGATCGAATCAGGCTCCGTCACGTCCAACTCGACTGCCGAACTGCGGAACCCGAGAGCCCTGAGCTCGTTCGCTGAGCTCTCACCATCGGCTTTGCTCCTGGCTCCCACCATGACATGGTGGCCCCGCGCGCCAAGTTGCCGGGCGATCTCGAGGCCAATACCTCGATTGCCCCCCGTCACGAGAGCGACCTTTCCCTCCGGCTCGGCAGTCATGACAGTGCTTTCCCGTAACCGCTCCCACCACGACCGGTGAATCGGTCGGGCCTGAGGAAATCGAAGCCGGGTTCCTCCTGTCCGCCGAGGGCCTCCCGGGCAGCCATGGCGCCGAACGCTGACGACATCTTGAAGCCGGTGCCTGAAAATCCTGTCGCGTAGTAGATGCGCGGGCTGGAACCCGAAGTCCCCAGGAGGGCCGCCTCGTCATCCGTGAAGAGATCCGGGTAGGCATCCGACCGGACGATGTCGGGGATCAGTCCGGGGAGGAACTCGGCGACCGTTTCCTCGGTCTCGGCGATCTCTTCAGGCGTGAGTTCCCTTTGCACCGAGGCGGCGTCCGCGGCCGGGGAGCTGCGCCCGTCGAGCGTGGCCTTGACCGTTACGCGATCCACCGTCGGCGCGCCGTAAAGAGATCGATCGCCTGAGATCCGAATGAAGATGGGGAAGCGTTCGGGAACGAACTGCGTGGCGTCGCGTGCGGCGAACCAAGACAGATAGGAACGACGAGGCCGGACCCACCGTCGCAATCCGTCCGGAAGCAAGGTCGTCGACCATCCACCGCCGGCGACGATGACTCGATCGAAGGTCCACGACGATGTCCCGGAGTGCACGATCACTCCATCGGCCACTTCGCGGATTTCTTCCACAGCGGTGTGGCGCATGATCGACGCACCGTTGGCCCGAGCGACGTCGAGCGCAGAAAGAACGGCGCGATCGGTGCGGAGGAAGCCGGCTTGGGCGTCGAAGACCGCGCACTCACCTTCACGGAGGTTGTGCTGTGGATACCGCTCAGCCATTCGGGCCTGGTCGAGGATCTCGTGCGGTGCACCTGTGCGATGGATCGATTCGAGAAGCTGCGGGATGTACGTCTCGTCGGGTGAGCCGATGGAGAGCCCACCGCACTGCGTGAGGATGCTCTGCGATGACTCCGCCTCGAGTTCACGCCACAGGTCTCTCGAGCGCTGAAGTATCGGATAGTAGTTGTGCTCGCCTCGGTAGGTCATGCGGAACAACCTTGTGTCGCCGCCTACTGCGCTCCGCGGGTGGCCGGGGCTTTCGGCCTCGAACCCCACAACGGACTGCGAGATCTGGGAAGCCTGCCACAGAGCCATGCTCCCGATGCTGCCGATGCCGATGACCGCGAGCTGCCCGTCGGTCACTACAACACCATCCTCAGGAATTGCTTCGTCCGTGGCTCTTTCGGATTGGTGATGACCTCGCGTGCGTCGCCGCGCTCGACGACGACCCCGCCGTCCATGAAGATCAGAGTGTCTGCCACCTCTCGAGCGAATCCCATTTCGTGGGTGGCGATCAGCATGGTCATACCGCGCTCGGCCAGATCTTGCATCACGCCCAGAACTTCGCCGACCCACTCGGGGTCGAGGGCACTGGTCGGTTCGTCGAACAGCATGACGCTCGGGTCCATCGCCAACGCACGAGCGATCGCAACCCGCTGTTGCTGGCCACCGGAGAGCTGGGACGGATAGTGGCCTTCGAGTCCCTTGAGGCCCACGCTTGTGAGAAGCTCCGTGGCTCGAATGCGGGATTCCCTCTTATTGGCCCCTTTGACCAGCACGGGGCCGGACATGACGTTCTCGGCGGCCGTCATGTTCGGGAACAGGTTGAACTGCTGAAAGACGACCCCCATCTTCGTCCGCTGCCGTGCTACCTGCTTGGGACTGAGCGCTTGATACGCGGTGGGAGTCTCGTAGTATCCGAGGTCCTCGCCATTGACGCGCAGGACGCCCGAATCGACCGATTCGAGACCGTCGATACAGCGCAGCAGCGTCGACTTCCCCGAACCACTGGGGCCGATGATGCAGCAGATCTCGCCAGACGCGACATCCAGATCGATGCACTGCAGCACCGTTCGGTCACCGAAACATTTGCGCAGGCCCCGCACGTGGACTGTGCCGAGTTCGCTCATTTTCCCTCACCTATCTGGATGCTCTCGGTGGGCATGATTGTTCGCCCGATTGCCGCGGTGGAGCGCGAATACCGCTTCTCGATCAGAGACTGCGGGTAGCTCAACAGAAGGGTCATCGCCAGGTACCACAGGCATGCCACGATCAGCAGGGGGATGGTCTGGTACGTTCGCGCGTAGATCAGTTGTGCGCTCTCCAAGAGTTCCGCCACCCCCAGCACGCTGACGAGCGATGTCTCTTTGAACATCCCGATCACCTGGTTGCCGGTCGCTGGAATGATCGCCGGCATCGCTTGCGGGATGATGATCTTGCGCATTTTCGTCATCCCGCTCATCCCGAGCGAGTCGGCAGCCTCGAGTTGCCCCTTGCCGACCGAGGTGAATCCTCCGCGAATGATCTCCGCCATGTATGCGGCCTCATTGAGTGAGAGTCCAATGATCGCCGCCGTTGTGGCACTCATGATCTGATTCACGTTGATCGTCTGAGAAACATCGGTGAAGGGGATCCCGATGGCCAAGTGCGGATACAGCGCCGCCAGGTTGAACCAGAAGATCAGCTGGACCAGTACGGGCGTGCCTCGGAAGAAGGTGATGTAAGCGGATGCTGCCAGCATGATCGGACGGATCGAGGATGCACGCATGACGGCGACCAACAGGCCGATGAGCGTCCCGAGGACCATGGAGACCGCCGTCAAGACGAGCGTGAGTCCGAGCCCGCGAAGGATGGACGCAGACGTGAAGTACTGCGCAACCACGTCCCACTGATAGTTGGGGTTGGTCGTGAGCGAGTACACCAGGCCGGCCGCCAGGAGGATGAAAACCACCCACGAGACGTACTCCAGCACGCTCTTGCGGTGGACCCTCGGCTTTTCTGACGCATCCACGGTGTCCACTCTCCCTATCTCGCTGGTGCGACCGATAGCGGGCGCTTTCACAGACACGACTACTGCTGCAATGTTGCTGTCGTGATCGCGCCGGCACCCAAGCCCCAATTATTGAGCGCCTTCTTGTATTGGGGGCTGTCCAGGACCGCTTGCGTTGCAGCGTGCAGGGCGGGGATCAGCGGGGAATCCTTGGCGATTCCGAGCGCGACAAGATCGGTTCCGGTCTGCTTCTTGTATTGCGGAGTCAGCAGTTCGAACGACTGCGACTGCTTCTTCGCCGCCCAGCCGAGCGAGCTCGTGTCGTAGAAGACGCCGTCAAGCCGCTTGGACGCGAGCTGGGTGAGTGCATCCTGAACGTTCGGCAGAATGACCGGCTTCACGGGCTGCGCGCCAGCTGACTCGCACTTCTGCGAAATCAGCGGAATGTATTGTTCGGCCTGTGTCGACCCCACGGTTACACCGATGCTGTGGCCGCACAGAGAATTGTTGGCCAAGCTCAGCTTGGCCGGGTTACCGCTACTGACCACCAGAGACGAACCTGCGTCCCAGTAATCGATCATGCTGAGTACCTTCAGACGAGCAGGCGTAGCACTCATGTCCGTTGCGGTGAAGTCGTACCGACCGGCCGCGATGCCCGGAACGATGGTATCGAATGACACGTTCTCGATCTGGATCTTCAGGCCGAGCTTCTTGCCGATCAGCCGCGCGAAATCCGGATTGAATCCGATCGCCGTAGCGTTGTCGGAGGCCAGAAACGAGGTGGGCGGATAGTTCAGGTCCATCGCGACAGTGAGCACGCCTGCCTTCTTCGTCGCGGCCGGCAGCAGCTTGGCGGCGGCCGGATCGACCTTCACACCCGCTGTTACATCGGTTGAGCTCGACCCGGCGGCTGAATCTCCGCCGGAGGAGGCGCTACAGCCGCTCACAGCCAGGAGAAGTGCGGCGCCTGCGGCGGCTAATGTCAGGGTTTTTGCGGATCTCATGGTTCGTCCTTCCGGGGCAAGTGACGTCTTCGTGACTCACATAAAACCATGGTCTCGGCAGATTGTCGACAATCTGCCACGAACTTGCATTACTGCAATTTGCTGGAATGCGCGATCAGGGGCCGACCGCCGGCAGAGGAGAGGTGAGGCGGGTCGCCGCGACGTTCAGATGCGAACTGAGCGCGTCAAGGATTTCGTCGAGGTTGCCACCGACGAGCAACTCGATCAGATGCTCGTGATCTGCCACGAGGTCTAGCCCGGCGGGATAGGCGATTTCAAGACGGTTGATGCATGCAAGCGCTTCGGCCGAAAGGATGGTGTACGCATGCAGGAGACGGGAGTTGCCGGCAGCAGCGATCAGCCCTGTGTGAAATTCGAGATCGATAGCCGAGACTTGGCGTCTGTCGCCGGCCCGGATGGCGTCGGCGAGGCTCGGCAGAATCCGACTCAGTTGTTTTGCTGCACTCGAACGTGCTGCAGATCCCCCCGACACGATCTGGGACGCTGCATGCTTTTCCATGGCAAGGCGAGCGTCGTAGATCTCTCGGATGTCGTCCGGAGTGAAAGACACGACAGAGACCCCCTTGTTCCTGGCGGCGACCACGAGCCTCTCTTGTACGAGCTGCTGCAACGCCTCCCTGACCGGGGCTCGGGAGACCCCGAGTTGGCCCGCGATCTTCGCCTCGCCGAGCTGTTCGCCCGGCCGCAATGTACCGTCGATGATCATTTGCCTCAGCTCGTCGCTGATGCGGTCAGCGGTCGATCTCAACTCGAGCGCCTTCAGATTGCTCAGACCGGCCATCACGTACCTCCACCGCGGGTATAGCTGAGGCGGCGCCCCCGCAGGCTGCCCGCCGAGGCCGCAGGCATAGCTGACCCCGCTCTCTATCTTGGCATGCAATGATGCTGTCAACAAACGGTTGCCGACTGTCGACAATCGGCACATTTGAAGATATGTTGATCACGAACTGCAGGAAGATCTCCGGGACCCTTCGGAGAGCCCGGAGCCAGAAGATTGGACACGTTATGCCAAACACGAACTTTCGACCGAAATACGTCTCGTTCGACTGCTACGGCACCTTGATCAATTTCGAGATCGAGAGCGTCACGCGTCGGCTGATCGGCAACCGCCTGTCGGAGGAACAGATCAAGACTTTCCTTCCTCAGTTCAGCAAGTACCGGTACGACCAGGTGTGCGGCTCGTACTACGCCTACCCCGAGGTTCTTCACGATGCCTACACCCGTACGTGCCGCAAATGGGGTCTCGATGTGCAGGCCGATGCCGGGGAGCAGCTTGCGGCCGCGGTCCTCACCTGGGGTCCGCACCCGGGTGTCGTCGAACCGCTGAAGAAGATGGCCGCGAACTTCGAACTCGTGATCCTCTCCAACGCCGACACGCGTTTCCTCGAAACGTCCGTTCCGAAGCTCGAGGCCGACTTCCATGCCGTCTATACGGCCGAGCAGGCCGGCTTCTACAAGCCGCGCTATCAGGCCTTCGAATACATGGTCGACCAGCTCAACGCGACGCCGGAGGACTTCCTGCACGTGTCATCACACACGCGTTACGACCTGATGCCGGCCGATGATCTCGGCTTCACGAACAAGGTCATGCTGGACCGCGGGTACGACCCGCAGAGCCCGGCCTACAACTACACGTTGGTCAATTCGCTTGACGAACTGAATTCCCTTCTCGGAATCTGAACCGCGCACTAACAGGAGGTCCTGGTGAAACTCACTCCGTACTGGTTGGACACTGCGACGCCGTCCGGCGACTATCGGCGCACCCCGGTCCCGGAAAGCGCAGACGTCGTGGTCGTGGGCGCCGGGCTGACAGGACTGTCAGCGGCTCTCGAGTTGGCCAAGCACGGTGCAAAGGTCGTCGTGATCGACGAGCACACCGTCGGGTGGGGCGCATCCGGACGAAACGGCGGGATGGCCACCACAGGGCTCGCGATCGGATTCGGCACCGCCATCAAGCGCTACGGCGAGGACCGCGCGGTCGCCATGTTCCGGGAATACAACCGGGCCATCGACACCGTGGAAGGCCTGGTCACGGACAACGACATCGATTGTGATTTCGAGCGGTCCGGAAAGCTTTCTCTCGCGTTCAAGCCCGCACACCTACAGGGCATGTACGCCACGCAGAAGAGCCTCGCCAAGCTCGCCGACTATCACGTTTCGGTCGTCCCCAAGTCGCAGATCCATGATGAGATCGGGACGGATTTCTACCACGGCGCTATGGTCGACCCGCTTGGAGCGGGGGTACACGTCGGCAAATTCGTCCACGGCCTGGCCAAGGCGGCGGTCGCAGCGGGCGCTGTCATCTGCGAGGACGCCAAGGCGATGAAGCTCTCCAGGATCTCCGGGGAGGTTCACGACGTCCAGACGACCAGGGGAGTGATCAGGGCGAGCAAGGTGCTGGTGGCGACAAGTGGCTACACGGGCTCGTTGACCCCCTGGCTACAACGGCGTGTCGTCCCCGTGGGCAGTTTCATCATCGTCACAGAGCCCCTCGCCCAGGACGTGGTCGACCGGATACTTCCCCATCGCCGTCAGGCAGCGGACGCCAAACTTCTCACTTACTACTTCCGCATCACACCGGATAATCGCTTGCTGTTCGGAGGCCGCGCGCGGTTCGCGCTGTCGAATCCGGAATCCGATCTGAAGAGCGCCGAGATCCTGCAGCGGGCGATGCTCACCCTCTTCCCTTATCTGGCGGGGACGCGTATCGACTACACGTGGGGTGGGCTCGTTGACATCTCGATGGATCAGATGGTTCACGCGGGCACCCACGACGGCGTGTTCTACTCCATCTGCTACAGCGGTCACGGCGTGCAGATGGCCAGCCACATGGGCAAGCAGATGGCTTTGCGATTGGCGGGCAGGCCGAGCACCGAAGTGTGGCAGAGCTTGAAGTTCCCCCCGGTCCCGGGACATTTCGGACCGCCCTGGTTCCTGCCGTTCATCGGTCTCGGTGCCAAAGTCGTCGACTTCGTGAAGTAGAAGGAGCATCGGATGGACGTGTGCGAACAAGTCAGGCTCGCTCCCGGCGGCGCGTATATCGCCGGCGAGTGGCAGCGCTCCGAACTGAATCTGGCGGTCACGGATCCGCAAGACGGCCGGGTTCTCGGACACGTGGCTTCATCGACGAAAGACGATGTGACTCGCGCCATCACCGGAGTCGCGGAGTCGCTCGAGGAACAGGCGTGGCCGGTTTGGGCTCGTCGCGAAGCCCTGGAAGCGTCGGCTCGCCTGGTCGAGGCGCAGTCAGACGATTTCGCGCGGCTCATCGCCTCCGAGGGCGTGAAGACGCTGGCCGAGGCCGAGCGGGAGGTGCGTCGCTGTGTCGAGACACTGCGCCTGTCGGCCGAAGCCGGCGCATTCCTGACGGGCGAGACGATTCCCTTCGAGGCCAGTCGTAACGGAGTCGGCAAGGTCGGCTGGTTCACCCGCGAGCCGGTCGGCATCGTCGCCGCCATCACCTCGTTCAACGATCCCTTGAACCTGGTCGCCCACAAAATCGGTCCTGCGCTGATGGCCGGGAATGGCGTCGTCCTCAAGCCGTCATCGTTCACTCCACTCACCGCTCTGGCCCTCACGAACGCCCTCCTCGAGTCGGGAGTCCCCGCCGGGCGCATCGCAGTGGTGTGCGGAGGCGCCGCGGTCGGAAACGCTCTCGTCACCGACGATCGGATCTCGCTGGTCTCGTTCACGGGTGGACCCAGCACTGCGAGGAAGATCACAGACGCTTCGGGTCCGCGAAAAATGCTGATGGAGCTGGGCGGAGACAACCCTACGATCGTCTGCGCGGACGCAGACCTTGCCGTAGCAGTCGACGATGTCATCCGTGGTGCCTTCGGCGTCGCGGGCCAGAACTGCCTCTCGGTTCAGCGCGTCTACGTCCACAGCTCGCTGTTCGATCGCTTCCTCGCTGACGTGGTTGAGCAGACCGGTCGGCTCCGGGTCGGCGACAAATTCGACCCCACCACGGACATCGGGCCGCTCATCAGCGAGGCGGCAGCGACCCGTGTCGAGAGCTGGGTCGAGGATGCGCGGGCACAGGGTGCGACCGTCCACGTGGGAGGCCGGCGCACGGGTTCGTTCTACGACCCGACCGTTCTCACGGGGGTCCGCTCGGACTCACCGCTCATCACGGAGGAAATCTTCGGTCCCGTCGTCACGGTCATGGCGTTCGACGAGATCGATGAGGCGATCCGTGCGGCCAACAGCACCGACTATGCCCTCCAAGCAGGCCTCTTCACCCAATCGGTCCGCACCGCGTACACGATTGCTGCGCAGATCACTGCGGGCGCCGTGATCGTCAACGGCACGAGTGACCTCCGCTCCGATGCCATGCCCTTCGGCGGATTCAAGAACTCGGGCATTGGAAGGGAAGGGGCTCGATTCGCGTTGGAGGCGATGACCGAGCCGAAGAGCATCATCGTGAATGTATAGGCACCAACAAGATCGGCCCCGTCATCGCGACGGGGCGGATGGTGGCCTCAACCGCTGGTCGTAGACACTGCCGCCGAGGCTCAGCGAGACGCCCTTGCGCGCGACCTCGTCGGCGATGTCGCGAGCATCGGGAAGGGACCGGGCGAGCCTGTCGAGCTTCGTGACGACGAGGGTGTCCCCTTTACGCACGGCGGCCATCGCTTCTCGGAGACCTGACCGCGCTCGGTTGGCGCCGGTCAGTCCGTGGTCCACATAGACGTTCTCGGCATCCACCCCGAGGACGGCCAGCCCGTCCCGCTGGGCGGTGGGGTCTTGTTCGTTCGTCGAGACACGCGCGTGGCCGATCTTCATCTATTCAGATGTGCAGTTATGGTCCCATCACCGTGCATTTCATCGTGCGGGTCTTACGTACATCGAACCTGTCAACTCGTGCCTCAACGAGCAGCCGCGTCGAACTGCGCACGGTGAGGGACCGGCTTGCGGGCGCCCCCGGTGGGGCGCCCTACGATTCGTCCCGGATCAACGGATTATGACGGTGCAGAGGTTCAGCAGAGTTCCGAAGGCGGGGCCGATGACCCTCTCGCACACCAACCAAGGTCTTTGGTAGTCAACCTCGACACAAAAGAGAACGCCACGCCGAGGACCACGACGATGACTCCAGCGAATATCTTGCCAGCGGATCCCCGCACACCACCAATCAGGCGTACGCCAAGCCCGCGAATCACGAATATCGACGGCAGAACTTATTGGAAGATGTACTTCACCGGATTTGCGTCGCTCCTGCTCTTCGGTAGGCGAGGCCGGCGATCAGCCAAAGCATCATCCCTGCGATCAACAGCAGCGCTGCTGCGACGGCGGGCCATAGCCAATATGCAACGCGCCGAAAATACCCCGGGCGACCAAGCCGACGACGATGAGGACGGAAGCCAGATCAACTGTCGCTAGAACTGGCGCAACGCAACCCACGCTTCCGAAGCGAAGCATCCCGACAATACGTTGACCGGCCGCTCGCTGCGGGACGATCACGCTTCGTGAAGGGCCTTGGCCACTAGCTCGAGAGCGACATTCGGCTTGATGCCGAGGCGCATCATCTGGCTGGTGAACTCGATCGCGGCAGCCTCGGCTCGGTTCTTGGTGTCGTCGGCTGAGGAAGCCACCACGGTCCCCGCCCGTCCTCGCGTCCGCACGAATCCGTCGCTCTCCAACTCCTTGTACGCACGGGCCACTGTGTTCACCGCGAGACCCAGGTCGGATGCAAGGTGCCGGATCGTCGGCAGCTTCGCCCCGACGAGGAGAGCACCATCGGTGATCTGAAGCTGAAACTGCAGACGAATCTGTTCGTAAGGAGGAACAGCCGAGGCGCTGTCGATGGAGATCACGAGTGTTGTGACGCCGATGACCCGGGCCCGCCTGGGAGGACGGGGTCCCGGCGGAGCTCTCTCGCTGCCGCGCGACGTGGCACCGGAACGGCAGCCGCGGTCACCGTCTGGTCCCGATCAGTCAGCGGAACCAAGCCCGCGAGAACGCTTCGCGCCGCCCCGGATTGCCTTAGGTGCATAAGCCCAGAGCGAGCGTCACCAAGGCGACGCCAGCAAAGGCTGACAACGTCTACAGCGTCGGGGGAAGTGACTAATTCAGGTTGCACGCGGACCTCCTCAGCAGCCCAGGGTATACGACCGGAACTGTACGCGATCGAGGGGACGGCACGCATCGGCCCGAGACTCGGACCAGGGATCGGCTTGCTGAGTGTTAGGCGTCCCGCGCAAGACGATTTCCGGCGAGGTACGACGGCCAACCGTTGCCAAGGCCCTGGGACTGGCGTGTAACTTGGAGCGAATCAAGCCCGTGACGCGTTGACGGTTGAGATCAGCGGGCGTTGCGGACGCACACTGGTCTGGAAGGACGGGCGCATGGCGACTCTGGGCAACATCGTCTTTTACGCCGACGACCCGATACGGCTTTCTGACTTCTGGGCGGAGGTTTTCCGTTACCCACCCCAGCGGATCGATGGCGAGTTCCGTGAGATGCTCCTCGCGAGCGGGCTCAATGAGGAGCAATTGGACAGGCGGGGACTCGTCGAGAGCGCGGACGGCACCGGTCCGCGGTTGTTCTTCCACCACGCCGAGGGCCCGAAGGCCGGGCGGAACCGAGTGCACATTGATGTCCATGCCGTGCAGGGGCGGCCTCCCACCGATGAGGAGCTGGATGCGGAGAAAGACAGGTTAGTAGCGCTCGGCGCTACTAACGTCCGGCTCGTCGACCAGAGTTGGGGACCCGTGCATGAGCACTACTACCAGCTGCGTGACCCAGAAGGGAACGAGTTCTGCCTGCAGTAGTCCCTGACAGGCCACCGCGGAGGCGGCTGCTGCACCATCCCAGGACACCCTCTCACCAATCTGGAGAGGACCTTAAAGCATCCTCACTCTCTTCATAGGTAGTGTCGACGCTCGGTTAGCGCGGGCCGCAGCGTGAAAGGTGACGCTCATGCCTGCTCCCGACCGGCAGGTGCTCAATCGTCACGTCGAGCGGGGAGAGGTCGTCCCAGGCTGCTGCGTCCAGCTCTGCCGCGAGCTGCGCAAGCGCCGCGCTGTTGCAGCGGACCATTCGGAGCGGCAGGGTCAGGGAGACCGTGCCGCCGCCGTCTCCCGAGATCACGACGGCGTCATCGTGGCCGGCGTGCTTCCCGGCTCAGGAGGTCACCTCCGCGGCAGCCGCGGTCCCGAGTTGTTCGAGGGGGGTAGGCCCCTTATCCGTCGAAGCCGGCGCACCGAGATGGCGGGCGCGCAGTTCGTCCATGACCTCTTCGACGAAGGTCGGACCGCGGTCACGGAGGAGCTCGTGCCTTCGTCGCAGACCGTTACCGGCGGGACGCCAGTCGAGTCCCCAGGTGCCCAGGGCGCAGAGGACCGGCACTGTCTGGATGCCGGACTCGGTGAGGCTGTAGCGGATTCGCTGGCCCCGGGCGCCGGTGCCACGGCTCAGCAACCCTGCGTCGACGAGCCGCACGAGTCGGTCCGCGAGGATGTTGGACGCGATGCCTTCGGCCGAGCCGGTGAGCAGGGCCCGGAAGAAGCGGCGGTCCTCGAAGATCACGTCACGCAGGACCAGCAGCGACCAGCGGTCGCCGAGCACCTCGACAGCCGCGTTGACGGGACAGCCAGAGCGAGGTTCCACGAGTACTCCTTGACAGTCGCTTGGTTGTCCCTATAGTAGTTGTGAATTGCAATCGGTTGAGGAGGAGGACGCCGGTGGGTCGTTTTGTCTACTGGATGAATGTGTCGCTCGACCTGAAGATCGAGCAGGTCCCGGGAGACCACGGTGCCGGCGAGTGGCTGCGCATCGACGAGGCGCTGCACGAGGAGTTCAACACCCAGGCGCGCGACCTGGCGATGATGGTCCAGGGCCGGGTCTTCTGCGAGATCATGGAGGCCGCCTGGCCGCAGAATCGCGACGACGCGTCCCTGCCCCAGGTCATGCGTGACTACGGGGAGATCTGGACGACCATCCCGAAGGTGCTCGTCTCGCATGCGCGTGACACCGCGGACTTCAACACCCGTGTGATCGGCGGGGACGACGCGATAGACCAGCTGGCCGCGCTGCGCGCCGGGACCGAGGGCAGGATCGGCGTCGGCGGGGCCGACCTCGCCACACAGCTCCTGCGTGCCGGGTTGCTCGACGAGCTGCTGCTCTTCGTGCACCCCTCCATCCTCGGCTTCGGGCGGCCACTATTCGACGACTACGACCGGCCGGTCGACCTTCACCCGATGGAGCAGAAGTCCTTCGGAAACGGAGTCACCATGCAGCGTTTCGACCTCCGCGGCTCGGCTCAGGATGCGCCGTCCAGCCAGGGGCGGCACGAGACGACCGCGGGCACACGATGACGACGCCCTCCATCACCGTGCGGCAGGTACACGTCGCCGACCTCATGCCCGAGGATCAGCTGATGCCCGTCTACGTCTACGTCGTCGAGCACCCCGAGGGGAAGGTCCTCGTCGACACCGGGATGACCCAGCTGCATCCCCTGGTCGATGACATGAACCCGCGCATCCTCCCAGTGGCCGAAGAGGAGCTGGATCCCGCGACCATCGACATGGTCGTCAACACTCACCTGCACTTCGACCACTGCGGAGGTAACCACCTCTACGCCGGGATCCCGATCTATGTCCAGCGCCAGGAGCTCGACGACGCCCTGACTCTGGAGGACTACACGATCCGCGACTGGGTGGACGCTCCCGGCCTGCAGTACATGCCGGTTGCGGGTGAGGTGGAGCTGCTGCCCGGGATCCGCCTCGTCCCGGGTTCGGGCCACACCAGAGGCTCCCAGATGGTCGTAGTCGAGACCGCCGACCGACCCGTCGTCATCGTGGGCGACCTCGCGATCACGCACCAGGACCTCGACGACCCCCAGACCCCGGGCCAAATCCGAGTGCGCGAGCTCAACCCCTCCGAGGTCTGGCTGGCCCACCAGCACGAGCCCTGGCGGCCCAAGGCGGTCTGACGCACCTTTACGGAGGGGGACTCAGGCTTCCCGGGGCATGGAGAGGTACTTGTACTCCAAGAACTCGTCGATCCCTACTCGTCCGCCCTCGCGACCGAGCCCGGACTGCTTGACGCCGCCGAACGGTGCTGCGGGGTTGGACACCAGCCCGGCATTGAGCCCGACCATGCCGACCTCGAGCCGATCGCTGAGCCGGAAGGCGCGATCGAGATCCTGGGTGAAGAGGTAGCCGACGAGCCCCCACTCGGTGTCGTTCGCGATCGAGACCGCGTCGTCGTCGTCGTCGAAGGGGATGATCGGGGCGACAGGACCGAAGATCTCCGTCGACATGAGCTGCGAATCGGCGCTGACATCGGTCAGGACCGTCGGCGGGTAGAAGTACCCGGCGCCGCTCTGAACGGCTCCGCCCGTGATCGCTCGGGCTCCCTTCGACACGGCATCGTCAACGAGTTGCTGAACCTTGCCCAGTCCGGCCTCATCGATCAACGGCCCGATCCGGGTGTCGTCCTCGAACCCGTCACCGACGCGGAGGGCTTCCATCTTCTCTGCGAGACGAGTCGAGAACTCGGAGGCGACCGAGCGATGCACGAGGAAACGATTCGCGGCGGTGCAGGCTTCACCCATGTTCCGCAGCTTCGCGAGGATCGCGCCATCCACTGCCGCACTGATGTCCGCATCCTCACAGACGATGAACGGGGCGTTTCCGCCGAGTTCCATGGAGGTGCGCATCACGTTCTCCGCCGCCTGGGCAAGAAGAACCTTCCCGACAGCGGTGGAGCCGGTGAAGCTGATCTTTCGCGCGATACCGCTGTTCATCCAGGTCGAAACGACAGCGGACGGATCCGTGGTCGTCACGACGTTCAGCACGCCGTCCGGTAGTCCGGCCTCCTCGAGGATGTCCACCAACGCCAGCGATGACAGCGGAGTCTGAGCTGCCGGCTTGAACACCATGGTGCATCCAGCGGCAATGGCCGGACCGATCTTGCGGGTGCCCATGGCAAGTGGGAAGTTCCACGGGGTCACGAGTACGCACGGCCCGATCGGGGTACGCGAGACGAGAAGCCGATGCCGGCCGTCGGGACTGGTCGTATAGTCGCCCGAAACGCGCACGGCCTCCTCGGAGAACCAGCGGAAGAACTCGGCGGCGTACGCCACTTCGCCGCGCGCTTCCGCAAGCGGCTTGCCCATCTCGGCGGTCATGATGGCCGCGAGATCCTCGGTCCGCTCGACGATGAGCTCGTACGCTCGCCGCAGGATCTCGCTGCGCATCCTCGGCGATGTGCGGCCCCAGGCGTGCTGTGCATCGCCGGCCGCCTTGATCGCCCGTTCGGCGTCGACAGCCGATCCATCTGCGACCTCGGCGATCACCTGTTTCGTGGCGGGATTCTCCACCGGGAAGGTCGCCCCGTTCGCGGCGTCCTCCCATGCACCCTCTATGTAGAGCCGGTGCTGCAGTGAATCGATGATCACCTGTGCGTCTTGAGCGGTCGTCATGGTTCTTTCCTTTGGCGTGATGTGGGATTCGGGTTGGAGACTCAGCGAGCGACGGTCACAGCGGCGCTTTGCGCCATCGCGGTATGCAAGGACGCAGTGAGCCGGCCGACGCCCGAGTCGATCTCATCGGCGCTCACCGTCAGCGGTGGAACGATCCTGACGACGTTCCCGGCCGGCCCACAGGTGAGCAGAAGCAGTCCCTCCTCGATGGCCGCCTGCTGCACAGCAGTGGCGAGCACAGGGTTCGGCTCGCCGCTCGGCGTCACGAACTCGACTGCCTGCATGAGCCCGAGACCGCGAACGTCGCCGACCAGCGGCTGGGTTGCCTGCAGTTCGTCGAGGCTCTGGCGAAGTTGATCGCCGCGTAGCCGGGAGTTCTCGACGAGCCCCTCGTCCTTGACCACCTGAAGCGTCGCGACGGCTGCGGCGGCGGCGACAGCGTTACCGCCGTATGTGCCGCCCTGCGAACCAGGCCACGCCAGCTCCATCAGTTCATTCGACGCCGCGATGGCCGAGATCGGGAAGCCGCTCGCCAGTCCTTTCGCCGTGATCAGCACATCAGGCGTGATCGTGCTGTGCTGGTGTCCCCAGAATCGTCCGGTACGGCCGACCCCCGCCTGAACCTCATCCAGGATGAGGATGATTCCCATGTCGGTGGCACGATCGCGCAACCCTTCAAGGAAGCGCGGCGGCGTAGGAAGGTACCCGCCGTCGCCGAGGACCGGCTCGATGATGAACGCCGCAGTGTCCTGAGGGGAGGAGAGCGTCTGCATCAGATAGTCGAGTTCGGTGAGGGCGAAGTCGATCGCGGTCTCCAGATCCCAGCCGAACCGGAACGCGTTCGGGAACGGCGCGAAATGGACGCCGCCCATCAGCGGGGAGAAACCCGACCGGAACTTCGTGCCGGCGCTCGTGAGCGACGCGGCCCCCACAGTTCGGCCATGGAACCCACCATGGAAGGCGATGATGTTCGGCCGGGCGGTCGCCATCCGCGCCAGTCGCAGTGATGCTTCGACTGCTTCGGATCCCGAGTTCGCGTAGAAGACGCTATCGAGCCCTTCGGGCAGCACCTCGCCCAACGCGTGCGTGAGCGCGAGCAGTGGCTTGTGCATGACCGTGGTGTATTGCGCATGGATGACCTGGCCGACTTGGGCCCTGGCGGCCTCGACCACGCGCGGGTGGCAGTGTCCCGTGCTGGTGACCCCGATCCCGGTCGTGAAATCGAGATAGCGCTGGCCATCCATTCCGTAGATCCAGCTACCGGATGCGTGGTCGACGAGCACCGGGGTCGCTTGCTTGAGGATCGGGCTCAATGCCGCCATTGGAACTCTCCAAACAGTTGTGTAGATTGTCAACAACATACAAAGTACAGGAACCGGGCTCACCGGGCAATGGCCGGCTCACCGACAAGAAGTAGGCAAAGATGGCACGGCGAACTCACCGAGTGGCAGCTCTCCCCGGCGATGGAATCGGAACGGAGGTGCTGCCGGCGGCGCAACGAGTGCTCGACATCGCCGGCGAAAGATTCGGATTTCGGCTCGAATGGCACCAGTTCACCTGGGGCGCCGAGTACTTCGTCAAGCACGGCCGCATGATGTCCGTGGACGCGCTCGACAAGCTGGGCGGCTTTGATGCGATCTTCCTCGGCGCCGTCGGTGCTCCGGACATCTCCGACGTAGAAACACTGTGGGGGATGCTCATCCCCATCCGCCGCGAATTCGACCAGTATGTGAATCTGCGTCCTGTCAGATCGCTGCCCGGAATCGAGTCGCCGCTGAAGCACGCGAGTGATGTGGACCTTGTCATCGTGCGGGAGAACGTCGAGGGGGAATATTCGGCGGTCGGCGGCCGAAGTTACCAGGGACAACCCGAGGAGGCCGCGTACCAGCAGTCCCTGTTCACCCGTCGGGGGATCGAACGAGTGACTCGATTTGCTGCGGATCTTGCGGGAACACGCTCGGGCAGGATCACATCAGCGACGAAGTCCAACGGGATCATCCACACCATGCCGTTCTGGGATGAGGTTGTATCGGAGACCCTTTCCGACTATCCCGACATCCAGCTCACCAGTGTGCTCATCGACGCTCTCGCCGCGAGCCTGATCCTGCACCCCTCCCGTCATGACGTCATCGTGGCCTCCAACCTTTTCGGTGACATCCTTTCGGATCTGGCGGCCGCAATGGTCGGGTCGATCGGGATCGCCCCGAGTGCGAACCTCAACCCTGGGCGCAAGCACCCGTCCATGTTCGAACCTGTTCACGGGTCAGCACCCGACATCGCCGGGTTGGGTATCGCCAACCCCGTCGGTCAGGTCTGGGCTGGTGCGCTGATGCTCGAACATCTCGGACACGACGATGCCGCGGCTGCGATCGTCGCAGCTATCGAGGCGACATTGGCCTCAGGGGTGATGACTTCTGACATCGGCGGCACCGCGACCACGGAGCAGGCGACGAACGCGATCATCGAGTCTCTCGTCTCGACGGACTGAATCCATGCGAACCGAAGCAGACTCGCTCGGCCACCGCGATATTCCGGCTGAGGCGTACTGGGGAGTCCACACCTCTCGTGCTGTGGAGAACTTCCCGATCGCCAAGCGTCCGATCTCGGTGTACCCCGAGTTCGTGGTGGCACTCGCATGCGTCAAACAGGCGGCCGCGCGTGCGAATGCACGGATCGGGGTGCTGGAGCAACACAAAGCCGACCTGATCGATCAGGCGTGCAAAGAGATCATCGACGGGAGGCTTCACGAGGAATTCGTCGTCGGCGTGATTCAGGGCGGCGCGGGAACCTCGACGAACATGAACGCGAACGAGGTGATCGCGAACAGAGCGCTGGAGCTCGGAGGTCATGCCAAAGGGCAGTACGAGTTCATCCATCCGATCGACGACGTGAACCGGAGCCAGAGTACGAATGACACGTACCCGACCGCATTGAAGATCGCGCTTTCGTTCTCGCTCAATCGGATGCTCGAGCAATTGTGGCTGCTGCAACAGTCTCTTCAGCGCAAGTCGGTCGAATTCTCCCAGCTGCTGAAGGTCGGTCGGACGCAGTTGCAAGATGCCGTTCCGATGACCTTGGGCCAGGAGTTCCACGGCTTCGCGACGACCGTGGCTGAGGACTATTCGCGTCTGAAGGAAACCCTCTCGTTGCTGTCAGAGATCAACTTGGGTGCGACGGCGATCGGAACCGGAATCACGGCCGACCCGAGCTACGCCGCAACGGTCTGCGAGTGTCTGAGCGCGATCACGGGGCTGAACCTGGTGACTGCTCCCGATCTGATCGAAGCGACAAGCGACGCCGGAGTGTTCATGTCGATCAGCGGCGCGCTGAAGCGCAGCGCGATCAAGCTGTCGAAGATCTGTAACGACTTACGTCTGCTCTCCAGTGGACCGCAAGCGGGTTCGGCGAGATCAATCTGCCCGCCATGCAAGCCGGTTCGAGCATCATGCCGGGCAAGGTCAACCCGGTGATTCCCGAGGTCGTCAACCAGGTCGCGTTCTCGGTGGCGGGTGCGGACGTAACAGTGACGATGGCTGCCGAGGCCGGCCAGCTGCAATTGAATGCGTTCGAGCCGGTGATCGCGCATTCGCTGCTGCAGTCGATCGCGTGGATGTCGCAGGCATTCCAGACATTGCGGGCCAATTGCATTGACGGAATCACGGCCAACGAACTGCGACTGGAGAACATGGTCGGCTCATCGGTGGGCGTCATCACCGCGCTCACGCCGTACATCGGATACGTCGCGGCCGCGGCGCTCGCCAAGACGGCGTTGTTGACTAACCGGAACGTCGCCGACCTCGTGGTCGAGTCCGAGTTGATGAGCCGGGAAGACGTGGGCAGGCTGCTGTCACCGGCCCGACTCAGCGGAGCCGAAGCGATGAGATAGGCCCCGCCTGCCTAACACCGGCAGGGCTTTCGTCCGAGGTGACGCTCGCGGATGGCGGGCGCCGCCTCGGACGCGTCGGAGGCGTCGTCAGACCGCAGCCGGGAGAGCTTCCTCGCCTTCGTCGACCAGATAGCGGGCGTAGGCCGGGATGGTGAGAAAGGTCGGGAACTCGTCGCCGAGAGTGACCTCGCGGAGGATGTCGGCGGCGTCGTCGAAGCGGTCGCCTGGCCGACCGCCGAGCCGGGCTAGTTCCTCCTCGAGGATGCGCGCGACCATGGCGCGGTCGACAGACGTGCCCTCTTCGGTGGTGACGCGGTTCTCGATCCACTGCCGGAGCAGGGAGCGCGAGATCTCCGCAGTCGCGGCGTCCTCCATCAGGCCGTCGATGGCGACGGCGCCGATGCCGCGCAGCCACGCCTCGATGTAGCGGAGGGCGACGGACACGTTCGAGCGGACGCCCGCGTCGGTCACCGTTCCTCCCGCGCTGGTGATGTCGAGGAGATCGTTCTCGGTCACGTGGACGTCGTCGCGCAGGCGGTCGACCTGGTTCGGGCGCTCACCGAGGACGGCGTCGAATTCTGCCAGCGCGGTGGGGATGAGGTCGGGGTGGGCGACCCAAGTGCCGTCGAAGCCGTCGCCGGCCTCGCGTCTTTTGTCGTCGGACACGCGGGCGAGCGCGCGCTCGGTGGCCTCCGCGTCCCTTCGGTTCGGGATGAACGCGCTCATGCCGCCGATGGCGTGGGCTCCTCGCTTGTGGCAGGTGGCGACGAGCAGTTCGGTGTAGGCGCGCATGAAGGGAACGGTCATCGTGATGGCGTTGCGGTCGCCGAAGGCGAAGCGTTTGCCGCGCCCGAGGAACGTCTTGATGATGGAGAAGATGTAGTCCCAGCGGCCTGCGTTCAGGCCCGCACAATGGTCGCGCAGTTCGTAGAGGATCTCATCCATCTCGAACGCGGCGGGGATCGTCTCGATCAGCACGGTCGCCCGGATGGTGCCGACGGGCATCCCGATGCGCTGCTGGGCGAAGACGAAGATGTCATCCCAGAGCCGCGCCTCGAGGTGCGACTGGAGCTTGGGCAGGTAGAAGTACGGTCCGCGGCCCGAGTCGACGAGCGCCTGGGCGTTGTGCCAGAAGTACAGGCCGAAGTCGGTGAGGGAGGCGCTCGCTGGGCGGAAGTGCCCGGCACGGTCGGTGAAGGTGAGGTGCTTCTCCACCAGGTGCCAGCCGCGGGGTCGCACCACGATGGTCGGCGTGTGCTCGTGCGGGGTCGTCACCCGGTACTCCTTGCCCTCGACACTGGTGTGCCGGAGTTCGCCGCGGATCGCGGAGCGGAGGGTTGCCTGGCCGCCGATGACGTTCGCCCAGGTGGGACTGGTCGCGTCCTCCAGGTCGGCCAGCCAGACGCGGGCGCCGGAGTTGAGGGCGTTGATCGCCATCTTCGGTTCGGTCGGGCCCGTGATCTCCACTCGGCGGTCCTCGAGGCCGGGGCCCGCTCCGGCGACGCGCCAGTTCGGGTCTTCGCGCACGGCAGCGGTCGACGACAGGAACTTGGGGTCGCGCCCGTTGCCGGCGTCGACCCGACGGCGTCTCCTCTCGGTGAGGAGTTCCTGGCGGCGCGTGGCGAACGCCTGGTGGAGGTGGTCGACGAAGGCGATCGCTTCCGGGGTGAGGATTTCGTCGTGGCCTTCTGTGTACGGGCCTGTGATGTGGATCATCAGTCTGTCCTTACGTTGTTCGATGCGATGCGATTCGGTTCAGAATTGGTGCTGCTCGGTGGAGCCGACCAGGGCGAGCGTGGAGCTGTCCGGGTTGAGCGCGCTCGCGATGCGGTCGAAGTAGCCGGTACCGACCTCCCGCTGGTGGCGGGTGGCGGTGTACCCGCCGGATTCCGAGGCGAATTCCGCCTCCTGCAGGTCCACGTACGCGCTCATCTGCCGCGACGCGTAGTCCTTGGCGAGCGTGAACATGGAGTGGTTGAGGGCATGGAAGCCCGCCAGGGTGATGAACTGGAACGCGTACCCCATCGCGGCCAGCTCCCGCTGGAATCGCGCGATGGTCTCGTCGTCGAGATGCTTCTTCCAGTTGAACGACGGCGAGCAGTTGTATGCGAGCTTCTTGTCCGGGAACTCGGCGTGGACCGCCTCCGCGAACCGGCGTGCCAGCTCCAGGTCGGGTGCGGCCGACTCGACCCAGAGCAGGTCGGCGTAGGGCGCGTAGGCCAGCCCGCGGGCGATGACCGGCTCGATGCCGTTCCGCACCTCGTAGAAACCCTCCGCGGTGCGCGTGCCGGTGAGGAACGCATGGTCGCGCTCGTCGTGGTCGCTGGTCAGCAACGTTGCCGCGAGGGCGTCCGTCCGGGCGATGACAATGGTCGGCACTCCCGCGACGTCGGCTGCGAGACGCGCCGCATTCAGAGTGCGGATGTGCTGGCCGGTCGGGACGAGGACCTTGCCGCCCATGTGGCCGCACTTCTTCTCGCTGGCCAGTTGGTCCTCCCAGTGCACGCCGGCGGCCCCGGCCTCGATCATTCCGTGCATCAGCTCGTATGCGTTCAGTGGACCGCCGAACCCGGCCTCGGCGTCGGCCACGATCGGCGCCATCCAGTCGGAGATCGGGCCGTCGGTGCCCTCAACCTGGCCGGCGCGCAGCAGCGCATTGTTGATGCGGCGGACGACAGCCGGCACCGAGTTCGCCGGGTAGAGACTCTGGTCGGGGTAGGTCTGGCCGGACAGGTTGGCATCGGCGGCCACTTGCCAGCCCGAGAGGTAGATGGCCTCGAGACCGGCCCGCACCTGTTGGACCGCCTGGTTCCCCGTCAGCGCCCCGAGGGCGTGCACCCAGCGGGCGTCCGGTCCGCTGCCGTCGCGCTGGATCAGCTCCCACAGCTTTTCGGCACCGCGTCGGGCGAGGGTGCGCTCCTCCTGGACGGGACCGCGCAGCGCGACGACATCCTGGGCCGTGTAGTCGCGGCGGATGCCGGACCAGCGCGAGTCGGCGTCCCACTCGAGGCTGAGCTCGGCGGCAGTCTGGCTCGTGTCGCCGGGGCGTTCGTTCGTCATCGTGGACCTCCATCGGTCGGTTGGTATGACTCGATGATGTGGTGGCGCCAGACCCTGATGTTCGGATTGATGCGCAGAAGTTCGTGCCTTCTTCTGTTTGTCACAAGTCGGGCGCGATGTCACCATGGCTGCATGATCGAAACCTCGAACGAGGACGTCGACGCTGACGTTCTGACACTCGGCCGCCGCATCCGCGCTTTCCGGATGCGACGCGGGATGACACTGGAGGCTCTGGCAGCGGCGATCGATCGTGCGCCCTCTCAGGTGTCGATGATCGAGAACGGCAACCGGGAACCTCGTCTCGCCCAGTTGCGTCTGATTGCCGCCGCCCTGGGGGTCGGTGTCGATGATCTGCTCTCGCCCGACGCCCCCGACGAGAGAGCAGCCCTGGAGATCGCGGTCGAGCGTGCGCAGCGCGGACCAGTGTTCTCGTCGCTCGGCATCGCCCCGGTTCGGGTGTCCAGGTCCGTCCCCGACGTGACACTCCAGGCGATTCTGGCGCTCTACCAGGAGGTCGACCGCCTGCATCGTGAGCGCGCCGCGACACCGGAGGAGGCCCGTCGCGCCAACGTCGAGTTGCGCGCGACGATGCGGGCGCGGGACAACTACTTCACCGAATTGGAGGCGATCGCAGCGGAGTTGCTCGGGGTCGTGGGCCACACCGGCGGTCCGGTCTCTCACCAGACCGTGACCGACATGGCGGACCATCTCGGTTTCTCACTCCACTACGTCGGAGACCTGCCTCACTCCACCCGGTCGGTCACGGACAAGCGCAACGGGCGGATCTACCTGCCGACCGAGCAGAGCGTCTCACGCGATTCACGCTCGCCGATCCTGCAGGCCTTCGCCTCGGAGCTGCTGGGGCACGAGGAGCCGAGAAGCTACGCCGAATTTCTTCGACAGCGGATCGAGACGAATTACCTCACCGCTGCGTTGCTGCTGCCGGAGAAGGACGCGGTCGCGTTCCTTACGGAGGCCAAGAACTTCCGCCGCATCTCGATGGAGGATCTCCGGGACGCGTTCGCCGTGTCGTACGAGACCGCCGCGCACCGCTTCACCAACCTGGCAACCGCGCGTCTCGGCATCCCCGTGCACTTCATGAAGGTGCACGAGTCTGGCACCATCATCAAGGCGTACGAGAACGACTCCGTGGCCTTCCCGTCGGATGCGCTCGGAGCCATCGAGGGGACTCCGGTGTGCCGGAGCTGGACAGCGCGAACGGTCTTCGATGTGGCGGACCGGTTCAGCCCGTACTACCAGTACACGGACACGCCGAGCGGGACATTCTGGTGCACCTCCCGGATCGCGAAGGCCAAGGAGGGCGACTACTCGGTCAGCGTCGGAGTGCCGTTCGAGCACGTCAAGTGGTTCCGCGGACGTGAGACATCGAACCGTGCAGTGTCGCGCTGCCCGGACGACTCGTGCTGCAAACGTCCCTCCGGTGCGTTGGCCGAGGTGTGGGAGGGCAAGGCGTGGCCTGCGGCGCGGACCCCGACGTCGTTGCTCGCCGCCCTTCCTACCGGCGCGTTCCCTGGCGTGGATTCGACGGAGGTGTACACCTTTCTCGAGCGCCACGCGCCAGCTGCCGAATAGCGTGCGGCCTCGTCGGCTCAGCCGTTGATGACCCGCGGCACAGCCACAGCCTTCAGGCCCTCGATGCCGAACTCGAGGCCATAGCCGGACCCCTTCACGCCACCGAAGGGGATCAGCGGGTGAACGCCACCGTGCGAGTTGATCCACACGGTGCCGGCCTCGATGCGCGACGCGACGACTCGTGCTTCTTCGCGGTTGTTCGCCCAGACCGAGCCGCCCAAGCCCACATCCAAGCGGTTGGCACTCGCGATCGCATCGTCGACATCTGCATAGCGGATGATGGGCAATGCCGGGCCGAACTGCTCCTCGTCCACGAGAGCAGCGCCATCCTCGATGTCCGCCACGAGGGTGACCGGATAGAACAACTCGCCGAGTTCGGTGGCAGGGGAGCCGCCCGTTACGATGCGTGCGCCGCGGCTCTTCGCGTCTTCGACGAGCCGGTTGACGATGTCGAACTGCTGCTTGTTCTGCAGCGGACCGAGGACGTTGTTCTCATCCAGCCCGTTTCCCATGGGCGTACGGAGCGCCACCTCTGCGAGCGCGTCTACGACGTCTTCATACACGGAGTCATGCACGTACAGACGCTTGAGCGCCGCGCAGGTCTGGCCCGTATTGATGAATGCGCCCCAGAACAAGTCGTCGGCGATCGCCTTCGCGTCGGTGCCGGGCAATACGATGCCGGCGTCATTGCCGCCAAGCTCGAGCGTGAGGCGGGCCAAGTTGCCGGCCGAGCTCTCGATGATGCGGCGTCCGGTGGCGGTGGAGCCGGTGAACATGACCTTGTCGACCTCGGGATGCGACGCTAGTCGCGCTCCGACGTCGCGGCCACCCGAAACGGCGACGAGAACATCCGGTGGCAGTGCCTCGTTCAACACATCGACCATGGCAAGCACGCTGAGCGGCGTATTTCCGCTCGGCTTGAGGACGACAGTATTACCCATCCGGAGCGCCGGCGCGACCTGCCAGATCGCGATCATCAATGGCCAGTTCCACGGGCCGATCGCCCCAACGACCCCGGCTGCCCGGTATGTGAGTTCAGCGTGCGTCTCGCCGTCGTCGACGAGAACCTCGGGCTCTAGCACCAACGATGCGTTCGTTCGAAGCCACGCCGAACAGGCGCCAAGCTCGAATCGCGCATTTGGTCCGTTCAACGGCTTGCCTTGCTCGCGAGAGAGGAGGCGAGCCAGCTCTTCTGCTCTGGAGTCGAGGGCATCTGCTGCATTCAGAAGGCACTCGATCCTGCGGTCGTGGCCGAGCGCCTCCCAGGCGGCCTGGGCTGCACGCGCCCGGGCCACTGCGGCGTCGAGCGCGTCGACGCCCTCTACCGGCGCGTGGGCTATCAGCTCGCCGGTGGCGGCATCGTAAATCGGGCGCCCGTTCGGCGCTGTCGTGCTGACGCGGGCGAGCAGGTCGCGGACATCCGTCATGGGAGACTCCTTCGTCGAAAGCGGTTCCTCCCGGCCAGCTTCCCCCGCTGAGCGTGCGAGGACGTTGACCGTGTGCGCACTCCCCATGTCGAATGGTGCACGACGACGGGCTACGGATGAGTGACAACCCGGGGGGCACGGTGCTAGCATCGCGTCTCACGGATCGTATACAAAGTAGTCCGGACCGTAGTGAGGTCGATCGTGCTTACCCCCAGCCCGTCGACTGGTGGCGCTGAACGCGTCTCCAGCGACACAACTCGAGACTTCGACGCGTTCCGGAACAGCGTGTCGAAGTCATTCGTGCCGCTTCACGTCACCACCGATCGGCCGGATGCGTTCTGGGGTCGTATCCGAGCGGCCCACGTGGATGAGATCCACGTGTCCGAGGTGAGCGCGACACAACACGTCGTCGAACGCACACCCGAACTGATCGCCCGCGCCGACCGCCACTACTTCAAGCTGAGCATGTTGCTGTCCGGCACAAGTCTGCTCGTCCAAGAGGGACGGGAGGCCGTGCTCCACCCGGGGGACCTGGCCATCTACGACACCCATCAGCCGTACTCGCTCGTATTCGACGACGATTTCCGGACGATGGTCGTGATGTTTCCCAAGCAACTCCTGGGCCTTCCCACAGAGCTGGTGTCCCAACTCACCGCGGTGAAGTTCGATGGACGGTCCGGGATCGCCGGCATGATCGTCCCCTTCCTCGGGCAGCTGGTGGGAAACCTCGAACAGCTTTCCGGCGCAGCCGGCGGGCGACTCGCGCACAGTGCGCTCGACCTCGTCTCCACTCTCTTCGCCCAGGAGCTCGACCTGACGGCCGGCGCTTCCGACCCGCATCGAGTGCTGATGCGACGCATCCACGCCTTCATCGAATCCAACCTGGGCTCGGCCGACCTCGGACCGAGCCAGATCGCCGCGGCCCATTTCATCTCCACGCGCCACCTGCAGGGACTCTTTCAGGAGCAGGGAACGACGGTGTCGACCTGGATCCGTTCGCGCAGGCTGGAGCGTGCCCGCCGCGACCTGATGGACCCGGTCTGCTCGACGCAGTCCGTCTCATCGATCGCCTCGCGGTGGGGGTTCTCCGATGCCGCGCATTTCAGCCGGGTCTTCAAGGCTGCGTACGCCGAATCGCCGTCGGACGTGCGCGCCACCGCCTGGAGCTGACGCGCGTCAGTCCTCTCCACCCAGCTCGGGCGCGTCCACCTCTTCCGGGCCGTGCCCGATCTGCGCGTAGACACGCGGATTCGAGCGCTCGATCACGAGACCCCACACCACACCGAGGATGCCGGGCACGATCACGATCGCAGGCAGGATGAAGGTCGTCGCACTCGGCGGAGCCGTCGGGTCGCTGGTCAGGAGCGTGTTGAAGTAGACCAGGATCAGGGCGAAGACGACGAGGAGTGCGACGCCCGCGATGACCGGCGCGATCGTCCGCTGCCACGAACCCACCCGGTGGTCGTCACGGCGGAAGAAGCCTACGACGGCGAAGGAGACGACGGTCATCAACAACGTCAAGCCCAGCGCGCCGGTATTCGTGAGCCAGGAGAAGAGGGTGAGAACCGGGAACAGAGCGGCAGGAACGCCCTTCGGCGGAACCCACCCGCTCCCGGCGACAGCGAAGGCCAGGATGAGGACGATGGCCAAGGCGGTCTGCGTCAGCGAGCCGGCCCACGGCGCACCGCTGTGGCGACGCACACGTGAGAGCCAGGACGGCATCACGCCCTCACGGCCAAGCGAGAAGAAGTAGCGCGCCACGGCGTTGTGGAAGCTGACCAGTGCGGCGAACAAGCTCGTGACGAACAGCAGCTGCGCGATGTCACTGATGATCACGCCGGCGTGGGTCGTCAGGAACGAGAACAGCAGGTCGGGCCCCTGGGTGCGAGAGTCCGCGACGACCTTGCTCGGGCCGGAACCGACGACCATCGCCCAGGACGACAGCGCATAGAAGATCGCGATCACGCCGACCGCGGTGTACGTCGCCCGCGCGACCGTGCGCGTGGGGTCCTTGGACTCCTCGCTGTAGATCGCGGCGGACTCGAAGCCCATGAAGGCCGCGATTCCGAAGGCGAACACCGCGCCGACACCGGGAACGAACAGTGCCGCCGGCGTCAGCGGGGCGGCGCTGACGCCTTCCGGCGCCACTACGAAAGCCGAGACGTCGTACACGATGACGACGACGAACTCGAGCGCGACGAGCACGCCGAGCACCTTCGCCGACAGATCGACGCGATTGACGCCGAGCAGGGCAACGGCGGCGATGCACACGAGCACCGGGATCCACCAGGGCACTGCCCAGCCGAATTTCGAGTCGAGCAGCGAAGACACCTGGAAGCCGAAGAGCCCGTAGACCCCCACCTGCATCGCGTTGTACGAGATCAGCGCGACGATCGAGGCGCCGACGCCGGTCGGCCTCCCCAGTCCTCGCGCCACGTAGGAGTAGAACGCCCCAGCGTTCGTGATGAACCGGCTCATCGCGGCGTAGCCGACCGCGAAGATCGCGAGTGTCACGCCGAGGACGAGGAATGAGAGAGGTACTCCGAGGACCCCGGTGACGGCGAAGGTCGTCGTGACACCGCCGGCAAGGACGGTGAGGGGGGCGGAGGCGGCGATGATCATGAACGTCACGGCCGGGACGCCGAGCCTGCGGTGGGCGGCAGTCCGGTTTGCGACAGCCGGGTCTGCTGATTCAGTAGAGGTCAACGGGTCCTCCTCGGTCGATGGGGCGCGAATCGCGTGGATCGATCAAATCTCCGATGGGTTGCTCGCAGCTTGGCCTCTCGCGCACGACGGTTGTCTGAATCGGTACGTTCCAGGCGCTTGTACGGATCGCCGAGTGGTCAGCGACCGATACTTGTTCGACGGCCCCGAAGTGAGGATCTGCATGTCCGGTCACGACCACAGTTCCAGGACGACGACACCCGACGTCGTCGTGCATCCGCTCGACCTCCTCACAGGTGAGGAGATCGTCGCCGGTCGAAGGGTACTGGAAGTCGCCGGCCTTGTGACCGAGACGACACGCTTCCCCAACGTGCTGCCGGTCGAGCCGTCGAAGGAGGCGGTCGCCGCCTTCCGGCCAGGGGATGCGATCGAGCGCCGCATCCTCTTCGTGATCCTGGATACGGCCACCGGCGAGTCCGCGGAGGCCATCGTCTCCGTGACGACGCACGAGCTCGTCGACTATCGGAAGCTGGGCAGCGCCGACATGCCCTACGGGCAGCCGCAGTACCTCTTCGAAGAGTACGAACGCGCCGAGCGGATCGCGAAGGCATCGCCGCTGTGGCAAGCCGCGATGAAGCGTCGCGGGCTCGAAGACCGGATGGAGCTGGCGTTCTGCGCGCCGCTCGCTCCGGGGTTCTTCAACCGCGAGGACGAAGTCGGCCGTCGCGCGATCCGCAGCCTTACGTTCCTGCGCTCGAGCCCGGAGGACTCGCCGTGGTCGCATCCGGTCGAAGGTCTCATCGTGCACATCGATCTGACGCACGGCGAGGTCATCCGGGTGGAGGACGAGGGCGACATCCCCGTGCCTGAGCTCGACGGAAACTACAATGCCGCGGCGATCGGTGAAGCGCGCCAGAGCCTGAAGCCCATCGAGATCACCCAGCCGGAGGGCCCGAGCTTCCGCGTCGACGGACATGCGGTGGAGTGGGAGAACTGGTCGTTCCGCGTGGGTTTCAACGCCCGTGAAGGGTTGGTGCTGAATCAGGTCGGCTTCCGCGACGGCGACGAGGTCCGGCCGGTCCTCGCGCGGGCCTCGGTGCCCGAGATGGTGGTGCCGTACGGTGACGTCTCGCCGACCCGGTTCTGGATCAGCTACTTCGACGCGGGCGAGTACCTCCTCGGGAAGAACGCGAACCCGCTCTCGCTCGGCTGCGACTGCCTCGGCGTGATCCACTACTTCGACGGAATCGTCGCCGATGACCACGGTCACCCGGTCGCCATCCCTCAGGTGATCTGTATGCACGAGGAGGACTACGGCATCCTCTGGAAGCACACCGATCTGCTCGGCAACGCCGAGGTTCGCCGCTCGCGTCGCCTCGTCGTCTCCTACTTCTCGACCATCGGGAACTACGACTACGGCTTCTTCTGGTACTTCTACCTCGACGGAACCATCCAGGTCGAGGCCAAGGCCACCGGAATCGTGTTCGCCGGCGCCGGTCTGCCCGGCAGCACGGACCCGCACGCGACCGAGATCGCACCGGGGCTGTTCGCGCCGGTGCACCAGCACCTCTTCTGCGCCCGGCTGGATGTCGCGGTCGACGGCGAGCGCAACTCGCTGTCCGAGGTGGATGTGGTCGGTATCCCGATGGGGCCGGAGAACCCCTACGGCAACGCGTTCACCTGGACGACCACGCCGATCAGGAGCGAAGCCGAGTCCGGGCGGATGGCGAACCCCGTGACGTCCCGCGTGTGGGAGGTCACCAGCTCGACCCGTCGCAACGCCGTCGGCCGGCCGACGGCGTTCCACCTCATCCCGCAGCCCGGAGCGACGCTGATGGCTCAGCCCGAGTCGACCGTCTACGCGCGGGCCACCTTCGCGACGAAGCACCTCTGGGCGACCCGATTCGATCCGGCCGAGCGGTTCCCGGCGGGCGACTACCCGAACGCGCATTCGGGTGGTGCCGGGCTACCGACGTGGACGACGGCGGACCGCCCGCTCCTGGACGAGGACATCGTGCTGTGGCACGTCTTCGGTCCGACGCACATCCCGCGGCCGGAGGACTGGCCGGTGATGCCCGTCGACTATTCGGGATTCCAGTTCAAGCCCTACGGCTTCCTCGACCGGAATCCGGCGCTCGATCTCCCGGAGGGCATGACAGCGTCCGCGTGCTGCACCGGTGGCGACTGCCACTGTGAGCATTAGCGGTCGTCGGCCCGGAACCGGGTGCAGCTGACCGCTGCAGTCACCATTGCAGCAGCATCGCGAGGGTCGCGACGCACATCCCCGTGGCGGAGGCCGCGGGCAGAAGGCCGCGTCCTACGCCGCCGGCTCGGATGCGACGGTAGGCACAGCGGACGCACACGGCGCACAGTACGAGAAGGACCGCGGCGAGGAGCGCCCAGAGCGGGCGCTCGAGGTGCGAGGCGTGACCTGCGGCGGATGCGCTCGCCGCAACCTCGCCTCCATGGCCATGAAACAGCGAGAGCACCGTCATGATCCCCATCCCGTACGGCTCTGCGGCGAGAGATGCGGTCCCATTGCGCCGCCCGACGAGAGCGCACCCGATCGCGACCGTGAGGAGCACGGCGACCCAGGCGAGGGGGCGGATCAACAGATAGCCGAAAGCCATGTCCGTCATGGCGGCGATAGACAGGATCGCCAGCGCTCCCGCCGTCAGATATCCCTTCGGCGCGCTGGGCGCGGACACGGTGTCAGCCCGGTGCCGGAAGGTGGCGGTCCATGTGGGTTCTCTCCTCCGGCGGCGGGTGCTAGATGACGATCTAGACCGAAAATACCGACCCGACGTCGCTCAGCGGTTGTTCGAGAACGCACGACACTTGCCTGTCCGCGACCCGCTGTGTCTCCTTCAGCTGAACCGGTACGACCCCGCGGCAGAGGCGGAGGGCAGCCGGTCGGATCGGTCGTCGCGCAGCCGGGATCGCAGCGTGCCGTTCTTGGGGTCGGTGTCGTAGAGGCCCCGCGCGGCCAGTGCGGGCACTACCTGTTCGGCGAAGTCCTCCAGCGTCCCGGGGCTGGTCAGTGGGTTCAACATGTAGCCGTCCAGGCCGGAGGCGCTCGCGTGGTCGCGCATCTGGTCGGCGATGTCGTCCGGGGTGCCGATGAACAGCAGGTCGGATCCGCGGGTGACGCGGGCGAATCTCTCCCGGAGGTCGCGGGCGGTGAGCGGGGCCTGACCGGCTCCGGATTTCTGCACGTAGGAGCTCAGTCCCTGGCTTTGCGTCGTCAGCGGTTCGTCATCGGCGTAGCGGCTGAGGTCGATGCCGGTGTCGCCGGCGTAGCTGACGAGCTGGGCCTCCAGGTGGTAGTTGGCTTGCAGGTCGTCGTACTTCGCCTGGGCGAGGCTCGCCGTCGGGGCGGTGATGACCCGCGCAAGCGCCATCGATTTCAGGTCCTCTGGCGCCCGGCCGGCGGCTTGTGCCAACTGCCGGATGTTGTCCAGGCCTCGGCGGATCTCCGTCGGATCCTTCTTGGGCAGCAGAACCACTTCGGCGTGGGCTGCGGCGAACTGCTGGCCGCGCGGGGACCACCCTGCCTGGAAGAGCACCGGTGTGCGCTGCGGGGAGGGGGAGGTGACGGCCGGCCCGGCGACCCGGAAGTCCTGGCCGGCGTGGTCGACCGGTCGAACGCGGCCGCCGTCGGCGTAGACGCGCCGCTCCCGGTCGGCGACGACTGCGTCATCAGCCCAGCTGCCCTCGAGCAGCTTGTACACGACCTCCATGAATTCGTCCGCCCTGCGGTAGCGGTCCTGCGGGTCGAGCATGGCGTCCAGCCCGAAGTTCCTGGCGGCGCTCTCGAGGTAGGAGGTGACGATGTTCCAACCGATCCGGCCCTTGCTGAGGTGATCGAGCGTGGCGAACCGGCGGGCGAGGCTGAACGGGTGCTCGTAGGTCGTCGAAGCGGTGACGACGAACGCGAGACGCTCAGTCAGCGCTGACAGGGCTGCCACGTAGACGAACGGGTCGTTCGCCGGCGCTTCAACGGCCCACTCGACGGCGGCCGACGCGGACCCGCGGTAGATGTCGTAGAGGCCGAGCACGTCTGCAAAGAACATCGCTTCGAGGTTCGCCTGCTCTGCGACGATCGCTGTGCTCCGCCACCGGTCCAGCGAGTTCACCCCCAGGCGGTCGTCCGACGGGTGCGTCCACAGGGACGGGGCTCCGCCACAGCCGACGCTGGCCTGCTCGTATAAGGCGAACCGGAGGGGCCGCTGGTCTGACATTGCATCTCCATCTTTGGCGTTCGAGCAAGCCGCACCAGTGTGCGGCGTCTCCCAGTATTGTCGTCAAGGCACTCGGAGATGCTCATGTTGCATTGTGTTGCGCTCCATTTTGGCGCGCTTCCGGGGTAAGGCACTGTGGATGGACGAAACGGCAATTCGAGGGAGCAGAACGCACTGTTCGTGTTGCGGCTTTCGATACGCCCCTATACCGTTTCCACAAACGTGCATGGTACGCACCTACAGGTGTTCATATAGCCCACAACAGTTCTTAGCTCGAAGGTGAGATCAATGACTGCATCCAATCGCAGCGCGGAGTTGTCGAACGTGCTGCCGGAGACGGCGGCAACCCAGGTTCCGCTCCGCAAACTTCAACGGTCGATGGGTGCGCGCCACCTCATCATGATCGCGCTCGGTGGCGTCATCGGCTCGGGTCTGTTCCTGAGCTCCGGCTACACGATCCACCAGGCCGGCCCCCTCGGCGCGATCATCGCGTACGGCATCGGCGCCGTCGTCGTCTATCTGGTGATGGCCTGCCTCGGTGAACTGGCCGTCGCGTATCCGGTTTCCGGCGCGTTCCACATCTACGCCGCCCGGTCGATCAGTCCCGCGACCGGGTTCACCACCGCATGGCTTTACTGGCTGTGCTGGGTGGTCGCGATCGGATCAGAATTCACGGCCGCCGGCATCCTCATGCAGCGCTGGTTTCCGGGCGTCGATGTCTGGGTGTGGTGTCTGATCTTCGCGGCGGTGCTGTTCGGCATCAACGCGATCTCAGCACGGGTGTTCGGTGAGACCGAGTTCTGGTTCTCGATGATCAAAGTAGCGGCGATCGTCGCACTCATCGTTCTCGGCGGCGCAGCCATCTTCGGCTTCTCCCCATTCTCCACGGTGCATCACGCGCCCGTGTTCTTCAGCAACTTCAATACTCCTCACGGGCTCTTCCCGAACGGCATCGGCGGCATCCTGGTGACGTCGCTCGCGGTGTTCTACGCCTTCAGTGGGTCGGAACTGATCGGGGTCGCCGCCGGCGAGACGAAGGACCCGGCGCGGAACATCCCTCGTGCCCTTCGCTCCACGGTTCTGCGACTCGTGATCTTCTTCATCGGCGCGATCGCGGTGATCGCTGCGATCCTGCCGTACAAGCACGCCGGTCTGACGAACAGCCCGTTCGTCGATGTCTTCGACTATGTCGGCATCCCCTACGCCGGTGATGTGATGAACTTCGTGATCATCACGGCCCTGCTCTCGGCGGGAAACAGCGGCCTCTTCTCGTGCGCTCGGATGCTGTTCTCCCTCGCGCGCGAAGGCCACGGCCCCCGGGTCTTCGCGAAACTGACGCGCCGCGGCATCCCTCTCGTCGCCCTCTCGGTCAGCATGGTCGGAGGTCTCGCCTCGCTCATCTCCAGTGTCATCGCTGCCGAGACGGTCTACCTCGTGCTCGTCTCGATCGCCGGGTTCGCTGTCGTCGTGGTCTGGATGTCCATCGTCGCCTCCCAGTTCTTCCACCGCCGCAAGTTCATCCAGGCGGGCGGCGACCTGAAGACGCTGCCGTACCGCACGCCCCTGTATCCGCTCGTGCCGATTCTGGCGTTCGTTCTGCTGTTCATCTCGTTGGTCGCCATCGCCTTCGACCCGACTCAGATCGCCGCGCTGTACTTCGGCGTCCCCTTCACGGCGGCTTGCTACCTCTTCTTCTGGCTGCGTTATGGGCGGAAGTCGAAGGCGACAGGAGACGCACCACTGGTGATGAGCGCCGAAGACGCCGAGGAGCTCGACGAGAGCACGACGGCCTGACCCCTGCGCAGCACCCTGAGGCCCTGCGCATGACAAGGTGGAGACATGCAGCCTCATTCGTCACTCACGCAGGGCCTCAGCCTGCTGGAAGGCGCGACGGACCGGGAACAGTCGGGACGAGCCGGCTACAGCGTCTCTCGGCTCGCCGACGCGGTCGGGCTCGAGCGGAGCCGGGCGTCGCGGTTGACGCAGGAACTCCGCGGGTCGGGATACCTCGAGATCGACGAATCGCAGACGCTCCGCCCCGGCCCGACCTTCTTCGGTATCGCCGCCGCCCGCAACGAAGAGTGGCTCCGAGCATCCCGCGCCGTGCTCAGGATGCTCGCCTCACGCTTCGACGTCAGTGCCCGCCTCTCGACACGGTCGGGCGCCGGGGTGCTGTTGTTGAGGTATGAGACGGGCGTCAGCGCGCCTGACAGTTCGGTTCGGCCGGGGATGACGACACCGGTGTGGTGCACGGCCGCCGGCCGAGCCCTCCTCTGGGATCTGGACGATTCTGCGATCGCGACGCTGCTGCAGGACGTCGAATTCGTCGGAGTGGGCGGCCCCCGCGCCGCCCACTCCACCGAAGAAGTCGTGACGCTGCTCGGTCGGGATCGCGAAAACGGGCACGCGTCCGCCGTCGAAGAGTTCGAGCAGGGGCTGACGGAACTCGCGCTGCCGCTCCGTGACCGGAGTGGCCGCGTCATCGCCGCGCTCAGTGTTGTGACGCGCCCGGCGACTCAGCACGTCCAGGAGCGGATGGTCGCCGAACTCGCCGACGCGAGCCGGCGCCTGCAGGCGCTGATGGCCGGCGACTGAGAGATCAGGACGCGCCGGCGCCCGGCGCCCCGAGAAGTGCAGACAGGGCCGACGCTGCGCGCACGCACTCCAGACCGAGCTCGGAGGTGCGATCGACGAGCCGGTCGCGCACTCCGACGATCTGAAGCGCAGCGATCACTTCACCCCGGAACTCGCGGACCGGAGCAGCAACCGAGTACAGGTTCGGCTCGGCTTCCTGGTCGACGATCGTGTAGCCGCGTGCGCGCGCTTCGCCGAGACGCTCGAGGAACTCCTCAACGGTGGCTGCCGCGTTAGGACCTGTCGACGTGAAGCGGGTGGATGCGAAGACGGCTCGGATCTCCTCCTCGTCCGCGTCCCACAGCGTGGCCTGTCCGGCGTCGCTGCAGAATGCGGGAAAGGCTCGTCCGACCCACGACCCGATCAGCCCCGTCGACCGGGGGACGCTTTCGACGATCGTGACTGTGCTATCTCCGTGCAGCGTTCCGAGGAATGCTGCTTCGCCGGTTCGCTCCGACACGTCCTCGAGGATGGTCAGACCATCTTCGCGCATGCGTCGCGCGGTCAAAGCCTGAGCCTTGGCGTACCAGTCCCAGCTCACCTCGTAGTACTTGCCGTTCTTGACGGCCAGTCCGCTGTCGGCGAAGTACTTCAGCGTGCGGGAGACTTGTGATCTCTCACGCTGCAGTCGGTTCGCAAGGTCCACCACAGCGGCGCGATAGGGCGGCCGACTGGACGCTTCGGCGAGGGAGGCGAGGATGTCCAACCCGCGCCCCATGCTCGACTGTCGCTCCACACGGTCGAGCTTAGCGATGCCCACCCGAGGGCAGGTCAGTGGATGGCGAAGACACGCGCCGGGAATCCGCTGCCGCCGAGCGGCTTCGCCCACGTCGCGACGACGAGAGCATTCGCCTCAGGAACGGCGTCGAGGTGGGCGAGCAGCTCGATCTGCCACCGATCCTGTTCCAGAAGATAACGCTCCAGCCCGAGGTCGCCCCGCGATGTTGCCAGTCCGGGGTCCGTATCGGTCTGCTCGTGGCCGACTGCGGCGATGTTGCGTTCGTCGATGAGGAATTCGAGCACCTCGCGACTCCATCCCGGCGTGTGACTGATGCCGGCCTCGTCGAGGTTCGCCATCTTCTCCCCGTCCGGCCACTTCCTCCACCAATCGGTGCGGAGGGCGACGAAGGAGCGTTCCGGGATTCGTCCGTTACGTTCCTCCCAGGCGTGCACGTCGGCGAGAACCGGGGTGCTGTCGGGGTTGCCCGCAACGCGCTCGCTGATGTCCAGCACGACCAGCGGCAGGATCATCTCGTCGACCGGGAGTTGATCGACGGTGCGTCCGCCGGACGCGAAGTGGGCAGGTGGGTCGATGTGTGTACCCCACTGCCCGATGAGCCTGAACTCGTGCGTCGTGAACCCGTCTCCCCGCTCGATCGAGAAGAGCTCGCGACGCTGCTCATCGGGAAACGCGGGAAAATGCGGCTGGCCGGCATGGAACGCGTGCGTGAGGTCGGTGTACGTGCGTCCCGACAGTACCGAAGCGGCAGCGCTCCACAGGTCGTGAACAGGCGATTCCGTGATCGCGATCATGCCAGGGCCTCCGCCCGCTCGGTGCTGACCGAGGTCACCAACTCCACCGTCTCGCTCAGCTCGATGACGGGGACCTCCCAGGGGTGCGCGGAAACAAGCTCTGAGATGACCTGATCGACGCGCGCCGCGCTCAGTTCGGCACTCAGGTAGGTGGTGACGACCAGCGTTGGAGACACGCATCGTTCTCCGCGGGCGCCGAGCGTGGCGTTCGCGGAGTCGCCGACGAGGAAGGTCTCCACACCGAGGGACATTTCCACGACGTCGGTGTAAGCCCCGAAATCGCCCAGTTCTGAGGTCGTCTCGATGACGTTTCGCAGGGGCCGGAGATCCTCACTCAGATAGGCCGCTCCGGCGCTCGCCACCAGGGAGTCGAACGTCTCGGCCGACACCGGCCAGTGCACACGCAGCTTGTGTCGCCGCGACTTCTCTAGACGCATCGTTGCATCCCCTTCAACTCGTGCAGCATAAACATATAGAAGTGTAATTCTGGCACAGAAACAGCCGGTTATGCCACGGACATCGTGGACAGCGGGCGCACGACGCGCACCGAATGGACACCGACCTGCTTGCCGAAGAGGCTCTCCAGCTCATCGACCCGCTCTGGGGAGGTCACCTGAATCCGCAGAAGAATGTCGAACTCGCCGTCGCCGACGTCGCAGCTGAGAACCTCAGGGATGAACTGAACGCTCCGCAGCACGTCCTTCCCGCTCATCGTGCGATCCCGTTCGATGAGAAGCACGACCACCGAAGGCCGCTCCTCGGGATCCGGGAAACCACGGACGGCCCGGTATCCGGCGATGTAGCCGGCGGCCGTCAGATCAGCGATCCGTTTCAGGCAGTTCGCCGGCGTCTCTCCGATTCGTGATGCGAGAACAGCGGCACTCATGCCTGCATCACGCACCAGCAGGTTGAGCAGCGAGCGATCCGTTGAGTCGATCGAGTGGGACATCAGGCCTCCTTGAGGTGTTCCTGGGCCAGTAAATACGGCGACCAGGGGATGCGGACCGCGGTTTGACGTTTCGATCGGTGGGCGGCCGAAACGACCACCCCGCAGAGCGGAATGACAGCGGCGGACGGACAACAGGCGACCTGAGGATGGAACGGACAAGCAAGCAGGAGAAAGGGAGATCATCGTGGATCGTTACGATTTGGCGCTCATCGGATTCGGCGGTGTGAACCGCGCGCTGGCCGAATTGATTCGCGACGGGGGCGCAGAGCTCGCCGACCGGCTCGGTTTCGAACTGCGCGTGGTGGCCATCACGGACCTGCGGTTCGGTTCCGTGATGCAGTCGGACGGGATCGATCTCGGTCGGGTGCTCGCAATGGGCGCGACAGAGACGTTCGCGGGGATGCGCGGCGGCAACATCCAGCCCCGCAACGAGGAGGTCATCCGCTCGTCGACCGCGGACATCGTCGTCGAGGCGACCTTTACGAATCCGGTCGACGGTGAGCCTGCCGTTTCGCACGTCAGATGGGCGCTCGAGTCGGGCAAGCATGTGACGACCACGAACAAGGGGCCGATCGCCCTCGCAGGCAGCGTCCTCAAACGGATCGCCGACGACAAGGGCGTCAACTTCGAATACGAAGGGTCCGTGCTCAGCGGTACTCCGATCCTGCGCTTCGCGAAGGAGCAACTCGCCGGTCTGCGGCTCTCCGGCGTCCAGGGCATCCTCAACGGCACCAGCAACTACGTGCTGGGTCGTATGGAAGCCGGCCTCGACCTGGCCGACGCCGTCGCGGAAGCCCAGAAGCACGGCTACGCCGAAGCGGACCCGACGGCCGATATCGAGGGCTTCGACGTGCAACTGAAGGTGGCGATCCTCGCCAATGAACTGCTGGGAGCGAACCTGAGCACCGAGGACATCCCGCGCGTCGGGATCTCGACCGTGTCGGCCGAAGACATTGTGAGCGCCGCGCGTGAAGGCAAGCGCTGGAAGTTGATCGGATCGGCTACGCGAAACGCCGATGGCTCGGTCACCGGCCGGGTGACGCCCGTCGCGGTGGACTCCGCGAGCGCGCTGCACGGGATCAGCGGTCCGACGAACGCGGTCACCTTCCAGACCGACCTTCTCGGCGACGTCACCGTCTCCGGCCCTGGCGCCGGACGCATCGAGACGGCATACGCCCTGCTGTCCGACATCATCGCCATCGATCGCTCGGTGCGGCACGAACGAGTGAGCGTGAGCAATGTCTGAGACAGTGCTGATGTCATCCGCGCCGACCGACAAGGCGCACGAACTCACGGTCCACAACCCGTTCGACGGGACCGAGATCGGGCGGGTCGCGCAAACCCTCCCCGCCGACATCGACCACGTCATCGAACGTGCGGCCCTCGGCTTCGAGCTCTCGCGCAGGCTCTCGCGGTTCAGCCGGCACCAGATTCTGAGCAAAGCCGCCATGCTTCTCGAAGCTCAGCGGGAAGTCGGCGCGCAGCTGATCGTTCGTGAGGCGGGAAAGACGATCCGCCAGGCGCGCAAGGAAGTGGATCGCGCGGTGAGCACCCTGTCGTTGTCCGCCGACACCGCCCGCTCCAACGCGGGGGAGCTCATCCCCTTCGACGCCTTCGAAGGATCGGAGAACCGCAAGGGCTGGTTCACCAGGGAGCCCCTGGGGATCGTCGCCGCGATCACGCCGTACAACGACCCTCTGAATCTCGTGGCGCACAAGCTGGGCCCCGCGATCGCGGGCGGCAACGCGGTGATCCTCAAGCCGTCACAGCTCACGCCCCTCACTGCGCGCGTGCTCGTTGACGTTCTCATCGAGGCGGGGCTGCCGGACGAAGTCGTCACCGTCGTCTGCGGTGACCGCACCGTTGCGCAGGCGATCGTCGGCAGCCGTACTGTTCGCATGGTCTCCTTCACCGGAGGGTTCGCCACCGGGGAGGCGATCGCGCGCACCGCAGGCTTGAAGCGCCTTTCGATGGAGCTCGGCGGCAACGCCCCGGTTCTGGTCTTCGACGACGCCGATATCGCTGAGGCGGTGGAACTGTGTGTGTCGGGTGCGTTCTGGGCCGCTGGACAGAACTGCGTCGGGGCGCAACGAATCCTCATCCAGCAAGCGAGTTACGACGCGTTCCGGGAACAGTTCGTGGCCGCGACCGCGGCACTGCGCGTGGGTGACCCCCGCAGGGAAGCCACGGATATCGGGCCGATGATTTCGGTGGATGCCGCACGTCGCGCGCAGCGCGTTGTCGACGCTGCACGGGAGGCAGGCGCGAAACTCCTCATCGGGGGCCACCACACCGGAACATCCTTCGGCCCGACGGTTCTGGAAGATGTGCCGTTCTCGTGCGAGGTGTGGGCGGACGAAGTGTTCGCCCCCATCGTGGTGCTGCAGCCGTTCGATACCGAAGAAGAGGCACTGAGGCTCGCCAACGAGATCGAGTTCAGCCTCCATGCAGGCGTTTTCACGAACGATCTGAACCGGGCGCTCCGCGTTTCGAATGCATTGGAGGCCGGCGGGGTGATGATCAACGACTCGTCCGACTTCCGGGTGGACGGCATGCCGTTCGGAGGGGCGAAATACGGGAGCATGGGCCGCGAGGGCGTCCGTTTCGCGTTCGAGGAGATGACCCAACCAAAAGTCGTCTGCATCAACGCATGAGCGCCGAGGCAACGTTCCGGATCGAGAGGGATTCGCTCGGCGAGGCACGCGTCCCCGCAGAGGCGTACTGGGGGATCCACACGCTGCGGGCGCTGGAGAACTTTCCGATCAGCGGAACGCCGATATCCCGCCACCCGGCGTTGATCGTCGCGCTGGCCACGGTGAAACAGGCGGCCGTCCGGGCAAACGAAGAACTGGCCCTGGTACCTCACTCGACGGCGGATGCGATCGCTGCAGCCTGCGAGCGCGTTCGTCGAGGCGAACTCCACGACCAGTTCTGCGTCGACGTGGTTCAGGGAGGCGCCGGCACCAGCACCAACATGAACGCGAACGAAGTGATCGCGAATGCGGCCCTCGAAGAGCTGGGGTTTCCGCGTGGCCGCTACGACCGGGTGCACCCGATCAACGACGTCAACCGCAGTCAATCCACGAACGACGTGTACCCGACCGCAGTGAAGCTCGCGATCGTCTCCGCCTTCACTCACCTGATCCCGGAGCTGGAATCCCTTGCGGCCGCGTTCGAGGAGCGTGGCAACGCGCACCGCGACGTGCACAAGGTCGGCCGCACTCAGCTCCAGGATGCGGTTCCGATGACCTTGGGACACGAGCTGACCGCTTTCGGCGTGACGATTCGGGAAGATGTCACGCGCATCCGGGAAGTCATACCGCTTCTCCTCGAATGCAGTCTCGGCGCGACCGCGATCGGGACCGGGATCACCGCAGAGCCCGCATATCAAGACGCCGTGCTCCGTCACCTCCGGCGACTGTCGGGGTTGCCCATCCGGCCCGCCTACGACCTCTTCGAAGCCACCTGGGACACGGGAGCTTTCATGCAGGCGTCCGGCATGTTGCGGCGCACCGCCGTGAAGCTGTCGAAAATCAGCAGCGACCTGCGGCTGCTCTCCAGCGGACCGCAGGCTGGCCTGGCGGAGCTCCGGCTGCCGCCGCGGCAGGCCGGATCGTCGATCATGCCGGGAAAGGTGAACCCCGTCATTCCCGAAGTGGTGAATCAGATCGCCTTCGCGATCATGGGAGCCGATGTCACTGTCGCGGTCGCATCCGAATCCGGTCAGCTCCAGCTGAACGCGTTCGAGCCGATCATCGCTCACCTACTGCTCCAGGGCATCAGCTGGCTCACGAACGGAGTCAGCGTCTTGCGCGAGCTGTGCATCACGGGCATCGAAGGCAATCGAGAGCTGCTCGCCGACCGGGCGGCGACGTCGGTCGGAGCCGTCACCTCCCTGGTGCCGGCGATCGGATATGAGGCGGCCGCGAAGGCAGCAGAGTTCGCGCTTCGACAGCGCGTGCCGCTCGCGGATGCCGTGGCCAGGTACTCGGGGCACACGCCCGAAGAAGCGAAGGAGCTGCTCGAACGCTTGCAACGTTGACGCGAGCGACGACGAAACGCGCCGGTACGTGTATTATCGTCATCATTAAATGCGAATAGCGCACACTACATGTGCATTTCGACTCAGTCAGCCCTGCGAAGGAGCAGCAGTCATGGCGACGCGACACCTCGATGAGATCGACGAGCAGTTGCTCGCCGAGTTGACCAATAACGCCCGGGTGTCCCTGGTCACGCTCGGCAATCGCGTCCACCTGTCGAGAAACGCTGTTCGCCAGCGCGTCGAGCGGATGGAGCGCGACGGCATCATCGGCGGCTACACCCTGACGCCGGGCAAGAACAGCAAGGGCGGCCGGCCGATTCGGGCCAACGTCTTCGTGTACCGCCTGGACAGAATGCGCGGCGAACTCGTCTTATCGGCGATCCGTGCGATTCCTGAGGTAGTGCGATGCGACATCCTGTCCGGCGATTTCGACCTCCTGCTCGCTGTCGAGACGGAAACCGTTGAACGGATGCAAGCCGTCTGGGAGCAGATCGCTGCGCTACCCGAGGTTGCCAACACGGTCACCTCGCTGACGCTTGCCACCCCGGTCAACCGCCACAAGGTGAACGCACCCGCCGAGGGGTGACATCAGGCGTGGCGACCATGAGAGTGTGGATGCCATGCGCGTCGTTGTGATCGGAGCAACCGGACATGTGGGCACCTACCTCGTGCCACGGCTGGTGCGGGCCGGCCACCAGGTGATGGCGGTCACCCGCGGGCTGAGCGAGCCGTACCATCCGGACCCGGCGTGGGACGCGGTCGAGCGGGTCCAGCTCGACCGCGAGCAGGGCGATGCCGACGGCACGTTCGCCACCCGGATTGCGGACCTGCACGCGGACGCTGTGATCGACATGGTCTGCTTCACACCCGAGTCGGCGCGACAGCTGGTCGACGCGCTCCGCGGCCGGGTGCAGTTGCTGCTCAGCTGTGGCACGGTCTGGATCCACGGACCGGCGACCGCGGTCCCCGTCGCCGAGGACGAAGCCCGCGAGCCCTTCGGGGACTACGGGATGAACAAGGACGCAATCGAGAGGCTGCTGCTGGACGAGGCGCGCACGCCGGGCGGGCTGCCGTGTGCTGTGCTGCATCCTGGGCACATCACCGGCCCAGGATGGGACATGATCAACCCGGCGGGCAACCTCGACCCGACGGTCTGGTCGCGGCTTGCCGCCGCTGAAGAGGTCGTGCTGCCGAACTTCGGCCTCGAAACTGTGCACCACGTGCACGCGGACGATGTGGCGCAGGGCTTCGAGCTGGCACTGGCGAATCCGGCCGCTTCGGCAGGCCAGGGCTTCCATCTGGTCTCCGATCGTGCGCTCACACTGCGCGGCTTCGCCGAAGCCGCCGCCGCCTGGTTCGGCGCCGAACCGAGACTGCGATTCGAGCCATTCGATCGCTTCGCACAACTCACCGACGCCGAGCATGCCGCCACGACGTGGGAGCACATCGCTCGCAGCCCTTCGATCAGCATCGACAAAGCCCGCCGCCTGCTGAACTACGAGCCCCGCTATACGAGCCTCGACGCGGTAGCCGAAGCGCTGCAGTGGCTCATCGACGAAGGACGCGTCAACACCGGGGGGCGTTCGCTGCGTCGATCCGATGCAACCGGAGGTGCGAAAGCAGGACGGTAAGGCTCGCGTTCGTCGTTCTGTGCAACTATTCGACCGGTATCCCGATGGAGTCGATGTCGCGGTCCGCATGGGCGATGATCTCGCGCTCGTGGGTGAGATCCAGGTTGCGGCAGAGCAGCCAGTAGACGAGGCAACCCACGGGAACTCCCACGAAGAAGGCGATGTCGACGCCGCCGAGCGCGGCGGCGATGGGACCCTCGTAGAAGCTCAGATTCATGAATGGAATCATGATGGCGAAGGTAATGGCGTAGGCGGTGAGTCCCCGCCAGTTCCAGAGCCCGTAGATCCCGTCCTTCCTGAACATCTCGGTGACCGAATACCGCCCTCGACGGACGATGAAGAAGTCCGTGAGGTTGACGGAGGTCCACGGCGCCATGAGATAGGCGATGACGGCGAGGACTGTCGCGAAGCTGGTATTCAAGAAGTCTGCTGGTACGAGGGCCGCGGCGATGGTTCCGGTGACACCGACGAGCAGGATCGTGATGAGACGGATCCGACGGGTGGGGACCACGGGCCGGATGCTGTCGAGGGCAGTGATGAGGGTGAGTGAGCCGCCGTAGACGCACATGGCCATGAGCCCGAGGAGACCGAGTCCGCCGGCGATGAGCATCAGGGCGCCCAGGCCAGGCAGGACGTAGTCACCTGTGACGGCAAGCCCGGTGATGAAGTCGTCCTTGGGCAGAAGAGCCGCGCAGATCGCCCCGACTGCCATGAACGCGAAGAGCCCCAGGATGAGCCCGAGCGACGTATACGTGATGATGGATCGTTTGCTGGTGTGGGCCGGCATGTAGCGGGAATAGTCGGAGACGAAGAACGCCCAGGTGAGCTGGTAGCCGGTGGCGGCTGACACGACGACGAGGAACGGCGCCAGGCTGAAGGTCTGGGTCAGGTCGAACAGTTCAGGGGCGATGTGGCCGCCGACCGTCAGCCCGATGACGTAAACCACGAGAATGACCACGAGAGCGATCGTGATGACTCGCTGAGCGACGTGCAGCCAGTGGTAGCCGAAGATCGCCAGCACGATTGCCACGACACAGGTGAGGATCGCCCAGAACGGGGCGTTCCCCGCGCCGAGTTGAACGGCGGTGACCCCGAGCAGATTTCCGCCGAGCACGACGTAGCCCCAGTACACGACGATTGCCATCGCCCAGATGAACAAGGCGCCGTATCGACCGAACTGGGGGCGCGACTGGATCATCTGGGGAAGCCCGAGATGCGGTCCCTGCGTCGCGTGTGCCGAAACGGGGATGGTCCCAAGAACCGTGCCGATACCGAGCGCGATCAATGTCCACCCGAGGTTGAGGCCGAGCGAGATGCCGATGGCACCGGTTGCCAAGGAGAGCAGCTGTGCGCTGCCCGCGAACCAGATCGTGGCTTGGTCCGTGAGGCGGCCTCGCCGTTCGCTGTGCGGCACATAGTCGATCGATCGGGACTCGACGCGGGAAAGGACGCCTGTTTCGGCGCGGACCGGGTGGTCATTCATAGGGTGAACTCCAGGGAGGGGGCTTCGTCGTCACAGTGTGATGCGGCCCCCAGGCTGTACTGAATAGGACGATCGCACGGGAATCATGGCTGGGTTTGGGCTTTTGCATAGTTGCCGCCTTCTACCCTGAAGTTATTCATTCAAAAAGCCAAAATGATGCGGAGGCGTCATACGATGGGCGGATAGGTGACGAGGCTCCCAGGCCCGAGGGTGGTTGAAACATGAACCCTCAACGGAGTCGAGAAATGAATCATCAAACGGAATTGGCCCGTCTCAGTGGAACCGTTTATCGCGACGGCCGCCACATCCCATCCACGTCGAACCGGCGCAAGGCTGTTCTGGATCCGGCCACTGCGCGGCAGATCGGCGAGTTCGCGGATGTCGACCCCCACGAGGTGGATGAGACTGTCGAGTCCGCGAATCGTGCCCAGCAGGAGTGGTGGTCGTTGAGCGCCCTGGAGCGCGCGGAAGCGCTTCACAAGGTGGCTGAACGCACGCGGCACCTGAGCCCGGCCGTGGCTGAACTCCTGACGCGAGAGACCGGAAAGCCGTACAAAGAGTCAGCCGACGAGCTGATGTGGACTGCTACGGCGATCGACTACTACGCGGAGCTCGGACGGCACTCCATGGGCACAGTGCTGGGGCCGTCTGTCGCAGGTCAGCTGCACTACACGCTGAAAGAGCCGATGGGGACGGTGGTCGTGATCCTGCCGGCCAACTACCCGATCCTGCTGTTCATCTGGGAGGCAGCCGCCGCACTGGCCGCCGGAAACTCGGTCATCGTCAAGCCTTCGGAATGGGCGACGCTGACGACGCTCAAGTTCATGGAGGTGTTCGATGGGCTTCCGGCCGGCCTCGTGCAGTGTCTGACCGGCGGAGGCGACGTTGGTGCGCGTCTCGTCAGTCACGCTGGCACCCACATGGTGGGCTTCACCGGAAGCATCAACACGGGGCGGGCGATCGCCCGGGCATGCGCCGATCAGTTCAAGCCGTACCTGATCGAGGCGTCGGGCAATGATGCGTTCATCGTGATGCCCTCTGCTCCCATCGCGACCGCGGCACGCGCCGCCACGTTTGCTGCGTTCTTCAACTGCGGCCAGGTCTGCACGTCGGGCGAACGGTTCTTCGTCCACGAGGACGTTTACGACGAGTTCCTCCGGCTCTTCGTCGCCGAAGCATCCAGGCTGCGAATCGGCAGCGGGCTCGACCAGGTCGATGTCGGTCCGATGGAGCATGCGGGGGAGCGGGCCAGGGTCGAGAAGGTCCTCGAGCGCGCCGTCGAGCAGGGGGCTGAGATCGTCCTCGGAGGTGCCAGGCCCGACGACCTGCCGGAGCACCTTTCTGAGGGCTTCTTCTTCGAGCCGACCATTCTGGTCAATGTGACCCCCGAGATGGAGATCCTTCAGGCGGAGATCTTCGGACCGCTTGCGCCGATCGTCAAGGTGTCCTCACTCGACGAGGCGATCGCGTTGACCAACAGGTCGGACTTCGGCCTGGGCGCCACGATCTACACCAAGGATGCCGAGGAGATCTTCCGAGCGACGAATGAGATCGTCAGCGGGATGGTGTGGGTGAATGCGCCGATCCTCGACAACGACGCTGGGCCGTTCGGTGGTCGCAAAATGTCCGGGGTGGGACGCCAGCTCGGCGCGGAAGGGCTCGAAACGTTCCGGCACACCAAGCTGGTGCTGGTGGATCCTGCGGCGAGCGAGCACGACTTCTGGTGGTTCCCGTACCCGGACGCCGAGTCCTGGAAGAACGAGACAGCGTCCTGAAATCAGGGGGTCCGGGCCGGCGTCGCTCATTCCACGGCGACGCGGCGCTCGGCCGTCTCGACGACATTGGCCAGAAGCATCGCTCGCGTCATCGGACCCACGCCCCCTGGGTTCGGGGTCACCCACGATGCCACCGACCAGACGTCAGCAGCGGCGTCGCCGGCGATGCGGCTCACTCCTGTCAGGGTGTCGACGATTCGGGAAACGCCCACGTCGACGACGACCGCGCCAGGCTTGAGCTCGGCCGCGCGGATGATGTCGGGCGTGCCGACGGCGGACACGATGACGTCTGCTATCCGGATGAGCGATTCGAGCTCCTGTGTGCCGGTGTGCGCGAGGATCACCGTCGCATTGATTTCGCGCCGGGTCAGCAGGAGGCCGAGTGGCCGTCCGACGGTCGTTCCCCGGCCGAGGACCACGACGAGTTTGCCGGCCAGGGCGAGCCCGTGACGCTGGAGAAGCTCGACGATGCCGCGCGGGGTGCACGGCAATGGCGTGTCGAGCGGTCCGTTGACGCCGAGGACGAGGGCGCCGAGGTTGGCTGGATGCAGCCCGTCGGCGTCCTTGGCGGGGTCGATGCGGCGCAAAATGGTGTTCTGGTCGATGTGCGCGGGCAGCGGGAGCTGCACGATGTACCCGGTGACATCGGGGTCGGCGTTGAGCTGGTCGAGCTTGGCCTCGAGCTCGCTCTGGCTGATGTCGGCGGGGAGCTCTCGCCGGATCGACCGGATGCCCACCTCCGCACAGTCGCGGTGTTTGCCGCGGACATACGAATGGCTGGCGGGATCGTTTCCGACGAGCACCGTCCCCAAGCCGGGAACGATTCCGTGGTGTGCAAGCGAGGCCACGCGTTCTGACAATTCGGCGCGGATCGCCGCAGCGGTTGCGGTGCCGTCGAGCGCGTGCGCCGTGTGGACCTGGTCTGCGTGCGTGAAGCGGTCAGTCATCGCACGATCATGACATTCGAGGACATTCTTGGGACGGCCCGACGTTCTGTACTTTCGAACAAACCCGACCCGCCCGTGAGACGATGAGCGAATGACTATTACGGTCGCTCAGATCGTCGAGACAGCCTTTCTCCGGACGCGGTTCCTTGCCGGCGCGAGCGGCGGTTCCCGAGGCGTCGTCTGGGCGCATACCTGTGAGCTCCCCGACCCGTGGAATTGGCTGGGCGAACGCGAGCTCCTCCTCGCGGACGGCTACAACTTCCCGGCCGATGCGCGCGACCAAGTCGAGTGGTTGAACAAGCTGGCTGAAGCGCAGCTGGCCGGCCTGGCACTGGCTGCCGGCATGCATGCTCCGCCGCTGACGAGGGAGGCCGTCGAGGCGGCCGACAGCTTGGGATTTCCGGTACTCGAAACCGAGTACGAGGTGCCTTTCGTCGCAATCGCCCGTGCGGTGGCGGAACGAAACAGCAAAGCGTCCGTCGCCAGCCTCAGCAAAATCCTCGGCGTTTATGACCGGCTTCACCGCTCGGACCGAGCCCCCGCCCGGCTCGGCCTTCTGGAACAGCTCGAGATCGAAGCAGGTGCTCGCCTCCATGTCATCGATGTGACGACCGGCCAATCGCTCCTCGAATCCCGTACCCATCTCTCCGAAGCCGTCTCACTCGCGGTCGTGGAAGCACTGCAGGCTCGTCAGGGACCTCTTCCCAGCTACACCAGGATCCCCATCGGCGACTCCCGTCTCCTGGTCATACCGCTCCCTCGGTCGGGAGCCGTCCTTATCGCAGAGCCCCTGAAATCGAGCGATGCGGTGGAACTTCCCCTTCTTCAGCACGTTGCAACGATCGCTGAGCTGGAAATCACCCGCCAAGCGCAAGACTCCGAGGCCGCCCGTCAGGTTTCGGCCCAGCTCTTCGGCCGAATCCTCGAAGGCAGTCTGGGCGACGAAGGCGTTGAGGCGCGTTTGGAGATATTGGGTTTCCGTCCGGGAGAGCGCCGCGTTATCGCCGTCCGCAGCGGGACGCGAACATCGAGCATCCATACGCGCCTGTTTCGCGATGGCGTCAGCCACCTGCTGCTCAGTCGCTGGGGCGTGGACCTCATTTTCACCGACACGCCCGGAGCGGTCCTGGACAGAATGAATCTGCAGCAGGCCGATGATTCGGCCGGTGTCAGTCTGCCCGTTACCCGGGCCGCCCGGGTGCCGGACGCGGTACGCGAGGCGCGGTGGGCGCTGGAGGCCGCACTCAGCTCGGGGACGGTCGCTGTGACGTACGGGGATTACTCCGCCCCGTTTCTGCCACGTACACCGGAGGAAGCGCAGCTGGTCGTCGACCGGGTGCTCGGTCCGGTCATCGCCTACGACCAGGCGGAAGGTTCCGACCTGCTGCTGACTCTCAGGGCATTCTTCGACGCGGATTGCTCGTGGCAGATCACTTCGCAGCGGTTGAACATCCACAAACAGACGGTGGTCTACCGGATCCGCCGAATCGAAGCTCTTACCGGCCGTACCGTGCGCGACCTCGCGGACCAGACGGACCTTTATCTCGCCCTCCGCGCGAAGGTGCTCCTCGAGCTGCACGACTAGACGGACGGATAGGGCGCGTCTTCCGGACTGCACAATCGGCTAACTCACTGTAACGTAAACGGCTCATAGCCTGTGGATGAATAGCAAGCCGCACGACGGCTGTCATCGCTCCAGGAGACGTCATGAACCGTTCGCAATCGAACCAGCTCGTCCTCACGCTGGATTGCGACGACCAACTCGGAATCGTCCACGCAGTTGCGGGGTTTCTGGTCGCCCACGGCTGCAACATCGTCGACAGTCAGCAGTTCGACGAGAGCAGTGGGGAGCGGTTCTACCTGCGGGTGCAAGCGACCTATCCGAATGCCACGACGACCGAAGCGCTCCGCGCGGCGTTTCAAGCCACTGCCGACACCTTCGGCATGAATTGGTCGCTCACCGACACGAGCGAGCGGACCCGCACAATTCTGATGGTCTCCAAGGCGAGCCATTGCATGAACGACCTGCTGGAGCGGTGGTGGAATGACCAGCTCCCGATCGACATCCCTGCGATCGTCTCGAATCACCGGGACCTGGAACCGATCGCTGAACGGTACGGGATCCCGTTCATTCACATCCCGGTGACGGCCGAAACCAAACCTGCTGCCGAGGCTGAGCTTCTCTCTCTGATCGAGAAGGAGAATGTCGACCTCGTGGTTCTGGCGCGGTACATGCAGGTCCTCAGCGATCAACTGTGTGCGGCCCTCCCGAACCAGATCATCAACATCCACCACTCGTTCCTCCCGGGATTCAAGGGCGCGAAGCCGTACCACCAAGCCCATGCCCGCGGGGTGAAGCTCGTCGGGGCATCCGCTCACTACGTCACGGCGGATCTCGATGAGGGTCCGATCATCGAGCAGGAAGTCTTCCGCGTGGACCATCGGTCGACACCGGAGGACCTCGTCGTCGCGGGACGGGAGGCCGAGCGAGCCGCGCTGTCTCGCGCCGTTCGATGGCACGCAGAACACCGAGTGATGGTCAACGGCCATCGAACGGTCGTCTTCGACTAGATCAGCGGCCATCGACCGCACTGGAAGGGAAACATCATGGAACGGCTCGTCGACAAGTCCATCAGCGGATCGGTTTTCACCGACTCGACCCGGGACCCGCTGCCGGCTCGCGCCAAGATCGTCATCGTCGGCGGCGGCATCGTCGGCTCCAGCGTCGCGTATCATCTCGCGGCTGCGGGCGAGAAGGACGTGCTCCTGCTCGAGGCGAACGTTCTCGGCAGCGGTACGTCGTGGCACGCAGCCGGCCTCGTGACCGGTGCACGGGGTAACAGCACCCTGACCAAACTCGCCCAGTACGGGCTCGAGACCTACGTGAACCTCGAGGACAAGTCGGGCATCGAGGTCAACTTCACACGTGCCGGCTCCCTCTCGATAGCCCGAACTCCTGGTCGACTGGACGAGATCACCTACGCAAGAGATGTCGCCCGCCAGCACGGTGTACCGACCGAAATGCTGGACGCGAAGCGGTTCGCCGAGGTGTGGCCACTTGCCGGCCATGCTGGCGTCCTCGGCTCACTGCTGTTGCCCGACGACGGGCACGTCAACCCTGGTTGGGCCACGATAGCGTTCGCGAAACTCGCGTGGGAGAGCGGTGTCCGGATCCGCGAAGCCACGCGAGTGACCGAAATCCTTGTGCGCTCGGGCCGCGCCGTCGGCGTGCGCACTGCCCACGGCGATATCGAAGCCGACCAGGTCGTCCTGACCGGCGGCTTGTGGAGTCGCGACCTCGCGGCCACAGCGGGCGCCCACGTTCCTCTGTACGCCGCCGAGCACGTCCACGTCCGCACGAATCCGATTGAGGGAGCCGTCCCTCAGCTTCCGGTCTTCAGGGACCTGGACAACAGCTACTACCTTCGGCACGAGCTGGGTCGGATCCTCGTCGGTGCGTTCGAGCCGGACGGGCTGCCGCGACCGGTCGCTGAAATCAGCCAGGACGGATTTGCCGAGTTCGGTGCGGACTGGCAGCACTTCGCACCGATCCGCACCGAAGTCGAGAAGACGGTGCGGGCGATCGGTGACGCGGGATACGACCGCTTCCTGAACGCTCCGGAGAGTTTCACTCCTGACGCGAACTTCGCGATCGGCGAGACCGGGGAAGTCGATGGATTGTTCGTGGCCGCCGGGATGAACTCTCAGGGCATCATCTATGCGCCCGCCGTCGGTCGTGAGCTCGCTGACTGGATGATCGCGGGCGCTCCCCAGTTCGACGCCTACGACGTCGACGTGCGCCGATTCTCGACCGCCCACAACAACCGACGCTTCCTGCACGATCGGACCAAGGAAGGGCTCGGCCGGCTGTATGCGATGCACTGGCCCCAACTTCAGATGTCGACCGGCCGCGGGGTTCGTCGGACACCGCTCCATGATCGACTGAAGAGTCTCGGAGCCTCCTTCGGCGAACTCGGCGGATGGGAGCGAGCGAATTGGTACGAGACCTCAGGAGCGACCCCGACATACGAATACAGCTACGGCCGCGCCAACTGGTTCGATCGGGTGCGCGAGGAGCACAGCGCAGCGCGTGAAGGCGTCGCACTGTTCGACTTGACCCCCTTCGCCAAAATCGAGGTGGCCGGCCCCGACGCTCTCGCGGTCGTCCAGCGAACCTTCACGGCGAACATGGACGTCGAGATCGACAAGGCGGTCTACACGCTGCAGTTGAATGAGCACGGCGGCATCGAACTGGACGGCACGGTCACCCGTTTGGCCGAGGACCGCTTCCTGGTCGTCACTCCGAGCGCGACTCAGCAGAAGACGCTGTCGATTCTGCGCCGGGCGACCACCGGCTCGGCTTCTTCGGTCTTCGACGCGACGGCCGCCTACGCGACGATCGCCGTGATGGGCCCCAAGTCGAGAGAACTTCTCGAACGCGTCTCGCCCGAGGACTGGTCGGACGAAGCACAGAAGTACACCTATGGCCGACGAGTCGAAATCGCGCATGGATTCGCCTACGCACTGCGCGTGTCCTTCGTGGGCGAGCTCGGCTACGAACTCTACGTGAGCTCGGACCTCGCACTGAACGTCTTCGACGCGCTCTGGGAGGCCGGCCAGGACCTCGGGCTACGGCTCGCCGGCTACTTCGCGCTGGATACCCTTCGCAGCGAGAAGGGGTTCCGCCACCTCGGGCACGACATCGGCCAGGTCGACGACCCCTACGCCGCGGGACTGCGGTTCACGCTCGATATGGAGAAACCCGGAGGCTTCGTCGGCCGCGATGCCGTCGCTGCGCTCGACCCGAGCGCGCCGAAGCATCGCACCGTCTACTTCGCCGTCGATGATCCCCGCCCGGTGCTGGTCCACGACGAGACGCTCTTCCTCGACGGCGATCCGATCGGTCGTGCGACCAGTGGCAACTACGGCCATACCCTGGGGCGCGCTGTGGGTATCGCGGCCATCGAGCCCGATGCTGACCTGGCCGGCGCGTTCTCCATCGAATGCAAGGGGACCCGGTACCCGGTCACGGTCTCGCGGCGCCCGCTGTACGACCCGACCGGTTCGCGCATGAAGTCGTGATCGGCGATCCATCTCCGGTCCGACACAAACAAGGAGGCACGATGACCATCACGATCTCAGTCGACGAAGCAATCGCGCGGCTCGACGGGGCTGGCCCGATCCAGCCGCCGCTCGCCCAGGCGCTCAGCGGCACCATCGAGACATGGTCGCGCAGTGTGTTCACGGCGGAGGAGCGAGCCGTCTCGACTGGTTTCTGGAAGACCGAACCGGGAACATCCCGTTGGGACTTCTCGGATCGGGGAGAGATCATCCATGTTCTGGCAGGCGCCATGACCGTTCACGAGGATGACGGCGTACCGCTCGAGGTGACTGCCGGGGACGTCGTTGTCTTTCCGTTCGGTTGGAGCGGCGTGTGGACAGTGACGCAAACACTGACCAAGTTCTACGTCATCTACCGCTGAGCCGAGGGCGCCCCGGCTATACGGGATGTCCGAGCTCGATGCACAGGACTCCTGCGGCGATGAGCACGATGCCTGTCGCCATGATCCATGTCAGCCGCTCCTTGAAGAGGACGCGGCTTAGCACAGCGGTCAGGGCCACGCCGCACGCTGTCCATACCCCGTATGCGACCGTCAACGGGACTCCAACGCCAAGCGCGACGCTGAGGAGGGTAAACGCCGCACCGTAGTTCGCGATGACGAGTAACCACCAGGCGCGTCGGCCGGTCGAGGCCATTCGAAGCGCCAGAGTCCCGCCGACTTCGATCACGATCGCGCACGCCAAGGCGAAGTATCCGATCATTGCCCGGGCTCACCAGCCTCCGTCGTCGAGTGTGAACCGACCTCGACCAGAAGGACACCACACATGATGACGACGATTCCGATCGCCATCAGGACCGATATCGGCTCCTTGAACAGGACGAGTGACATAACGGCAGTGAGTGCGACGCCGATTGCGCCCCAGATTCCGTATCCCGTGCCGAGCGGCATGCCGCGACGCAGCGCGAGGCTGAGGAATATGAAGGCACTCACATAACCGGTGATCACCACGACGTACAGCACGGGCATCTCGAGCGCCGCCTTGAGAGCGAGCGAGCCAGATACTTCCGTCACGATCGCCCCCGCCAGGAATAGCCACTTCATCTTCGGTACACCTCCGTCTCGGTCGTCTGCGGTCCCCCCGGCCACAGGTGTCCCTCCTAGCCAGCTTGGAGAGGAATACCGAGTGCTCACTCAGTACGAAAAGCCGAAAACAGGCGGGTGCTTTGGATTTCCGTCTAATTGTTTGCCTGGGGCGGCGACCGTACCGTTGGGCCAACCCTGAGCACCCCCAGCCCGAAGTGCAAGAGAAAGGTCCGGTCCTCATGTCCGGTATCACCCCAGCGCCCTCCACAGTGCAAGACCCTCAATCCGTCACCCCAACGCGACTGAGCGGGCACATGGGCGTGTTCGACATCGTCTTCAGTGTGCTGGCATTCAACGCGCCGATGTCCGTCTTCGTCGGTTTCATCACCGTGATCGTCGGTTTCGGCAACGGCATCGGTGCGCCGCTCGTATTCATCGCCACCGGCGCCCTCATGCTCCTGTTCGCCGTCGGATTCACGACCATGAGCCGCGACCTCCCCAACCCCGGCGCCTTCTACGCCTACATCACAGCCGGCCTCGGACGCCCCGTCGGTCTGGGAGGTTCGTTCGTCGCTCTGGTGTCCTACGTCTTCATCCTCGTGGGCGGCTACTGCTTCGGAGGGATCTCCTGGCAGAGCCTGATCCACGATCGATTCGGCGGTCCTGACATCCCTTGGTGGATCTACACGCTCGCCACGATCGTCGTCGTATCGATGCTGGGGTATTTCCACATCAACCTCTCGGCCAAAGTGCTCATGATCTTCATGATCCTGGAGACCGTCGTCATGGTCGCCTACGATGTGGCCGTCATGGCCCGAGGGGGCGAAGGTGGCGCTGTGGCCCTCTCGTTTGCGCCGCTCAACCCGGCAAACGCGTTCGGCGGCTCGATCGGGCTAGCCGTCATCTTCGGTGTGGTCTGCTTCTCGGGATTCGAAGCCACAGCTGTGTTCCGCGAAGAGGCGCGGTCTCCCGAGAAGACCGTGCCACGGGCTACGTACGCGGCGATCATCTTCTTGATGGTGCTCTACGCGCTTACCGCTTGGGCGATGATCAACGGGATCGGGCTTGAGAACGCGGTCAAGGCGTCAGCGGCTGATCCGACAGGTGCAGCTTTCGCCACTGCCGAGATGTACCTGAGCAAGATCGGCGTCGACGTCGTCAACCTGTTGCTCTGCACCAGCATCTTCGCCGCAAATCTCGCTGCCCACAACGTCTCGACGCGCTACATCTACTCCCTCAGCGTCGACCGGATCTTCCCCTCATTCCTGTCGTCGGTTCACAAGCGGCAGCAGTCCCCGCACCGCGCTTCCATCCTGATCTCGATCGTCACCGTGATCTCGATCGCCGCTTGCGTCGTGCTGAATGGGAACCCGGGAACCCTCTACGCGACCCTGGTAGGAATCGGCGGCTACGCGCTCATCCTGCTCTTGCTGCTGACGAGCATCGGCGTTGTGGTGTACTTCCGGCGTAAGCCCGGTCTCAAGGCGCGCATCTTCAAGACCGTGGTCGCCCCGCTGCTGGCGGTGCTCGGGCTCGCCGTCGCGTTCGTGATCGCAACGCAGAACGTGGACGTGATGATCGGAGGGAGCGTCGCCCTCGCGATCGCTCTTGTGGTCCTCTTCTTCGCACTCCTTGTCGCCGGCATCGTCGTTGCGGTGATCCTTCGCAAGACGCGGCCAGATGTGTACGCCCGGATCGGCCGTCAGGATGTCTGAATCGAGCGCCAAGGAGAGACGTGTCAGCATCCTGGGCACTGGTGCAATGGGCACCGCGATTGCAAAGCGTCTCCTTTCGGAGGGTACGAGCGTGACCGTCTGGAACAGGAGCAAGGAGAAGACTATTGGGCTGCGGGACATCGGAGCCGACGTGGCGGATTCAGCGGATGCTGCCGTTTCGGCAAGCCCACTCGTCATTTCGTGCCTCCTGAGCACTCCCGTACTCATACAGGTGCTCCGCGGGCCGGAGATGACGACGGCATTGCGAGGTCGCACCCTCGTCGACACGTCGACGGGGTCCCCAGCAGACGTCAACCTGCTCAGTGAGTTCGCCCGCCTGCGAGGCTGCAATCAGCTCGATGGAAAGCTCATGTTCTACCCGGCCCAGGTCGGATCCGACCAGGCGGTCATGTATATCGCCGGACCCGAGGAGTTGTATCGAGCGCACGCTCCCGTGTTCGAATCGATCGTTGGAACGCCACTCCTGGTGGGAACGGACATAGCGGCGGCCGCGGTCCTCTACAACGCCGTGTGGACCTTCTACTATTCGGGGCTCTTCGGATTCCTGGAAGCTCTCGCGTTCGTGAAGCGGAGCGGGATGGACCCGGAGGTGTTCGTCGATCAGGCCCTTGCCTCGACGCCCGACTTGGTGCGACAGGTGCGAGACGCAGCTCACCGTGTCGGCACCGGTGATCTAGGGGGCGACCAAGCTGCGGTGGCCGTCTACGTGGACGGCTTCCAGACCATGCGAAACGCCTTCGGCGAGGTCGGCCTTCGATCACGCATGCTCGAGACTCTGAGCGAGCTCAGCTCCCTCGCTGAGGCGGGGGGCTACGGTCGCGCGGATATCGCCGCCGTGACGAACGCGGTCATCGAAGAGGATGCCCGCCAGCGCCAGCGCCAGCGCCAGCTCGAACCCGAGCCCCAAATCCGATGAAAGGACATGAAATGCCCGGATATGTGAAGACCATCGAAGAGGTGGAGCGGATCGAGAACTTCCTCGCCCCCTCCCGATTCACGTGCGAGGAGATCGGCGTCTACTTCAAGACCTCGTGGGAGTTCGCCAAGGAGGTGCTGCCGCCGTGTTTCGAGCCGATCGGGGACGAGGCGGCCGGCACCGCTGACGCCTACGCGAACGTCACGAGCTACGAGAGCGCGTATTGCGGCACCTTCGATGGGGCGATCGTCTCCATCCTGTGCCGCTATGGAGACATCGACGGATATTGGATGCTCTCCGAGATCATTTCCCCCGAACTTCCAGTGGCGATCGGCCGCGAACTCTGGGGGGAAGTGAAGAAGAACGGAAACGGCCGGATCTGGCGGGACGGCACTCGCACGCGCGCCACCGGCGAGCGCCGCGGCATCACGTTCATGGAAATGAATGTGGACGTCGATGGACCGGAGCAGGGGCCGTTCACGCTGGACAGCAACGGATTCGACATCAAGATGTTCCCGAGTTCGAACGCGCGCGGCCTGCAGTACCCACCCCTGCTGAACATCTGGGACATCAAGTACGAATGGACAAGCTACCGCGAAGGCACCGGGACCCTGGAATGGGGCCACTCGATCTGGGATCCCACGTACACGATCCCGATCCTGTCGATCGACAAGGCGATCGACGGCAAATACGTGGGCTACTGGCCTCTTGGGCAGCAGGTCCAGCTCGACGACCCTGACAACATCTACCGCAAGTACCTCTGGGGCCGTGCGTACGACGACCCGACGTGGTTCCCGATCTCGAAGCGATTCCAGGGCCTGGATGAACTCAACCCGGTCCCCGAAACGAACTGATCGAGGTTCGCAAATGTGCGGGAGCGAGTGAGCGCTCGCCGCTCCCGCACACGACACCATAGGCATGGTCTACCGCGTCGACGGCGGTTCCACCGCGGGGTACTTCGAGCTTCCTCGGTGACAGACGCAAATGCTTACTCAGGCACAAGCGCGAAGCCGTATTTATACTGACGTACGATAGTTGAAGTTTGTTCGCTGTCATACTCTGTATGCATATCAGTTCATCAGCGGCGATGACCCGGCTCGGCATAGATCGAGTTGTCGCAGATCCCAGGTCCTCGCCGTGATCAGAGTTCGTAGGAGATCAGCGTGACTCGAATCGCCATCCTCGGCGCCGGCCTCGCAGGCCTCGCCGCAGCAGACGTCGTCGCCAAAGCGGGCCACCAGGTCACCGTATACGAGGCTCGGGAACGGCCCGGCGGCCGGGTCTGGTCGAGTTCCCTCTCGGCTGGGGGAGTGGATTGGACGATCGAGCGCGGTGCCGAATTCGTTCTCGACGGTTACTCCACCATCAGAGAGCTGCTTGCCGAGCACGGCCTGTCGCTGGTCGACACGGGAATGAGCTACTACGTGCGAGTTCCCGGCGACGTGCCGACCGTCACGACGGAGGACATCGTCGCGGCCGGCGGTCTCGCCCTACGGCTCTCCACCGAGTCAGGAGGAGTCCACAGCGCCGAGGATGTGATCTCCCGGCTGCGCGTCCCGAGCGAATTGGCCGACGCGCTTCGTGCACGGATCGAGATCTCGACGGCCGTTACCGCGCAGGAGGTAACCGCAGACGCGCTGGCTACCATCGCGTCGTTCGAACCGAAACCGAGCTGGCGGATCGCTGGTGGCAATCAAAGCCTCCCGAATGCGCTCGCCGCGTCGCTCGGTGACAGGATCCGCTACAACCAGACGGTGCGAAGAGTTGAGAATCTTCCGACGGGGAGCGTCGTCGTTGCAACTCAAGATGGGTCTGAGCTATTCGATGCGGTCATCGTGGCACTCCCTCTTGCCCTGGTCCGCGACCTCGGGACCGTGATCCTGCCATCGAACTTCGCGCGGGAGGCAGCGCTGGCGAAGGTCGTCCAGGGGCATGCGGCAAAGCTCCACCTTCCTCTTACTGCACGACCGGAGACAAGCGCCGTGATGTCGGTGCGAGGTCGGTTCTGGACGTGGACGGCGACCGACTCCAGCGGGATGGTCGCCCCTGTGCTCAACGCCTTCATGGGCTCCGCCCCGGCCATCGAGCGTGCGGGCCTCGTCGCCCATCCGGAACGCTGGGCGGACCGGGCTCGTCTGCTTCGCCCCGAGTTGGCGATCCCGGACGATGCTCAAGTGATCGCTACGGTCTGGTCCGAGGACCCCCTGGCCCGCGGCGCCTATGCGGCCCACGCGCCGGCGGACAGATCCGCGCCGACGGATCTCGAAGCGCCGATCGGCGCCGTCTACTGGGCGGGCGAATATGCAGAGCCGGAGTTCACTGGGCTGATGGAGGGTGCGGTGCGCAGTGGCCGACGAGCGGCGAAGCGAGTGCTGTCGAGGGACGCGAGCTCGTGCGCCTCGGAGGCGAGAGCAGGCGCCACCGCGTAGCCCGGCGCCCCACCCGGTTGCTCAGCCGGAGGTACGCAAGACACGCCGCAGGTACTCCCGAGCCCACGCATCGGTCAGCGGTTCCTCGAGCCCGAGGCCATAGAGGATGATGGCGTCGAATGACGCGATGACCATGCTCACCTCGTCATCGGGAAGGACCGTCGCGAGAAGCTCGGCGAAGGCGTTCTCCCAGCGCTGACCGAGACTCTTCATGCTCTGTCGCCGGTAAGCGAGCATGTGGATCTCGTACTCGAGGGTGCTGCGCTCGCGATCGTCGTTCGCGTACGAGAGCACAAGCGCGACGAGAGCGTCTTCGAGCTGTGTCGTGAGATCCCAAGCAGCGCGCCACTCCCCGAGAATGCGCAGCTCCTCGTCGCTGATCTTCTCCAGGGCGGCAGCGAGCAGCGCGTCGAGATCTGCGAAATAGTACGTGGTCGATCCCAGGGGCACGCCGGCCTCTGCGGCCACCGCGCGATGCGTGAGCGCGAAAACACCGTCGCGCATGATGACGACGGTCGCGGCGTCAGCGATTCGCTGCCTGCGGTGCGGGTCGCGGCGCCTTCTGCGCGCAGGCGGCCCCGGTCGCTCGTCTGGTTGGTGTTGTGCAGTCACTCGTTCCCTCTGTGCCGTGAGCATATCGTTCGGTCCTGCGCGTCCTGGCTCGGTTATGTACTGATGTACATTACCGGCAGGTGGGTTCTGACTTTCGTAGCATGGCTGCTGCTTCCGCGCCGAACGTACCGTTGCCGGAACAGCACACCACGAGCGGTGGGCGGACGGTCACCGATGACCAACAGGGGAGCGATGAGTATGAGCTACGTCTGGACCGCAGAGCAGATTCAGCGGTACTTCGGATACTACGAAGGTCTGAGCACGCGAAACACGTACTCGTACCTGACCTTCGAGACAACGGAGGAGTTCGCACGCTCGGTCCTGCCACCATGCTTCGAGGTGGCGCTCCGGCCGACGGTCACCGTGTCCTTCATGGATTTCATGGAAGTGTCCGGGGGACACACGAACCGCTTCGGTCGTGACCGCGCCGCAATGATCCACGTCAACGCCGTGTACGGCGGAATCGAGGGCATCTATTACCTCAGCGTCTTCGAAACCGAGGAAGTCAATCTGGAGACGGGGCGGGAGCTCTGGGGCATGCCGAAGAAGCTGGCCACCGTGGACTCATTCGACGACGGGGAACGCTTGTGGGGGTTCGTCGAGCGCAAGAACCAGCGGCTGATCGAATTCGAAGCCGACCTCGGTCCCGAGCAGGGAGCACAGCCCGCCGAGCCGGAGTACTACTTCGAAATCCGTGGCGCTTTCACCGCTGACGGATTCCGTCTGACATCAGCCGAGCTCCTCGTTTTCCGCCTCGGGGCGGTCACCACGAGGTACCGGGAGCTGTCATCCCCCCGTGTCGTCCTCACCGGTTCCCCCGTCGACCCAGGCGTCGGCACCGTCCCTCTCGGCGACTTCATCGAGGGCGGCACTCTCGGGGGACAGACGGCGTACGAAATCGAGGACGTCGTCCCTCTCGATCGTGACGCGCACGACTACGCCCCGTACATCCTCGGGCGCCTCTATGACGATTGGCCGGACTATCGCGACACCGATGGTCGACGGAGCACCCAGACACGCGTCTAAGTCAGCGACGGTCATCTACCCGAAGGATTGAAATGCTCGAACAGCGTGAACCAACACAAGAGCCCGAGGTAGGGCTGCAGCACGGACACACCTCCCTCGGAGCGCTGACGGTGCTTGGTCTGTCCGCCCAGCAGATCGGACCGGGCATCGCCTTGGCCGGCGGATACATGATTCTCTATGCAGGCAATGCATCTTGGGTGTCGATGTTGTTGTCCCTGATCGTCTCGGCATCCATCGGAGCGATCGTCGTGACGTTCTCCCGGAGGCTTGTCGCTTCCGGCGGGCTGATGTCGTACGTGTCCTCCGTGCTAGGCCCCGTCGGCAGGGCGCTCACCGGCGCCGGATACCTCATCGGGTTGCTCATCGCCGCCGCCGCGGTGACCACCGGCGTGGTCATCTTCACGGCGAGCTTCCTGGTGCAGATCGGGCTCAGCTGGGCCTCGTCGCCGCTCGCGCAGGCCGTCTCTGCCGTCGTCGTCGCCGTGTTGGCGGGTACTGTCGCCTTCCGCGGTGTCGATACCTCGGTGAAGGTGTCCGCTGTGCTCACGTTCGTGGGCATCCCGTTCGTTCTCTGGGTCACCATCGCTGCAGCCGTCGCCACGCCTGGGTACTCCTTGGCCCCGCAATTCGACTTCGGGTCCGGCGATTTCAAGTGGGACAGCATCTTCCAGGGCGCCCTCGTCGCGCTCTCGTACTTCGTCGGTTTCGATGGGCTCAGTGCCATGGCGGGCGAGACGAAGAATCCGAAGCGCAACCTTCCGCGCTTCATCCTGCTGCTGCTCGGCATCACGGGCGGCGCATACGTCGCCATTCTGTGGTTCCAGATCCCCGCTCTGGGACGCGGGACGGAACTGCTGGCGAAGGGTGACTCGCCGACAGCGGTGCTCGCTCACCTGGGCAACGTGGGATGGCTTGCGGCACCGCTCGACCTGCTGATGGCCGCAGCGACGTTCGCCGGACTGATCGCCACCTTCAACTATGGGTCGCGAATCATCGGGACCGCTGCGGAAGCACGCCTGCTCCCTCGGGGACTCGCCCACGTCAACGCCCGGTTCCGGTCGCCGTCTCGTGCGGTTGCCCTCCTCGTCATCATCTCCGCCGGCATTCCGATCGCCTTCGAGATCATCGCTGCGACACCACCGCTCGAGTCGTCGGTCCTGCTCTACACCCTTTTCAGTTACTGCTACTTCGTGCCATATGTGGTCGCTGCGATCGCTGCGATCGTGCTGGTGTTCCGTGAGGGGACGCCGAAGGTCCTGATGTTGCTCGTCTATGCGTTCGCGGCCGTGAGCTTCTCGTACCTTCTCTTTTACGCGCTCACGAGCGCCGGCGGAGGAGTCTTCGGGGCGCTGCCGTGGGTGGCGCTCGCGCTGACCGTGGTCGGGTTCGTTGCCCTTCTCATCGTCGACAAGCGGAATGCAGGGGCTGGCGACACCCTCACGGACCTCCTCTGAGCGCCGGTGTCAAATGGGCGGGGCCGGTTCGGGCCGGTGCACACCACGCGGGCGGTAGCCGAGCGCGTCGGACACACCGAGCAGGTCGGCGAGGTACCAGATCGTCGCAAGCCACATCTCGGTGCCCTGGAGGCCGGGGAGGGATGCGGCGTCCGACGGGTCATCCACACGGCGGGCGCGGAAACCGTAGCCCTCCCCGGCGACCCACCTGTCGAGAGCGGCGTCGAGCAGGCGTCGGGCCGTCTGCTCGACCTCGCTTGCGCGGTACCCGGAACTGCGGGTCAGCCAGAGCGGGTGCGCCACATCCAGGACGTTGCAGGCGTCGTGGCGATCCGGTCGGAAATACCGGGCATCCTGCGCGTGCGCGAGCACCGTATCGACCGTCCGCTCGGGGTAGGGGAGAGGAACGCCGAACTGGGCGAAGGTGCCGCGCGACGCGCGATAGAACCCGTTGACGAGTTGGAGGCGGTTGCCGTCGGCTGCTACCCGTCCCCACATCCCGGTCGCAGGATCCACGTGGGTCACGAGCCAGCCGAACAGGGCTTCCCGAAGGCCGCCCGGCTCGCTGTCGCCGCGGCGCTTGGTCCAGAGCAGTGCGGTGCCGACCGCGTCGACCCAGGCGCCGGCGTTCCACGCCTGCGTCTCCCAGGGCAGTGCGTCGCAGAACGTGACGAGCTCGTCGGCGGAGGATTCAGTGACCAGGCTCAGTGGGTAGCGGAAGCTGGAACCGAGCAGGTCGAGGGCGTAACCGGCGGACAGGACGTGGTACGCCGAGTCGTCGTCGTTCGTTGCCGGATCGGCGAGCGAGCCGTCGGGCTCCATGCGGGGGATGCGGCCAGTCGCAGCATCCTGCCATCCGCGCAGACGCTCGGCCTGTTCGTCGGCGGCCAGCTGCGGAGGAGCGGTGCCGAACAGAAGATCGGCGACTTCGATCGCGTCGGCCTGTGCGCGCACGGTCGGCTCTGCGCCCGGCCGGTCGATGAAGAGCAGGCGATCCGCATCCCAGGAACGGTCGAGGATACGGACACCCTGCTCGCGGGCCTGCTCTGCAAACTCGGCGAGGCGCGAGCCCAGATCGCCGCGCGGGGGAGCGGCGTCGGCCGGCGGGATGCGCCACCGGATGTGTTTCGCGGGGTTGCCGCCGACGATTGAGCCGGCGGGGACGTCTTTCGTGACGACCGCGCCGGCGCCGAGCACGGAGTGGTCGCCGACCGTGACGCCGTCCAGGATCACGACGTGCGACCCGATCCAGACGTCGTCGCCTACCTGGATGCCCTGTGTCGTGAGCGGCTGCCGGTAAACGGGGATGTCCGGATCGCTCATGCTGTGGTTGAAGCCGAGGATCGACGTGTGCGCACCGATCCGGACGCCGTCGCCGAGCTCCACTCGTCCCCGGACGACCGTGTACGGGTTGATACTGCAGTCGGCGCCCGCTCGGAGGGACCCGGTCAGGTAGGCCCCGGCGGCGACGTACATCCGATCGCCGAGCCGCAGCTCGTCCGTGTCGACCGCTGCGAGCCCGGAGACGAAGCATCCGTCGCCGATTTCGTGGTCCGGGCGCACAGCGAGTGACCGCAGCGTTTGACGCTGGCGTTCCCGTGCGGATTCGTCCGCCTCGGCCCAGAACCTCCAGGGTGAATAGTCGAGCGTGTCCACCGCAGACCCCGCGGAACCGGGCGACGGGCGGTGGATGCCGGGGCCGGTCACGCTCCGCGCGCCGGAGCCGGCGCGGTGGAGGCCCGCACATTCAGGGCCGGGTTCACGGTTACGCGATGAACGGGCCGTGCCGGATCCTCGAGGCGCCGCAGGAGCAGGTCGACCGCCGCCGCGCCGAGCGCTTCACGCGGCGGCCGCACGGCGGTGAGCGCGGGGGAGAACATGGCGGCGACCTCGTCGTCGTACGCGATGATCGACAGATCCTCCGGCACACGTATGCCGCGGGCCAACGCCAGGTCGGCGAACGCCATCGCCTCCGGGTCGGGGTGGACCAGCAGCGCCGTCGTCCCCCGCTGCACCGCGGTGTCCAGCGCCGCGTCGACCGCTGCCGAGAAGTCCGGGCTGGTGCGGTCGGGCAGGAACGACTCGAAGTGCTCCGTCGGGGTGAGGTCGAGCTCGCGGCACGCCGCATCCCACCCCCGCGAAATCTTCCGCGATGTGGGCGAGTCGCGCGAGATCACGAGCCCCACCGTGCGGTGACCGAGGCCGGCCAGGTGCCGTGCGGCGAGCACCGCGCCCAGCGCGTGGTCGGAGGTCACCGACTCCACCGGCTCATTGCCCGGAAGCACGACCGCCTCGCGCTCGACGAGCACGCTGGGGACGCCGCATTCGGCGAGCCACTGGATGACGTCCTGCGCGTGCGGGGTCTCGGTGTTCGGCGCCACGATCAGGCCGTCGACGCCCTCGTCGTTGACGAAGCGCTCGAGCACCGGCCGCTCGTCCTGCAGCGAATACGACGCGGCGCGGACCAGCAGCCGCACTCTCCGGCGGCGGGCCTCCTGCTCCATGCCGCGGGTAACGCCCGGCCAGTAGTAGTTGAGCGACGGGACGAGCACCGCGATCGTGCGAGCCAGGGCCGGCTCCGACGTCGACGACGGCGCGTCCTCGTCCCCCTCGTCGGCGATCACGACCGGCGGGACGGCCCCGCCGTGGATCCGGACGAGCAGCCCCTCGTCCTCCATCTGTGCGAGGTCGCGGCGCAGGGTGACGGGGGAGACCCCGAGCTCGTCGATGAGCTGCGAAATCCGCACGACCCCGTCGCGGGAGAGCGACGCGAGCACGTGCGAGCGACGCGCCGGCGCGAGCAGAGAGTAGTTGCCGTTGCCGTTGTCGTTCATCGGGATTCCTCTGGGGTCGTTACGAACAGTTCTACCGTGACAGAGAGCGCGCGCCGGTCCGTGACGACGAGGTCGAGGCGGGTGAGTCGTGTACCCCACACGGAGGCGAGGAGCGGGTCGTCGAGTTCGAGCTCGGTGGTGCGTGCCTCGACACCCGATGGCCAGCGCACGACGACGGGTCGGGCGCCCTCGACTGGGACGATGTGCGCGTCGCCGTCGGAGAGGCGCACCTCGCCGGCGAGGAGCATCCGGACGGTCGTCTCGGGCTCCGGGCCGCCGGCTGTCCACGGGTCGAGATCCCACACGTCGTCGACGTGCACGCGAGCGACCGCACCGCGGTCGAGCCGCACCCGGCGATGCCAGGAATGGAGGCCGGGCACGTCGTACGCACCGGCGAGGTCGAGCGCGATCCCCGCATCCTCGCGACTGACCTGGCGCGCCGTGAACTCGGCTCCGGCGGACTGCGGCACGCCACGTACTTCCGGCACCGAGTGCCACGAGCTCTGCATGGTCCAGATGTCGTAGCGGCGCGGACCGAACGTCTGCGCCGTGTACGTCGGGCGACCGGCGTCCACCACCACCGGCACCCCGTCGACCGCCACGATGAACGAGCCGACGTCGTTGTGGTTGTGCGACTCACCGTTGTGGCCGCCCTTGGCTGCGAGCGTCAGGCCTCGTGCAGTGCCTGCGGCCTCGCGGACGACAGCGAGCTCGACCGAGGGGAGCCAGACATCCCGGGGCAATGGGGGCTCTGCGGGCGTCGCCGTCACCCACTGCTCGTCGGCGATGGCGCGCAGCAGCCGCCCGAGGCCCTGCTCCTCGGTTGCCGATGGCGTGCCGGGCGCGCGGTGGGAGGCGGCGAACGCTTCCGCGTCGCCGTCGCCGAAGCGCCGCGCGGCGCGGTGGAGGGCCGACCAGGGCAGTCCCGACGGCGGCTTGGCCCGGCCGTCTGCGACGTTGACGAACCACTCGTCGCCGAGCTGCATCGAGTGGGGGTAGGCGACCGTTGCCCGGAGCGCCAGGATGTCGGCGGCGTACGCATCGACCTTCCCCTCCGTCGCTGAGGCGAGGAGGTCCAGCGCCTCGAGGGCGCGGAGTGCGCCCTCCCACCAGTAGCCGTAGCCCTCGTCGATGGCGCCGTCCTCGGGGAGCACGGCGACGAAGCGGTCGAGATCTGTCGCCGCGGTGGCCACCGTGCGCGCCCGCACCTCGGCCTCGCCGGGCCCGTCGAGCAGCCGCAGCGCGGCGGCCAGCACGTTGGCGTGGATCCAGGCGTTCCAGTTGATGGGGGTTCGCTCGTGGCCGATCCACCACCAGTCGCGCCGGTTGAGGAAGGGCATGAAGACGCGGCGGGACGCCTCGAACCGGATGCGCGCGCGCAGGCCGGGGTATCGCTCGTCAAGGGCATCTCCGAGCACATGGTCCGCCCACGCCAGCTGGGCCACCGCCTCGCCCGCACCGAGGTCGAGGAAAGGGTCGTCGGCCACCGGAACGACCGAGCCGTGCCGGGCGAACGAGTCGTCGTGCGCGGGCCAGCACCACGAGCTCTGCTCGCACAGCAGCGTGATGCCGTCGGCGACGTCGTCGATCCGCGCGTCGTCGAGTGTCACTGCTGCCGCGACGACGGCCCGGCTGAGCCGGCGCTGCCGGGCGAATGCCGCGTCCTCCCAGGCTGAGCGGTCGCCATCGCGGTGATACCGTGCGGCGTCGCTCGCCAGCGGCTGGGGCCACGGCGTGCCGTGCTCCTCTTCCGCTGCGGCCAGGATGCGGTCGATCGTCGGCCGGTCGGCGGCGATGGCCTCCCACGCGGTGCGGTCAGTCGCGGCCGGGACGGGCAGCGCGCGGTCCGCGGGCACCAGGAGAGCGGTGACATCCATCGGCCCGAAGGCATCCGCGAGGGGGCCGTGGAAGGCGAGGGATGCAGTGGATTCGGTCGGCACGGTTGTCCGGGGCTCCTCTCCGAGCGTGGCGGCGGCGTCGCCTGCCCGCATGCTGTGATCGAAAATGATCGTATCACGATCGGATTACGTGTTGTGATGATCGTTTCCGTTTGCTAATCTCCCAAAGTGATCGCATTGATCGTGGTCACGCCCAGCCATTCAAAGGAGAATCCGTGAGCACAGCGCCCGTCGCCATCCGCACGGACTGGACGCGTGACCAGTGGACCGCGCACGCGGATCGCCTCCTCGCCGGCGCTCGCCGCTGGGCATCCCCGGGTAACGGGCGCATCACCCCTCCGGGTGCCGAGGGCGGTTACGGCCGCGCCGTCGACGGGCTGGAAGGCTTCGCGCGCACCTTTCTCCTCGCCGGGTTCCGCATCGCGGGGGAGCGCGGTCAGGGCGTCGACGACCTCATCGACTTCTACGCGAAGGGCATCGCGACCGGCGTGGACCCGGACGCGCCCGACCGCTGGGTGCGCCCGGAGGAGCACGCCCAGGCGAAGGTCGAAGCCGCATCCCTCGCGCTGATCCTCGACATGACCCGTCCCTGGATCTGGGACCGGCTCGACGCCCTCACGCAGGAGCGCGTCATCCACTACTTCTCCCCGATCGTCGGAGACACCAGCTACCCGCGCAACAACTGGCTGTGGTTCCGGATCGTCGTGGAGACTTTCCTCCGCTCCGTCGGTGGTCCGTGGTCGGCGCAGGACATCGCCGACGATCTCGGGCGCCACGACTCCTATGTGCGTGCCGACGGGTGGATCGCGGACGGCGTCGAGCGCTCTTTCGACCACTACACCGGCTGGGCGCTTCACCTGTACCCCATTCTGTGGTCGCGCATGCAGGGCGCGGCCGAGCTCTCCGGCGGCCGCACCGCTCAGGACGTGGCCGCGCTCGATCGCTACCTCGTGGATGCCGTCGCCCTCGTCGGCGCGGACGGGTCGCCGCTCATGCAGGGCCGCAGCCTCATCTACCGCTTCGCTGCCGCCGCTCCGTTCTGGGCGGGCGTGCTGGCCGATGTGCCGTCGACGTCGGCGGGCCTGCTCCGTCACGCCGCGAGCCTCGAGGTGGCCCACTTCGCGGACGCTGGTGCGCCGAACGGGCAGGACCTGCTGACGATGGGTTGGCACGCCGACTGGCGCCGGCTCGCGCAGTCCTACTCGGGGCCGGCATCGCCCTACTGGGCGACGAAGGGGATGCTGGGCATCTCCCTGCCGGCCGACCACCCGGTGTGGACGGCTCCAACGGAGCCGCTTCCCGTCGAGCGGGGCGACGATCTGCGTGTCGTCCGCGCCGCCGGCTGGCTCGTCTCCGACACGCAGGCCGATGGCATCGTCCGCGTCGTGAACCACGGCACCGATCACTCGACTCCCGGCTCCTCCGTCGGCGATTCGCCGATCTACACGCGCCTCGGCTACAGCACGGCGACCGCGCCGCTGCACGACGGCCGCGCCTGGCGCGAGCCTCTCGAGCAGACCGTCGCCCTGGTGGACGACCGCGGTCGCGCGTCGCACCGCGCCGGGATGGAGTTCATCGACGCGCGACTCGACGGCGACGTCGCGGTCGGCGCATCCATCGCCGACGCCCACTGGATCGATCCGGCCGAGGTGCAGACGCGCCACGGATCCGGCATCACCGGCGTCACGACCGCAGCCGGCCGCATCCTCACGGTGTCGCTGGTCCGCGGTCCGTGGGAGGTCCGCCTCGTCCACGTCGAGGGCGTCGACCCGAGCGCGAGCGTCCTGCGCATCGGCGGATGGCCCCTCGCCTCCGACGCCGCCGTGGCGGTCTCCGCCGACGCATCCCTGGCCCGCGTCGCCGTCGCGCGTGGCGACGGCCGGCTCGAAAGCACCGTCCGGCTCATCGCCGGGTCAGGAGCCGCGGCAATCGTCGAGCGGAACGACGCGAGTCCGCTCGGATCCACCGCAGCCGTTCCGGTCATCGAGCGGGATGCGGCGGCACCCGACGAATGGACCGCTGTCCTGGTCACCCTCGACGCCGCCCAGGCCGGCGCACCCGAGCAGGCCGCGGTCGCCTTCGAGGACGGGCAGGTCGCCGTGAGGTGGCCGGACGGTCGGACCACCGCCCACGACCTCACCATCTTCCGTTCCGCAACCCCGACGGACCGGTAGCCCAGACCCGGCATTCATGACCGGGACCATTGCAAAGGAGCAGCATCCACATGAATCGCAAGTTCGCAGCCGCGGCGGCCGTCACCATCGCCGCCACGCTGTCGCTCGCGGCCTGCAGCGGCGGTGCATCGACCGCACCCACGGCCACGTCCGACAACAAGCCCGTCACCATATCGGTCTCAGGGTGGAGCCTGACGACCACGCCGGAGTTCCAGGTCCTGGCCGACGGCTTCCACAAGCAGCACCCGAACGTCACCGTCCAGGTCAAGGATTACGACGCCGCCAACTACGCGACGCTGCTGACCGCCGACCTCGCCGCGGGCACCGCCCCCGACGTCGTCGCGATCAAGCAGGTCACCGACATGGTGACCTTCGCCTCGGGCGGACAGCTGGTCGATGTCTCCGACGTCAAGCTGAGCGACGGCATCAAGGGCGCGAGCTCCTACAAGCTCGATGGCAAGCAGTACGCCATTCCCTACCGCCTCGACGGGAACGTCCTGTTCTACAACAAGGACCTCTTCAAGGCGGCCGGCGTGCCCGCCCCCGACGGCACGTGGACGTGGGACGACTACACCGCCGCCGCCGAGAAGCTCAAGACCGGCCTGAAGTCGGCTGGCAGCTCGGCGCTGCCCGCCTACCTCCACACCTGGAACTCGCAGGTGCAGAGCTTCGCGACCGCGCAGGCGCCGAAGGCCGACATGCTCTCGGGCAACTACGCGTACATGAAGCCGTACTACGAGCAGGCGCTGAAGATGCAGGACGAGGGACTGCAGCTGCCCTTCGCCACCGCGTCGGCCAACAAGACGACCTACCAGGCTGAGTTCGGCAAGCAGCAGGCGGCCATGGAGCTCATGGGCTCGTGGTACGTCGCAACGCTCCTCGCCCAGCAGAAGAGCGGTGACGCCGACAAATTCCAGTGGGGCATGGCTCCGGTGCCGCAGCGCACGTCGGCGACCGCCGGCACGGACAAGACGCCGGTGACCTTCGGCGACCCCACCGGCTTCGCGATCAACGTCAAGGCCGACGGTGCCAAGCTCACCGCGGCGAAGGAGTTCCTCTCCTACGTCGAGAGCGAGAAGGCCGCAGAGTCGCTCGCGCAGATCGGCATCTCGCCGGCGCTCGTCACGGATGCGGTGACGAAGAGCTTCTTCGGTCAGCAGGGCATTCCGACCGACTCGCTGTCGAAGTTCGCATGGGGCAACCAGAAGATCGCCCCGCAGAACCCGCCGTCGCCGAAGACGCCGATCGCGTCGACCGCGCTGACCGCGATGCACAGCGCGATCATGACCGGTTCGACGTCGCTCGACAAGGCCATCAGCGACGCCGGCGCCCAGTTCAAGAACCAGGCCGGCTGAGCCGACCCACCGGGTGGGGCGCGTCCCCAGCGCGCCCCACCCCACCCCTCACATCCCCGAACCGTAAGGACGAGCAATGACGGCGATCGCCACCGACGTCGACACGTCGCCGACCCCGCCCCTCCCGCGGCGCAGGTCGCGACTGCGGATGCGTAACACCCTCATCGGCTGGAGCTTCATCCTCCCGAACTTCCTGGGCTTCGCGTTGCTGACGCTGATCCCCGTCGTGACGCTGTTCTATCTCGGCTTCACGAACTGGAACATCTTCGGAACCGCCAACTGGACCGGCCTCGCGAACTTCCAGCGCCTGCTGGGCGACACGACGTTCCACACCGCGGTGGCCAACACCTTCTACTATGCGATCCTGCACATCCCGCTGACGTTCGTCGTCTCGTTGGGACTGGCTCTGCTGCTGAACACCAAGCTGCGCGGTGTCGCCTTCTTCCGCACGGCCGCCTTCTTCCCGTACATCACGTCGATCGTCGCCATCGCGGTGGTCTGGAACCTGTTGTTCAGCCCGCAGTACGGCCCGATCAATCAGCTCCTCCACCTCATCGGCATCGCGAACCCGCCGACCTGGCTGCAGTCCACGACGTGGGCTCTCCCCGCCACGGTCATCGTCAGCACCTGGCGCGACATGGGCTACTACATGATCCTGTTCCTCGCGGGCCTGCAGACGGTGCCCCGCGAACTGCACGAGGCGGCCCGCGTCGACGGCGCGAGCGTCTGGCAGCGGTTCTGGAATGTGACCATGCCGTGTCTGCGGCCGACCACCTTCTTCGTGACGGTCATGCTCACGATCAACTCGTTCAAGGTCTTCGACCTGATCCTCGTCATGACGAACGGTGGTCCGGGCAACGCGACCCTCGTGCTCTCGCAGTTCATCTACCAGACCGCGTTCGTGCAGAACCAGTTCGGCTATGCCTCGGCAGCATCCATCGTCCTGTTCTTCATCTGCATCGTCGTGACGATCATCCAGTTCCTCATCAACAAGCGACGGAGTGCCTGATGAGCGCGATCACCGAACCCGAAACGCTCCAGCGGAGCCTTCAGGAGCTCGCCGAGCGCCCGCCCCAGCGCGACACCCGCGCACCACGGAGCCGCCTGCACCGCGTCGGCCGCGTCGTCGGCTATGTGGTGCTCGTCATCGCCGCATGCGCGCTCCTCGTCCCGTTCTTCTGGATGGTGTCGAGCTCGCTCAAGCCCAACAACGATGTCTTCTCGGTCCCGGTGAAGTGGCTTCCGCAGACGTGGGACTGGAGCAACTACGTCAACATCTGGACCCACTCGAACATCATCGTCTGGATCCGGAACACGCTCGTGCTCGCGGTCGCCGTGACGATCCTCCAGGTCTTCACCGGCTCGTTCGCCGCCTACGGGTTCGCGCGCATCAAATTCCGGGGTCGTGATGCGCTTTTCCTGGCATACATCGCGACCATTGCGGTGCCGTGGCAGTCGTACATGATCCCGCAGTTCATCATGCTCTCGAAGATGCACCTCGCGAACACGCTGTGGGCCATCATCCTGCTCCAGGCGTTCAGCGCCTTCGGCGTGTTCCTGATGAAGCAGTACTACGAGACGATCCCCGAAGAGCTCTCGGAGGCGGCCCGCATCGACGGCCTCAGCGAGTACGGCATCTGGTGGCGCATCATGGTGCCGCTGTCGGTTCCGGCGATGGCGAGCCTCACGCTCCTCACGTTCGTCACGGTGTGGAACGACTATCTCGGTCCGCTCATCTACCTGCGGAACCCGGATCTGTGGACCCTGCAGCTCGGGCTGCAGACGTTCGTGAGCAACCAGTACGCCGCGAACTACGGCCTGATGTTCGCGGGCCTCGTGATCTCCGTCGTGCCGATCGGGATCGTGTTCCTTTTCGGGCAGAAGTACTTCGTCGAGGGCATCGCGACCAGCGGATTGAAGGGCTGAGCGCCATGCGACGGATCTCCCACGGCGCAGCCTCCACCATCTTCGACGTCGTCTACCTCGGCCTCGCCACCAACCTGATGCTCGCGCTCGCGTGCCTGCCGCTGCTCGTGCTGCTCATCGGTACCAATCCGGCTGAGACATGGCCCTACCTCGCGGCGACCGCAGCGCTCGCCGCCCCCGGCTGCAGTGCGGCGTTCACGGTGTTCCGTGAGCACGGGCAGAACGGCGCCGGACCGGTGCGGGCGTTCCTCCGCGGCTATAAGGCGACGTGGCGCAAGGCGCTGGCGATCGGTGCGGCAACGGCTGCGCTCCTTGTCGTGCTGCTCGGTGATGTGCGCGCGCTCGCGTCGTCGGCAGTCGGGGTCGTCGTCGTTCCGCTGCTCCTCATGCTGAGCGTGCTTGCGCTGGCGGCGGCGATGCTCTCGCTGGTCGCGATCGCGGAGGTTCCCATCGCCCGGCTGCGGGATGTGCTCCGCGCGGCCGTCCTCCTCGGCGTGCGGCGCTGGCACCTCAGCCTCGTGTCGCTGCTGATCGGGGCCGTGCAGATCGCCCTGTTCGTGAACCTTCCGGCGATCGCCGCCGGAGTGACCGCCGCTGCCGCGCTCTACCTGATCTGGGCCAACTGCCGTTACACGCTGCGCCCTGTGCTTCCGGCCGCCGTGCCGGTGACCGACTGACCTCTGATGAATCGACAAGGACTGCCACGCATGACCTCTCTCTCCTCCGCGCCGGGACACACCGGCGCGATCCAGACCGAAGCCCGCGCGGCACTCGAGACCGCGATCGCGACGACCCGTCGCAACGTCGAGAAATTCGGTGCCGGCTACCCCGACGACACGACGGCTGACGGCGTCTATCCGCCTCGTCCGGCGTTGCGCGACATCCCCGAGGGCGGCAACCACGGCTGGACGACGAGCTTCGTACCGGGCATGCAGTGGATCGCGTGGGAGGCCACAGGAGACGACGCGTTCAGGGAAGCCGCGCTGCGACACACCCGCGACTTCGAGCGCCGCGTCAACGAGGGCCAGGACCTCGACACCCACGATCTCGGCTTCCTGTACAGCCTCTCGTGCGTCGCCGCGTGGCGCCTCACGGGGGATGAGGATGCGCGTCAGGCCGCGCTGGCCGCAGCCGACCACCTGATGACCCGCTTCCTGGAGCCGGCCGGCATCGTGCAGGCGTGGGGCGACCTCTCCGACCCGCGCCAGGCCGGCCGCACGATCATCGACAGCCTGATGAACATGCCGCTGCTGACCTGGGCCCACGAGCAGACGGGCGACGAGCGCTACGCCGACGCGGTCCGGCGGCACACGCTGCAGCTGCGCGACCACATCCTGCGGCCGGACGATTCGACCTTCCACACGTTCTACTGGGATGTCGAGACCGGCGAGCCGCTCCGAGGTGCGACAGAGCAGGGAGCGCACGACGACTCGTGCTGGGCGCGCGGACAGGCGTGGGGCATCTACGGCTTCGCCCTCAACTTCCGCGCCACGGGCGACGAGCGGTTCCTCGAGGCGTCGCGCCGCTGCGCCGCGTACTTCCTCGCGCACCTTCCCGCCGACGATGTCGCGTACTGGGACCTCGTGTACACGGACGGCAGCGACGCCCCGCGCGACAGCTCGGCCGCAGCCATCGCCGTGTCGGGGCTCCGCGAGCTCGCCATCGCCGAGGACGACCCCGAGGCTGCCGCGCGTGCGACCGAAGCCGCGGACCGCATCCTCGCCTCGCTGATCGAGAACTACACGCCGGCGGATGATGTGTCCGACGCTCTCATCCTGCACGGCGTCTACAACCTCCCCGGCGACCACGGCGTCGACGAGGGCACCCTCTGGGGGGACTACTTCTACCTGGAGGCGCTGATGCGCACCGTCGATCCTGAGTGGCGGCTCTACTGGTGAGCCCGGCACGTTCGGAGCGGGAGCCGTCATGCGCCTCGTAACCTACCGAGAGGCGAGCGGCGATCGACCCGCTGTCGTCGTCTCGAGCCCCGGCGGCGATCGCCTGCTCGACCTCTCCGCGGTCACGCCGCGCGTCGAGCAGATCCTCGCGGACGAATCCCTGCTCGCGGAGGTGCGTGCGGCGGTCGAGACGACGGATGCGGCGACCCTGCCGGCACTCGAGAGTGTGGCGCTCGCCGCGCCGGTGACGCCGGGCAAGATCCTGTGCCTGGGCTACAACTACCGCGGGCACGTGCCCGACGGCGTCGACCCGACGGCGAACGATCCGGAGTGGCCGGACGTCTTCGTCAAGACGTCGAACACCCTCGCCGGTCCCGACGACGCGGTCGCCATCCCGCCCGGTGCCACCGACGTCGACTACGAGGGCGAGGTCGCGATCGTCATCGGGCGCCGAGCCCAGCGCGTCTCGATCGACGACGCGCTGAGCCACGTCGGCGGCTACACGATCCTCAACGACGTGTCCGACCGGGCATGGCAGCGGCGGCAGAGTCAGTGGGCTCTCGGCAAGTGCTCGGACGGGTTCGCGCCACTCGGCCCGTGGGTCGTCACGCCCGACGAGGTGCCCGATCCGCAGGATCTGCTCGTCGAGGTGGTCCGCGACGGGGTCGTCACCGTCTCGCAGTCGACCTCGACCACGATCTTCAGCGTGGCGTTCGTCATCCACCACCTGAGCCAGGTGCTGACCCTGGAGCCGGGCGATGTCGTCTCGACGGGGACACCGCAGAAGCTCCCCGAGGCGCAGGAGGCGCATCGGCCGCTCGCGGACGGCGACGCCGTCACCGTGCGCATCTCCCGGATCGGAGAGCTCACCACCCGCTTCGTGTCCCCCCTCACTCCCTCGACGACCGGCACCCCGCAGGAGGTCCACGCATGATCCTCGATTCGTTCCGCCTGGACGGGAAGGTCGCCCTCGTGAGCGGCTCGAGCCGCGGGATCGGCCAGGGCGCCGCGATCGCGCTCGCCGAAGCCGGCGCCGATGTGGCGCTCCTCGACCGGGGCGACGCGTCCGGGACGGCCGACCGCATCCGCGCGCTCGGTCGCCGCGTCCACCCGATCCGCCGCGACTTCGCCTCCGCGAGCCCTCAGGAGCTTGCGGACGCCGTCAGCGAGGCCGTCGCCGAGCTCGGCGGCCTCGACATCCTCGTCAACAACGCCGGCACGATCCGCCGCGCCCCGGCGGCGGAGTACCCGGCCGGTGACTGGGACGATGTGCTCACGGTCAACCTGGACGCTGTGTTCCACCTCTCGCAGGCCGCCGGTCGCCACATGATCGCGCAGGGGAGCGGCCGCATCATCAACGTCGCGTCGATGCTGTCCTTCCAGGGAGGCGTCTTCGTCCCCGCCTACACGGCGTCCAAGCACGCGGTCGCCGGACTCACGAAGGCCCTCGCCAACGAGTGGGCGGCCTCCGGCATCACCGTCAACGCCGTCGCGCCCGGCTATATGGCGACCGACAACACCGCGGCCCTGCGCGCCGATGCGGAACGCGAGGCGTCCATCGTCTCCCGCATCCCGGCCGGACGCTGGGGCACGGCGGCCGACCTCCAGGGCGTCTTCGTCTTCCTCGCCTCGGACGCCGCGGCCTACGTCACCGGCGCCATCGTGCCGGTCGACGGCGGCTGGCTCGTCCGCTGAGCCGCCGACACCCTCGAACCCGAACACCATCCGCCGACATCCGAACAGGAGCATCATGGCCACCCCCATCGAGCAGCGCTACGCGACCAACCCTGCCCAGATCCCGGGCATGACGACGCAGCAGCTGCGTGAGACATACCTCATCCCCGAGGTGTTCGTCCCGGGCGAGATCCGCCTCACCTACACGCACCACGACCGCATCGTGCTCGGCGGCGCGACCCCGGCCGGGGGCGTGCTGGAGCTCGGAGGCTACCCCGAGATCCGCAGCGACTACTTCCTCGAGCACCGCGAGCTGGGCATCGTGAACGTCGGCGGCACCGGAACGGTCACGGCGGACGGCGAGGGATACGAGATGGTGAACGGCGCGTGCCTCTACCTCGGCCGCGGCATCCGTGAGGTGTCGTTCGCCGGCGACGCGGCGCAGTTCTACCTCTTCTCGGCTCCCGCGCACACGAGCCACCCGGCCGCGCTGGTCTCGCCTGGCGAGGGCAACGTGCGCGAGCTCGGCGACCAGGTGACGAGCAACCGTCGCACTCTCAACCAGTACATCCACGAGAACGGCATCGCGAGCTGCCAGATCGTCATGGGCGTGACGCAGCTGCACCCGGGCTCCATGTGGAACACGATGCCCGCTCACACGCACGATCGTCGCACCGAGTGCTACCTGTACTTCGCCGTGCCGGAGGAGGCGCGCGTCATCCACCTCCTCGGTGAGCGCGAGGAGACCCGTCATCTCGTCGTGGCCGACCGGCAGGCGATCATCTCGCCGAGCTGGTCGCTGCACTCGGGCGTCGGCACGGCTGCATACTCGTTCGTATGGGCGATGGCGGGCGAGAACCAGACGTTCGACGACATGGATGCTGCGCCAGTGACCGACCTCGCGTGAACGGGATGCTGCTCGCCGCCGGCGAGACGATGGCGATGGTCGCGCCGCGCGCGGCTGAACGTCTGCACGCTGCCGACGCCTTCCGGGTCGACGCGGGCGGTGCGGAATCGAATGTCGCGGGCCACGTCGCCGCCCTCGGGCACCCCGCGGCGTGGTTCAGCCGGCTGGGTGCGGATCCGCTGGGCGACCGTATCCTTCACCGCCTCGCCGCTCGAGGCATCGACGTATCGAAGGTGGTCCGGGATGCGGCTCATCCGACCGGACTCTACGTCAAGGACCCCGGCCACGGCGTGCACTATTACCGCAGCGGGTCGGCGGCGTCTTTCCTCAGCGCGGCCGACGCCGACGCCGTCGAGTTCGACGGCGTCGGTGTGCTGCATGTGTCGGGCATCACGGCGATCATCTCGCCATCCGCCGCGGAGTTCCTCGACCGCCTCATGCTCCGTGCGCGCGAGGCCGGAGTACTCGTCAGCTTCGACGTGAACCACCGGCCCACGCTGTGGGATGCCGAGACCGCCGGTGCGGTTCTGGAGCCGATCGCGGCGCATTCGGACCTCGTGTTCGTCGGACGCGACGAGGCAGAGCGACTGTGGGGAACGGCCACGCCCGCCGAGGTGCGCGCGCTCCTGCCCGACGTCGGAGAGCTCGTCGTGAAGGACGGCGCGCACGGTGCGACGACGTTCGCGGGCCACGATGCCGTGTTCGAACCGGCGCTGCGGATCGAGGTCGTCGAGGAGGTCGGGGCGGGCGACGCCTTCGCCGGCGGCTACCTCGCGGCCCTGCTCGACGATCTGTCCGAAGGGCACTCATCCATCGACCGACGACTGCGCGCGGGGCATGCCCGTGCGGCCCTGGTCCTCGCCACCACGAGCGACTGGGTCGAAGAGGAGGAACAGGAATGACCGACTGGTTCGAGGAGACCTTCGCCCAGGCACCGCTCATGGCGATCCTGCGCGGGATGGGAGTGGAACGCTCGGTGGCGCTGTCCACGACGGCGTGGGATCTCGGCATCGACGCCGTCGAGGTGCCGCTGCAGACCGCTGCCGACGACGAGGCGCTCCGCGCGGTCGTGCGCCTCGGCGAAGAACGCGGCAAGGTCGTCGGCGCCGGCACGATCCTCACGGTGGAGCAGCTGGATGCGGCGGCCGCCGCCGGTGCGCGCTACGTCGTGTCGCCGGGCCTCGACCCCGCCGTGGTGCGCGCGGCGCAGGAGCGCGGCATCCCGATCCTGCCCGGCGTGGCGACGCCCAGCGAGGTGCAGGCGGCGCTCGCCCTCGGCCTCACCTGGCTCAAGGCGTTCCCGGCGACCTGGCTGGGACCGGGGTGGTTCGCTCACATCCGAGGACCGTTCCCGCAGGTCCGTTTCGTCGCGACCGGCGGTCTGAACGCCGCCAACGTCGGCGACTACCTCGCCGCGGGCGTTCGGGTCGCGGCCGTCGGCTCGGCGCTGGAAGACCCGGCACAGCTCGAGCTCATGGCGCAGTTGCTCGCGCGACGCTGAACCCCGGCGCCGGCGCTGTGACAGCGGAGGCCGTCAGCGGCACCGGCGCCCGCGTCGACGCGCGGGCGTTCAGCTCGGGCAGCACGTACGTGCGCTGCACCGGACGTCGGGCGCCCTCCGTCAGGCGCGCCACCATCGTCTCCACCACGAGCCGTCCGACGTGCTGACGCGGCGGGTGCAGCGCCGTGATGGGCGGCTCGGCGCTCGGCGCGACCTCGTCGTCGTACGCGATGATCGCGAGGTCGTCGGGAATCGACCAGCCGTGATCGAGCGCGTGCTGCTGCAGCAGCACGGCCTGCGGGTCGGAGTGCACGAAGAGCGCCGTCGTCGATGTCTCTCGGCAGCGCTCCAGCAGCCGGGCGATGTAGACCTGCCGGGCGTCGACATCCATCTCCTCCAGCGTTGCGGCGACGTCGACCGCGCACTCGAGCCCGAGTTCGCCGATCGCCCTGTCCCAGCCGCGACGCAGCTGCCATGAGGTGGGCGACCCGGTCGAGGTGAGGATGCCGACGCGCCGGTGACCGAGGCTCGCGAGGTGGCCGACGGCGAGCGACCCGCCGAAGACGTGGTCGGTGGTGACCCACTCCAGGCTCGTGACCGCGAGCGAGGACGGCGCGCGACGCTCGGCGAGCACCACCGGGATCGGGAGCGATTCGAGCCAGCCGAGGAGCGCCCGGCCATCCGCGCCGAGGGTCTCGGGCGCGGCGATCAGGCCGTGGAGGGTTCCGGACTGCACGAGGGTGGCGATCTGCCGTCGCTGGTCGTCGACGGAGTAGCTCGCGCCGCGCAGCACCAGCTGGACGCCCTGCTCCGTCGCTGCCGACCGGGCGCCCACGATGATCTGCGGCCAGTAGTAGCTGAGGGAGGGCACGACCATCCCGACGCGGAACCGAACGGGCGCATCCGTCGACCCGCCGACCGGGACCGTCGTGTCGAGCCGGCTGCGCAGGGTCGCCCCGCCGTGGACGCGCGTGAGGAGACCGCGGTCGGCGAGGTGGCCGATGTCCCGCCGGATGGTGAGCTCGGCGACGTCGAGCTGGCGCGCGAGATCGGAGACCCGGACGGACCCGGAGCGCCGCAGCTCGTCGAGGATGCGTTCGCGCCGCGACACGGCGAAAGCCGGCGGATCGGAGGTGTCCTTCATGGGGCGCCACGTTACCGCGGAAATGTCCGGAACAGAGCGGATAGGTGCGAATCACTGCGATTCAGATCGTTTGTGTTCGATTCGATGTCGCGCCGGTCCACCGCGTTGGAGGATGACACCCGCAGAAGGAGATCGCCTCATCGTGGAGGCGGAGAACGGAGACACAGATGTCGGAGGCGATGACGCTCCGCGCCAGGTCCAGCCGGAAGGTCCGCGGGGCCGTCCTGACCGTTGTGGTGAGCGCCGCGGTGGTCGCATCATCCGTCGGCTTCCCGGCTATCGCGCAGGCAGCGGTGACCGATCCCGTCGCCGTCACGGTGAACGGCGCAGACGTCGCCACAGCCGCCAAGAATGTCAACGGACTCACCTTCAAGGGCTTCGGCCTGCTCTCGGGCAACTCGACCAGCTCGCTGCTGATGGACTACAAGTCGCAGCATCCGGACACGTACTGGCAGCTCATCCAGACGCTCTTCGGCGGGTCCAACCCGATCATGAACACCGTCAAGATCGAGATGGGCAACGACCGCAACACCTCCACCGGCCCCGAGGCCGCGACGATGCGCACCCGCGCCGAGTACCCGAACGTGCAGCGGGAGCCGGGGTTCCAGCTCGCGGCCGACGCCCAGAAGGTCGCCGCGGGCACCGTGCACGTCAGCCTCCTGCGCTGGAGCCGCCCGACGTGGGTGGCGACCGATGCCGACCAGTACATCTGGTTCAAGAACACTGTCCTCGCCGCCTACCGCGAGTACGGCATCATGGTCGACTCGATCAACCCCGACACGAACGAGACCAGCACCCCGAACACCTCGCTGTACGAGTCGTTCTCGGGCTGGCTGCGCAACGACACCAAGGGTTATGAGGGCGCGACGGCCGGCGACCCCAACAACGGATTCGCGAGCGCCGGGGAGGCGCAGCTGTTCCACAGCATCAAGACCATCGCGGCCGACACGGTGGGCACCCCGCCTGTGTCGTTCGGCAACGCGATGACGGCGACGGACCCGGCGCTGCGCAACGCGGTCGACGTGGTCGGCTTCCACTACAGCAGCGCGGACGACTCCAACGGCAACCTGAAGAAGCTCGCGCAGCAGTTCGACAAGGAGGTGTGGAACTCCGAGGGCCAGTCCACCTTCTCGAACTCCGCAGACCGGCCCAACAACAACGCGAGCGACGAAGCAGGCGGCAACGGCACGCAGTTCGGCGGCGGCAACAGCGCGCTCGAGATGGGCAACTGGATCACGACAGGGTTCGCCGCGGCCAACCGCACCTTCAGCATCTTCCAGCCCGCGATCGGGTCGTTCTACGACGGCATGCAGTACTCCTCGAAGGAGCTCGTGAGCGCCCGCGACCCGTGGTCGGGCTGGACGTACTACGACGGCGGCCTGGACGTCCTCGCCCAGTTCACGCAGTTCGCGAAGCTCGGGTGGGAGAACTCGGACAACACCGCCGGCGTCTGGCGGGCGATCCCGCAGGCGTCGGCCAGCCAGCTCGGCACGGGCAACCCGCCGAGCGGCGCCCGCACGGGCGGGGCCTCGTACACGACCCTCGCGGCTCCGGATGCCTCCGACTTCTCGACGGTCATCGTCAACGACAGCAAGTACACGCGCACCTACAAGATCGCGGCCAACGGGCTGAACCTCGGCGACGACAAGACGATGGAGCTGTGGGAGACGCGGGCGGCGGATGCCGGCCAGGCCTACGACGCGAACTACCTGAAGCCGGTCGACGAGATCTCGCCGGCCGACGATGGGTCGTACACGTTCACGGTGAAGCCGTGGTCCACGCTGACCGCGACGACGCTCGACCACGCCACGAAGGCGGCCGACGGCTCCCCGACGCCGAAGGCGGGCTACGGCAACACGCTGCCGACCTCCACCGAGTACACGGCCGCAGACGGTGGTCGTGACGTGCTCGACACGGACTCGTCGGGCAACACGAACGGCGTGACCGACGACGCCTACCTCTACGCCGACGACTTCGACTACGCGAACGAGGGGAACGTCACGACGTACGACTCCGCGACGGGCACGCTCGTCGACAGCGGCGAGTCCTACCTCGACAGCCGAGGCGCCAAGGCGAAGCCGGCCGGAACGCCGGGTGTGTCGACAGCCGACAACGGGGCCACTCCGCGCTACACGAACGACACGAACGGCGCGTTCGAGTCCGTCGCGACGAGCGACTCGGTGCACGGTCGCGTGCTGCGGCAGCAGGTCGGCCCCGGCATGGCCGGCAGCGCCTGGAACGCCGGCGACCCGAAGACCACGATCGGCGACAGTCGTTGGGCCGACTACACCGTGTCGTCCGACGTGCAGTTCGAGGCGACGGCCTCGGGCCAGTACGCAACCATCGGCGCCCGGGAACAGGGCGGCACGGCGAACGCGCAGAGCGTCTCGGCCGCCGAACTGAAGGTCGACCCGACCGGCGCCTGGACTTTCGCGCGCTTCGGCACGACCGTCTCCAGCGGCACCGTGGCGGGCGACGCAGGCGTCGCGTTCAAGGCGGGCGCCGGGGTGTGGAACAACCTGGCGGTGACCGTCGCGGGGTCCGTCTACAGCGCATCCATCAACGGCAAGCAGATCACCACGTACACGGATGCGTCGCCCCAGGCGACCGGCCGCATCCAACTCGGATCGAGCTTCACCTTCGTCGACTTCGACAACCTGAAGGTGACGACCGTTCCCGGCTACACGCAGTACTACACGCAGCTCATCGACGGCATGCACCAGACCAGCTGGGCCAACCGCTCCACGCCGGTCCTGCAGTTCGACAGCGGCTGGAGCAACATCAACGGCCAGGGCATGTTCGAGTACCAGCGCACCGCGTCGAACAGCACGCGCCAGGGCGCCTCGATGACCTACACCTTCACCGGCACCGGACTGGACATCATCGGCACGAACACCGGTAAGCCGACGCTGAACGTCACCGTGGACGGGAAGCAGGTCGTCGCGAACGCGCCGACCGTCGCCTCCGGAAGTGAGCGCACCGCGTTCGAGTTGCGCGGCCTGAAGAACGGCACACACACCGTGGTGTTCTCGACCGCCAACGCCAGCCCCATCAACGTGGACGCGGTGGGCGTCATCACCGCGAATGCGGAATCGGCGAAGGTCGACACGACGGCCCTCGCCGCTGCGGTCGCGAAGGGCGACGCGCTCAATGCGGACGACTGGAGCACGGACTCGTGGTCCCGCGTGAGCGCGGTGCTGACGGATGCCCGAGCCGCCGTCGCCGACCCGTCGGCCTTCGGCCTCGACGCCGAGGGCGCCGCTGCGATCAGTGCCCGGCTGACGACCGCGATCGACGCACTCGTTCCAAAGGATGTCAGCACGGACGTGCGCGATCTCGGTATGACCGCTGTCACGACAGCCGGCCGCTCGTTGCCGAAGACCGTGTCGATCGACGGTTCGAGGGTGGCGGTGACGTGGGATGCCGCATCCCTCGCGAGCGTCGCGTCGACCGCCGAGCTCGGGAGCTTCACGGCGACGGGACGCACGACGGACAAGACCTCTGCCGGCGTGTACCAGCGCTTCAGTGTCGTCATTCTGATGGTGCCCGCGAACCTCGCATACTTCATCGACTCCGGCGCATCGACGTCCACCGCGCCGTCGGCGTACGCAGCGGTCGCAGGACTCGATCCGTACCTGCAGAACGCCGTCGCCGACCAGAAATGGGACGGCACGACCGCGGGCTCCACATGGGGCTACTCCACGGCAGCGACCACCGTCGCCGCCGGCACACCGACCGACTGGGGCTCCTCCTACGTCGGCGCCGACTTCAGCAAGCCGGTCACGTACCACCTCAGCCTGCCCGCTGGCAGCTACAACGTGGTGGGTGTGCAGGCACCGCGCGCCGGCCTGACGACGAACATCTACTCGAAGGTGGGCGTCCACGGAGGAACGGCCACGACGGTGACGGCGTCCTCCACTGGGACGGCGACCCCGATCGCCCAGCGCATTACGCTGGACGCGCCAGCCGTCGTCGACCTGGAGTTCGGCACGAACGGAACGAGCGGTTACAACGCCCGGCTCGCGCTCGCCTACGTCCAGACGCTCCCGCGCGACCTCGGCGTGCAGGGGACGCTTGGCCTGAAGGATGCGCTGCCCGACACGGTGAAGGTCGGCGGCGCGGACACGGCGGTCACCTGGGATGACGCGTCCGTCGCCCAGCAGCGCTCCCTGTACGGCAAGCTCTCCGTCTCGGGGACGATCGGCGCCGACAAGGTGCCTGTGGTCGCCTCGTACGAGGTGATCCCCCAGGGTCTCGTGTACTTCATCGACGCAGGCACGAACGGCGTCGCCTCGCCGGAGTACGCCGCGGTGAAGCAGTCGGTCCCGACCCTCCTCAATGGCACCGTCGACCAGGCGCAGCCGGCTGCCGACCAGTGGGGCTACGACCCCAACGGGATGGTGACGAAGTCGACGACCGATATCAACGACAAGTCCTCAACGGGGCTGTACCAGAACACGACCCGCCTGACCTATCACCTGCCGCTGGAGGCCGGCACGTACACGCTCACCGGCGGCTTCACCGAATGGTGGAACCTGTCCCGGTCGATGTACCAGACGGTGTCGGTGAACGGGACGGAGCTCGCAAAGGGGAGCATCCCGCTGTCGGGCACGAACACGCCGCTCACGGCGGACCTCACCTTCACGCTGGATGCGCCGGCCACTGTGGACTACGTCGTCACCAACGAGGGCGCGGGAAGCGAGAAGCCCGTCATCTCGTGGCTTGCCGTAGCCGACGTCACCAAGCCCGCGGCTCCCGCGGACGTGAAGGCTGTCGCCACCGGCGACACGTCGATCAGGGTCTCGTGGGCCGCGTCGTCGCCGGCGGGCCTCGGGTTCACCGGGTACCGGGTGTACGACGGGGATGCCGGCACCCCGGTGTGCACGACCTCGAAGACCTCGTGCACCATCACGGGCCTCGACCTCGGCTCGACGCACACCTACACCGTGACGGGCGTCAACCAGCTCGGCGAAGGTTCGCCCTCCGCGGCCTCGAACCCGGTGACGATGCCGGAAGTGGTGTCGAACGATGGTGCGACCTCGGCTCCGGGCAAGGCGGTGCTCTCGTCGAACGACGGGTGGGACAACGGCCTGAAGGACGGCACGTTCGACGTCACGATGAACCTGTGGTGGGGCGTCAACGGCCAGCTGCTCAAGCTCTACCAGGACGGCACGCTGGTGAAGTCGGTGCGCCTGAAGATGATGTCGCCGCTCGGCCAGCAGGCGGTCGTGCACATCGACGGCCTCACAAACGGCACCTACACGTTCACCGGCGAACTGGAGAACTCGAAGGGCACGACGGCGACCCAGCCGCTCACGGTGAAGGTGACGGATGCGTCGCCCGGCACACCCGTGCTCTCCGCGAGCGCCCAGCGTGCAGACGGCTCGTTCACTCTCTCGGCGGATCTGTGGTGGGGGACGAACGCGAGCTCCTACACGTTCCGGGAGGGGAGCACGGTGATCGGCTCGGGCAGCCTGACGGCCGCCACGCCGGGCGCCCAGCACGCGTCGGTCGTCGTCACGGGGGCAGCCCCAGGGACCCACACCTACACGGTGACGTTCGCCAACGCGGCCGGCTCCACCACGAGTAGGCAACTCACCGTCAAGGTGCACTGACCCGGAGCTGCGGGAGCTGTGGCGAAATGGGTGAGATTGTGAGACGGCCGATAGAGTTCAGTCCCGCACCTCCGCTCCTGCCAAGAGTGGCGGCGCATTCGACGACGAAGTGAGGGAGACCGATGAAGCGCCGCCTGATCATTGACACGGACGCCAAGAACGAGGCTGACGACCAATTCGCCATCGTCCATGCTCTTCTCTCGCCGTCGATCACGGTCGAGGGGATCATCGCTGCGCACTTCGGAGAGCACCGCACGTTACGGAGTCTGGAGGAGAGTCGAGAGGAGATCGACATGATCCTGAGCCTGCTCCATCTCGCCGACGACGTGATTGTGGTCAACGGGGCGGAACGCGCAATGATAGACGCTGCCACTCCTCAGGACTCCGAAGGTGCACGCTTCATCGTCGAGGAGGCTCGTCGCCCGGGACCCCTGTTCGTGATCTTCTTGGGACCGTTGACGGATATGGCCTCTGCCCTTCTGCTCGACCCGACGATCGCGGATAACTCGGAGTTGACCGTTGTGTGGATCGGTGGCACCCCGTACGACGACATCGTCGGAGCCGAGCACGGCGAGTTCAACCTGTCCAACGACATCGCCGCGGCGAACCTCGTCTTCCGCTCTCGGCTGCGTGTCTGGCAGATTCCGATGAACGTGTACCGCATGGTCTCGGTCGGCTACGCCGAACTCGAAGAGAAGGTGGCTCCCCACGGCGAGCTCGGCTCATATCTGGTCCGGCAACTCAAGGAGTTCAACGCAGAGCATGAAGATCCGGAGATCGAATACCGCTCGCTTGGCGACTCGCCGGCGGTGAGCGTGGTGCTGAACCCGCTCGGCGCTGTCTGGCGAGATCGACCTGCGCGGGTGTTCGATGAGCAGGCCCGGATGACGAACGTCGCCGTCGAAGGGAAATCGGTCCGGGTCGCCGACCACGTGGATGTGCGGTTCCTCCTCGAGGACATGTTCGCCAAGATCAAAGCTCACGCCGAAGCCGGGTCTCGCCCCGGCTCTGTCGGACGCCGATGACCGCCAACGCAATCTTAGGATCGTGAGCTAGAACGTATCCACACTTTCCGAAGTGGCAGCGCACGCCGGCGTTTCGCTTGCGACGGCATCCCGCGCACTCAACGGAAGCTCACGCCGGGTGAACGCCGAACTGTACGAGCGTGTGCTCGCTTCTGCGCGGACCCTCAAGTACAGCACCAACGTCCAGGCGCAGGCGGTCGCGCGAGGGGCAAGCAATCTGGTCGCGCTGGTCGTTGGCGATGACTCGATTCGCTGGGCGCACGCTGCTGGGGCGGCTCTCGCTCGCGGATTCGTTCCCCGAGCCGGGGGCGGAGCAAGACCGTCCCGTCGACGGTGAAGCCGGAGAGCTCGTGGACGAAGGACGTCGCCTCTCGATCGATAGCGACGTCAACGGGTCCGTAATCCGGGTGGAAGCTGTGGCCGCGCATCCACTGCCCGCCGAGGATCTGCTGCCACTCGAGTATCCCTCGGAAAGTGGTGATCGTGGCGTCCGGGTCCGGACAGGATCAAGGCATGCCTCATTCGGACTGCGGCGGCGTTCCGCGCTGTGCTGGGATGCCGTCCTGACTGGAGGAGGCAGGTGGCGGCTCCGCCCGCGGAGGCGCCGTAGCGTCACCGCCGGATGCGTCGGCCGGCTCCTCGTCGCTCGTCAGGGCGTCGCGGATGATGCGGCGGGGGTCGTACTGTCGGGGGTCGAACCTCGCCCAATCGATATCGTCGAACTCCGGGCCCACCTCCTCTCGGATTCGACCCGTTGTGTCCTGCGCGAGGTTTTTGAGAGTTCGTACGAAGCGGCCGAGGCCTGCGGCCGCGGCGGGCAGCCGTTGCGGCCCGAGGAGGAAAGCGGCGATCACAGCGATGATCACCAGTTTGTCGAAGGTGAGACCGAGCATGATGTCCCTACGAGTTCGTGGTCAGGGCCGGCTGAAGGACGGCGTCAAGGCGCCGCTGGCGCCGCCGGTCGTTCAACAGGCTCACCCCGCACGCGGCCACGTACAGCGCAATCATCGGAGCTGCCAGTAGCAGCATCGATAGGACGTCGGCTGCGGGGGTGGCGATGGCGGTGAACAGGCAGATCCCGATGAGAGCCCAACGCCAGGCGTGCGTGACAGCACGACCGGATACGACGCCCGCGAAGTTCAGCACCACCACGAACAGCGGCAGGACGAACGCCACTCCGGTGATCAAGGCCAGCTTGAGCACGAAATCGAAGTAGGCACTCGCGTCGAGGTACGAAGCCGTGAATTGGGGCGCGAAACCCGTCATCAGTTGGACGATGTGTGGCATCACCCAGATACCGGCCGCGCAACCGGAGGCGAAGAGCGGCAGCGCCGACAAGACGAAGCCGTATACGTATCGCTTCTCCTTCTTGTGCAGCGCCGGTACGAAGAATGCGAACAACTGATAGAGCCAGATCGGGCTTGAGGCGACGACCCCGACAATGATGGCGATTTCCACTCGAAGGTCGAACGCCGCTGAGATAGACGGAAAGTTCATCACCACCGCTCGGTCCTGACTCTGGGCGGAGGAGAGAACCGGCCCCCGGAGCAGGCCGAGCACGGGTTCAGCGACGAACCATCCGAAGACGGCTCCCGCTACGACGCCGAGAGCGGCACGGCTGAGCCGGCGGCGCAACTCCGAGATGTGGTCGCCGAGGCCCATCCGACGTTCTGGGTCGGGTGCAGCTGCGCTGTGCATGGTGCTCAGTTGGCGCTGGAGTCGCCTGTTGGCGCCACGTCGCCGGCGGCGACGACCGCGGGCTGAACCGCGGTGTCGCTCTTGTCCTTGCTGTGGACCTCCTTCTGGAGGATCTTCACCGACTGGCCGACACTTCGGGCCAGGGCGGGCAGCTTGGCCGCGCCGAAGATGAGCAGGACGACAGCGAGGATGATCAGGGCGTGCCACCCGGTGAGGTTTGCGAACATTGGTTAACTCCCTTGTTTCCCATGTGGTGTGGAACTAGTTTCATAAGTGTACGTCGGCGATCCCGAATCGCGCCACCGCTTTCGTGAACCCGCGGGCTCAGCGCACGAGTTCGTCGAGGAACCGATCGACGCGAGCATGGAAGATCTCGCGCTGATCCCGCCTGACGAAATGACTGGCTCCGTCGAGAACGTCCACCGCGGCCCCGTGCTCCCGCTGGATCGCCCGGTGGCTCGGCGTATTGCCGATCTTCAGCGTCCCGGTGAGGATCAGCACCGGGATGCCGCGGATCTCGAGGTCGCGAAGGAGCGTAGGCCAGCCGCGTGTCGGAATGACGTCGCCGTTCTCGACGAGTGCCACATCCATCTGCTCCTTGGAGGACGACCAACCTGCCAGTTCGTCGGCCGGCCAGGATGGATGCACGGCTGCGGCTTCGCGTCGGCGTTCCGCGTCGGAGAGGCGCTGCTGCCGCCGCAGCCACGACGCCGCACCAGCCGCAACGTCCCGGTCTTGATGCGCGGTGACGGGAAGCCGCCAGAACGGGTCCTCGAGGACGACCGCGGTGACGACATCGGGACGAGCTGCCGCCACGGCCGCTGCCGCACTTCCCCCTGCGGAGTGCCCGAAGAGGATCAGCGGCTCACCCGGGTCGACGAGATCGTCCAGTGTCTCGATGAGCTCGCCCGCGATCACATCTCCCGGATGGAGCTTCAGAAGCTCCGGTGTCCATCTGGGGGATCGGCCGTGGCCGCGCGGGTCGACCGCGTGAACGCAGAAACCACGGCTTGCCCAATGCGCTGCTGTGACCGCGAGGGACTCGGCCGATTCTGCCAGCCCAGGGATCGCCAGGATCGTTCCGTGGCGTGGTCCGAGCGCCTCTGTGGTGATGGCGTGCAGGACGTTCAACGGAGTGCCTCGGGAAAGGCGAGCGGTTCGCCCCGGGTGATCCGCTCCAGCTCGCTTCCGACTTGCTCGCCCATGCGCCGGATCTCGGCTCCCATCGACCCCGCGATGTGTGGAGTCAAGAAAACGTTCGGCAGCGCGTAGAGCTCATCGTCCGCGGGCAGGACTTCGGGATGGGTCACATCCAGGATCGCCTGGATTCGACCGGTACGCAGTTCGGTCACGAGGGCGCCTTGGTCGACGACCAGCCCACGCGAGGTGTTGATCAGGGTTGCGCCATCGCGCATCGCCGACAGCTCGGTCGCGCCGATGAGGTGGACAGTGGATGAATTCAGCGGCGGGTGCAGGGTCACGACGTCGCTGGAGGCCATCAGCTCGACAAGGCCGACCTGGCGACCGCCGAGCTTCGCGGCATCCGCGGATGATAGGTAGGGGTCGTAGACGAGGACGTCGACATCGAGATCCCCGAGTCGTTCGATCACGATCCGCCCGATCCGGGACGCGCCGACCACGCCGATGGTTTTGCCGACGTTCCCCGCTGCCGGGAACTCGACTTCGCGGTCGATGTACCCCTGGCGGTCCCGGTAGAGCCGTTGCGCCTGGAACGCCTGCTTGTTCGCCAGGATGATCATTGCCAGGGTGAACTCGGCCACAGGGATAGCGTTCACCCACCCGGCGTTCGAAACGTGGATGCCGCGGTCCCGAGCGCTGGGGGGCAGGAGCCCTCCGGCTTGACCGCCGGCGTGGAGCACGAACTTCAGGTTCGGCGCGGCGTTGAGATGATCATCACTGAGTGCGGGGGCGCCCCACCCGGTGATCAGCACATCCGCGCGAGCAAGCGCGGCCCGGGACTCATCGTCGTCGAAGGCCGAGATCGGCCGACTGTTGAGGCGGGTGGCTCCGGGGACCTTCAACGACTCCAGGTCGCGTCCGAAAAGATGCTCGGCGAGGTCGGGCGGGTCGAGGGCGACAACGAAGCAGACTGGGTTAGGCACGACCGCCTCGGCCGCGCTCGAGGTCGGAAGTACGGATGCGCTCGTCATTGAAAACCTCATCGATCGTGGTCCAGCGGCGATCGGTGTTCGGATCGTCTATCTGAAACTAGTTACATTCAATGAGAAAATCAAGATCGTGGTTGCGATGGGGGAGCTGCCGACCCGCGCCGAACGAACGTGGGCTGGAGGAGGATGCTGCGAGCGGGGATCAAACCCAGGGCGATTTCGGCGGCGCGTACGCCCACCTCGTAGAACGGAGGGTGCACCGTTGTCAGGCCAGGGGTCAGATCCCCGACGATCGGAACGTCGTCGAAGCCGACCACCGAGAGGTCCTCGGGCACACGCAGTCCTGCTTGTCGTGCTGCGCGATAGGCTCCGACGGCGATGTTGTCCGTCATCGAGACGATCGCAGTAGCACCGAGGTTCTCGGTGATCAGTTCCGCAACCGCACGTGCGCCGTCGTCCTCGTAGTTGGCCGTCGTCCGGATCAGCCGCGGGTCGACCTCGATGCCGTTGCGATCCAATCCGGAGAGGAAACCGTCGAGTCGCAGATCTGCGGTCGTCATCCCTCGCGGTTCGCCGACATACGCGATCCGGGTGTGTCCGAGTTTCACGAGTTCGTCGACGGCCATCCCGACGCCGGCCCGGTGGTCGTAGTCGACCGCGATGAGCTCGGGATGGTCGGCGACCGGCGGCCTCCCGCACAGGATCAGGGGCGCCTCGACATCGGCCAGGTCCTTTGCATACGTGAGCACTCGCCGGTCGAATTCGGGGCCGGACTCCGTGGTTCCGACCAGCAAGACGGCCCCCACCCGCTGTTCGCGAAGAGTGGCGATGATATCGACTTCGCGTTCGATTAATCCATGAGTGGTCGACATGAAGAGCAGATGGTTGTTCTCCGCGGCGACGCGCTCTGCGCCGGCCGCGAGTGAGGCGAACGTCGGGCCGATCATCGCTCGGACGACGAACGCCATCGTCCGCGGGCCGCGACCCTGCATGGCCCGGGCCAAGCCATTCACCACGTACCCAAGCTCCTCGGCGGATGCGAGCACTTTGGCGCGGGTGTCATCGTGGACTTTCGTGCTGCCCCCGAAGACGCGGGATGCCGTCGCCGGGGACACGCCGGCGTGCGCAGCGACATCCCGCAGATTCACCGCGCCCACGCGGGCGGGCCCGCGGGTGCCAGCACGACCGCGGCCGGTATTGTCGGTCGATCCCATGCTGGGATGGTACAGGTTTGCTTGACTTCCACTTGGAAGGTGGTTTATGTTGCCCGATAATGAAACTAGTTCCACAACGTTTGTGGGACATCATCGAGGAGCTCCTGTGCAACGAAGCGCTGTCGTCGCTGTTCCGAAGCGGCGCAAACCGACATCCCGTGGGACTCTCGGCTTGCTGTTGCTTGCCGTTCCCGGCGTGGTGTGGTTCCTCGTCTTCGCTTACGGACCGATGGTCGGCCTGGTCGTCGCCTTCAAAGACTTCAACATCAGCCAGGGAATCTTCGGGAGCGCCTGGAACGGCCTGGACAACTTCAAGTATTTTCTGGCGAGCGGCGATGCCCCTCGGATCGTCATCAACACCGTGGTCCTCAATACGCTCTTCCTCGGCGCCTCCCTCGCTGCGGGCCTCCTGCTGGCGCTGATGCTGAACGAGATCCGGGGGCACTTCTACCGCCGGTTCATGCAGTCGACGATCTTCTTTCCGTACTTCGTATCGCCGATCATCATCGCGATCATGCTGCAGGTCGTGCTCTCCGGAGTAGGCGGCCGCGGCGGCCTCGTGAACAACCTCCTGAGTGTCGTCGATCTGCCCCAGGTGAACTGGTACACGGAACCGGGCGCTTGGCCGTGGATCCTGACGTTCGTCAAGGTCTGGCAACTCGGCGGGTACACCTCCGTGATCTTCCTCGCCGCCATCACGTCCATCCCGGAGGAAGTGTATGAAGCCGCGGCCCTCGACGGTGCGAGTCGAGCACGAATGGCCCTCTCGGTGACGACGCCGCTCCTGCTTCCCACGGTGGGAATCCTGATCGTGTTGGGCATCGGCCGGATCTTCTTCGGAGACTTCGCCACCATCTACGCGATCGTGGGCGACAACGGCACCCTCTTCCCCACCACGGATGTGATCGACACCTACGTGTTCCGTTCCCTCCGAACCATCGGTGACTTCGGCACAACCGCCGCGATCGGGCTGTTCCAGTCCGTGGTCGGATTCGTGTTCGTCACAGCAGCGGTGCTCGTACAGCGTCGCGTCGACCGAGAAAGCAGCATCCTGTGAGCACCACGATCACCGGTCGCACCCAGACCATCACGGACCTCGACGCAGAGAGCGTGCTGGACGACGACGGTCGCCAGGGCAAGCGGCGAGTGAAGGCGTTGCGAGCCGGACGGCCGAAGAGCCGGAAGGCCGACCCGTTCACGATCGTCAGCTACATCTGCGTCACGCTCTTCGGCCTGTTCTGTCTCATCCCACTGTGGATGATCATCGCCAGCTCATTCACCGACGAGACTGCTCTTGCCAAGAACGGGTACAGCCTCTTTCCCATCCCCTTCTCCCTGACGGCGTACCAGATGCTGTTCAGCGGCGGCGCCCTCCTGACCAGCTATATCGCTTCGCTGTTCATCACCGTCGTCGGTACGGTGCTGTCGCTCTCCTGCACGGCGTCCCTCGCCTGGGTGATCGCCCGCCGGCTTCCTCGGATCAGCCGTCCGCTGACGATCTTCGCGTACATCCCGATGCTGTTCACCGGCGGGCTGGTGCCGCTGTACCTCCTGGTAACGCAGGTGCTCCAGCTGACCAACAGCTGGTTCGCCGTGATCCTTCCGGTCATGCTCGCGCCGTTCCTGATCTTCGTCGCGGTCAGCTTCTTCCGGCAGCTGCCGGAAGACATCCTCGATTCCGCCCGAATCGACGGAGCCGGGGAGCTGCGGATCTTCTTCCGGATCGTCCTCCCGCTGTCGAAACCGATTCTCGCAGTGCTGGGCCTCTTCTACGCCGTCACCTACTGGAACGAGTGGTTCATGGCGCTCCTGTTCATCTCCGAGCCGAGCCTCTATCCACTCCAGTTGACGTTGCAGAACCTGATCGCCAACGTCACGAACGCGGCCAGCCTGCCCGGTGCCACGGCGGCTCAGGCGGCCGCCCCGATCTACCAGCTGCGGTTCGCGATGACCGTCCTCACCATCGCGCCGATCCTGCTGGCCTACCCGTTCGCTCAGCGCTTCTTCGTCAAGGGCCTCACCCTGGGCGCCACGAAGGGCTAGCGAGCCCGCCCCACCCCCATCAAGAGCTGTCCAACAAAGGAGTACTCGGACATGTCAACCAACACCCTCAACCGGCGAGGCTTTCTCGCCCTCAGCGGCGCAGCCGGAATCGGAATCGGCCTCGGCCTCGCCGGCTGCACGCCTGCCGGCACGTCCGGCTCGGTCTCCGGAACGTCCCAGGCCATCCTGCCGTCGACGGCCCCCAGCAACTGGAACACCGTCCTCGCACAGGCGAACAAGCAGCTGCAGAAGGACCACGGCTTCACGCTGAACACCCAGTTCATCAACTGGCAGAACTACGGACAGCAGGCATTGTTGAAGTTCACGGCCGGTGCGAAGTTCGACACCGCCCTGCAGGCGCTCTGGCTGAATATGGCGCAGCTTCAGCAGAGCAAGTCGCTGGCCGATCTCACCAATGAGATCGACAAGTGGCCGAACCTGAAGAAGCAGCTCTCCCGTGAGCTCATCGACGCCAACGCGTGGAGCGGAAAGCTGTGGGGCATCCCCCAGGTCAACAGCGCCGCCCGGCTGCAGCATTTCAGCATCCGCAAGGACCTCGCCGACAAGCTCGGCTTCAGTGAGATCCAGGACTATGACACCCTCGAAAAGTACTTCTACGACGTCAAGCAGAAGGAGGCCGGCGTCACGCCATTCGGTGTCGCCTCCAACATGACTTTCGAACTCGTCCTCGGTACCCCGAGCGGCCTGTTCAACCAGCATTCCTGGCAGAACCCCACCGAAGCGTATGTCGCCCAGTTCGCGGGCTCCGGCCTATGGTTCGTCTTCGACGAGAAGGCCGCCGAGGGAGGCACTGTCAAGCTCGTCCCCATGTGGGAGGACGAGGGAGTGCTCGGGGCGTTCAAGAAGATCCGTCAGTACTACCAGGACGGCATCATCAACGCCGACGGACTCAACGCCGAGAACGCGACCGTCCAGAGCCAGTTCACGGCGGGCAAGTATGCCGGCGCATGGGCCATGACGGATGGGACGGCGAGCAACGCGCTCGTCGCGCTCCGCAAATCCATCCCGAACGCCGACCTCGAAGAAGTTCTGCCGTACGGCGGGTCGATCAGCTCCGTCAAGCCGCTGCAGACGTTCCAGGCGGACAATCTGGTCGTCGTCAACGCCAACGGCGGCAACGTCGAGCGGGCACTGGCCCTGCAGGACTGGCTCTCGATCGAGAAGAACCACGACCTCATCGAGTACGGCATCGAAGGCAAGGACTGGGAGGCGACCTCGGACGGCGGCATCAAGCAACTGAGCGACTACTCCTTCCCCGGTTTCGCCCTGTTGTGGCGCTCCGGCCTCGAGCGGAAGTCGTCGTTCATGACCGACTCTGAAAAGAAGGTCTTCGCTTGGGCGCAGGATTACGCCAACTTCACGAAGTCCGCGTTCGCGTCGTTCATCCCCGATGTCACGCCGGTCAAGCAGGCGGCCGCGCAAATGAACAACGTCATCACGCAGTACGCCAACCCCCTTTTCTACGGCGTCGTGGATGTCAACAGCCAGCTGGACAAGCTCAAGCAGGCCGCGGACGCCGCCGGCATCGACCAGCTGCGGTCCGAGATGGAGAAACAGGCCAACGCCTATCTGAAGGCTCAGAAGAAATAGCCGACCGCACTCCACGCACGACTCAGGCTGCGGGCAGGGAAGACCCGGCCCGCAGCCTGCTTCATTCGCTTCAGAAAGGTCGTCGTGAGCCGCGCTCGCAACCCTGTCGTCCGAGGCTTCGCTCCGGACCCGTCCGTGATCCGCGTCGGCAAGTGGTACTACCTGGCGGTCAGTTCCTTCGAGTGGTTTCCCACGATCCCGCTGTACCGATCGCGCGACTTGGCCACCTGGAGACACATCGGCTCGGTCGAGACCGCTGTGTCTCGGGGCGACCTCTTCGGTGTGCCGGACTCTGCGGGGATCTGGGCGCCATCGCTCAGCTTCGACGGAAACCTGTTCTGGGTGACCTACTCGATCGTCCGTACCTTCCACGGCCGACAGCTGGACGTCGAGACGTATATCGCTACCGCCAGCGACCCGGCTGGAGTGTGGTCCGAGCCGGCCCGTGTCAGCGGCCACGGCTTCGACCCCGCGCTGTTCCACCGTGACGGACGGCACTACCTGCTGAATGTGCAGTCCGACTCCCGACCCGGCGGGAGCAGGTTCTCCGGAATCATCCTCGCCCCACTGAACGAGGCAGGCACGGGGGTCGCCGGCAGGCCGACGGTCCTGCTGCAGCACCCGACTCTGATCGAGGGCCCCAAGATGCTGCACCACGGCGGCTGGTACTACCTGGTGCTGGCGCAAGGCGGCACCGGAGTCGAACATGGTGTGCTCATGGCCCGCAGCCGCACGCTCACCGGGCCGTACGAAGTCGACGACCGTCCGCTGCTCACATCGCGCGACGACCGGTCGCTGCGGTTGCAGAAGGCGGGACATGCAGAGTTGATCGAGGCCCCGGACGGACGGTGGTTCCTCTCGCATCTGGCGAGCCGCTGGCTGGAGACCGCTCAGGGGCGGCAGTTTCCCTGGGGCCGCGAAGTCGGCATCCAGGAGATCACCTGGATCGACGGCTGGCCGCGCCTCGCCGCAGGCGGCTGGCACCCGGCGGACACCTTCCAGACGCCCGCAGAATCCGGAGAGACCGGAGAGACGCCGGACGGGTCCGTCGAGGAGAACGTCGAGTGGTGGCCCTGGCGATCGCTGCGTGAGCCGATAGGCGCCTGGGCTGAGCGCCGCTCCGAGAACCGCGCCATCCGGCTGCGCGGTCGGCACGGAGTCGAGTCGCACTTCGGCGTGAGCATGGTGGCGAAGCCGTTGCAGGAGCGCGCGTGCATCGCCGAAACGGTCGTCCACGCGCGTCCCAACTCATTCACCCAGTCCGCTGGCCTCGCGCTCTGGTACAACAGCACCTCTTACTACTTGCTGGAGCTGACCTGGACAGAGCCGCCAGGGCAGCCCCAAACCGGCCAGCAGTGGCGGGAGGAGGGGCAACTGGTCGTCCAGGTCGTGGCGCGCGACCGTGCGGATGCCCGGGTGATCGCGCGCCGCGGCGTGGTTCCAGGCGTCCCCGTGCGACTGTCCGCCTCCATCTGCGGTCCGATCGTCCAATTCCGCGTGGACGGAGCCGAGCTCGGGCCGCAGCTCGACATCGGCATCCTTTCCGACGACTACGGCGACCTCTTGCGGTTCACCGGCTCGATGGTCGGAATCTATTGCGTGGATACGGTCGACGCCTCGTTCACTGCAGAGTTCGACGGGCTGACAATTCGGTCATCCTGACAACATCCCGTTCCGCTCATCGGTGCGGCTTGAGCGTGCGGCCCTGATTCAGATCTCCAGGTACGTCGCGGCGTGCGCCGCGACCCAGCCAGGTGCGGACGGAACCAGTGCGATCTCGCGGGTTGGGACGAGTGAGCTGATGTCGACAGGGCTGGACCGGTGGTTGACCACAATGAGTTTGTTTCCGAACCGCGCAGTCTCGACGCCCTTCGACGGCCGAAGGGGAGACCGCGGAGAGACGCCGATCGCATCTTCGACCGGCGTCCGCTCGAGAAGGACGACGGGGTGCATCTCTCGTCGCCCGTACTGCGGCGGAACGATCGGCATCGTCTCGCGGGAGTATGCGTATCCGTATTCGAAACCGATCGATAACACCTCGCCTCGACCCACCCGGGTGCGGAGCATTCCGGTTGCGCCTGACTGGATGTATGTGCCGACAGGCTCGCCGGGAGAGGTGAATGCGACGGTCGACCAGCCGTGCGGAATGACCTCCTCGCGCGATGCGATGCAGTCGAAGGGCACGGGTTCCTCCGTGATCGCGAACGCGCGCTGCGCCAGTGTGCAGCCGGCGCCATGCAAGAGGGTGCCACCGCGCTCCACAAACGAACGCACCACTGATTCCAGCTGATCGTTGTCGCCGATGTCGTAAAGCGTGTTCACGGGGACGACGAGATGCTGGTACTGATCGAGCGCTCCTGCGAGCACCTGATCAGGGTGGACGATGTCCACGTGCCAGCCCAGGTCGACGAGCTGCTGGTACCAGCCCAGGAGATCCATACGATGCCGACCGCCTTCGTCCACTTCGAGCGGTTCGAAGAAGCTCATCTCGGCGGGGAACAGCAATGCCACTTCCTTGTCCCGTGGCTGGTCCAGCAGGGGGATCACCTCGGAGGCCCACCGATTGCCGGCGGACAGTGAGCCCTTGAAGACCTCGTCCATCCGGAACATGACGCCGCCGTCATCCAGACCGCTGTAGCCGTAGACATGGAGGCGCTTCGCGCCCCCGGCGACGTGGGTTGCAATCGCCTCCGCTGGTGGCACGACCCGGTAGACATCCGAGTTGATGTGTCGCCCCAGGTACAGGCCACCGGTGTACGGGCGGTCAGCGTTGGCCGTCCGGGCGATCGATGACTCGACGCTCACGACCATTGCATCTGCACGGTTCTCTGCATTGAGGGGTGATGTGATGAAGAGGACGCTGTCGACATGCTCGGCAAGCCGGTACACGTCCAGCGCTCGCTGACCGGTCTGCCAGTCCGCCTCACCCGGCGGATTGAAGAAATAGCCCCACTGATGCAGCACGGGCTCCACGAACAGGGGCGGTTCCGTGCGCCGCCAATGCTCCTTCATGGTTGCGAAGTAGTCCGCCATGACGTCCCCGAGGTAGGACTGGTTGTCGACCCATCGGTAGAAGTCCGGCGTCCGCAGATCGAAGTCTTCGCGAATGGGGCGAGCACAGCCGACCCAGGTGAGCTCCTCGGGGCGCAACCAATACTCCCCGGGGGCGAGCTGATGGAATGTCCGGGCGCGCAGCGCGTACCTACTGTTGAGAAGGGCGACCTCGCCGTTGTACCGCTGGTCCAGCCACCCGAGATAGTTCTCCCGGCCCTCGATGTCGAAGCTCGGCTTCGCTATCGGGTCGAACATCGTCTGCATGAGCACTCGTCCGTCGGGTGTGCGACGCATGCCGGGGCCGTAGAGCCGTAGGAGCCCGTCAACGTGCTCGACCATCGACGCTTGTGCTTTCGGTGACCAGTACTTGTAGGTTCCCATCGGCTCCCCGCTCGGCAAAAGGGCTTCTTCGCCGCGAACGGGAGGGACGTCGCGAATATTCGGGAACAGGTTGTCGCCGCAGAGGTACAGCGCGAGGCATGTGTAGTCCAATCCTGCCCGGGAGGCTGCCTCCATCATCAACTCCTGCATTGCGACATAGGCGCTCGCCGACTCACCCCGGTAGCGGGCGAAGAAGTCTTCCCAGGGTTTGGAGTCGAGGTTGATGGACGTGAACCCCAACTCCGCGATGTCTGCGATTCCGCGTCGGACGGCCTCGGCGTCCGAGTAGAAGGGTTCGAAGAAGTTGCCGAACCACATGCCGATGGTCGGTCGTTCGATTTCTGTGGTCATAGCTTTCGGTTGCTCCTTGACTGCGGCGTCGCTGGCCTGAGACACTCTACAGGCCATGGAACTAGTTTCATAGAAGTCCTTGCCACACCGTCGTGAAGGAGAAACATGTCGCCCGAATTCACCCGCCGCAACCTCTTGGCTGCAGCCGCAGCGACCGCGGGAGTGGTCGCAACCCAAGCAGTGATCTGGGAAGTACCGGCATCCGCGGCCTCTCGCGCCCCCTCCGTGGCGGCGGGTGCCCGCCGGCTGAGCGGGGCCGACTCCGTGCTGGACACCATCGTCTTCGGGGACAGCGCCTCGGAAACAGTCCACGCCTTGATCGCGAGCGAATCCAGTGTCGTGGGTGGCGCCCTCGGCCAAAGCGCGCGCACGTTCATGCCCAAGGCCCAGCCGGGATGGTGGGGTGGATCCGCCCTCTTCACTGTCAACGTCGACCCTGCGAAAACCACCTATGTCACGGCGAAGCTGTGGGGTGGCGACGCAGCCGGCGCGGCCGACGACTCGCAGGATTGGCGGTTGCAGCTCTTCGTCGACGGGAAGGCTGTCGGCTGGTACGACGAGGGGCCGGTGGACAACCTCGACCTCTTGGGGCTCGATCCGCGGAGCCCTGGGCGATTCTTCCTGCATACGCTCCCGCTACCGGAGGCGTACACGCAGGGAAAGTCGAGCCTTCAGATCGAGGTCCGTTCCATGGGCCGGATCTTCGCGTACGGGGGAAGCCCGGACTCGTTCTTCTACGATCAGACAACGCCGTCGCGCCCGATCTACCGGGTCTATACCCATACCGACCCGTACTTCGAGCCGGCGGACGGCGACGAGTTCGGCACGGCGCCGACCGTGCGGACCCGTCCCAACCAGGATCAGTCGACGCTTGCGGATGTCCGGGCGAAGGTGCTCGCCCAGCACGACCAGCTGATCTACGGCGGCGGCGCCTACACCACCGACGCGTGGGGCTTCAACGAACTGGCGGAGGCCTACCAGTGGAAGGACAGCTCGGCATACCAGAACCCTGACGCGCTCGTAGCCGTGTGCGCAGCCATCGACGGCCGGCATAACGCGTGGAAGGCCGACGGGGCAGTCCTCAGCGGGTCGGACCAGCAGTGGCAAGGATTCGGACGAGTCGGCCTGACCTTGGCCTACCTCTGGGACGATCTCCAGAGTGAACTCGACAGGAACGTCTCGGCCGGCTACACGAGCCTGGTGAACGCAGGTTTCGAGCAGGGCGGAACGACGCCGCTCGGCTGGTTCGTTCAAGGCTGGGCCAGTCAGGGAACCATGTCGCGTGATATAAGCGTCTACCGCTCGGGATCCGCGTCCCTGAAAGTGGTGTCCAACGGCGGCAGTGTTGTCGTGTCTCCCAACGGGTACACCCTCGTCGGCTCCGGCGGGTTCTTCCTTTCCGGGTGGATCAAGACCGACGGAACCGCCACGTCCCCGAAACTGGATGTGCTGTTCTTCGACGACGCGAACAAGCTCGTCGGCACCGACCACAACTTCTTCGCTGCAACCGGCACATCCGACTGGCAGCAGGTGGGCGGGGCTTTCAGCGTTCCGACTGGCGCGACACGGTTCCAGATCTGGGCGGTCGTGTCGAGCGGTGAAACCGCATGGTTCGATGACATCACCTTCCAGGCGGCCGGCCCCGGGAATCTCCAAGTGGTCAATGCTGGCTTCGAGGCCGGCGGCGCCACTCCGTTCGCCTGGGCGCCGCAACCCTGGGCAAACAACGGAACCCTTGCCCGTGACACCACCCAAGCGCACAGCGGCACGGCATCGGCTCGGCTCACCTCCACCGGTGGAAGCATCGTGGTCGGACCCGCTGGACGGACGAAGGTGGCGGCGGGACAGTTCACTGTCTCCGCGTGGCTCAAGACGAACGGGCTGGCGGCCAGTCCCAAGATCGACGTGTTGTTCTGGGACGCGACGGGAAAGCTGGCAGGCGGCGACCACAACTTCTTCGCCGCCCCTGGAACGACCGGCTGGCAGCAGGTTACGGGCACTTTCACGATCCCCGACGGGGCCGTCGAGTTCGAAGTGTGGATGGTGGTCGCGAACGGCGAGAGCGCCTGGTTCGATGACATCTCGGTCACCGCGCCCCCGCCGGCCGGCTCAGCGGTCACCCGGCGCGCCGCATACACGGACATGCTGCTCTCCAGCAGGGACTACTGGAAGCAGAACATGCGCCACTACACGAACCAAGCGCAGATCACAGCCATCGGCATCTATCAGGCGAACCGCGGACTCTCGCTGATCTCTCCCTCCGACGCCTGGCCGGAGAGCCGCGCGCGACAGTGGCTCTATGAGAGCCTCGGCATGGCGGCGTGGCTCGGCCCAGAGCTGCCCGACGGCACTCGTACCAGGCCGCTCGGCGCGGACTACTACGTGGTCACGCCCAAGGGACTCACCCGTGAGCTCGGGTACGTGGGCAACTACGGTGAAGTCACCGACTGGCTCGTGATGATGTACGAATCGGTCACCCGCGGTCACGCGGCATCCGCGGCTCCTGAGATTCGAGATCAGATGCTCACGATGATCCACGCGCGCGGATACTTCCGTCATTTCGACGTCGATGCAGACGGATACCGGGTCGCGCGCCTCGAAACCGTCATCGGCTGGCGGAACGAGGTCTACCCCGGCGAGATCGCGTACGCCCAGCGCACGGCGTGGGACTCCAGCCCCGTCATGGCGCCCGCGGTCTTCGCCGACCCGAAGCTGGTCGGCTGGACGCAGGAGATGATCGCCGATGGTCAGTTTGCGCCGCAATTGAGCCTGATGCTGACGAACTCGAGTACGCGCGTCGGACTCAACGCCACCCGAATGCTGGCACGGGACCTTCCAGCTTTCGAGGCACTCGCGGCTTCCGGCGAACGGATGCCGGTGAACTGGGATGCACCGGACTTCGTGTTCACGGATGAGGCCGACGGCGCCATCGCGGTGAAGAACGGCCAGGAGATCCTCTTCGCGTCCCTGTATTGGCGAGCTCGCCAGGGCATCAACGATTGGGGCCGGGTGCACCTGGTCACGCCGACGTCCCAACTCTCGGCCACAGTGCGAGAACGTACGCAAGGTTCAGTCAGCTCGGACACCTTCACGGTCCAGGACTGGACTACGTGGGACTACGCGATCAATAACAGCGGTCAGCCCACCGGTGTGCCAGGAGGAGGATGGGCCGCCCCCGGAGACGCAGTGCACCAGGCGTACGCGGGGGAGGTGCTCCCGGTAGCTATGATCCCCGGCGACGCCCACCCGGCCTTGGGATCGACCGAACTCGGCGTCGAAGAAGTGATGGTCGGCATCGCGCCGTACTACCAACTGCAGTACGGACGCTACCTGGTCGGCATGAACACGACCAGCGATCAAACCTTCCGGCTTGCGTCGAACGCCCAGGGCACGGCCCGCGTGCTCGGGGGCGCGCCGAAGGGGTTCCACGGGAACTCGAGCCACGTGCCCCTCGCTCGGGGCATTGAGGTTCCCCCGCAGAGCACGGTCGTGCTCCACCTCAACGGCTGACCGCGTACGGGTGGGGACGGTTTCGGGACTGTCCCCACCCGTACTCGGGTCGTCCTTGCGGGGAACATACGCGGTTCAGAAGGTGTGGGCCTCGACCTGTTCGGTCGCTTTTCGCAGTACGCGGATGGCCGTCTCGAGGTCGTCGGGGTCGATGCCGACGAGGGCGACCTTCCGCACCTCCGCGAACGGGTCGGGGAGGGCGCTCCACATCGTGCGGCCGTCCGGGGTCAGGGTGACGAGTCGCTGCCGCTGATCCGTCGAGGAGGGAGCCTGCTCGACGAGCCCCTTACGCACGAGCGTCGCCACGATCCCACTGAGGCTCGCCCGTTCGACGTGCAGGGCGCGGCCGAGGTCCCGCTGCGACGTCGGACCGTCGGTCGCCAGTACGTAGAGCACCGACCACTGTGTCGAGCCGATTCCTTGTGGTCGCAGCACCCCTTCGACGGCGGCCCGGTTGGCGTAGTAGTACCGCTTGGCCCAGGCGCCGATGGTCTCTGGCTCGGGAGCGCGTTCGGTCATGCGTTCAAGTATTCACCAGGGGATGGTGGTGTCCTCCCAGCGCGTGAACGTGCCGGTCGGGCCGTCCGGACCGAGCAGGCACACGCGCACCACCTCGCGGGAGCCGTCCTCGAGGGACTCGGTTCCGGCGAAGTTGTTCAGGTTCGTGGCGGTGAAGGCCGGCGACACCAGGTTCACTTTGATATCCGTCGACTCCAGCTCGACCATCATCGCCAGCGTGATCGCGTTCTGTGCCGCCTTGGACGCCGGGTACACCGGTCCGAACATCGAGTGGTATGCGTATCCGGGGTCGGCGTTGGCTGTCAGCGAGCCGACGCCGCTCGACACGTTGACGATCCGGGCGTCCGTGGACCTCCGCAGCAGCGGCAGCATCGCCTGGTACACCGCGAGGGTGCCGAACACGTTCGTCTCCCAGACCGCCCGTACTTCATCCAGCGACACGGTGCTCGCTTTGTTCGCGGCGGCGTAGTCGCCGAGGAAATCGCCATCGACACGGCGAGCGCGGGAGATGCCGGCGTTGTTGACGAGGAGGTCCAAACGCCCGAACTCGTCTTCGATGCGCTGTGCGGCTGCGGCGATCGAGGTGGCGTCCGTCACGTCGATCTGAATCGCGACCGCGCCCTCCCCGATCTGCTCCGCCGCGGCCCGCCCGCGCTCGGGATCGCGGGAACCGACCAGCACCGTGACGCCGTGTGCGACGAGCTCCTTCGCGACCTGGAAGCCGACTCCCTGGTTGGCCCCGGTGACCAAGGCGATGCGTTCTGCTGTCATGACTACTCCTATCCATTCGGTACCGAACGATTTTCGTTCGGTACCAGACGAATGTCAAGGGAAGATGTGGCTTGGCCGCCTACGTGATCCGATACGCGGTGTATTCGACGCGGTCACGCCCGCGGGCGCAGGCGGCGACGAAGAGTTGGTCGGCCAAGGCGGGGTGCTCGGAAGACTCGATCGTCACCATCGTCCGGAAGTAATACAACGCCGGGTTCACCTCCTGCCCACGTCGCAGAGCGTCCAGGACCGCGGGAGAGCCGGTCCGGATGCCGGCGGCGCGGATGGAGAGGTAGCCGCCGTCGTCGGTTGCGGCAGAGTATCGGGAGTCGATCTCGATCGTTCCGTCCGTCCGCACGCGCTGCCAGTCGGCTCCTCCGGGAAGAATGGTGCCGACGACGTCGCCGGTGATGGTGCCGCCGAGAATCGGGATGATGCGTCGGTGTCCCGCCGCGGTCATGCCATGGTCCTCGAGCTCACCCAGCTCCACGGTCACGTGCAGGGAGGGAACCAACTGCGGGATCGGAAGTGGGACGCTCATCGCGCACCCGCCTGCGAGCCCATGCGGGCATCGGCCAGGGCCGCCTGGAGCCGCTCGAGCGCAGGCACCGCGGCCTCCAGCGCAGCCTGATCTTTCGGGTCGAGACCGGCGACGGCGACGGCGACCAGGCGAGCGCTGGCATTGTCGTACTGCTCGAAGAGCCGCAGCGCGCGCGGGCTGGCGAGCACTTCGACTCGCCGTCGATCGTCGGGACTGCTGCGGCGCACGAGGAGCCCTGCCGACACCATCGCGGTGACCAGGTTGCTCGTGGTCGACCTGCTCAAGCCGAGGAGCGCGGCCAGGTCTGAGGGAGTGCTGATCACCCCGCGTGGGAGTGCTCGCAGCACTTCGATCTGCGAATCGGGGAGCTCCGGAAGACTCTGGTCGGCGCGAGTGGCCGCAAGCAGGCTACGCCGCAGGGGCGAGATCACCGCGGCAAGACGGTGTTCAGAATCCACGATTCCCCCTCGGGACGGTGAGTGACGGGCGAGCGTTGAGCGATTCCGGTAAGAATCCGGCAGCCTGCTTGTAGCCGTTCGCGATGCTGTCCAGCTCGTCGGGCGGGATGACGTCGTGGATGTGGTGGAACCCCTGCGGCGCTCGTTGCCGCGCCAGCACCATCACCCGCTCCGGACCCTGCTGTCGGGTGAGGCCGAGGAGCTGGGTCATGGCTGGACGCCGAGCCTGGTCGTAGCCGGCAAGCGCCGCTTCAAGGTTCGGTGCTGTAGCGAGAAAGTATGCGAGTGTCCGTGCGTCGAGGATCGCCTGCGACGCGCCGTTCGACCCGTTGGGATACATGGCGTGGGCGGCATCCCCGAGGAGGGCCGTGTTCCCCGAGATCCACGAGGGGAGGGCGTCCCGGTCCACCATGGGATACTCGAGAATCTCGTCCGCAGCCAAGATCATCGCCGGAACATCGAGCCAGTCGAACCTCCATTCATCGAAGAGATTCGCGACAGGCTCGACCGGCACTCGTCGGTTCCAGTCCGCGGTCTGTGATCGTGCGCCGTCAGAGCGTTGCTCCGCGATCAGATTCACCGTGAGCGACCCATCGTCGTTGACGCCGAGGGGATAGGCCACGAACTTCAACTGGTCGTCGCCCACCATGATCATGGTGGAACCGTCGAGGAACCGGGGCACGTCGGCAGTGCCGCGCCACAGCGTCAAGCCGTTCCAGATCGGTGCTTCTTCGCGCGGGTGCCACAGCCCGCGAACGGCCGAATGGATGCCGTCCGCGCCGACAAGGAGATCCGCGCGAACCTCTGACACGGCTCCCTCTACGTCAAAACGTGCCAAGACGGCGCCTTCCTGCGATTCCACACCCGTGAGCGTGTGTCCTACCTGGACAGCATCCGGACCCAGCCGTTCACGCACGGCATCCAGTAGCGACATCTGGAGCCGGCCCCGGTGCACGGAGAGCTGCGGCCACTGGTAGCCGGCCTCGATACCTCTCGGCTCCTCCCAGATCGGCTGCCCGTGACGGTTGAAATAGGCCAGACGTCGGGGAAGTGAGGCAATGCTCTCGATCGAGTCGCGAAGACCCAGCTCGGTGAGCTCGCGGACAGCGTGTGGCAGCAGGTTGATACCGACGCCGAGCGGGCGCAGTTCTCGAACGCGTTCGTACACCCGAACGTCGGTGAATCCCACGCGTTCCAGGCTGAGTGCGGTCACCAGACCGCCGATGCCGGCTCCAATGATGGCGATCGCCATGACGACTCCCTTGTCGATGTGATTTATCCCCATAGTACGGAAACAAAACCATCTGCGCCAGGGGTCGTCGTCTCAGCAGAATCCGAGGGAGCCGTCCGGTCGGAGCGGCACCCTCCGCTCCGGTTCGTCAGGCTCGGCTGACGGTTCTACAGCTCGACGTCGTCGAGCACAGCGCGATGCTCGGGGGAGAGCGTCAGTGCCACACCGTCGAGGGCACTGTCGAGCTGCTCGAGCTTGCTGCCGCCGAGGATCGGCCTGATCTGGGGCGCCCCTCCGCTCAGCCACGCCAGCACAACCTGCCCACGCGACGCGCCCGACTCTGCCGCCACCTCGTCGAGCGCCGCCAGCTTGCGGGTCGTCCCCGGGTGCTCGTGGGCCTCGGGGATGGGCTTGGCCGGGTTGTCATAGGCGCCGCTGAGCAGCGAGGTGTACGCCCACAGCTCGAGGCCGTTCTCCACCGCGTAGTCGACCTGCTCGTCGCTCATCATCCCGAACCGGTGGTTCTGGCCTGCGGGGACAGCGCCGGGGCGCGGAGCGAGATAGCTGCGGCTCAACTGCAGTGCGGAGAACGCCGCACCACCGGTGGCATTCGCGTGCGCCCGAGCACGTTCCACACGCCAGGCCGGGTGGTTGGAGGCCCCGATCCTGTCCACGGCGCCTGATCGAACGAACGTGGACAACGCGTCGATGGTCTCCTCGATCGGCACCGACCGGTCCTCCATATGCGCCCACAGCATCTCCACCCGATCGGTGCCGAGCCGGTCGAGGCTGCCATCGAAGGCGTCATGGATGGCCCGGCCGGAGAGCCCCTCGCGATTGGCCGGCCACTCGCCGGGACCCGTCGGCTCTGCGCCGAGTTTCGTGGAGATCTTCACCCGGTCCCGGATGCCGGGGCGCGCCCTCAGCCAGCGACCGACGAGCGCTTCGCTGTCCCCGCCTCGCCCGTTGTCGCTGGCCCAGAAGCTGTAGCAGTCCGCCGTGTCGATCCACGTGCCGCCCCGTTCCACGAAGCGGTCGAGGAGCGCGAAGGAGGTGCTTTCGTCGATGGTGACGCCGAACATCATGGCGCCGAGGATGAGAGGAGATTCTGTCATGACTCGAGAGTGCCTCCTGGAGTGCACTCCAGATCAAGGCCATCATGTGACGATGACCGATTTCAGTCCCGCAGAGGTCGCCGAGAAGACCGGCTTCACCCTCGACACCCTCCGCTACTACGAGAAGGAAGGCCTCCTCGGCGACATCGAGCGCACCCCGGGAGGGCGGAGGCGTTACCGGGAGGCCGACGTGGAGTGGCTCGGCTTGGTGCGCTGTCTGCGGGACACCGGCATGCCCATCGCCGACCTGAAGGAGTACAGCAGGCTGTCGGAGGATTCGACGACGCTGCGTGAGCGGCTCGCGCTCCTCGAGTCCCACGACGCGAAGGTGCAGGCCGACATCGACCTCTTGAGGGCGCAGCAGGACAGACTGAGGGAGAAGATCGCCTGGTATCGCAGCCAGCTGTGACGTTCTTCAACGCCGGCGAAAAGGCGAGAACACCCTGATCGGAGCTATCGGCCGCCGAGCAGCGCCGCGAGCTGTGTCGCGATCTCGTCCATCACGTCATCGACGGACGTCTCCGGGTTCGCGGCCGTAGCCATGCTGAGGAACAGGATCGCCGTGATGATGCGAGCACGGACGGGAGCCTCGGCGGGGGGGATCCTTTCGTCTCTGAGCAGTGTCGCACTCAGCAGTTCCTCGGTCCGGGCGACGATGGAGAGGGCCTCGCGGTGGTGGGGTTCCTCGGCATCGCCGAACGCCAACTCGCGCAGGTAGGTCCGACCGTTGTCGACCTGCACCCTGTTGCAGGCGACGATCGGACGGGCGATGCCGAGTACGGCCTGCAGGGTATCCGGTGTGGCCTCGGCCGCAGCGCGGCCCTCTTCGAGGGCGTCGGCATAGTGGGAGTTCTGGACGAGCAGGAGCAACTCGCTCTTCGACTTCGCGTAGAGGAACAGCGTCCCGGTTCCGATGTCCGCGCGATCGGCGATCTGCTGAGTCGTGACGTCGTCGATGCCGTGCACAGCGAACAGTTCCGAGGCTGCGGCGGTGATGCGTTCCAGTTTGGCCCGCTTGTTCCGCTCTCGGCGACCGAGTTCGGCGGTGACGTCGGGCATGACCAGCTCCTCGGGTCTCATCTGACTGCGCTCAGATATGAGCATAGCTACGGCGGCGCGCGGACGGGGGCTACGAGCCCAGGAACGCGACGGCGACGGGAGCGAACTTCTCGTGGAACTGGAAGATGGCGCCGTGGCCGGAGTCCGGGTAGATGATGAGTTCCGATCCGGCGATGCGGCGGTGGAGGTCCTCGGAGAGAATCGAGGGCACCATGCGGTCGTTGTCGCCATTGGCGATGAGCGTGGGCTGCGTGATGCGCGAGAGGTCCGACGGGGCCGACCGGCCGTACCTCTGGATGGCCCGGAGCTGGGTCTGGAAGGCGGGCAGTGCGATGTCCTTGTCGCGCGCGACCGTGCGCTCCTTGAGGCGCTGGATGAAGGCTTTCGCCGCACGCTTGCCGATCGCGTTCCGGTTGAAGAACAGGAACTCCTTCGGGTCGGAGTGAGTCAGCGTGGCGCGGACGATGTCCCAATAGGTGGTGGCGAGCACCTTGTCCATATCCTTGCCGCCGCGGGGGCCGGTTCCCGTGAGGACCAGCCTGCGAACGAGCTCCGGGTGTTTCAGGATGAGGTCCTGCGCGATCATGCCGCCCATCGAGAATGAGAAGACGTCGACGAGGTCGTGGCCGAGAGCTCTGATGAACGCGTAGGCGTCGTCGGCTGCTTCCTCGAGCGTTCTCGGGACCTTTCCGGAGGATTCGCCGACACCGCGTTGGTCGAAGGTGATGACGTGGCGGTGTTTCGCGATCGGGTCGACGATCCGAGGGTCCCAGTTGTCGAGGGTGCCGGCGAGGTGCACGAAGAAGACGACAGGGACGCCTCCCTGTGGCCCGAGCTCTCGATACGCGTAGGTGGTGTCGCCGACGGCGATGGTGCGCGTGGGCGCCTTGTCGTAGGTGGTGACGATCGGCTGGGTGTTCATGGTGTTCTCCTTGAGGGTTGCGCGTAGCGGTCAGTGACCGGTGCGGGGTGTGGTGGATGTGATGGTGGCGACGGTCTTGCCGCGCACGCCGCGGCCCAGCGCTCCGAGCTCGGCCGGGATGCGTTCGAACGGGACGACGCGACCCACGACCGGCCGGATGACCTGCTCGTCGACGAGGGCGGCGATCTGTCGCAGCTGCTCGCCGTCGGCGTGCATGAACAGGAATTCGTAGGTCACGCCGAGGCGTTTCGCCTGCGAGCGGATCGTTCTGCTCAGCCCGGCGAAGGCGACGCGGAGCAGCGGGTTGAGGCCGATCCGCCGTGCGAAGGCGGGGTCCGGCGGCCCGGCGATCCCGATCGCTTTGCCGCCGGGCGTGAGGATGCGCAACGACTTTTCGAGGTTCTCGCCGCCGAGGCTGTCGAGGACGAGATCGTAGCCGGACAGCTCGGTTTCGAAGTCGCCCGTGCGGTAGTCGATCACGACATCGGCGCCGAGTTCGCGGACGAAGTCCGCATCGGCCGCACTGACGGTGGTGGCGATGGTCGCGCCGAGGTGCTTCGCGAGCTGGATGGCGATCGAACCCACTCCGCCGGCGCCCGCGTGGATGAGGACCCTCTCGCCCGCCTGCAGCCGCCCTCGTTCGACGAGTGCTTGCCACGCCGTCAGCGCGACCAGCGGGAGCGAGGCGGCTTCGATCATGTCCACGGAGGCGGGCTTCAGCGCAAGATCGCTCTCGGCGACGGCGATGCGTTCGGCGAACGTGCCGACCCGTCCGTCGCGTGGGCGGCCGTAGACCTCGTCGCCGGGTGTGAAAGCGCGGACCTGAGCCCCCACTCGGATGACCGTGCCGGCCAGGTCATGTCCGAGGGCCTGTGGCAGTCGCAGGGGCAGGATCGGCTTGAACTGTCCCCGCCGGATGCCTTCGTCCAACTGGTTGAGGCCGGCTGCGTGCACGTCGACGAGAACATCGTTGGGCCCCACGACGGGCTCGGGGACGTCAGCCTGCTGCAGCGGCTGCTGGTAGGCGGTGATGGTGATCGCATCCATGGGGACAAAGCTCCTTGTCGTCTAAACCTGAGTGATCTCAATTATGAGTGTAGTCAGGTTTAAAGTCAAGCGGAGTCTGAACGGGCGCTTGCACATCCGAACTTTTATCGGTATCAATAGGACACTCGATTAACTGTTATCGAGAACAGTCACAACCCCAAAGGAGAGGTTTTGAACTCATCCACCGTGCGGCGGACGGTCGTCGGTCTGATCGCCGCTGCGGCTCTCGTCGCCACCACCGCCATCTCAGCGCAGGCATACAGTCCGACGCCGCGGACCATCTATCAGTTGCCCTCGAGCCAGGCCTGCCTGAAGGGCCGCGGCAACTGCGCCATCTACCCCAAGGCCGCCCAGCTGCCGAGCGGACGCCTTGTCGCCTCGTTCGAGCAGTCCACGGTGCCGTCCTCCGGAAGTGCGGTCGGACAGACGTTGCCCGTCTACAAGAGCGACGACGACGGCACCACATGGCAGTTGCTCTCGCAGGTGCAGGCCCCGGCGTACGCATCGACCGACCCGTCGGTGGCCAAGTACACCAGCGCCTGGACGAACCCCTACCTGTACGCGCTCCCGCAGCAGGTCGGCAGCCTCGCCGCGGGAACGTTGGTGATGGCAGCGGTCGTCTCAGGAGACGACTACTACTACCTGGAGCAGAAAGCGGCCAACCCGAACTGGACCCCGAGCAACGACGGCGACCGAAAGGACGTCGCGATCGCCCTGTACTCGAGCACCGACAGCGGCGCCAGCTGGAACTTCCTCAACATCCTGACCGCCGGTAGCTGGCAGGGCGGCAGCGCCGGAGCGATCGGGCAGAACGTCGCGGCGGCCAACACGTCCAAGCAAGTGGACCCGGTCTGGGAGCCCTACCTGATGGTCTATAACGGGCAGCTGGTCGCCTACTACTCCGATGAGAACGACTACACGGGGTACAACGCGAGCACCGGAGCGCCGACCATCGACCCCAGCAACGCGACGGCCACCGATTCGGACGGCCAGATCCTCGCTCACCGAACGTGGGATGGCACGAGTGCCGGCTGGAGCAGCCCCGTCGTGGATGTGACGGGCACCACGGTCACCATGGCCGGCGGAAAGACGGAGATCGGCGGCGGACGCCCGGGTATGGCGAACGTCGTGCAGACCTCGGACGGCAAGTGGATGCTGACCTACGAGTACTGGGGCGGCGGTGACAACGTCCGGTACAAGCTCGCGAGCGATCCTCTGCACTTCTACTCGACCGGCGGTACAGCCGGTACCGGGATCACCGGCCTCCCGGTGACCACCGGATCCGGAGCGCTCGCCACCGGGGGCAGCCCGGTGATCATCAGGCTGCCCGACGGCCGCATCCTCTTCAACGCCGCCGGGAGCGGCAACGTGTGGATGAACAGCTCCGGAAGCAGCACCGGATCGTGGACGGCGTACCAGACGACGCTGCCCGCGGCGTACAGCCGGAACCTGACCTACGACGCGACCACCGGCCGGGTCGTCATCCTCGCCAACCAGGGGACGTCGACGATCGTCGGCGGTGACGTCGACTTCGGTCATTCCACGGGCACCTACTACCAGATCGTCAACAAGCTCACCGGCCAGGTGATCGGGACGACGAACAACAGCACGGACGCGAACATCGGCAATGCGGATGTCCCCGACGTCCGGTTGGAGGCTGCGGGATCGGCCGGGAACCCGGACACGCAGCTCTGGCACATCACCACCAAGCCCGACGGCAACGTCACTCTGCTGAACAAGTCGGGAGGGCGGGCCGCCGAGATCTGGACGGGCAACGCGACCCAGGGTCAGAAGATCGCGCAGTGGGTCGACAACGTGTCGAACGGCCTCTTCACGATGGTGACCAAGAGCAACGGGTACGTCTACTTCCGAAGCGTGCAGACTCCGACGCTCTACCTGACCGGAACGGCCGCTGGGGCCTCCCTGACGTTGCAGCCGTCCGACAACGGCGCAGGGTCGCAGGACTGGCAGCTGGTCGCCAAATAGAAGCCCATGTACACGAGGGTGCCGGCTCCGAGGCGCACGGACGACGTCCGCGTCGCGTGCGTCCTCAGGGCCGGCGCACTCCGACCGGGCCGGTGGAGTCCCGCATCACCAGCGTGGGCGGCGGCAGGAAGCCGGGGCGGTCGGCGCCCTCTCCGATCTCGTTCAGCAGCGAGACGAGTGCGTTCTTCCCCTGCACCCGGAAGTCGAGGCGGACCGTCGTCAGCGCCGGAGTGAAGTACGCGGACTCCGGAGTGTCGTCCACTCCCGTCACGCTGACGTCGTCGGGGACGCGGAGGCCACGCTCCGCGAGGGCGTGGATGGCTCCGAGGGCCATCTGGTCGTTTCCGGCGACGATCGCGGTGGGCAGCGACTCCGCCGGGAGGGCCATGACCGCTTCGTAGCCGGAGCGCGCGGACCAGTCGCCCTGTGCCGTTCCGGCGGCGTGCAACCCGAAATGGCTGAGCGCCGCGTCGAACGCGCGCTGACGGTTCCTGGCAGCCGAATACACTTCGGGACCCGCGATATGAAACAGGCGCTCGTGGCCCAGGCCGACGAGGTGCGAGACCAGCTGGCCGACGCCAGGGCGGTCGAAGGACGATTCGACCTGGAAGTCCTCTTCTTCGGCCGCGATCAGGGCGGGCACGCCGAAGTCCATCTGCTCGAAGACGGCCTTCACGCTGTCCGTCGACGCGAAGGCCAGAATGCCGTCGAGGTCGTACTGCAGGAGTTGGCTGAGGGCCTCGTCGAGTTCGTTCGGGTCCGCCATGTCCAGGGCGATCACATCCAGCAGGTAGCCGGCCTCGCGCGCAGCGGTTGTGGCGCCCTGGATGATCAGGCCGGGCCCGTACTGGTTGACCTCGTGGGTGAGTGCGCCGATGCGGTGGGAGCGGCCGGTGATGAGCGCCCGGGCGGAGAGGTTGGGGCGGTAGCTGAGGGTCTCGAGCGCCTTCTCGATCTTCGCTTTGGTGGAGGCTCGCATGTCGAGTCCGCGCATGTAGCGACTCACCGACTGGTGCGAGACATCCGCGGCCCGCGCGATGTCGTAGATCGTCGTGCTCCGCCGTGCCGGTGCGGAGTCGGCTCGGCCGGCGTCGCGCGCGCCGGCTGTCGGCTCCGTTTCCGCGAGTTGCTCCTCCACGCCGTGCCCCCCGTCGGTGTCCATTCGGTCAATTCTCGTGCGTGACCATCATGGCACTTGCAATTGCCTACTTTTATCGGTAACAATGTACCGCATCCAGAAACTGTTATCGGAAACAGTTCGGAATCCACACACGACGGAGTACCCGCACCAATGCCCGCAACGACGCCCGCCCTCCCCCCGGAGATCCTGTTCGGGGTGGCCTACTACCCCGAATACCACCAGTCCGATCGGCTGACGCAGGATCTGGACCTCATGGTCGGTGCGGGGATCACGGTGATCCGTGTCGGCGAGTCGGTGTGGTCGACGTGGGAGCCCCGTGACGGTCACTTCGAACTCGAGTGGATGGCGACCGTCCTCGACGAGGCCCACGCCCGCGGCATCCGCGTGATCCTCGGGACGCCGACGTATGCCGTGCCGCCGTGGCTGCAGACCGCGTACCCGGAGATCGCCGGAGAGCGCGCGACAGGAGAACGCATCGCCTGGGGTGCACGGCAGGAGATCGACTACTCGCACCCGGCGTTCCGGTTCCACGCCGAACGCGTCATCCGGCGGATCGTCGGCCGGTACGCGGTCCACCCGGCCGTGATCGGCTACCAGGTCGACAACGAACCCGGACTCGAGCTCCTCCACAACCACGGTGTGTTCACCGGCTTCGTGCGGTCGCTCCGGGAGAAGTACGGCGACGTGCAGACGCTGAACCGCGAATGGGGCTTGACCTACTGGTCGCACCGCATCGACGACTGGAGCGAGCTCTGGCGCCCCGATGGGAACTCGTTCCCGCAGTACGACCTCGCCTGGCGCCGCTACCAGGCCGAGGTCACCACCGACTTCATCTCCTGGCAGGCCGGAATCGTCCGCGAGTACGCCCGCGACGACCAGTTCGTGACCACGTGCCTGCAGTATCCACGTCGCGGAGTCGACGACCGCACGGTGTTCCGCGGGCTCGACGTCGCCTCGGGCAACCCCTACTACGGGATGCAGGGCCGGCTCGATGCCTCCAAAGAACTGGACAGGCTCAACTACTGGACCACGACCGGCGTCGCCGGGCTGTTTCGCCAGGCCGATCGGCTGTACTCCTCGAAGCAGGCGCGCTACCTGATCACCGAGACCAACGCGCAGTCCATCGACGGGCCGACCTGCAACTTTCCGCCGTACCCCGGCCAGTTGCGGCAGGCGGCCCTCGCCTTCATCTCCCGCGGCGCGGCGATGATCGAGTACTGGCACTGGCACACCCTGCCGTTCGGCGCCGAGACCTACTGGGGCGGCGTGCTCCCGCACAGCCTCGTGCCGGGCCGCGTCTACGCCGAAGTCAGCGAGATCGGAGCACAGCTCAAGCAGCTGGGGTCGTCGCTCGACGGTTTCGTGCCCGACGCGGAGGTCGCCGTCCTGTGGTCGAACCCGAGTCGGTACGCGTTGCAGTTCATGCCGCCCTTCGGTCTGGGCGAGGCTGACGACTCGTACGAGCACCTGGTGGATGCGTTCTACCGCGGAGCGCTCGACGCGGGACGACAGGTCCGCATCCTGCACGTCGAGCAGGCGCGGGAGGCCGGAGTCCGCGAGCTCGTCCGCCGGTTCCCCGTGCTCATCGCCGCCGGGATGTACATCAGCACCGACGAGGACGTGGCACTGCTCCGCGACTACGCGGCCGCCGGCGGCCACCTCATCCTCGGCCCGCGGACGGCGTACGCCGACGACGAGGCTCGCGCCCGCGTCGAGGTCGCGCCGGCCGGGCTCGCGGAGGCCGCCGGGGTGAGGTACGAGGAGTTCTCCAACCTCGAAGCCCCGGTCGACATCGAGTCTCATCCCGAGTCGGGGATCCCCGCCGGAGCCCACGGCACGCTGTGGGTCGACGGGCTCATCCCGACCGGCGCCGAGCCGGTCGCCCGGTACGCGCATCCACGGTTCGGCGACTTCGCGGCCGTCACGAGCGCCGTTCACGGGGAAGGGCGCATCACCGTCGTCGGAACCGTGCCCGACGCCGCCCTCGCGGCGAGCGTCGTCACCGCTGCGGTGACCACGCCGCTGCGGTCGCCGTTCCGGCAGTCGGGCGGCGCGCTGACCGTGTCGTCCGGGACGGTGCAGGGAGCCCGCATCTGGTTCGTCTTCAACTGGGGCTGGGAGCGGCGATCACTCGTCGTCTCGTCGCCGGTCGTCGACGCCGTCAGCGGTGCGGAGATCACCGGTGGGACCGAACTGGAGTTGAACGCGTGGGACGTCCGTGTCCTTCGCGAGGAGTTTGAGGAGGCACGCGCATGACGGCCATTCAGGAACAACGACGCAGTGGTGTCGCAGCCACTGCCCTGACGACACCCAGGAAGGCGAAGCGGGAGTGGACCGGCTGGCAGTTCACTGCACCGTTCGCGGCCGTCTTCGTCCTGGTGTTCATCGCCCCGCTGGGGTACGCCCTGTACCTGAGCCTGTTCCAGAACAAGCTCATCGGCGGGAACGCCTTCGTCGGCCTCGAAAACTACGTTCACGCGCTGAGCGACCCGCAGTTCTGGGACGGGTTCGGCCGCGTCCTGCTGTTCCTCGTGGTCCAGGTGCCGATCATGCTGATCCTGGCCCTGGTGGCGGCACTCGCGATCGACGGTGCGCGGCTGTATGCGAGCGGCCTGTTCCGGATGGTCATCTTCCTTCCGTACGCGGTCCCGGCCGTTGTCGCCGTCCTGCTGTGGGGCTTCATGTACGGCAACAACTTCGGCCTGACGGCGAACATCAACCACTTCCTGGGGAGCGACGTGCTGCAACCGCTCAGCGGGCAGTGGATCCTCGCCTCGATCGGCAACATCGTCACGTGGGAGTTCGTGGGCTACAACATGCTCATCTTCTACTCGGCGCTGAAGACCATCCCGGCCGAGCTCTACGAAGCAGCCGAGATCGACGGCGCCGGACGACTCCAGGTGATCCGGGCGATCAAACTGCCGGCCGCGCGCGGCGCCATCGCGATCGCGACGATCTTCTCCATCATCGGCAGCTTCCAGCTGTTCAACGAGCCGAATGTGCTGAAGCCGCTGGCCAACAACGCCATCTCGTCGTACTTCACCCCGAACCTGTACGCCTACAACCTCTCGTTCGCCGGGCAGCAATTCAACTACGCAGCCACCATCGCCATCGTGATGGGCGTCATCACCGCGGTGATCGCCTACGTCGTGCAGCTGCGCGGCACCCGGAAGGAAGACCGATGACCACCACGCTTCGCACCATCTCGCCGAAGGCCCGGAAGGCGTACTCGTTCGCGCGCCCCCGGAAGTCGATCGTGCTGACGATCATCATGCTGCTCTTCCTGGTGTACGCCCTGGTCCCGCTGATCTGGCTGGTGATCAACGCCGGCAAGACGCAGGCAGACCTGTTCAGCACGTTCGGTCTCAGCTTCGGCAGCAAGTTCGCGCTCTGGGACAACATCGTCGAGACGTTCACGTACAAGGACGGCATCTTCCTGCGCTGGCTGGGCAACACGCTGCTCTACGTCGCCGCGGGTGCCGGGGGAGCGACGCTGTTGGCGACCCTGGCCGGATACGGCCTGGCCAAATACAAGTTCCCCGGCAAGAAGGCCTACTTCGCCGTCGTGCTCGGCGCGGTCGCCGTCCCCGGCACGGCGCTCGCGGTGCCGACCTTCCTGCTCTTCAGCCAGATGGGACTGACGAACACGCCCTGGTCGATCATCATCCCGTCGCTGATCACCCCGTTCGGGCTCTACCTGATCTGGGTCTACACGATCGACTCGGTGCCGACAGAGCTTCTGGAGGCGGCGCGCCTCGACGGCGCGAGCGAGCTGCGCACGTTCTTCACGATCTCCCTCAAGCTCCTCACCCCCGGGGTGGTCACCGTCGCGCTGTTCTCCATCGTCGCAACGTGGAACAACTACTTCCTGCCCCTGATCATGCTCAGCGATCCCACCTGGTACCCGCTCACCGTGGGCCTCAACCAGTGGAGCGCTCAGGCCAGCGGGGTCGGCGCCCAGCCGATCTACAACCTGGTCATCACCGGATCGCTGATCACCATCATCCCGATCGTCCTGGTCTTCCTCTTCTTGCAGCGCTTCTGGCAGTCCGGCCTGAGCGCTGGAAGCGTCAAGCAGTGACCCGAGAACACTGCGCGATGCCGCACTGATCCCTTCTCGAACAGCGAGGGACCTGCCCCTCCACAACGAAGTGAAAGGAAACACATGTTCACCATCAAGAAAGGCACACGCCGCGGTCGTGCCGTCGCAGCACTCGCGGTCGCCGCGCTGTCGGCCGTCGCACTGTCCGCCTGCAGCTCGGGTTCCACCGGCACGGGCGGGTCGGCATCCGACCTGGACTCCGCCCTCAAGAAGGGCGGCGACCTGACGTACTGGACCTGGACTCCGTCCGGCCAGGCCCAGGCCGACGCGTTCATGAAGGAGTACCCGAAGGTGAAGGTGAAGGTGGTCAACGCCGGAACCGCGACCGCCGAGTACACCAAGCTCCAGAACGCCATCAAGGCGGGCAGCGGCGCGCCCGACGTGGCGCAGATCGAGTACTACGCCCTCCAGCAGTTCGCCCTCTCCGACGGACTTCGCGACCTCAACTCCTACGGGCTCGGGGACCTGCAGGGCAAGTACACCGCTTCCACCTGGAGCGCCGTCAACATCGACAAGGGCCTCTACGGCCTCCCGCAGGACTCCGGGCCCATGGTCCTGCTCTACAACAAGGCGGTCTTCGACCAGTACGGTCTGACGGTCCCGAAGACCTGGGACGAGTACATCGCCGACGCGGCCAAGCTCCACCAGGCCGACCCGTCGAAGTTCATCACGAACGACGCGGGCGACCCCGGCTACGCGCAGCCGCTGATCTGGCAGGCCGGCGGACACCCGTACAAGACCAACGGTTCCAACGTCACCATCAACCTGCAGGACGAAGGCACCAAGAAGTGGGCCGACACCTGGAACAAGCTGGTCGAGCCCGGACTGGTGTCGCCGATCCCCACCTGGAGCGATGACTGGTTCAAGGCGCTCAACAACGGCACGCTTTCAACGATCGTCACCGGAGCGTGGATGCCCGGCATCATGGAGAGCTCCGTCAAGGACGGCGCGGGCAACTGGCGCGTCGCTCCGCTGCCCAGCTACGACGGCTCGCCGATCACCTCGGAGAACGGCGGAAGCGCCCAGTCCGTCACCAAGCAGTCGAAGAACCCCGCTCTCGCGGCCGCATTCCTCCGCTGGCTGAACAGCTCGGACTCCAGCATCGACGTGTTCCTGAAGAGCGGCGGCTTCCCGTCCACCACGGCGCAGCTCAACGCGGACAGCTTCCTCAACGAGGCTCCCTCGTACTTCGGCGGCCAGCAGATCAACAAGGTCCTCGTCGACGCGTCCAAGAACGTCGCAAAGGGCTGGGAGTACCTGCCGTTCCAGGTCTACGCCAACAGCGTCTTCGCGGACACGGTCGGTAAGTCCTACGCAGCCAAGAGCGACCTCAACGCCGGGCTGAAGGCCTGGCAGGACAACCTCTCCGCCTACGGCAACAGCCAGGGATTCACGGTCAACAAGTAGCTCCCCTGTGGGCGCCGGTTCGGGACCCGGCGCCCACAGCGGGTAACGCGCAGTTACCCGCATCGCTTTTCCGCTTCATCGACAGAAGGAACATTCATGGCCGAGAGCCGACACGCGTCACGCTGGATCACCTCGCCGACGGGCCGGCCCCGGCTCCTCTTCGGCGCGGACTTCAACCCCGACCAGTGGGAACGCGACGTCTGGCTCGAGGATGTCCGCCTGATGCGAAAGGCGAAGGTCAACATCGTCTCCGTCGCGATCTTCTCGTGGTCTCAGCTCCAGCCCTCCGCTGACGAGTGGACGTTCGAGTGGCTCGACGAGGTACTCGACCTCCTCCACGAGAACGGCATCTCGGTGGACCTGGCGACGGCGACGGCGTCACCGCCGCCGTGGCTGACCACCCGGCACCCGGAGATCCTTCCCGTCAACGAGCGGGGCGAAGTTCTCGCACCCGGAGGCCGCCAGCATTGGCGCCCGACCTCCCCGATCTTCCGGGAGTACGCACTCGCGCTGGTGACCAGGCTCGCCCAGCGCTACGCCTCGCATCCCGCCGTCGTGGCCTGGCACGTCAACAATGAGATCGGCTGCCACAACGCCTGGGATCACTCGGCAGACGCCACCGCGGCGTTCCGGAGCTGGCTGGCCGAACGCTACGGCGACATCCAGACCCTCAATCAGGCCTGGGGCACCGCCTTCTGGTCGCAGCGCTACTCGCGGTTCGACGAGATCCTCACCCCCCGGCTGGCGGCGGCCCATCCGAATCCCTGCCAGCAGCTCGACTTCAAACGATTCTCATCGGACGCCTTGAAGGCGCACCTCCGCGCAGAGCGCGCGGTCCTGCGCGAGTGGAGCCCCGACATCCCCGTGACCACGAACTTCATGGTCATGGAGGACATCACGGCCATGAACTACGCCGACTGGGCGGCCGACGTCGACTTCATCTCGAACGACCACTACGTCACGGTGAAGCCCACAGCGCGCGATGAGCTCTCGTTCTCCGCCAACCTGACGAGCGGGCTGGCCGGAGGGAGCCCGTGGTTCCTGATGGAGCACTCCACCGGCGCCGTGAACTGGCAGCCGGTCAACCTCGCGAAAGCGCACGGCGCTCTGGCCGCCGACGCCCTCACTCACGTCGCCCACGGCGCCGACGCGGTCTGCTACTTCCAGTGGAGGCAGTCCCGCGCCGGCGCCGAGAAGTTCCACTCCGCGATGCTCCCGCACGCGGGAGAGGACACCGAGATCTTCCGCGACGTCGCACGGCTCGGCGACACCCTGTCCGCGCTGGACAGCGTCGCCGGAAGCCGCCGAAAGCCGGCCGCGGTGGCCATCCTCTTCGACTGGGAATCCTGGTGGGCGAGCGAGCAGGACTCCCACCACACGAACCGCTTCCGATACCGGGACGAGGTGCTCGCCTGGCACCGCGCGGTGCTGGACGCCGGGCATCGCGTCGACCTGCTCCCCGCCGCGAGCCCGCTCACCGACTACCAGGTCGTCATCACGCCCGCCCTGCACGTCATGCCCCACGCCCTCGGACAGCGTCTGATCGAGTTCGCCACCGACGGCGGCCAACTGCTGGTCACGTTCAACTCCGGCATCGTCGACGAGAACGACCACGTCTGGCTCGGTGGCTACCCGGGGCTGCTCCGCGAGCTGCTCGGGATCCGTGTGCAGGAGATCCGGCCGTTGCTCGAGGGTCAGCGCACGCTCCTGGATGACGGCGCCCACGCGACGGTGTGGACCGAGCGGGTCGACGTCACCGACGCGGCGGTGGAGGTTCTCGCCCGCTACAGCGAAGGCGAACTGAGGGGACACCCTGCCATCACCCGGCGTGCCGCCTCGGCAGGCACCGCGACGTACGTCTCCGCGGACCTGGACGCACGCAGCAGGGCCGGCCTGATCGAGCGCCTCACGGCGGACGCCGGCATCGAGAGCGAGTTGCCGCATGAACTCCGCGGGGAGGTCGAGCTGGCGGTGCGTACCGACGGCGTCACCGAGACGGCGTTCCTGATCAACCGGTCGTCCCACCCGGTGGACGTCGGTGCGTACGGCCTGCCGCACACCATCGTCGGCTCCGCCGCGGACGAGCGAAGCTCCGTCCTCCCGTTCCCCGGCGTCGCGCTCGTCTCGACGACAGCGCCACTCGCCCGCCGGATCGCTGAGGACGGTGACCGGCAAGCCGTACCCGCCTAGCTCCACCCCACAACAAGACACGAGAAGGGAACAACGATGTTCATCACGGGTAAATCACTGAGAGCGGTGATCGCCGTCGCGACGACGGCGGCGGTCATCGCGCTGGGAAGCATAGGAGCGTCGGCGTCCGCGCAGACCAGCGCTCCCGCCACGGTGTTCGCACCGAGCGGTTCGGGCTACGAGGCGCCAGGCACCCTGTATCCGCGCGAAATAACGCTCCACCACAACGGTGACGCCAACGGGACCATTCTGGCGACCTGGGAGAACTACACCACGAGCACCCCGTACTTCCCGATCTACCAGAGCACCAACGGTGGCTCGTCGTGGTCGTCGCTGTCGCGGGTCACGGACACGGTGAACGGCTACGGGATGCGGTGGGAGCCGTTCCTCTACGAACTCCCTGCGGCGGTCGGCAGTCTGCCTGCTGGGACGATCCTCGCCGCGGGGCTGTCCGTCCCCGCCAACAAGGCCTCCACGGAGATCCTGCTGTTCGACAGCACGGACCGAGGGGCGACCTGGTCGTTCCTGAGCTCGGTCGCCAAGGGCGGAGCCGGACTGACCGATGATCCGAACACCCCCGTGTGGGAACCGTTCGTCATGTACTACCAGGGCCAGATCGTGGTCTACTTCTCCGATCAGCGGCAGAACTCCACCCACTCCCAGCTTCTGGATCACGAGACGTCGACGGACGGTATCACCTGGTCGGCGCCGGTCAATGACGTGGTCTACCCGTCCCAGGCGGCCCGCCCGGGCATGACGACGGTCGCCGCCATGAACAACGGCAAGTGGATCATGACGTACGAGCTGTGCCAGACCACGGGCGGCCCCTGCCCGGTCTATTACAAGATCGGTACGGACCCGCTCAACTTCAACTCAGTCGCAGGGCAGCAGCTGTCGCCGACCGATGGCTCCCACCCCTGCTGCCAACCGTACGTGGCGTGGACGCCGACCGGCGGAACGAACGGAACCATCGTCGTCAGCGCCGGCGGGCAGACGCCGCTGCTCATCAACACGGCGGGCGGAGCAGCCGGCTCCTGGCAGTCCGAGGCGTCGAACGCGCCGTACGGCTACAGCCGGTCGCTGATGGTGACCCCGGACGGCGGGTCGGTGATGACGATGAGCGGTGGGTCTCACGACAGCAGCACCCTCAACTCCGTCCAGTACGCCCTCGACAACATCGCCCCCGCGGTGTCGGTCGGGGCGACCTACACGCTGTCCAACGCGAGCTCGCACCTCGACCTGGCCATCGGTGGCGCGTCGACCGCAGATGGTGCGCAGGCCATCCAGTGGTCCGCCACCGGGGGAGCGGAACAGAACTGGCGCTTCGACCGCCAGGCGAACTCGTACTTCACGCTGACGAACGCCAATAGCGGAAAGGTGCTCGCGGTTGCCGGCGCGTCCGCGAGCAACGGCGCCCTCATGCAGCAGCAGGCCCGGGTAGCGGGCTCGGCGGCTCAGGAGTGGGCCGTCGTGCAGGGCACGGACGGAACGTTCACGATCACCAACCGCAAGAGCAACCTGCCGCTGGAGGATCCATCCTTCTCGACCGCCAACGGTACGGCCATGGACCAGTGGACGGACAACGGCGGGGCCAACCAGCACTGGACGCTGACGCAGACGGCGCTTCCCACACTCACCACCGGGAAGTTCACACTGCAGAACGGATTGGGCAAGTACCTCGAGATCCCGGGCGGGTCGACGGCCGCGGGCACGCAGGCGGACCAGTTCTGGTACACCAACCAGGACTGGCACCTCTGGACCTTCACCGCGGTGACGGGCGGCTACGAGATCGTGAACGCGAACTCCGGCCTCGCCCTGACCGACGAGTACACGGGTGGCAGCAGTGTGGTCGTCGACCAGCAACCTGTGACCGGCTCGGCGAAGCAGCTCTGGACTCTGGTGCCGAGCGCGTCGACGTATCTGGTCAAGAACGTCGGCACGGGTCGTTACCTGGCCACCGCGGGCGCATCCACCGCCGATGGTGCCCCGACCGTCTCGTGGACCGCGACCGGCGGCCCGGAGCAGGCCTGGACGGTACGGCGCATCAACTAGGGCACGGTGCGGGGTGCGGGCGATCCACGCTCGCGCCCCGCACTGTGTGATGCGGCGGCGCCCTTGCTGGCGCGAAACGTGAAGTTAATACGAGGGAAATCCCGGGGCAACCGCGGGGGTCGAGCATTACATCAATGCACCTGTCGCTCGACAGGTATCGGATGCTCCACCTGCGAAAGGTGTTCCCTTGAGTACTCTCGATCCACAACCGCTTCCCCCGTCGGGCTACGCGCAGGAACTGCGTCGCGGCATCGGCTCCTTCGCGTCCTTCGCGGCCGGCTTCTCGTTCGTCTCCATCCTCACGACCGTCTTCCAGCTCTTCGGGCTGGGCTTCGGCTTCGGTGGCGCCGCGTTCTTCTGGACGTGGCCCCTGGTGTTCGCGGGCCAGCTGCTGGTCGCTCTGAATTTCGCCCAGCTCGCCGCGAGCTGGCCGATCTCGGGCGCGATCTTCCAGTGGTCCAGCCGGATGGCGGGCACCACCTTCGGCTGGTTCACCGGCTGGGTGATGATCATCGCCCAGATCCTCACCGTCGCTGTCGCAGCGATCGCGGTGCAGGCGGTGCTTCCCTCGATCTGGGACGGGTTCCAGATGGTCGGCGGCCCAGGTGCCGACCCCTCGCTGACCTCTGCCACCGGCGCTCAGAACGCCGTCGTGCTCGGACTCATCCTGCTCGCCATCACGACTCTGGTGAACATCATCAGCGTCCGTCTGATGGCGATCACCACGAGCGTCGGTGTACTCGTCGAGATCGTCGGCGTCATCGTCGTCGTGTTGGCGCTGTTCTTCCTCCCGGAGCGCAGCCCGTCCGTCGTCTTCACGACCCAGGGGGCCGCGCCCAGCGACAGCCCGTACATCTGGGCGTGGCTCGCGTCGTCACTGATGGCGGCGTATGTGCTCGTCGGGTTCGACTCGGCGGGCGAGCTGGCGGAGGAGACGCACGCTCCGCGCAGAACGATCCCTAAGACGATCGTGCGCGCCGTGGTGGTCTCGGGACTCGGCGGAGCCCTGCTGATCGTGGCGACGCTGGTCTCAGCACCCAGCCTGACGGACGGCAAGCTCGCCACCGGCGGAGTCGCCTGGGTGCTCACCGAGCGACTCGGACCGGTCTTCGGCCGCCTCGTCCTCATCGCGGTCGTCGTCGCCGTCTTCGCCTGCACTCTCGCTGTGCAGACGTCGGGCTCGCGGATGCTGTACTCGATGGCGCGTGAGCGGTCCCTGCCGTTCTGGCGCACCCTCGCGCGGGTGTCGCCGCGCACCGGTACCCCGATCGCCACCAGCATCGTGGTGGGCGTCGGCGCCGCCCTGGCACTGGCCGTGAACTTCGGCCAGAGTGCGATCTTCACCGCACTCTCCAGCCTCTGCATCGCGATGCTCTACATCGCCTATCTCGGCGTGACGGCGCCGTTGCTCATCCTGCGTCTTCGCAGGGGAGGCCGCGGGATGCCCTCTGGGGTGGACGAGACCGGCAAACGAACCTTCTCGCTCGGTCGCTGGGGTGTGCCGCTGAACATCGTCGCCGTCGCCTACCAGGTCGGGATGATCGTCAACCTCGCCTGGCCCCGCCCGGAGATCTACGACCTGACCGGCAAGACCTGGTGGCTGCAGTGGAGCGCCGTGCTCTTCATCGGCGTCACCGTCGTGATCGGTCTGGTGGTCCACCTGCGCAACCGCGGCCGTGACGGCGCGATCCAGCTCAGCCACCTGCCGGTCACAGCCGAAGTGCCCATCCTCGGTGACGGCCCGGCGTCCACAACCAGCGTCTCCGGCTCGCTGGCCTGATCCGTCCCGCACCAGAAGGAGAGCACCCCACCATGCCCTCGACCGCAGAAGTGCACCGGACCGACAGCGTCCGCGCATCGCGAGAGGATGCCAGAGCCCAAGCTGCTCGGACGTCCGACTACCGGCCCTTCCGGCCGGCCTCGAGTTCGCCGCGCATCCCGGACGGCGTCGACCCGGACCTCCTCACGTGGGCGGAGACCGTGGCCCCGGGCGGGTACGCACACAAGGTGCTCGCGCGCGGCACGAGGATCCGCTTCGACGACCCGACCGGGCTCGCCTGCGCTCACGTCATCGTCTACAACGCGCTCGAACCCGGCGAGCGGCTCAATGTCGCGGACACCGTCAAGATCCCCTGGCAGGCCTACCTCGGTGCGGGCCATCCGCTGCTCTCGGGTGACGGGCGGGTCCTTACGACGATCTCGGGCGACACCTCCGGGCGGCACGATGCGTTCTGCGGGAGTACGACGGACGCGTTCAGCACGCACAAGTACGGCACGTCCGCACCCCAGGGGCCGGCACCCTCCGGGCGTTCGCTGTTCACGCTGGCCGCGGCGAAGCACGGTCTGACACCACGCGACCTGCCGCCGAGCGTCTCCTTCTTCCAAGGCGTGCGTGTGGAGGAGGACGGCACGCTCTCGTTCGTCGGGTCCGCCGGCGGCGGAACGTTCGTCGAGCTGATCGCGGAGCTCCCGCTCCTGATCCTGGTCGCGAACGCTCCGCACCCTCTCGACCCCTCGGACGACTACGTGGTCGGACCGCTCCGCATCCACGCGTGGCGCGGAGAGCCGACCGGGCCGGCCGATCCCCGGTTCACATCGTCCCCTGAGCTGCACCGGGCCTACCTGAACTCGATCGACTACGCGGAGGCGCGCGGACTATGACGCTCACCACGACCACCCAGCGCTCGGGCACCCGGACGCTCGAGACGACCGTCCCCGTCGGGCCGGCCTTCGCCGAGGGCACAGTGCTCGACCCGTCCGGCCCGGCCGTCCCCGGGAGGATCGTCCTGGATGACACTGTCGCCCCGCTGGCGCCCTGGTCGGGCATCGTGCGGGCCGGCCAGGTGCTGACCATCGTGGATGTCGGCGGCAACCAGTCAGCGGACTGCCTGATCTACGACGCGACCGACACCGCCGAGCGCTACTCCGTCCCGGACACGCTCGCCTGGCAGGGCAACGCCTACATCCGCCAGGGGTCGGTGCTGAGGTCGAACCTCGGCCGACCGCTCATGACCGTGGTCGCGAATGAGATCGACCGTCAGGACACCATCGGCGGCGCCTGCTCCAAGGAGTCGAACACCCTGCGCTACGGACAGCACACCGAGTTCCAGCACGGCTGCCGTGAGAACTTCCTTGCCGAGGCCGCCAGGTACGGGCTGGGTGTCCGCGACCTCGTCTCGAACCTCAACTGGTTCATGAACGTGCCCGTGGAGGCGGACGGAGCACTCGGCATCGTCGATGGCCTCTCCGCGCCCGGCAAACGCGTCGCGGTGCGCGCGGAGCGGGACGTCCTCGTCATCGTCTCCAACTGTCCGCAGATGAACAATCCCTGCAACGACTTCAACTGCACCCCGCTGCGGATGATCGTCACCGAGACGACCGACGGAACGGACGACGAATGAATGCCTTCGATACTCTCCTGATCGCGAACCGCGGAGAGATCGCCCGGCGCATCATCCGGACCGCCCGCGGCCTGGGGCTGCGATCGGTCGCGGTCTACTCCGACGCAGACCGCGCGGCCCCGCACGTGCGCGAGGCCGACGAGGCTGTCCGCCTGGGACCTGCGCCGGCGCGCGAGTCGTACCTCGACGTCGACGGAATCCTCGACGCCTGCCGGCGCCTGGGCGTCGGCGCCATCCACCCCGGCTACGGGTTCCTCTCGGAGAACCTGGACTTCGCCCATCGTGTCGAGGAGGAGGGCATCGCCTTCATCGGGCCGACCCCGCGGCAGATCGCGGCGTTCGGCGAGAAGCACACGGCGCGCGAGCTCGCATCGCTGGCCGGCGTGCCGATGCTGGCGGGCACCGGGCTGCTCGCCGACGCCGACGAGGCGGTCGCGGAAGCGGAGCGCATCGGGCTGCCCGTCATGCTGAAGGCCACCGGCGGCGGAGGCGGTATCGGAATGCAGGCCTGCGCCACGGCGGACGAAGTGCGCGACGCGTTCGAACGCGTCGCGCGGCTGGGCGAGAAGAACTTCGGCTCCGCCGGCGTCTTCCTGGAGCGGCTGGTGCGGCCCGCGCGTCACGTCGAGGTGCAGCTGTTCGGCGCGGGCGACGGCAGGGTCGCGGTGATCGGCGACCGCGACTGCTCCCTGCAGCGCCGCAACCAGAAGGTCATCGAGGAGGCTCCTGCTCCGGCACTCCCCGACCGCGTCCGTCAGCAGTTGCACGAGTCGGCCCGCGCGCTGGCGGCCTCGGTGGACTACCGGTCGGCGGGCACCATGGAGTTCGTCTACGACCCGATCCGCGAGGAGGCGTCGTTCCTCGAGGTCAACACGCGTCTGCAGGTGGAGCATCCGGTCACCGAGGCGGCCTATGGGGTCGACCTGGTCGAGCTGATGCTGCGCCTGGCCCGGGACGGCGCCGACAGCCTCGACCCCGGCCTCTTCACCGCGACCTTTTTGCCCTCGAGTTCGGCGGTCGAGGCTCGTGTGTACGCCGAAGACCCGTCGAATCACGGCCTCCCGAGCTCCGGGCTCGTCACCCAGGCGGTGTTCCCCGGTCAAGGGTCGCCCGCACTGGATGGCGTGCGGGTCGACGGCTGGATCGAGACCGGCCTCGAAGTCTCGCCTTACTACGACCCCATGCTCGCGAAGGTCATCGCCAGCGGTGAGACCCGTGAGGACGCGCTCGACCTGCTGCGCGAGGGTCTGGAAGCGAGCCGCGTCGACGGAATCGTCACCAATCTCGGGCTGCTGCGCTCACTGACCGACGACACTGCGCTGCGTTCGGCCACCCACTCGACCTCCACGCTCGACGTCACGGCGGATCCCGACCCGCGCATCGAGGTCGTGGAAGCCGGCGCCATGACGACGGTGCAGGACATCCCGGGTCGGGTCGGCTACTGGCAGATCGGCGTGCCCCCGAGCGGTCCGATGGATTCCGTCTCCCTCGCCGAAGCGAACCTCGTCGTGGGGAACCCGCCCGGTGCACCGGGTCTGGAGATCACCGCGACCGGGCCGACCCTGCGCTTCACCGCCCCGGCTCTCGTCGCACTCGCCGGCGCTCCCCTCCCCGCGTTCCTGGACGGCGAGCCCGTCGAGCTGTGGGAGCCGATCGCCATCCCGGCCGGCTCCACGCTGGAGCTCGGGATCATGCCCGGCCCGGGACTCCGCACCTACCTCGCCGTGCGCGGCGGCATCGATGTGCCGCTCTATCTCGGCAGCGCCGCGACGTTCACGCTCGGCGGTTTCGGCGGTCACGCCGGCCGAGCCCTCGTGCCCGGCGACGTGCTCCGCCCCGGATCGCCCGACGCGGACGCGCCGCATCCCGCCCTCGCCGCCGGTTCCCGCCTGAGCACGATCGGGGGGCCGACCCCGCCCGAGCGGCGGCCCGCCCTCACGTCCAGCTGGCACGTCGGCGTGACGGAGGGGCCGCACGGCGCTCCCGAATTCTTCACCCGTCGCGACCTGGACGAGTTCTACGCCAGCGACTACGAGGTGCACTACAACTCGGCCCGCACCGGGGTGCGTCTCATCGGGCCGCAGCCGGAGTGGGCGCGGAGCGATGGCGGCGAGGCGGGGTTGCACCCCTCCAATATCCACGACACCCCCTACGCCGTCGGAGCGATCGACTTCACGGGCGACACACCGATCATCCTGGGGCCCGACGGGCCCTCGCTCGGCGGGTTCGTCTGCCCGGCCGTCGTGGCGAGCGGCGAGCTGTGGAAGCTCGGCCAGCTTCGCCCGGGCGACACGGTGCGCTTCGTTCCGGTCCGCGAAGCGGATGCCGCGGACCTCGACCGTCGGCGGGCATCGCCGCTGCTCCTCAGCTCGGGCGGCGACGGAGACGACGGCGTCATCGGGCGGATGGAGGCGACCGGGCAGCGGCCCAGCGTCACCTACCGGCGCGACGGGGACGACAACCTCCTGGTCGAGTACGGCGACATGACGCTCGATCTCGGGCTGCGGATGCGCGTGCACGCACTCATGACGACGCTCCAGGAGAACGCACCGCGGGGGATCATCGAGCTCACGCCCGGCATCCGCTCGCTTCAGATCCACACCGACTCGTCTCAACTGAAAGCCACGGCGCTCGCCGGGCTGCTCCGGGAGCTGGAGGAGGCGATCCCGCCGACAACTGAGCTCGTCGTACCGTCCCGAACCGTGCGGCTTCCTCTTTCGTGGGACGACCCCGCCACCCATCTCGCGATCGAGCGGTACATGAACGGTGTGCGCAGCGACGCACCGTGGACACCGTCGAACATCGAGTTCATCCGCCGGGTGAACGGCCTCGACGATGTGGAGGACGTCTACCGCACCGTCTTCGACGCCAGCTACCTCGTCCTCGGCTTGGGCGACGTCTACCTCGGGGCGCCGGTCGCGACACCGCTCGACCCACGGCACCGGCTGGTGACCACCAAGTACAACCCGGCCCGCACGTGGACCGCCGAGAACTCCGTGGGCATCGGGGGCGCCTACCTCTGCATCTACGGGATGGAGGGACCGGGCGGCTATCAGTTCGTCGGCCGGACCGTGCAGGTCTGGAACCGCTTCCGCCGCGGAGGCCTCTTCGCCGAGAGTCCCTGGGCTCTCCGGTTCTTCGATCGCATCGAGTGGTACCCGGTCTCGGCGGAGGAACTGCTCGACCTCCGCGCGGAGACGGACGCCGGCCGCGGCCGGTTCGAGACAATCGACGGCACGTTCTCGATCGCCGAGCACGAAGCCTTCCTCGCCGAGAACGCGGAATCCATCGCAGCCTTCCGCACCCGCCAGACTGCGGCATTCGAAGCGGAGAAGGACCGGTGGCGCGCCTCGGGCGAGTTCGACCGTCAGCACGACTCCGCGGTCGCCACGCCGGTCGACGAGATCGTCGTCCCCGACGGTTCCGTCCCGGTGTCGGCGCCGTTCACCTCCACCGTCTGGCAGATCTCCGTGGAGCCGGGGACCGTCGTCAGCGCGGGCGACAAGCTGATGGCCCTGGAGGCGATGAAGATGGAGTCTCCGGTCGTCGCCCCGATCGACGGCGTCATCTCCGGCGTGTATGCCACCGCGGGCGACCAGGTGTCGCCCGGCCAGATCCTTCTCTCGATCGGAGCCCACACATGAGCGCACTCGCGCGCGTCCGCGCCGCATACGGCCGCCTCCTCGAGGCGGATCGTCCCGAAGTCTGGATCAGCCTCCGCGACCAGGAGTCGGCCGAGGCCGAGGCCCGCGACATCGACGCCCGGGTGGCCGGGGGAGAGGCTCTCCCTCTCGCGGGCCTGGTGGCGGCGGTGAAGGACAACATCGACGCGGTCGGCTTTCCGACGACCGCCGGCTCGCCGAGCTACGCCTACCTGCCCGAACGGGACGCGACCGCTGTGGCTCGGCTGCGGGCACACGGCGCGATCGTGATCGGCAAGACGAACCTCGACCAGTTCGCGACCGGGCTGGTCGGCGTCCGCAGCCCGTACGGCGCCGTCCGCAACGCCTGGGACCCCGAGCGGATCTCCGGCGGCTCCAGCTCCGGATCCGCGGTCGCGGTGGCGCTCGGCATCGTGGATCTCGCCCTCGGCACGGACACCGCAGGTTCCGGCCGCGTGCCGGCCGCCCTGAACGGGATCGTCGGAGTGAAGCCGACCCGGGGTCTCATCCCCGCCACCGGAGTGGTTCCTGCCTGCCGCAGCTTGGACTGCGTCACCGTCTTCGCTCGCGATCTCGCGCTCGCCCGGCGCGCCACCGAGCTGCTCTCGGGTGATGACGGACTCGACCCGTTGGCCCGCTCCGCCTCCGAGATCGCCGCAGGCAGGGTCGACACCCCCGCGGCTCGACCTCGCGTCGCCGTTCCCGTAGAGCGTCACCTCGCCGGCCTCGCCGACGGCTGGGCTGAAGCCTTCGGTGCCGCCGCGGACCGTCTCGCGCAGGCCGGAGTCGAGATCGTCGAGATCGATATCGACCCTCTGCTCGAAGCGGCAGCTCTGCTCTACGAGGGTGCCTTCGTCGCCGAGCGGTACGCGGCGGTCGGCGCGCACATCGAGGCGCACCGTGACCTGATCGGTCGGGGTCTGGACCCGAGCGTCGCGAGGATCATCCTCGGCGGGTCGGTCCCGACGGCCGCCGAACTCTTCACCGACATGGAGAAGCTGGACAGGCTGGCCATGCTCGGTCGCGCCCGCCTGGAGGGCTTCGACGCCCTGCTCACCCCGACGACCACCTGGCACCCGTCGCTCGCCGACCTGGCCGCGGATCCGATCGGCGCCAACAGCCGAATGGGCCGGTTCACCAACTTCGCGAACCTCCTCGACATGTCCGCGCTGGCGATCCCGTCGGGAACCGTGGCTGGGCTCCCGTTCGGCGTGATGCTCACAGCGGACGCCTTCCACGATGTTGCGCTGGCCCGCATCGCCGAACTGCTCCTCTCCCCAGCGGTCGACGTCCTGGTGGTCGGCGCACACCTCGCGGGTCAGCCGCTCAACGGGCAGCTGGTCTCGGCGGGCGGCTCCTTCGCAGGGGCTGTGACCACCACGCCGGACTACCGGCTGTTCGCGCTCTCCACTTCTCCCGCCAAGCCAGGAATGGTCCGTGTCTCGACGGGAGGTCAATCGATCGCCGGTGAACTCTGGACGCTGCCGGCCGCCGGTTTCGCCCGCTTCGTCGCCGGACTGCCCGCGCCGATGACCATCGGCCGGGTCACCTTGGCCGACGGCCGCGATGTTGCCGGCTTTCTCTGCGAGCCGATCGCGACGGAAGGCGCCGTCGACATCACCGGATACGGCGGTTGGCGCGGATGGCTGGGCCGCCCGTCGGACCACCCCGTCGGGTTGGTGCCACAATCGATGGCATGAGTTCGTCGCCCGCCGGCCCGAGCCGGCCCGGACGCCCGCGCGTTGCCGCCGACGGCACCGCCCCCTCCACGTCGGGGCGCGACCAGATCCTCGACGCCGCAGCAGCCCTCTTCGTCGAGTTCGGGTTCTCGGGCACCTCGACCCGCGCGATCGCCGACCGGGTGGGCATCCGGCAGCAGTCGCTGTACTACCACTTCGCGGGCAAGGACGAGATCCTGGTCGAACTGCTCAGCAATTCGGTGCGGCCGAGCAACGACTTCGTCCGTTCGATCGAATCGCGGGTGCCCCACGACGCGAGTGCGGCGGGAGCGCTCTACGCGCTGGCCAGCGTCGACGCTCGGACGCTCCGGCGGACACCGCACAATATCGGTGTGCTCTACCTCCACCCCGAGGTCCGGGACGAGCGCTTCGACGCCTTCCGCCAGGAACGCGCACAGCTCCGGGCGGCGTACGGCCGCCTCGGGGCGGCGGCCGCGCGCCCCGACCTGCTGGCGTCCATCGACGAGTCCCGTCTGGGGATGCTCCTCATCCAGCTCGCCGAGGTGGTCATCCAGCTGCGCCGCGACGGCGAGACCGATGCACAGGATGACGCGTCCGTCGCGGGCTCCTGCCTCCGGCTGGTAGGGCTCACCTCGACCGAGATCGAGTCCGCCCGGGCCGAGGCCACCGGTCTCATCCGGCTCGCCGAGAACAGCGGAATGGTCCTCTCGGCGAGTTAGGAAACCCCTCCTGGAGACTGCACCGACCCGCGCCGGATGATCGGCATGGTGACCAGGTGGCGTCCGCCTTCGCTCGTTCCGGAGAGAGCGAGCGACATCGCCCGGCGACCCATTTCTTCGTAGGGCAGTCGCGCGGTCGTCAGCTTCGGGCGGAGGTAGGTGGCGATCTCATCATCGTCGAAGGACGCGATGGACACGTCCTGCGGGATCCGAACGCCCGCCTCCTGCAGGGCCTGATACGCGCCGAAAGAGACGTTGTCCGTCAGGCAGACCAGTGCCGTGAACGGGACACCGGACGCAAGGGCCCGTTTGGTCGCTTGGTAGCCGTCTTCGGGAGCCCACCACTCGAAGGCCTCCTCCCACGCCCACGCGAGTCCGTTGGCGGCCATCACCCCATCGAGGCCGGCGAACCGGTCGGAGATCGTCACTGACACCTCAGGCGGCAAGTCTTCGTCGTACCGTCTGCCGATGAGCGCGATCCGTCGGTGCCCGCCGTCGATCAGAAGTTGCGCGATCGCAGCCCCTGCAGTGCGTTCATCAGGCAGAACAACCGGGTAATCCACCGATGTAGTGGCATTGACCATGACGACAGGAAGACCGGGCGGCAGCGCCGGAAGATCGACTTCGCGGGCAGCCATCGAACCGAAGACGAGACCCGAGACCCGTCGGTCCAGCATCGCGTCGAGAGCGCCGGACAGCCGCTCGGGATGATGTCCGGTCTCTGCGATGAGGACGGTGTGATCGTTCTCCTCTGCGACGTCGAGGATGCCGCGAATCATCGCGGTGGCATAGCGCGTGAGTGTGACATCATCCGACACGAACCCGATGGTGGGCGCGGTCCCGACCCGGAGGGCACGAGCGGAAGGGTCGGGCCGATAGTTGAGGCGGTGGGCGATCGCGCGCACGCGTTTGGCGGTCTCTACCGACAATCCGGTGCCGGGGCGATCGTTCAGGATCATGCTCACGGCCGTCTTGGAGAGGCCCGCCTCCGCGGCGACATCGGCGATGGTGACGCGTTTGCCGACCACTTCAGATCCTTCTGCCGGGTGCGGACGCTTGTTGCATGGACACAAGCATAGTGTTACCGTCGTGCCTACTAAACGCATTTAGGTAGCGACCTAAATGCATTTAGTTCCAGTGAAGGCGGACGACCGCTTTCGGTGATCACAGTCCAACGGAGGATCAATAGTGAGAATCAGAACTCGCCGGGCGCTTGTCGCTACGGCGGTCATCGCTGCCACAGCCGCTGTATCGCTGACGGGCTGCGCAAAAGCCGGCGGAGGATCCGGCACCGCCGGCGGCGATCTGGTGATGTGGACCCACAACGCGGGAAACAAGGCCGAGCTCGGAGCCGTGCAGAAGATCGTCGACGACTTCAACGCGAGCCAGAAGAAGTACACAGTGAAGGTGCAGGCCTTTCCCCAGGACTCCTACAACCAGTCAGTAACCGCAGCAGCCGCATCCAAGAAACTGCCGTGCATTCTGGACATCGACGGCCCGAACGTTCCGAACTGGGTATGGGCCGGGTACCTGTCTCCGCTGACCGGGCTCGACAGCCAACTTGCCAAGTTCCTTCCATCGACGGTCGGCAAGTACGAGGGCAAGACATACTCCTACGGCTTCTACGACGTCGCTCTCGGGATGTTCTCCCGTAAGTCCACGCTCGACTCGGTCGGGGTGCGCGTGCCGACGATCGACCAGCCGTGGACCAAACAGGAGTTCGCCGACGCGCTCGCCAAGCTCAAGGCCACTGGCAAGTACGACTACGCCGCCGATCTCGGCACCGGTTCGACTGGCGAATGGTGGCCCTACGCGTATTCGCCCTTCCTTCAGAGCGCCGGCGGCGACCTCATCAACCGGGACGGCTACAAGTCGGCCGACGGAGTACTGAACGGTGCAGACGCAGTCAGCTGGGCTAAGTGGTTCCGCGGCCTCGTCACCGACGGGTACATCGCAGGCAAGTCCGGCGCAGATCCGGCAGCGGACTTCAGCAACGGCAAGACCGCCATCCTCTACACGGGCAGCTGGGCGGCGGACAGCCTGCGCCAGAAATTCGGCGATGACGTCGTGTTCCTGCCATCGGTCGACCTCGGCAAGGGACCGAAGATCGGTGGCGCCTCCTGGCAGTGGGGCGTCTCGCAGACCTGCTCCAACCAGGCTGGTGCGATGGCCTACATGAAGTTCGCGACCAGCGACAAGAACGTCGCTGGGGTGGCGAAGGCCGCAGGCACCATTCCTGCCACCGAAGGTGCCGCAGCGCTGGTCCCCGGCTACCAGGAGGGCGGCGAGAACGCCCTCTTCCGCGAGTACGCGAAGAAGTTCGCCGAGGTCCGGCCGGTGACTCCCGGTTACCCGTTCATCGCGACGACATTCACGAAGGCGGCGCAGGACATCCTCAACGGCGCCGACCCCAAGTCGACCCTCGACCAAGCGGTCAAGGACATCGACGCCAACCAGAAGTCGAACCACTACTTCAAGTGATGCGACGGGGGCCGGTCCGTGCCCGGATCGGCCCCCGCCCGTCGCAAGGGACACCCATGACTACGCTCGCCAAGTCGAACGCGCGGATCACATCCACCGCTCGCCGAACCGTCGCAGGGCCGACCAAGGAAGCCGCCACCGCCTTCCTGATGTTCGCCCCCGCGGCCGTCTTGATCCTTACCTTCCTGCTGGTGCCGATCGGCCTGACCTTCGTGCTCGCGTTCACCAACGCGCGGTTGATCTCGCCCGAACCGGCTCAGTTCATCGGGGTGGACAACTTCGTCAACCTCTTCACCGACGACACGTTCTGGGCCTCTTTACGCAACACGATCATCTTCACCATCGTGATCGTCCCCCTGCAGTCGACCCTCGCCTTGATACTCGCCGTCCTGGTCAATAGCCGCACCCGGGGGACGACGTTCTTCCGCACCGTGTACTTCCTACCGGTCGTGACGTCGATCGTCGTCATCTCGATGCTGTGGCTGTTCATGTACCAGAAGGACGGCCTGATCAACGTCCTCCTCGCCAAGCTGGGCATCCAAGGTCCGGACTGGCTCGCCGACCCGCACTGGGCTCTGGTGGCGATCATCCTGATGTCCGCGTGGCAGGCGATGGGCTTCCACATGATCATCTGGCTCGCCGGCCTGCAGACCATCCCGGAAGAGCTGTACGAGGCGGCCGCCCTCGACGGGGCCACCCGCTGGCAGCAGTTCACCAACATCACCTGGCCGGGCCTCCGCCAGACCAGGACGTTCATCCTGATCACCATCACGATCGCCGCATTCGGACTGTTCTCGCAGGTCAACATCATGACCCAGGGCGGACCGATCAACTCCACGTCCACACTGGTGTTCCAAGCGGTACGGAGCGGCTTCCAGCAGCAGCAGACCGGCTACGCTTCCGCGATTTCGCTGGTGTTCTTCATCCTCGTGCTCGTGGTCACCCTGATCCAGCGCTACCTCACCCGCGACAAGGAGGCACAACGATGACCACCTCCGTCACCGACATCAGCCACGCACCGGTGGCGCCCGCCATTCCGGTAGAGCCCGAACGAAAGCCTCCCCGATCCGGCCGCGGTGTGCTCCTACTGGTCCTGAAGATCGCGTTGGCGCTCGTCTTCGGATTGCCGCTCGTCTTCATGATCGTGTCCAGTTTCAAACCGGATCAGCAGATCTTCGGCGACCTGGGAGGGATCCAGGCGTTCCTGCCCGTCGGGAACCTGAGCTTCAGCAACTATCTCGGGGTGTTCGACCGCGTCCCGTTCGCACAGTTCCTGCTGAACTCGATCATCATCTCCGTCTCCACCGTGGTGCTCGGCATCATCATCAACTCGATGGCAGCCTTCGCACTGTCACGGATGCGGATGCCCGGCCGCAAGTGGGCACTCGGGGTGGTGCTGGCGACGCTCATCGTGCCCTTCGAGGTGATGGCGCTTCCGCTGCTCTGGGAGGTCAACCAGCTGCCGTACTTCGACGGTACCCAGATCATCCAGGGATGGCTCGACACGTACACCGTGCAGATCGTGCCCTTCGTCGCGAGCGCGTTCTCGATCTTCCTCTTCTACCAGTACTTCGACTCCATCCCGCGGGAGCTGGACGAGGCGGCCCGCGTCGACGGCGCCGGGTGGTTCCGCATCTACCGGTCGATCATCATGCCCTTGGCCGGTCCGGCGATCGCCACCGTGGCGATCCTCACCTTCCTGCCGGCGTGGAACCAGTACCTCTGGCCGCTCATGGTCACGCAGAGCGAATCGGTCCGCCCCGCGATGGTCGGCATCGACTACTTCAAACAACTCAACACGTCGTGGGGTCAGATCATGGCCTACGCGACCATCATCACCGTCCCGGTGCTGGGACTGTTCATCGCGTTCCAGCGCTCGTTCGTCAACTCCATCGCCTCACAGGGCCTGAAAGGCTGATCCATGTTCACACTCCCCGACAGCTACGTCTGGGACTTCTGGCTCGTTGACGACGGGGACCAGTACCACCTCTTCTTCCTCTACGCCTCCGTGGCACTCCAGAACCCGGACGCGCGGCATCACCGTGCCTCGGTCGGTCATGCCGTGTCCCCGGACCTGCGTTCGTGGGAGCGGATCGAAGACGCGCTCGTACGGAGCGACGCGCCGGCGTTCGACGACCTCGCCACCTGGACCGGCAGCGTCGTGCGCGCCGATGACGGCACGTGGCACATGTTCTATACGGGAGCGACTCTGACATCCCTCGGGAACGTCCAGAGCGTGGGGGTCGCCACCTCGAGGGACCTCATCCGCTGGACCAAGGGCGGGTCCAACCCGGTGCTGGAGGCCGACTCGCGCTGGTACGAGGTGATCACCGATGGAACGTGGAACGATCAGGCGTTCCGGGACCCGTTCGTCTACCGGCAGAAGGACGGCACCTGGCGGATGCTGATCACCGCACGCTCCAACCACGGCCCCGTGGACGATCGAGGCGTCATCGGAACCGCGACGTCGACGGATCTGACGGACTGGAGGTTGGAACGACCGTTGACCGAGCCGGGTGCCGGCTTCGGGCAGCTGGAGGTCTTGAACACCGCAGAAATCGGCGGTCGGTCCGTGCTGTTCTTCTCCTGCCTTCGTGGCGAGCTCTCAGCGGAACGCCGCGCCTCGGGCTCCACCGGCGGCGTCTGGGCCGTCGTGGCCGACGGAGCCGGCGCATGGGACCCGAGTAACGCGCAGCAGATCACCGACGACGACCTCTACGTGGGCCGGGTCGTGGAGGACCGCGAGTCGGGTCAGCCGATGTTCCTCGCCTTTCGCAACAGCGCGTTGTCAGGCGACTGGCTCGGGGGCGTCATCGACCCGCAACCCATCCGAGTCGTTGACGGACGTGTCGTCGTCGAGCCGGCGGGTCTGATGACGATCACGCGATAAACCCGTCTCGCCTTCCTCCACCATGAGCCGGTCGCAGCCAGTTGACCCGGCGGCTCCGGAGGCGATCCCGGTCACCCCGTACCGGCACCCTCACTGGGCGCTGCTGGCAACCCCCCGGTCAAACTCGGTTTTCAGAACTATGGTGTGGAAATGGCCCACATTCCCGGAAACGCAACCACCCGGCATAGCAACGTTTCGTTGCTCTCGGTCGCGACCACTCTGGCGAAGCGCGTCACCACCTCCGAGGAGATCGAGCGGAACCTGGTGCCCGTGCTGGAGCGACTGAAATTACCGACGGGGCTGTTGGAGAGGGTCGCGGGGGTTCGCGAGCGCCGCAACTGGGAAGAGGGCGCGACGTTCGACTCGGCAGCCGTGGACGCCGGACGTCGTGCGCTCGCCGAGGTGGGCGTGCGACCGGACCAGGTCGGACTGCTCATCAATACGTCGATCACGCGCCCGCACCTCGAACCGTCGGTCGCGGTCCGCATCCACCACGGGCTCGGCCTGCCGTCGTCGGCCATCAACTTCGACATCACGAACGCCTGCCTCGGGTTCGTCAACGGGATGACCCTCGCCGCCGGCCTTGTCGACTCCGGGCAGATCGACTATGCGGTGGTGGTCGACGGCGAGGACGCCGACCAGGTGCAGCTCAACACGATCGAGCGCCTGAAGCGGGCGGGGATCGGACGTGCCGAGTTCATGAGCGAGTTCGCGAGCCTCACCCTGGGGTCGGGAGCGGCGGCCGCGGTGATCGGCCGGACGGACCAGCATCCCGACGGCCATCGCATGCTCGGCGGCGTCACACGAGCGGCCACACAATTCAACGCACTGTGCGTCGGGAGCGTCGACGGCATGTTCACGGACGCGAAAGCGCTCCTGAAGGGCGGCATGGACCTCGTGACCGCGGCATGGCGAGAAGCCCGCAAGCACTGGAACTGGGGCCAGATGGACCGGTACATCATGCACCAGGTCTCCGACGTGCACACCGACGCGATCGTGAAGGCCGTGAAGCTGGACCGCTCGCGCATCCCCCTGACGTATCCGACGCTCGGGAACATGGGTCCCGCCTCGATTCCGATCACCCTGGCGCAGGAGGCCGCTTCGCTGCGACGCGGCGACCGGGTGCTGCTGATGGGAGTGGGCTCCGGGCTCAACACCTCGATGCTCGAGATTGCCTGGTAGCGCGCGCGTGGGGGCAACCGTACCGCCGCCCGGCCTCCCCGGCCTCGGCGGGGACTTCTCGCGAATCGTCGCCGCCGCCGGCGCAGAATGGCACCTCCTCGACACGGGTCCGACGCTCGACGCGGCGGGTATCACCCCCGTCGGCACCCTGCTGTGCGTGCACGGCAACCCCACCTGGTCGTACTTGTGGCGCCGTCTGGTCGCGGAGGCGGCGGCGGCCGCCCTGGGCGCTCCCACCCGGGACGCGTGGCGGGTGATCGCCGTCGACCAGCTCGAGATGGGCTTCTCGGAGCGGACCGACCGCCTCCGACGTCTCGCCGACCGGGTCGCCGACCTCAGCGCCCTCACGGACACGCTGGGTCTCGCGGGTCCGGTCGTCACTGTCGGGCATGACTGGGGTGGGCCGGTGAGTCTGGGATGGGCGGTCGACCATCCGGAGTCGCTGTCCGGGGTCGTGCTGCTGAACACCGCGGTGCACCAGCCGGACGGTCGGCCGATTCCTGCGCCCCTGCGCGCCGCCCGTGCGCCGGGCGTGCTCGACGTCGCGACAGCGGCGACGCCGGCGTTCCTCGAGACGACGTTGTCGCTCGCGCGGCCGCGACTCGAGCCGGAGGTCGGCGACGCCTTCCGTTCGGCCTACCGGTCACCCGCACGCCGGCGCGGCATCCGCGATTTCGTCGCGGACATCCCCGTCGATGCGTCCCACCCGAGCTTCACCGAGCTCGACCGCATCGCGACGGGGGTCGCCGCTCTCACGGTCCCGGCGCTCATCCTCTGGGGTCCGCGGGATCCCGTGTTCGGCGAGGTCTACCTGCGCGACCTGCTCGAGCGGATGCCGCACGCCGACGTCCATCGCTTCGAAGGTGCGGGTCACCTCATCGCCGAGGAGGTCGACTACGCGCCGATCGTGCTGGATTGGCTGGATGCGAGAGTCCAACGGCCCGGTGCGGGCGCGGCGGAGACCGGCTCCACGGAGTGGTCGAGCGATCCCTTGTGGGCGGCGGTCGTGCGCAACGCCGGCAGCGACGCACCCGCGCTGATCGACATGGGTGCAGGCCCGTCGGGCGCAGCTCGCGTCATCCCCTGGTCGCAGCTCGCCCGACGGGTCGACGAGCTGGCGCAGGGCTTGCTCGCCGCGGGCGTGCGGCCCGGCGACCGGGTGAGCCTCCTCGTGCCGCCGTCGGCCGATCTCACGGCCGTGCTCTACGCGGCGGTGCGCATCGGCGCCGTCGTCGTCGTCGCGGATGCCGGTCTCGGACTGCGCGGCCTCGGGCGGGCGATCCGGGGCGCTCACCCGACCGTCATCGTCGGTACGCTCCCCGGGCTCGCCGCCGCGCGCGCTCTGGGGTGGCCCGGTCGCCGTATCTCGGTCGCCACCTTGTCACCCACGCTTGCCCGCTCCCTGGCTGTCGAACACTCGCTCGGCGACCTGCTGCGCCTGGGCAGAGCGCGGATGACAGCGTCCGATCGCCCGCCGCTGCCGACCCCGGCGCCGTCGGACCTTGCGGCCGTCCTCTTCACCTCCGGCTCGACCGGTCCCGCGAAGGGTGTGCGATACACGCATGCTCAACTCAGTGCTCTGCGGGACGCGCTCGCCGGCCACTACGACCTGGGCGCCGAGACGGGAATCGTCGCCGGTTTCGCGCCCTTCGCTCTTCTCGGGCCGGCGCTCGGCGCCCGGTCGGTGATCCCGGTCGGCGACGTCACCGCTCCGCGCACTCTCACCGCGGGAGCCGTCGCCGACGCCGCGGGAGCCGCCGACGCGACCGTCCTCTTCCTCTCGCCGGCCGCTCTCGCCAACGTGGTGGCGACGGCCGATGCTCTCGACGATGGACAGCGCGCTGCTCTGGCGCGCATCCGGACCGTGCTCTCGGCCGGGGCGCCGGTCCCGGCGCGGCTGCTCGAGCGCATCGTCGCGCTCATGCCCGGCGCCACCGCCCACACGCCCTACGGGATGACCGAAGGGCTTCTGATGACCGACATCACGCTGGAAGGCATCCGAGCTGCGGCGGGCGATGCGGCGGCGGATGCGGCGGAGGAACCGGCGGACGCGGGCGGAGTGTGCGTTGGCACGCCCGTCGCGGGTGTGACGGTCCGCATCAGCCCCCTCGACGCCGACGGCCGACCGCTCGGCCGGCTCACCGACGAACCGGCCGTCACCGGAGAGATCGTCGTCGAAGCGCCGCACCTGCGCGACGGGTACGACCGGCTCTGGGCGGTCGACCGCGTCGCGAAGGCGCACAGCGTGGCTGAGGCGCGGCGGCACAGCACCGGCGATGTCGGCCACCTGGACGCGAAGGGTCGTCTGTGGATCGAGGGACGGCTCCAGCACGTCGTGGTCACCGCCGACGGCGTCGTGACCCCGGTGGGCATCGAGCAGCGGATCGAGGGCGTCGGCGGTGTGCGCCGCGCTGCGCTCGTCGGCGTCGGCCCGCGCGGCACTCAGGCGCTGGTGGCGGTGGTCGAACTCGATGGGCCGGCGCGCTCGGGGCTCGCCCCCGCACCGCTCGCGGCCGCCGTGCGAGCGGCAGCTCCCCGGCCGCTCGCGGCCGTGCTCACCGTAGCGGCGCTGCCGACCGACATCCGTCACAACTCCAAGATCGACCGCACCGCGCTCGCGGCCTGGGCCGACGCGGTGCTGCGCGGAGAACGGGCGGGCCGTCCGTGAAGGTACTGGTCACCGGAGCGAGCGGCTTCCTCGGGGGCGCCGTTGCGTCGGCGCTCGTCGCCCGGGGGGACGAGGTGCGCACTCTTCAGCGCCGCCCATCGGGCGTCGCCGGAGCCGACGACGTGCGGGGAGACGTGACAGACGCCGTGCGCGTGCGTGCCGCGGTCGAGGGCGTCGACGCCGTCGTCCACCTCGCCGCGAAGGTCTCGTTGGCCGGGGCAGTGGCCGACTTCGATCGCGTGAACGTCGGCGGCACCCGGATCGTCCTGGGGGAAGCGCGTGCCGCGGGCGTGCGCCGCATCGTGCACGTCTCGTCGCCGTCCGTCGCGCACACGGGCGCATCGCTCATGGGCGACCCTGCCCTCCCCGCTGACCCTCTGCACGCTCGTGGCGACTATGCGCGTACGAAAGCCGAGGGGGAACGTCTGGCGCTCGCCGCCGACGCGCCGGGGTTCGCCGTCGTGGCCGTGCGACCCCACCTGGTGTGGGGACCGGGCGACCCGCAGCTCGTCGGCCGTATCGTCGAACGCGCCAGACGGCGGCGTCTGCCGCTCATCGGCAGCGGAGCCGCGCTGATCGACACGACCTACATCGACAACGCGGTGTCGGCCCTCATCGCCGCGCTCGACCGCGCCGAGTCGGTCCACGGCCGTTCGTACGTGGTGACGAACGGCGAGCCGCGCCCGGTGGCCGAACTCCTCGCGGGCATCTGCCTCGCGTGCGGTGTTCCGGCCCCATCCTGGCGGGTGCCAGCACCCGTCGCCCGTACAGCGGGCGGCGTCGTGGAGGCCGTCTGGCGGATTCGGCCTGGCCGGGACGAGCCGCCGATGACCCGCTTCCTCGCCGAGCAGCTCTCGACCGCGCACTGGTTCGACCAGCGCCGCATCCGCGCCGACTTCGACTGGTCGCCGACCGTCACGATCGACGAGGGCTTGGCCCGGCTCGGTGCGTGGGCACGATCGAACTGAATTTGGCGCTTGACGTCGCCCCGCCGTCTTCGTAAACTGCTTCTACAACGTTATAGTGCATCGTTGTAAACCCGATCCGATCGACGAAGCGGTCGGTCCCACGAGAGGCATTCAATGAAGAAACTGCTTACGACGCTCGCCGTCGTGGCCGGCGCTTCCCTGGCGCTGGCCGGCTGCTCCAGCTCCCCCGGCTCCAGCGACTCGGGCCCGGTGACCCTCACCTTCTGGCACGGCTACACGGAGGCCGACGGCAAGGTCCTCGACAAGATCGTGGACGACTTCAACAAGTCCCAGAAGAACATCACCATCAAGACCACCACCAAGACGTGGGCGGTCATCGGTGACACCCTCCTGCCCGCGCTCTCCGCGAAGAAGGGCCCGGACATCGTGGCCATGCCGGCCGAGAACCTGCCGGTGTACGCATCCAAGGGCGCCTTCGCGAAGCTCGACGACTTCTACGCGAGCGACGCGACGAAGAACGCGTCGCTCCGTCCGGCAGCCGTGGACATGGAGAAGATCGAGGGCTCGTATTACGGTGTTCCGACCGGGTTCGTGCCGCTCTCCGTCATCTACAACAAGGCGCTGTTCCAGAAGGCGGGCATCAGTTCCTTCCCGAAGACCTGGGATGAGTGGGTCGCCGACTCCAAGAAGCTCACGGTGGACGAGAACGGCGACGGCACGCCCGAGCAGTACGGCCTGGCCCTCCCGGACCACGCCACCGTCGGCAACGGCGTCTGGGCGAGCCTCTTCTACGGCAACGGCGGGAAGATCATCGACGGTTCCAAGTCGGCGCTCGACTCCTCGCAGAATGAGGAGACGCTCTCCTACTGGTCCAAGGCGGTCACCGCCGACAAGATCTCGCCCACCGGGCTGGACGGTGTCGCCAGCGACAAGCTGTTCTCGTCCGGCAAGGCCGCGATGGAGATCGGCGGCCCGTGGATGGCCGGTGTCGCCACCGACAACAAGATCGACTACGGCATCGCCGGCATCCCGGCAGGCCCGAAGGGCGCCGCGGCTTCTGCTATCGGAATCTCCGCCGCGGTGACCGCGCAGGCGGACTCCGCGAAGAAGGCTGCCGCCGAGAAGTTCTTCGACTACTTCTTCACCAAGGAGGTGGCGACCAAGTGGTCGCTCGGCTCCGGCTGGCCGCCGCTGCGAACGGACATCCCGTCCTCCGCGGTCTCGTCCAACCCCGTCGTCGCGTCGCTCACGGACCTCGTCGGTGACGCGCGGCCACTCCTCCCCGGCGTCGCGAACAGCACCGACGTGCTCGCCGCGGTCGATGAGGCGACCCAGAAGTCGCTTGCGGGCGGCGACCCTGCCGCACTGCTGAAGTCCGCCTCCACCCAGGTGCAGCAGGCCCTCGGCAAGTGACCCAGGTGGACCGCCCCCGCCCCCATCCCCCCAACCGGTGGCGGTCCACCACCTCCCCGAAAGCGATCATGACCACTCTCACTCGTTCCCGCACCGGGCGGCCGTACCGCCCGCCTGCGCCGCTCGGCGGCAGGCGCGGCCCCGCTCGCCGCCGCGGCCCGGTCGCCCTGCTCTTCCTGCTCCCGGCCATTGTCGTACTGATCGCCTTCGTCGGCTGGCCGATGCTCTCGGCCCTCCGGCTGTCGTTCACCAACGCCAGCGGGTTCGGGGTGGAGGAGTGGGTCGGCTTCGACAACTACGTGCGGGTCTTCACCGACCCGCGGGTGTTCGCGACGCTCGGCAACACCGCCCTCTACACCGTCCTCTTCACGCCGACGGCTTTGATCGCCGCGCTGCTGCTGGCCCTGCTGCTGACCAACCGGCGACTGATCGGGCGCGGCTTCTTCCGCACGGCGCTGTTCCTTCCGTTCATCGTGTCGCTCGCGGTCGCGGCGTTCGCCTGGACGTACCTCCTCGACCCGCAGGTCGGCCTGCTCAACTTCTGGTTGCGCAGCGTCGGTGTGCAGCTCGGCAACGTGCTGCAGGATCCGGCGCTCGCCATGCCGACCGTGGTGCTGGTGGCGATCTGGAAAAGCTTCGGGTTCTACATGGTGATCTTCATCGCCGGTCTGCAGGAGATCCCGGAGTCGCTGTACGAGGCGGCCAAGATCGACGGTGCCGGAGCGTGGCGGCGGTTCGTGAGCATCACCCTCCCTCAGCTCAGCAACACGCTGGCGTTCGTGGTCGTCTTCGCGATGATCGCTGCACTGCAGGCGTTCGACCAGATCTACGTGATGACCGGTGGTGGTCCGTACCGCTCGACCCAGACCGTCGTGATGGAGATCTACCAGGAGGGCTTCAAGAAGCTCGACCTGGGCCTCGCGACCGCTCTGTCGTATGTGCTGCTTGCCGCGACGCTCATCCTCAGCCTCATCCAGTTCCGCTTCTTCGGCCGACGTGAGAAGGACCTCGCATGACCGCCACGCTCGCCACCGCCGGAACCGCGCGGCGCCCCGCCGCCCCACGCCGCCGGCTGGGACGCTCGGCAGAGCGCTGGCTGCTCTTCGCCGCCGCCCTGGTGCTGACTCTGATCGTGCTGCTGCCGGTGATCGTCATCGTGCTCACCGCTTTCAAGCCCGCCTCGGAGATCAACGCCTACCCGCCGACGCTGCTGCCCGGCACATGGACCCTGGACAACTTCGGCAAGATCTTCAGCGATCTCCCGTTCGGCCGGCTGTTCGTCAACAGCCTCGTCTTCGCCGGCGGGGTCACGGTGTTCGCGCTGGTCTTCGACTCGCTGGCGGCGTACGCCCTCGCGCGGATCGACTTCCGCGGCAGCCGGGTCATCCTCATCGTCATCGTCGCGAGCCTGATGATCCCGTTCCAGGCGACACTGATCCCCGTCTACCAGCTGGTGGCCCAGCTCGGCTGGGTGAACACGTTCGCCGGGCTGATCATCCCGCGCGCGGCCGACGCCTTCGGCATCTTCTTCCTGCGGCAGTTCTTCATCGCGCTGCCGCGGGACCTCGACAACGCGGCCAGGATCGACGGGGCCGGCGAGTTCCGGATCTTCCGGAGCATCGTCCTCCCGAACGCCGTGCCCGCCCTGCTGACGCTCGCGATCTTCACGTTCGTGAACAACTGGAACGACCTGCTCTGGCCGCTGGTCTTCACGACCTCGCCGGAGATGGGCACGATCACGTCGGGCCTGACCCTCCTCACCGGACCGAGCGGCATCATCCCCTACGGCACCATGATGGCCGGGTCGCTGATCGCGGTCCTTCCGCTCGCCGTGATGTTCCTCATCATGCAGCGCCGCTTCATCGAGAGCGTCGCCACTACGGGACTGAAGTGATGGCGCCGCGCTGGTTCGAGGACGGCCGGCTGCACCTCGGCCTCGGCATCGAGGACACCTTCGTGCCGCAGGAGCGGCCCGGTGAGCGTGCGATCGACGAGTACGCGCTGACGGAGCACTACGAGCGCTGCCGCGACGACTTCGCGCTCGCCGCGGGCGTCGGTGCTGAGGTGCTGCGCTGGGGAGTGCCCTGGTATCGGGTGGCGCCCGAACCCGGCCGTTGGGACTGGGACTGGACCGACCGGGCCGTGGATGCGCTGCTCGAGGCGGGGCTGCGTCCCCTCATCGACCTGCTGCACTACGGGACCCCGCTGTGGCTGGACCGCCAGTTCGCCGCACCCGACTATCCGCAGCACGTCGCCGAGTTCGCCGACCGGTTCGGCGCCCGCTACGGCGACCGTGTTCTGGACTACACCCCGGTCAACGAGCCGGTCATCCACGCGCTGTTCTCCGGCGAGTACGGCTACTGGCCGCCCTACCTGACCGGCGCCGCGGGATTCGCCGCGATCGCCGCCAACCTCGCGCGCGGCTTCGTGCTGAGCCAGGAGGCGCTGGCCGCGCGGGTCGGCGATCGTGCGACGTTCGTCCACGTCGACGCGGCGATGAGCTTCGTGGGCGACGACGACGCACCGGAGCACCACGACGAAGCCCAGCGGTTGCGTCATCAGGTGCATCTGGTGGAGGACCTGGTCACCGGACGGGTGGATGCTGCGCACCCGCTGCGGCAGCGACTCGCCGGGGCGCTCACCGACGACGAGTTCGACTGGTTCCGCTCCCACGCCATCCGCCCCGACGTCATGGGCGTCAACTACTACCCCCGGCACTCGACGGAACTATTCGAGCGTGGCATCCACCACGGCGGCGGCTTCGCCGATCCGCGGCCCAGCGTCGACCGGGGCACGGACGGGCTCCGCGAAGCCCTCCACGCCTTCGCCGCGCGGTACGACGCGCCCGTCATGGTCACCGAGACGTGCGTGACCGGAACCGTGGCCGCGCGCATCGCCTGGCTGGACGACTCCCTCGCCCTGGTCGAGCGGATGCGCACCGAGGGCGCCCCGGTCGTCGGGTACGTCTGGTGGCCGCTCTTCGACATGTACGAGTGGACGTGGCGGCACAGCGACCGCCCGCGGGCGGAGCACCTGCTCACCATGGGCTTGCACGACCTCGTCGAGTCGCCTGACGGCCTCCTGAGGGTGCCGAACCCGGTCGCCGAACGCTACCGCCATCATGCCGAACGGCTGTCCTCCCTCCCCGACATCTCCCTGCGCGGCTGACGTCGCCCAGCGCGACTCCCGCCCGCCCGACCACGCCCGACCACTCACCGACGGAAGACCCGATGCACGAAGCGCACCTCACCCTCCACTCCTCTGCCACCATCGGCCAGATCGACCCGCGTCTCTACGGGTCGTTCATCGAGCACCTCGGGCGGGCGGTCTACGACGGCATCTACGAGCCGGGGCACCCCGCGGCGGATGCGGACGGTTTCCGCACCGACGTGATCGAGCTCGTGAAGGAGCTCGGCGTCACGACCGTGCGCTATCCGGGAGGCAATTTCGTCTCCGGCTTCCGCTGGGAGGACTCCGTCGGCCCGCGCGAGGAGCGGCCGGAACGGCTCGACCTGGCCTGGCACTCCACCGAGACGAACGAGGTGGGACTCCACGAGTTCCAGAACTGGCTGGACAAGGTCGGCAGTGAGCTGATGCTCGCGGTGAACCTCGGCACGCGCGGCGTCGCGGAGGCGCTCGACCTGCTGGAGTACGCCAACCACCGCGGCGGCTCCGCCCTGTCGAAGCGACGCGCCGCCAACGGGCGCAGCGAGCCGTTCGACGTGCGGATGTGGTGCCTCGGCAACGAGCTGGACGGCCCGTGGCAGCTGGGCCACAGCTCCGCCGAGGAGTACGGGCGGCTGGCCGCCAAGGCCGCGCAGGCCATGAAAATGTACGACCCCGACCTGCAGCTCGTGGTGTGCGGCTCCTCCAGCTCGTCGATGCCGACGTTCGGTGAATGGGAGCGGGTCACCCTCAGCCACACCTACGACGACGTCGAGTTCATCTCGTGCCACGCCTACTACGAGAACACCGGAGACCTCGGCAGCTTCCTCGCCTCCGGTGTGGACATGGACTACTTCATCCGCAGTGTCGTGGCGACGGCCGACAGCGTCAAGGCGGTGCGCGCCAGCTCGAAGACGATCAACCTCTCGTTCGACGAGTGGAACATCTGGTACAACACCCGCTTCGAGAACGTCGACCGGATCACCGGGACCGACAACTGGCCGATCGCCCCGCGCCTGCTGGAGGACACCTACACGGTCACCGACGCCGTCGTCTTCGGGAGTCTGCTGATCACCCTCCTGAAGCACGCAGACCGGGTGACCAGCGCCTCCCTCGCTCAGCTCGTCAACGTCATCGCCCCGATCATGACCGAGCCGGGCGGCCCGGTCTGGAAGCAGACCACCTTCTTCCCATTCGCCGCGACCTCGGCCCACGGCCGCGGTGTCGCGCTGAGCCTCGACGTCACGGTCGACAGCTACGAGACCGAGCGCTTCGGGGCGGTCCCCCTCGTGGATGCGGTGGCCACCCACGACCAGGAGGCCGGCCGCTACGCGATCTTCGCTGTGAACCGGGCGGTCGACCACCCGACCGAACTGGTGGTCGACCTCGCGGCCCTCGGCGGCAACGCCAGCGCGCTGACGGCGACCGCACGGACGCTCAGCGACCCCGATCCCGACGCCGCCAACACGCTCGAAGACCCTGAGCGCGTCGCGCTGCGCGACCTCGCAGTGCACCGCGACGGCTCGGAGCTGCGCATCGAGCTGCCGGCGATCTCCTGGACCGAGATCCTGCTGAGCTGACACTTCGTGACGACGCGCCCGACGTCGTGACCGCCCGCCCGCGACCGCGGACGGGTGACCACCGAGAGAGGAAACGAAGATGATTCCATCACGCATCATGTCGGGTACGTCGCCGCGGCGACGACTTCGAGCGCTCGCGGTCGCTGGTGCCGTCGCGGGCGCGCTCATCGCAGCGACGTTGACGGCGTCGCCCGCTTCGGCCGTCACGACCGGTAACGGGTCGCTCGTCTACTCGCCGGCGGCGGGCACCTCCTTCAACCCCGAGGGCGGCCGGCCGGCAGGCACCACCTACGCCAAGAACATCGTCCTGAAGAACAGCGGGTCGGCGAACGGGACACAGCTCGTCACCTACGACCAGCTCGTCCTCGTGAACGGCGTGCAGGTCTACCCGATCTACCGCAGCACCGACGACGGCACGAGCTGGACGCACGTGACGGATGTCGTCCCGAGTGCGACCTTCCCGACCCTGACCCGCACGTCGCAGCCTTTCCTCTTCGAAGTGCCGCAGGCGACCGGCGGTCTGGCGGCCGGCACCATCCTGCTCGCCGGGATGATCATGCCGCAGGATCGTTCCAGCAGCCGGCTCGTCGTCTACAAGAGCACGAACCAGGGGACGAGCTGGTCGTACCTGAGCACGATCGACACCGGAGGACCCGCGGTCTACGACCCGAGTCCCACCTCGACGACGTCGACTGTCTGGGAGCCCTCGCTCGCGGTCGACGGGCAGGGCGGTCTCACCGCCTACTTCTCGGACGAGCGTCAGAAGTCCTCCGGCGTGCTGCAGGCGGTCGCCTACCGGCGGTCCACGGACGGCGGAGCGACCTGGGGAGCCGAATCGAACGTCGCGGCCCCGAACAACCAGTCCGACCGCCCGGGCATGATCACGGTCACCAAGCTGCCGGACGGCCGCTACCTGGCGACCTTCGAGGTGGTCAACCGGCCTTCGCAGAGCAACAACACCGCCCCCGTCTACTTCAAGACATCGCCCGACGGCCTGAACTGGTCGCCGACCACCAGCATCGGCACACAGATCACCTTGGCGAACGGCCGCGGGATCGGGTCGTCCCCGTTCGTGAAGTGGGTGCCCGGCGGAGGACCCAAGGGCATGGTGGTCGTGGCCTCCAAGTGGTCGCTCGACGCCAGCGGCACCATCGACGGCGGCCAGAACTTCTACGTCAACTACAACCTGGGCGCGGGTCCCTGGGAGCGCCTGCCGATGGCGGTCACCTATGACGGTCCGGACGCGGAGGGCGGCACCTTCAGCGGCTTCGCGCAGAGCATCGACTACTCGGTGGACGGACGGACGCTGTACCAGGCGACGAACGTCGAGAACCTGACGACGACGTACAACGACATCCGGGTCGGCTCCATCCCGCTGGATGCCCAGCAGTACGAGGCCGAGAAGGCATCGCGCACCTCCGACACCTCTCTGGTCACCGACCCCGACGCGTCCAACGGCAGCAAGGTCGGGAACATCAACAACGCGACCAGTTCCGTCACGTTCACGGTCCATGTTCCGGCCGCCGGCTCGTACACCGTCAACGTCCGCTACGACAACGGGACGGGTGCCGCTTCGACGCACAACGTCAGCGTCAACGGCGGCGCGGCCTCCTCGATCAGCTACCCGGCGACGGTGAACTGGGGACGGTACGGCTGGGCGCAGAAGACCGTGACGCTGAACGCGGGGACGAACACCATCGCCTTCACGAAGGGCACCTCCTACGCCGAGCTCGACGCCATCCAGCTGTACCAGCCCGGCACCGCCCTCGACCCGCAGTTCCGGATCACGAACCGCAACAGCGGCAAGTACTTGGAGATCGCCGGCGCCTCGCTCGCCGACGGAGCTGGGGCGGGCCAGTGGGGTGACACCGGCAACGCCTGCCAGGTGTGGAACGTCCACCCGGTGTCGAACGGCCTGCAGCTGTTCAACGTGAACAGCGGAAAGCTACTCGAGATCCCCGGCGCCCAGACGGCGGACGGCGTACGCGCGTCCCAGTGGGGCCCGACCGGGAACGCCACCCAGGTGTGGGCGCCGAGCACGTCGGCGGGGTGGTGGACCCTGACCAACGCCAACAGCGGGAAGCCGCTCGAGATCGCCGGAGCATCCACCGCCGACGGTGCGTTCGCCCAGCAGCGCACGGCCGACGGCAGTGCCACTCAGCAGTGGCGGCTGATCCGCGAAGGGATCCAGTAGGTCATCAGGCCGGGGCGGCGGCGATCGGGCCGCCGCCGCCCCCTTTCACCGCTGAAGACTCACGCGGGGAGTGACGGTTCTTCCGGTGCGGGCTGCAGGAAGGCGCCCCGTCCGGGTGCGCAGCAATCGGGGATCGCCTGCTGGTTCTCTTCCTGTTCGCTCATTTGGAGTCCCTTCCCTGGTTCGATCTGCAGAGCAATGGTGCGGAAACCGGCGTTCGACATAGCGGAATCCGGGGTGTTCTGGGATCGCGCTGAGTTGCGGTACCGGTTGCAATACGAGTCATGGCAGAGGAAGGATCCTCCGCGCAGGACTCGCTGGGCTCCCTCGTCCGGCCCGTCTGGTGCCGTTCGAGGGGAGCGCGCGTAGTATCCCGGCTCGTACCAGTCCTGGCACCACTCCCAGACGTTGCCGACGGTCTGGTAGAGGCCATAGCCGTTGGGCTGGTAGTGGCGCGCGGGGGCGGTGGTGAGGTACCCGTCCTCCAGGTCGTTGCTGGTGGGGAAGACTCCCTGCCAGATGTTGCAGTTCCACTCCCCGTCGACGCGAAGGTCGTCGCCCCAGGGGTAGCGAGCGCCCTCCAGCCCTCCGCGCGAGGCGAATTCCCACTCCGCTTCGGTCGGGAGGCGCCGGTCGGCCCAGGCGCAGTAGGCCTGGGCGTCATTCCAACTCACGTGCACGACGGGATGATCGCCCAGACCCTCCAGGGTGCTGTGGCGTCCTCCGGGATGTCTCCAGTCCGCATCCTTCACGCCCAGCCACCAGGGGGTCTGCGGAGGACGGCCGAGGATGTCCGTGTCCTCGCCGGCGAAGGCGAGATGGAACACCGCCGAGTACCCGAAGACCTCCGACTCGGTCCGGTAGCCGGTCGCGTCGACGAACGCGGTGAAAGCGTCGTTGGTCACACTGTGCGCGTCGATCGAGAAGGCGGCAAGCTCCACGCTGTGCAGCGGGGTCTCGCCGTCGGAGACGCGGCCGTCTCCTGTCGAGTCACCCATGAGAAAGGTTCCGCCGGGTACGACGGCCTGGGGGATCGGGTGGCGCTCGGCCAGAGGCCGGGCATCAGGCTCGGAGGGCGCCGACATGCGTGCTCTCTTCGGCGAGCTGGCGCTGGCGCTTGCGCACCATTTCGCGCAGCTCTGTCAGGCGTTCCACCAGCCTGTCCATCGTTTCGGCCCCCAACTCGTGCTCGAAATCCTCGACCATCGTCGCGAGCTCCACCTTGAATCCTGAGCCGGGATCCGCGTCGATCGTGCGATCTCGGTAGCGGTACTTGGCGATCTGCTTCTTGCGCCCGTCGATTTCCCGGGTGAGCAGGTCGATGAGTGCCTCCTCGCCGAGGAAGGCCGAGAAGAACACGCGCGCACGGAACTCGTAGTTAACGGCGTCGACCGCCGGGTGGTACGTACTGTTCAGCCACCCCATGAACACCTCCCGCCCGAGCGCGGTCGTTCGGTAGATCTTGGCGTCGTGGGCCCCCGGCCGACTGCTGACCTCGTACGACACCCAACCGCGCTCGGCCATCTGGGTCAGGGACCGGTACACCTGGCTCATCTGGGTACGGGGCCGCATGAAGACGCCCTCCATGTCCATGTAGCGGGTGAGGTCGTATCCCGTTCGAGGCTTGACGAGGAGGATTCCGAGCAGAAGATGTTCAAGCTTCATGAGGCTCCTTTGCGTCGCGCTGCGGTCCGTTTCAGCGTAAGGCCCGCTTGCGATCATAAAGAAAAGTATTCCACAAATCGAGTTTTTTTACTCAACTTGTAGAATCCTTCGCGAAAAGCTGTTAGCGTCACCGGAAGGTCGGTCCAACGGTGGACCGCACGGCACCGGAAGAGACATCGATGTTCAACTTCAGGAAGCGAATAGTCACCGCGATCGCGGCGGCTGCGATCGCAGCACTTGCGCTGACAGGCTGCACGCCCGCAGCCTCATCGTCTGGCGCGTCATCCGCCGCATCTGCTGACGGCACCCTCACGATCGGAACGATCGTGGCTTCCACCACCTTCGCGGTCGACAATTCCGCCTGGGCCAACGAATCGCCCTATCTGCAGGCGGTCTACGACACGCTGTTGCACGCCGATCCCGACGGGACGGTGAAGCCGTGGCTCGCGACCAAGTGGTCGTACAACGCCGACAACACCGTCCTGACCATGAAACTGCGCAACGACGTGACGTTCACCGACGGAACGAAGTTCGACGCATCCGTCGCAGCGAAGAACCTCCTCCGCTTCCGGGACGGCACGTCTCCGCAGAAGGGCTACCTGGCCACTCTCGCCGACGCGAAGGCGAGCGACCCCACGACGCTCGTGCTCACCCTCAGCGCACCGAACCCCTCCCTGCTCGCGTTCCTGACGCAGAATCCCGGACTCCAGGAGAGCCCGTCGGCATTCGGAACCCCCGACGAGAAGACCAACCCGGTCGGATCCGGTCCCTACGTTCTCGACAAGGGGGCGACGGTCGTCGGGTCCACGTACGTCTTCACCAAGAACCCGAAGTACTGGGCGCCCCAGCAGCAGCACTACGCGAAGCTGGTCATGAACGTGTACTCGACCCCGACGGCGATCCTGAACGCCATCAAAGGCCGCCAGATCAACGGTGCGCCGTTGACCGACAATTCCGTCATCCCCCAGATCAAGGGGGCCGGCTTCACCGCCAACGGGCAGCAGCTCAACTTCTTCGGACTGTTGCTGTTCGATCGGGCGGGCGCACTTTCCCCGGCACTCGCCAACGTCAAGGTCCGCCAGGCCATCAACTACGCGTTCGACCGCAAGGCGATGCTCAAGGCGATCGGCCAGGGTTACGGCGATGTGACCTCGTCCATCTTCTCGCCGGACTCGTCCGGCTACGACAAGTCGCTCGACAGCTACTACTCGTTCGATCCCAAGAAGGCGAAGGCGCTGCTCAAAGAGGCGGGGTACTCCGACGGTGACATCACACTCACGATGCCCTCATCGTCGGGCTTCACCCCGGCGACCTACGCTCTGGTCCAGCAGTATCTCGGAGACGTCGGCATCAAGGTGAACCAGGTCAACGTCGCGCCCACGAGTTTCCTCGGTGACCTCCTCGCGGCGAAATACGGGAGCACGGTCATGCAGCTGAAGGCGGCGCCCACCACCTGGGAGACCCTGACCCTCGACGTGCTGCCCACGGCCGGCTGGAACCCGTTCCACACCAAAGACGACACGGTCGGTTCCCTCGCCAAGACCATCCAGTCGGGCTCCACGGCCGACGCTACTGCCGCCGCCAAGAAGCTGAACACGTACATCGTCCAGCAGGCCTGGTTCGCGCCGTGGTACCGCCCTCAGCAGACGTACGCCACGGACCCGAAGACGTCCGTCGAGACCCAGACGGGCAACGCCTACCCGTACCTCTGGAACTTCGTTCCGAAGAAGTGACGACGTCGGGGTGGGCCGGACCCCCGTCCCACCCCGACCGTTCAAAAGGACCCAACCATGCTCTCCTTCATCGCTCGGCGCGTCATCTCGGGCATCATCCTCGTGATCACGATCTCCGTGATCGCGTTCCTGCTCCTGTATGCCGGAGGCGGCGACATTGCGCGCCGGCTTCTCGGCGAAGACGCCTCGGCGCAGACGGTTGCCCAGAAATCGCACGAACTGGGCCTGGACCGGCCGCTGTTCGCCCAGTTCGGTTCCTGGATCTCCGGCGTCTTCCACGGTGATTTCGGTGCCTCCTGGTTCACCAGCCAGCCCGTCAGCGATGCCATCCTGAGCAGGCTCGCCGTCACGCTGTCCTTGGTATTCGGCGCGACCATCCTCATCGCGGTCGTTTCCGTCATCCTGGGTGTGCTCGCCGCGACCCGGGGCGGCTGGATCGACACGGTCGTCCAGGTCATCTCGCTGATCGGCACCGCCATCCCCGGGTTTCTCATCGCCCTGGGCCTCGTGGTGGTCTTCGCCATCAACCTCGGCTGGTTCGCCCCGACCGGGTACGTCCAGTTCACGGACTCTCCCCAAGGGTGGATCAGCTCCATCACGCTGCCTGTCATCGCTCTCTCGTTGGGAGGCATCGCGAGCGTGACCCAGCAGATCAGGGGATCGATGATCGATTCTCTTCGCCAGGACTACGTGCGCACCTTGAACAGTCGCGGACTCTCGACGAGGTCCGTCGTGTTCAAGCACGTTCTCCGGAACGCCGCTGGGCCCGCCCTGGCGGTTCTCGGCGTCCACTTCGTCGGGCTTCTCGGCGGCGCTGTGATCATCGAGCAGATCTTCGCCATCCCCGGTATCGGTCAGGTGGCGGTCACTGCGACATCGCAGGGCGACATCCCCTTGGTGATGGGTCTCGTCATCGCGACGGCGATCCTCGTCGTCCTCCTGAATCTCGTCGTCGACCTGGCACAAGGTTGGCTCAACCCGAAGGTGCGTCTCTCATGATCGACCCGCTCGCCGGTGATCTCACCGATGAGATCCACGCGGCCGTCACACGTCCGTCACGATCGTTGCTGCGTCGCCTCCTGAAGAAACCCATCGCCGTGGCGTCGCTGGCTTTCCTCGTCTTCATCGTGCTCGTCGCGATCTTCGGCCCGCTTCTGGCTCCCTACAGCCCGGATACCGCGTCGGCCGCCAACGTGCTGGGCCCGATCAGTCCTGAGCATCTCCTCGGCACCGACAGCGCCGGCCGCGACGTCCTCTCGCGGCTGCTGTACGCCACGCGCTTCAGCATCGCAGGTGCGGCGCTTGCGCTCGTCGTCGCCGCGCTGGTCGGCGTGACGGGCGGGCTCATCGCCGGGTACTACGGCCGATGGTTCGAAGGGGCGTCCGCCTGGGTCGTCGGGCTTCTGCAGGCTCTCCCGGGAATCGTCGTCCTCCTGGCCGCCCGTGCGGTCCTCGGGCCCTCGCTGTGGACGTCGATGGCCATCTTCGGGGTACTCCTCTCTCCGGCGTTCTATCGTCTCGTCTACTCGACCGTGTCCGCAGTGCGCGACGAGCTCTACGTGGACGCGGCCCGCGTCTCGGGTCTCACCGACGGCCGCATCATCTCCCGGCACATCCTGACTGTCGTCCGTGGTCCCGCGCTCGTTCAGGCGTCGTTCGTCGCCGGCGTCGCCATTTCGATCCAAGCCGGGCTGGAGTTCCTCGGCCTGGGCGACCTGTCCATTCCGACCTGGGGTTCGATGCTCAACGAGGGCTTCTCGAACATCTACACCGACCCGGTGCTGATGGTCTGGCCGAGCCTCGCGATCGGACTGACGTGCGTCTCTCTCGTCCTCCTCGCCAACGCCCTGCGCGACACGCTTGAGCGCAGTGGTTCACGGCGTCGTCGTGCCCGGCGGGACACCCCGCTGGTGGCACCGCAGATCGTCCGTGAGCCGGTCGTGGACCACGGCGAGGACCACCGCTTCGACGGATCGGAGGTGCTCCTCGAGGTCACGGAGCTCGCGGTCGGGTACGGCCAGGAAGACGGGTCCGTCACCACGGTCGTGGAAGACGTGTCGCTCACCGTCCACAGGGGAGAGGTGCACGGCCTGATCGGCGAGTCCGGATCGGGCAAGACCCAGACGGCGTGGTCCGTCCTCCGGCTTCTGCCGGAAGGCGGCCGGATCGTCGGCGGGTCCATCTCGTTCGAGGGTACGGATCTGGCCACTCAGACGCCCGCGCAGATGCGAGCGTTGCGGGGCCTCAAGATCGCGTACATCCCTCAGGAACCGATGTCGAACCTTGACGCGTCCTTCACCGTCGGCAGCCAACTGGTGGAGCCGATGAGAGCCAAGCTGAAGATCGGCAAGGCTGCTGCGAAGACCCGTGCGCTGGAATTGTTGAGGCGAGTCGGCATCCCGAACCCCGAGCGCACCTTCAACGCGTACCCGCATGAAATCTCCGGGGGTATGGCGCAGCGCGTCCTGATTGCCGGCGCCGTCTCGTGCGACCCGGATCTTCTGATCGCCGACGAACCGACCACGGCGCTGGATGTGACGGTGCAGGCCGACGTCCTGGACCTGCTGCGGGACCTGCAGAGCGAGCTGAACATGGGGATGATCCTGGTGACGCACAACTTCGGCGTCGTCGCCGACATCTGCGACACCGTGTCCGTGATGCGATCCGGGCGGATCGTCGAGACAGGACCCGTACGTGACCTGTTCGCCGAACCTCAGCACCCGTACACCCGGTCGCTCTTCGACGCTGTCCTCGAGGAGCCGGCGCCGTCCGGGTCCGGTGCGATCGACATGCCAGCCGTCGACACGCCAGCCGTGGACACGTCAGTCGTCGACACGAATGGAGCCCTCCGATGAACGAGACCCTGGTCGACATCCGCGATGTCGTCGTCGAATACCCGGCGAAAGGGCTGGGCAAGAAGCCGTTCCGCGCCCTGAAAGGCGTCTCGCTCGACATCAAGGCGGGCGAGACAGTGGGGCTGGTGGGGGAGTCCGGGTCCGGGAAGACGACCCTCGGTCGCGCCGTGCTCGGCCTGGCGCCCGTGACCGGCGGATCCATCTCCTACGACGGCCGCGATCTCGCGAAGCTGTCGAAGAAGAACCGGCGAGAGTTGGCCCACGAGATTCAGGTCGTCTTTCAGGACCCCTACACCTCGCTGAACCCGTCGATGACGATCGAGCAGATCCTGATGGAGCCGCTGACCGTGCGGGACCTGCCGGTGAAGGAGGCACGTGCGCGGGTTCGCAGCCTGCTGGACGAAGTGCGCCTTCCCAGCGACGCCGGCAGCCGACTCCCTCGCGAGTTCAGCGGTGGCCAGCGTCAGCGGGTCGCGATCGCCCGCGCCCTGGCCCTTCAACCGCGGCTGATCGTCTGCGATGAGCCGGTGTCCGCCCTGGACCTCTCCACCCAGGCGCGCGTGCTCGAACTCTTCAAGGAGATTCAGGAGCGCACCGGCGTCGCGTACCTGTTCGTTTCGCACGACCTCTCCGTCGTTCGTCACCTGAGCCACCGCGTGGCGGTGATGTATCACGGCGAGATCGTCGAGTGGGGCGACGCAGAGCAGGTCACCACCCGCCCCGAGCATCCCTACACCCAGCGGCTCTTCCTCGCGGCACCCGTTCCCGATCCTGTGCTGCAGCAGAAGCGGCGGTCGGAGCGGCACGAACTTCTCTCCAGACAAAACCGCGAATCGACCAGCACGGTCGCCCTCGCCGCTCTCTGATCTCGACTCGAGCAAGGACCTTCACCATGCGCGCCATCATTCTGATGTTCGACAGCCTGAACCGGCACATGCTGCCGCCCTACGCCGACACCTTCGTCGACGCACCCAATTTCGCTCGTCTGGCACAGAAAGCGGTCACCTTCGACAGCTTCTATGCGGGTTCGATGCCGTGCATGCCCGCGCGGCGCGAGCTGCACACCGGTCGGCACAACTTCCTGCACCGCAGCTGGGGCCCGCTCGAACCGTTCGACGACTCGATGCCGGAGATGCTGAAGAACGACGGTGTCCACACGCATCTCGTATCCGACCACCAGCACTACTGGGAGGACGGCGGGGGGACGTACCACACGCGCTACAACACGTGGGAGTTCTTCCGCGGCCAGGAGGGCGACAACTGGAAGGGTGATGCAGACGCACTCCGCGGGGCCCGTTTCCCGGCGACGCTCAAGACTCAGGACGCCGTCAACCGCCGCTACATGACCACGGAGGCCGAGCACACGCAAACGCGCACGGTCGATGCGGGCATCGAGTTCCTCGAGACCAACGTCGGCGCGGACCGGTGGTTGCTGCAGATCGAGCTCTTCGACCCGCACGAGCCGTTCTTCGTCCATCAGAAGTACCGCGAGCTGTATCCCGACGGGTACGACGGACCGGAGTTCGACTGGCCCGATTACGCGAAAGTCGTCGAGCCGGAGGATCAGGTCGAGCACGCGCGCACGCAGTACGCGGCTCTCGTGTCGATGTGCGACTTCTCCCTCGGCCGGGTGCTCGACTACATGGACGACAACGACATGTGGGACGACACGATGCTCATCGTCAACACCGACCACGGCTTCCTGCTCGGGGAGCACGGGTGGTGGGCGAAGTCGGTGCAGCCCTGGTTCAACGAACTCGTGCGCCTGCCGATGTTCCTGTGGGACCCGCGATCCGGAGCAGCCGACACCCGGAGGGGCGACCTCGCGCAGACTATCGACATCGCGCCCACCGTCCTCGGATTCTTCGGCATCGAACCGACGGCTGACATGCTCGGGCAGGACTTGGCGGTCAGCACGGGTAAGCCGGCGGCGCTGTTCGGCATCCACGGCGGTCACGTCAACGTCACCGACGGCCGCTACGTCTACATGCGTGCCAGCGTGGATGCCGGCAACGGGCCCATCGAGGACTACACCCTGATGCCGACCCACATGCGCAGCAGGTTCGCGGTCTCCGAACTGCTCGATTGGGAGCCCGCCGAGCCGTTCACCTTCACGAAGGGCCTGCGCACCATGCGGGTGGATGCTGTCTCCGGCTTCCGGATCAACTCCTGGCAGCACGGGACGCTTCTGTGGGACCTGGAAACCGACCCCGGCCAAACGGCGCCGATCGTCGACGACGAGGTGGAGTTGCGGATGATCGCCGTCCTTCTGGAGCTCCTTCGGGAGAACGACACCCCGGCGAGCGTGTTCACCCGCCTCGGCCTGCCTGTCGAGGGAGACGCCGGACCGGAGCACCTCCGCGCCGCAGCGGATGCGAGCAGGGCACGAGCCGTGGCAGAACCGCTGCCGGATGTCACGACGCTGCCCGCACTCCCGCTCCTGCAGACGCCCGTGCACGCCCTGCTCGCCGACGACTCCACCCGGGCGGTGCTGGAAAGGTACCTTCCGTGGCTCGGCACGACCGAACTCGTGGCCTCCACGCCGTGGGCGAGCATCCTGGGCATGGCGAAATCCGGCGCGATCGACGCCTCGACGCTCGTCGAGGTCGCGGACGGGCTGGCCCAGACCTCACTGTCGGTCGTCGCACCGTGAGATCCGGTCGCCGACGTCCCAACATCGTCTGGATCAGCACTCACGACATCAACCCCGATCTGGGCTGTTACACGGGTGTCTGGCCGGGAGCGGAGTATGCGGTCACGCCCCACCTCGATGCCCTGGCGTCGCGCGGAATCCGGTTCGACAACGCATTCGCTGCTGCACCGATCTGTGCGCCATCGCGGTCGGCGATCATCACCGGCTGCTTCCCCACTGCGATCGGAACCATGCACATGCGCTCGAAGGCGGTGCTTCCCCCGACGGTGCGACTCCTGCCCGAGATCTTCCGGCAGGCGGGCTACTACTGCACGAACAACTGGTTCACCGACTTCCAGATCGAGCTGCCGGACATCGCGTTCGACGACTGCAGCCCGACGGCCCACTGGCGGAACAGACCCGACGAGGAAACACCCTTCTTCGCCGTCTTCCACGGAATGGCCACCCACGAGTCCCAGCTCTACCTCGACGACGAGGCGTTCTCGGCGGCCACCTCGCACGTCTCCGAAGCCGATCGGCACGACCCGGCGGCCGCGCCTCTGCCGCCGTACTATCCGGACGAACCGGCCTTCCGGAACGCCTGGGCCCGATACTCCGACCTCATCACCGAGATGGACCACTGGGCCGGCGGGATCATCGCGCAACTCGAGGCGGACGGGTTGCTCGACGACACCATCGTGGTGTTCTGGAGCGACCACGGAAAGGGGATGCCGCGAGCCAAGCGGTGGCCCAACGAATCGGGTCTGCGCGAGCCGTTGATCGTGAGCTGGCCCGGCCGATTCCCCGCGGGAGTCTCCGCCACGGGGCTGGTTCACACCATGGATCTGGCGCCCACGATGCTGCGACTTGCCGGTCTTGACGTGCCGGCAGCCATGCACGGGGTCCCGCTGTTCGACTCGGACGACGCACTGATCGCCGAACCGAACGCCTACACCTACGGCGGACGGGACCGGCAGGGAGAGGCGGAAGACCGTTCGCGAACGGTACGTGACCGACGCTTCCGCTACATCCGGAACGACTTCCCCGACAAGCCGGCGATGATCCACACCGAATACCCCGACCATTTGGCGACGTGGGCCGCGTACCGCCGGCTCGCGTCGCACGAGACGCAGCAGCGCGCACGCGGGGAGCGTCCCTCACTGATGAGTCCGCTGCAACGCTCCGTCGTGGCGCAATCGAAACCCGCCGAAGAGCTGTACGACATCGTCGCCGACCCGCACGAGACGAACAACCTCGCAGCCGACCCGGCCTACGCCGCCGACCTCATCCGGCTTCGGGAGGCCCTTGCCGGCTGGATCGACCGGTTCGGGGACCTCGGCATGCAGCCCGAGGCCGAGCTCGAAGAGGCATGGCGCCCTGGCGGCGTGCGTCGGAGAACCGCCCAGCCGAACGCGAGCGTCGACAACGGTGTCCTGACGATGTGCTCCGAGACTCCTGGCGCGATCCTCGGCTGGACGACCGAGGAAGCGCGGGGGCCCGCAGAGACGGCGAGCCCGCTCAGCGAGATCGGCATCACTCAGACCGATGGGCGGTCGTGGCACCCGTACGACGAGCCGATCGCCGTTGACTCGCCGATCTGGGTGAAGGCCTGGCGTGTCGGCTATGAGCCCAGTCCGGAACTACTGGTCACCGCACGGGCAACCAACGAACCGTCACGGTGACCCTGTGACATCTGCAAGCACGACTCCAGGGGAGAACACCATGGCCCGGCCCAACATCATCTTCATCATGTCCGACGACCACGCCGCCCACGCGATCTCGGCCTACGGCAGTCGAGTGAACCGCACGCCGAACCTCGACCGGATCGCGGACGAGGGGATGCGCATGGACGCCGTCTACTGCACCAACTCGATCTGCAGCCCGTCGCGCGCCACCATCCTCACCGGCACCTACAGTCACGTGAACGGGGTGTCCTCGATCTGGACGGAATTCGATTACCGGGTTCCGACCTTCATCGACGTGCTGCAGGGGAGCGGCTACAAGACGGCGATGTTCGGAAAATGGCACCTCGGAGAGCACGGGAGGTCGTTGCCGAAAGGCTTCGACGCGTGGACGATCTTCCCCGGCCAGGGCGACTACGTCGATCCGGAGATGATCGACGAGAACGGCACGGTCACAGTGCCCGGGTATGCGACGGACATCGTCACCGACCTTTCGATCGACTGGATGGACGGGCTCGCGGACGACGAGCCGTTCTGCCTGATGGTCCACCACAAAGCACCGCACCGACCCTGGATCCCGGACGAGAAGCACAAGCACCTCTACGCGGACGGGCTCATCCCGGAGCCGGAGACGTTCTTCGACGACTACGAGACCCGGAGCAAGGCCGTGCGCGGTGTCCACATGACGATCGCCGACGACATGGGCGCAGATGACCTGAAAACCGAGGTGCCCGAACATCTGCGCGGTCCCGAGAACCGTGAAGCGCGCATGAGCTGGAAGTACCAGATCTACATGCGCGACTACCTCCAGTGCATCCAGTCCATCGACGACAACGTCGGACGCCTGCTCGACCACCTCGAGGAGACGGGCCGGGCAGAGAACACGCTGATCGTCTACACGTCGGATCAGGGATTCTTCCTCGGCGACCACGGCTGGTTCGACAAGCGGCTGATGTTCGACCAATCGCTCCAGATGCCCATGCTGGTCCGCTGGCCCACTGTGATCGAGGCGGGCAGCCGATGCGAGGCGACCATCACGAACGTGGACTTCGCGGCCACGTTCCTCGACGCGTGCGGAATCGACCCGTCGGCCGAACTCGCCACCTCGCAGGGGCGCAGCTTCCTGAAACTGCTTCGTGGCGAGACGGTGGAGGACTGGCCGGACGCGATGTATTACCGGTACTGGGAGCACGACGACCCGATCCATGCCGCCCCCGCTCACTACGGCATCCGCACAGCCGATCACAAGCTGATCTACTACTACGGAGCAGGCCTCGGTGTTCCCGGGTCCTCGGACCTGATTACCGAGCCCGAATGGGAGCTCTACGACCTCAACAGCGACCCGGCAGAAGTCAGGAACGTCGCTGACGATCCGGCCTACGCCGAGGTCAGACGGGGACTCGAGGCGAAGCTCGCGGAGTATCAGGATCGTTACCAGGACGAACCGTACGTCGGACCGCGCACTCCTCGGCCCGAATGGGGTCCGTACGATTTCGAACTCTTCGAACGCGTGCAGCAGTACGTCGAAACGGTCCGGTCGAGCAGCTGAGCCGCTCCTCGACGGGCCGGAAGCCTCGAAGGGCTGATCGAGGGGATCGTGTCCGAGTTCGGGCGCGCAGACATCCCGCTGAACAACACGCCGGCCTCTGCCGGGGCGGCGGCGATCGGGCCGCCGCCCTCCCGGCATCTACACCTCGGCCAGGCCCTCGCGATAGCTGCGCACTCCGTCCGCTCCGCCGACGACCGCGGCCGTGAGCTCGTCGACCGAGGTATCTTCCCGCCGGACGTCGAGGATCTTGCGCCCGTGGTTCATGACGATGTGCCGGTCGCAGACCTGGTAGGCGTGGTGCAGGTTGTGGGTGACCAGGACGCTGGACACCCCCTCCGATTTCAGCTGGCGGAGGTAGGCCAGCAGCGCCTCCGTCGCACGCACCGCCAGAGCGCTGGTCGGCTCGTCGAGGATGAGCAGTCGTCGCTTGAAGTGGACGGCTCGCGCGATCGCGACGGCCTGAGCCTGGCCACCGGACAGCGAGCTGACGAGCTGCTTGGAGCTCTTGATGCCCTCGATGGTGACGACCGAGTCGAGGATGTCCGTGGCGATGGCGTCCATCTGCTTGAGCTTCATGAAGCCGAGACGGTTGGTGACCTCGCGGCCCATGAAGATGTTGCGGGTGATCGACAGGGACGGGACGAGCGCCGAGTCCTGAAAGATCGTCTCCACCCCGTTCTCCTCGGTGACCCTGCGATCGACTCGCGGGATCGGGGCGCCGTCCCAGTAGTACGCGCCGCTCGAGTAGGGAACGACGCCGGACAGGATCTTGACGAGCGTCGACTTGCCGGCGCCGTTGTCGCCGAGAAGGCCGACGACTTCGCCCTTTCCGACGTCGAAGCTCACGTCGCGCAGGACGGTGTTGGCGCCGTAGGTCTTGGTGATCCCCTCGACGCGGAGCAGGTAGTCGTCGGTGTCCACGGTCACGATGCCTTTCCTTCGAAGAGCTTGTTGGCGACGGCCGCGACAACGATGAGCAGGCCCACGAAGAGCTGAACGTAGAAGCCTGGTGCGTTGGCGAGGATGAGGCCGTCCTGGATGAGCTGGATGAGCGCGGCGCCGATGACCATACCGATGATGGATCCGCGTCCGCCGTTGAGAGAGCACCCGCCGACGACAGCGCCGGCGACGGACATGAGGGTGTACGTGTCCGTCGTCCCCGGCTGGATGCTCGTGGTGCGGACGGCGGTGATGACCCCCGCGATCGCGACCAGTGCGCCGAGGAGCGCGAAGGAGAGGAGCTTGATTCTGGCCGGGTTGATCGAGATCGCTTTCGCGGCTGCGGCGTTTCCGCCGACGGCGAAGATGGCGTTTCCGGTCTTGTGCCGGTGGAGGAAGAGCCAGCCGGCGACGCCGATCACCGTCAGCCAGATCAGCTGCGACCGGACGAAGCCGAGGTCTCCGGCGAAGACGGTCGTCGTCGTCCCGTCTGCGGAGAGGATCGCGGGCATCGTCCCGTTGAAGACGAACGCCATACCGGTCCAGAAGAACCCGAGCCCGAGCGTTGCGATGAAGGACGGGATCTTGGTGATGACGACCACGAGCCCGTTGATGAGCGCGATCGCCGTCCCGGTGGCGAGTGCTGCGAAGAAGCCGGCGACCCAGCCGGCCGCATTCGCCGTGTGGACGAACACGATGGCCGAGAGGCCGAAGTTGGCGCCCAGGGAGAGGTCGAACTCTCCGGCGATCATGAGGATTCCGGTCCCGATGGCGAGGATCGCGTACACCGGTATCGACTGGAAGATCACGCCCTGCAGGTTGGCCGGGTCGAGGAAGGGGAACGAATCGGGCGCGACCACCGCGGCGATGCAGAAGCCGAGGGTCACGACGAGGGTGATCAGGCCGATCTCGAGGGCGCCGCGACCGCGGATGTAGCGGATGCTCTCGAAGAACTTGCCCGAGAGGGTGTCCGGGACGTTGTCGGCGAGCCGGGTCCGCGCGGCGGCTGAGATGGGGGCGGTTGCCGGTGCCGTGAGCACATGGGTAGTGCCGGGAGGCTCGGGAGTCGGGGTATGAGTCGACACGGTTTGTCCTTCGGAAGTGGCCTGCCGGCCAGTAGGTGAATGAGAAGCGGTGCACGGGAGGTCGGGGGCGCCTCCCGTGCACCGGGCCGGTCAGTAGCGAACGCCCTGGAGGTCTTTCGCCTCGAGGAAGGTGACGTTGTCCTTGGTGATGAGTCCGTTACCGCCGGAGTTGATGTCTGCGGCCGAGAGACCGAAGTCGATCTTGAGGACCCCCTGCATCACCGACTGGAAGCCCTGCACGTAGCCCTGCTGGTCGGCGGTCGCGAGTTCGCGTCCGCTCTTGATGGCGGCGATCACCTGGGGGGAGGTGTCGAAGCCGAGGATCGGCACCTTCACTCCGGCCGCGTCTTCCGCCGCGACGGCGTTCCGGTTCGGGGTTCCACCGAGCGGGACGATGGCCTTGACATCCTTGTGCGCGGTCAGCCAGGTGGTCATGGCGTCGAGCGCGTCGGAGTCGGTGCCGGAGGTACGGAGGTAGATCCCCTTGACGCCCTTGGCGTCGAGAGCCTGCTGTACGCCGCCACCGCGCTGGATCGCGTACGGCTGGCTCGGCTCTTCGGCGGGCAGGAGGACCGTGTCGCCGGAGGACAGGTTGGGGACGTCCTTCAGGAGCTGCTGGCCGAGGATCTTTCCGACCGCGGTGAAGTCCTGACCGACGAAGCCGTCGACGCAGGCTTTGCCGTCGTCGGGCGCCGGGACGTTGTAGGCGATGACACTGATGCCGGCTTGGTGGGCCTCGCACGCCTGCTTCACCCACTTCTCTCCCGAGTTGAATGGGATGAACATGAGGGAGGGCTTCTGGGCGATGGCCGCCTGGATGAGGTCGACCATTTTGCTGTCGTCGCCGGCAGCCGTTTGATTCACCATCTTCAGACCGCCGAGCTTGGCGGCGTCGTCCGCTCCTTTCTGGATCTGCGCCCAGAAGACGTCGCTTGCTGCGTTGTAGTAGGTGAAGAAGTACGCCTTGCGGTCGGCGGAGCGCTTTCCGAAGCCGTCGTCGAGACCGTTCGCGCTCGGCTTCGCAGTGGAGCTGCAGGCGGCCAGCAGGAGGGCTGCGGTGCTGGCGATCGCCAGGACCGCAAGCCCACGTCGGGTGTTGATGAGTTTCACTTCGCTGTGTCCCTTCTCACCGGTCGAGGGGGCGACCGGGTTCGCATCGTTGCTGAGGGAACCATAGGGCGCATTACATCCTGTCGTCAATATGTCCGGACAAACCTATTGAAGATTGCCGCCGTGCACCGTCACGGCGCGGGGATCAACACGTCTCGCACCAGCGCGTCCAGGGCCGCGTCGGCGTCGAGGAACTGCCTGAGCGTGATCCTCGTCGCTCCGAAGTCGTCGAATTCGTCGATCGTCATCCCGTCGGGCTCGTAGGCTCGGCGGAAGTCGGGGAATCGCCGGGTGAGAGTGTCCAGGATCTCCGGATCCACGGGTCGTTCGATACGGGATTCCACCGGAAGGTCATTGTCGTTGACCAGCCTCTGCCAGTCGAACGGGGGAGAGACGACGAGGTCGCCGCCCACGAGCTCCGACCACTGCAGCGCACTACGGAAGGCGGCGGACAGGATGCGCGAACGGTACCCGCGTTCGCCGAAGATCGCATAGGCCCGCTTGAGTGCCGCGACGCCCGCCCAGTCCAAATGGCCGGGATCGACGAGGATGCGCTCTCGTGCGGCCACGGTCTTCAGCCAGTCATCGAGTCGTCCACCCATGATCGTGACCACGGAGCCGAATTCCCGTTCGGGGAGGCCGTCGGTCGCGCGCCGATCAAGGCCGCGTTCGATGGCTTCCGCCGCCTGCACGGCCTGGGGGACGGTGAACGAGACGGTCACGTTGATGCTCACGCCGCGGTAGGTGGCCTCTTCGATCGCGCGAATACCGACCGCTGTGGCGGGGATCTTGACGATGATGTTCTCGGCGAGCGCCGAGAAACGGACGGCCTGTTCGACCAGAGCGTCGGCATCGCGGTGCAGGCGCGGGTCGGTCTGAATCGAGAGTCGACCATTCAGTCCTTCCGATGCGCGGAAGGTCGGAAGCAGCAGTTCTGCCGCCTCGATGGAGAGCTCCTCGACGACGCGCCAGCCGATCTGCGACTCGCCCCAGGTGGGGTTCTCGGCAGCGATCGCCGCGATCCGCGGCTGCCACCGCTGGAGGTTCGCCCTGACGACGGAGAGAGCGATCACGGGATTGCAGGTCGCGCCGACCGCGCCGAACTCGATCGACTGCCGGAGTTGCGCGACGTCGGCGGAGTCGTTCCAGAGCGCGGTCTGCGGGTACTGCTCGGCGGCGCGCCGCAAGGTGCTGGCGACAGCGACGGCGGGGGCGGTGGCCGTCATGCGCCTGCCGCCGACGGTACGGCGAGTTCGCCGGTGAGGTACTGCGAGCGGCCGAAGCCGAACGACCAGTCCTCTGGGCCGTTCTCCACGTACCCGATGAACACGTCCTCACCCCCTACGCCGACGCCCTCCAGGCGCTGCGCGATCTCGGCGAACAGGCTCTGCTTGGCCTCCACAGTGCGGCCCCGCTGTGTGAAGATCTGGATCATGACGACGCCGTCGCTGCGTTCGAAGCCCAAGCCCGCGTCCTCGGCGATGATCGAGCCGGCCGGGCGCTCGGCGACGATCTGGAATCGGTCGCGCGGGGGGATGCGGTATTGGGCGACGATCGCGTCGTGGATGGCGTCCGCGATCGCGCGGATCTCGGCCGGCGGCCGGCCTTCGTTGAGTTCGATTCTGACCAGGGGCATGCGTGTCTCCGATGTGGGTTTCGGCGGATAGTTGTTGCATCTACTCTGACACATTGATAGTTTGTCCTGTCAAGCGTACTAATTAGTTTCACAACGCCGCTCAAGGTCGAGACCGGAAAGGTGCCAGACGCACATGTCCCACATCCCCACCACCGCAACGGTGGCCAGCAAGGCCCTCCCGCCGCTCGGCGACGATCGTCGCTTCAACCGCCGCGTCGGTGTCATCGCGGTCATCGCCACGTTCGGCGGACTGCTGTTCGGATATGACACCGGCGTGCTGAACGGCGCGCTGAGCTTCATCGTCGATTACTTCCACCTCAATGCGGTGCAGGAGGGGCTCATCACCTTCCTGCTCCTGATCGGGGCGGCGCTCGGCGCCCTCGTCGGCGGTCGGATCGCCGACACGTTCGGCCGCAAGCGCACCATCATCGTGCTGGCTGTCATCTTCTTCATCGGTGCGGTCGCCAGCGCCTTCTCGCCCACTTACGGGATCTTCCTCGTCTCCCGGTTCATCCTCGGCCTCGCCGTGGGCGGCGCTTCGGTGACCGTCCCCGTGTACCTCGGCGAAGTCGCGCCGTTCGAGAAGCGCGGTGGGCTGGTCAGCCGCAACGAACTGATGATCGTCGGCGGCCAGTTCCTGGCCTTCCTCTGCAATGCGATCATCGGCAACATCTGGGGCGGTAACGCGGACGTCTGGCGCTACATGCTGACTATCGCGGCCCTCCCCGCGATCGCGTTGTTCGTCGGCATGCTGCGACTGCCGGAGAGCCCGCGATGGCTGGCATTGAAAGGCCGAAACGACGAGTCGCTGGCCGTCCTGAAAGACCTGCGCCGACCCGAGCGGGCGGTCGCGGAGCATGCCGAGATCGTGCAGCTGATCGAGGACGAACGGGAACTGACCGAGAATTACAGCGCGTGGGGCGAGATCAAGTCGCAGCCCTGGATCAAGCGGCTGATCGTCATCGGAATGGGCATCGCCGCCTTCCAGCAGCTGACCGGGATCAATTCCATGCAGTACTACGGCACCCAGGTGCTCGAACAGGCTGGTTTCACCCGGAACTCCGCGCTCATCTTCAATGTGCTCATCGGGCTGATCTCCGTCATCGCGATGCTCATCGCCCTGCCGCTGCTGAACAGGTTCAATCGGCGCGGAATGATGCTGTTCGGCTTCACCGGCATCCTGATCGCCCACCTGCTCGTCGGAATCTTCGGGATCGCGCTGCCGCAGCACAGCCCGATCCGCGCCTGGCTTCTCCTCATCTGCATCCTGCTCTTCGTGGGTCTGATGCAGGGCACCATCGGCCCGCTGGCCTGGCTGATGCTGTCGGAGATCTTCCCGCTGCGACTGCGTGGCGTGGCGATGGGCTTCGCGGTGCTGGTGCTGTGGGTGACCAACTCGATCATCTCCTTCGCGTTCCCCTCTCTGGTCGCCGCGCTGGGCTTCGGCACCTTCCTCTTGTTCGCCTTCGTCGCCGGGCTCGCGCTGCTCTTCGTCGGGGTGGCTGTGCCGGAGACCAAGGGAAAGACGCTGGAGAGCCTGGAGGAGCACTTCAAGCGCCTCTATGCATCGTTCTGACCTTGTAAGTTTGATAGAACATAGGATGAGACTCGTGACCGATCAGACCACCCCCTCGCCGAAGGAGCTGCACGCAATGACCGCACCACGCGCGTCGTCCTCCTTCGACCTCATCACCGTCGGCCGCATCGGAGTGGACATCTATCCGCTGCAGGACGGGGTGGGGCTCGAGGATGTCGACACCTTCGGCAAATACCTCGGCGGCAGCCCGACCAACGTCGCCATCGCTGCTGCCAAGCATGGCCTGCGCTCCGCCGTCATCACGGCGACGGGGGACGACCCGTTCGGCCGCTACGCCCACCGCGAGCTGCGTCGACTGGGTGTCGACGACCGGTTCGTCGCGACGGTCCCCACGCTGAAGACGCCGGTGACCTTCTGCGAGATCTTCCCGCCGGACGACTTCCCGTTGTACTTCTACCGGGACCCGCTGGCGCCGGACCTTGCTATCACCGGCAACCAGCTGGATCTCGACGCCATCAGCGGCGCCCGGATCTTCTGGTCCACGGTCACCGGGCTCTCCCGTGACCCCAGCCGCACGGCACATCACATCGCCTGGGAGGCGCGCGGCCGCAAGCCGCTGACCATCCTGGACCTCGACTACCGGCCGATGTTCTGGACGGATCCGAGGCTGGCGACAGCCGAAGTCGGGCGTGCGTTGGCCAACGTCACCGTGGCGGTGGGCAATCGCGAGGAATGCGAGATTGCGATCGGTGAGACCGACCCGCACCGCGCGGCGGACGCCTTGCTCGACCGCGGCGTCGAGCTCGCGATCGTGAAGCAGGGGCCGCGCGGAGTGCTGGCGAAGACGCGCGAGGAGACCGTCGAGGTGGCGCCCTACTTCGTCGAGGTCGTGAACGGTCTGGGCGCAGGCGACGGTTTCGGCGGGGCGCTGTGCTACGGCCTGCTGCAGGACTGGTCGCTGGAGCGAGTGGTCCGGTTCGCGAACGTCGCCGGCGCCATCGTGGCCACGCGACGTGAGTGCTCGACCGCGATGCCGTCCACCGCGGAGGTCGACGATGTGCTGAAGGAGCTCGAGAATGTCCACAGCTGACCTGGTCAACCGCACCCAGCGACTCCTCGATGAGCGGGCGTTCGCCCGGCTGCGCGAGCTGCGCTACACCGATCCTGGAGCCGTCCGGTCCGCACTCGACACGCGGAGGCGCCGACCCCTGGTGCGGGGCGACGGACGCCTGTTCATCGTCGCCGCCGACCATCCCGCCCGCGGAGCGCTGGGCGTGCGGAAGGATGGCATGGCGATGGCGGACCGCTACGGCCTCCTCGAGCGGTTGGCGCTCGCGCTCTCCCGCCCGGGCGTCGACGGGGTCCTGGGGACCCCGGACATCATCGACGACCTCGCGCTGCTCGGTGCGCTCGACGACAAGATCGCCGTCGGCTCGATGAACCGTGGAGGCCTGCGCGGCTCCGTGTTCGAGATGGACGACCGATACACGGGCTACGACGTGCCGGCGATGGTCCGGGATGGGGTAGACGCGGCGAAGCTGCTGGTCCGCGTCAACCTCGAAGACGCCGCAACCGTGCGAACGCTGGAGAAGACCGCGGACGCCGTGACCGCGTCCGCCGCCGCCGGGCTGCCGATTCTGGTGGAACCGTTCATGAGTCGCTGGCAGGAGGGACGCATCGTCAACGACCTCACGGCCGATGCAGTGATCAACTCCGTCGCGATCGCCTCGGGCCTCGGCGCCTCCTCCGCCTACACCTGGCTGAAGCTCCCGGTCGTCGATGACATGGAGCGGGTGATGGCGGCCACGACTCTTCCGACGCTGCTGCTCGGCGGCGACGCCGACGGCTCGCCCGATCAGACCTATGCCTCGTGGGATGCCGCCCTCGGCCTTCCCGGAGTGCACGGACTGGTCGTCGGCCGGACTCTCCTCTACCCCCAGGACGGCGACGTCGCCCAGGCGGTCGACATCGCCGCCGGCCTGGTACATGGCCGTTGAAAGGAACAAACATGACCACCACCACCCCCGACACCGCTGACACCGCCCGCGACTCCGACCTCCCGGTCGTCTCGCACTGGATCGACGGCGCCGAGTACCCGTCGAGCAGCGGCCGCACCTCACCGGTGTTCGATCCGGCGCTCGGCGTGCAGACCAAGCGTGTGGCGCTCGCCGACCGGGCGGACATCGACGCGGCCGTCGCTTCGGCGAAGGCGGCGTTCCCCGGCTGGGCGGACCTCTCGCTCGCCCGCAGGCAAGCCGTCCTCTTCAAATTCCGTGAACTCCTGGACGCACGCAAGGGCGAGCTCGCCGAGATCATCACGAGCGAGCACGGCAAGGTGCTCTCCGATGCGCTCGGTGAGATCACCCGCGGCCAGGAGGTGGTCGAGTTCGCGACCGGACTGGCTCACCACCTCAAAGGCGAATACTCCGAGCAGGTGTCGACAGGCGTGGACGTCTACTCGACGCGCCAGCCGCTGGGCGTGGTCGGGATCATCTCACCGTTCAACTTCCCGGCGATGGTTCCGGCGTGGTTCTTCCCGGTGGCGATCGCCGCCGGAAACTCCGTGGTGCTGAAGCCCTCGGAGAAGGATCCGTCCGCGGCGATCTGGATCGCGAAGCTGTGGCAGGAGGCCGGACTTCCGGACGGCGTCTTCACGGTGCTGAACGGCGACAAGGAGGCGGTCGACGGGTTGCTCACGCATCCCGATGTCGCGTCCATCTCGTTCGTCGGGTCGACCCCGATCGCCAAGTACGTGTACGAGACCGGCACGGCGCACGGCAAGCGCGTCCAGGCTCTCGGCGGTGCGAAGAACCACATGCTGGTGCTGCCCGACGCCGACCTCGACCTCACCGCCGACAGCGCGATCAACGCCGGCTTCGGCTCCGCGGGCGAGCGCTGCATGGCCATTTCGGTGGTCGTCGCGGTCGAGCCCGTCGCCGACGCCCTGATCGAGAAGATCGCCGAGCGGATCGCCGGCCTGCGGATCGGCGACGGACGCCGGGGCTGCGACATGGGCCCGCTGGTGACGGAGCAGCACCGCGACAAGGTCGCCTCCTACATCGACATCGCGAAAGAGGACGGCGCCACCGTCGTCGTGGACGGGCGCGACGTGAACCCGGACGGTGACGCCGGCGGCTTCTGGCTCGGCCCGACTCTGCTGGACAATGTGCCAACGACGTCCCGCGCCTACACGGAGGAGATCTTCGGCCCGGTGCTCGCGGTCGTCCGGGTGGCGAGCTATGACGAAGGAGTGGCGTTGATCAACTCGAGCGCCTTCGGCAACGGCACCGCCATCTTCACGAACGACGGCGGTGCGGCCCGGCGCTTCCAAAAGGAGATCCAAGTCGGAATGATCGGGATCAACGTGCCGATCCCCGTCCCGGTGGCGACCTTCTCGTTCGGCGGCTGGAAGGACTCGCTGTTCGGCGACACGAAGGCGCACGGCGTCGAAGGCGTGAAGTTCTTCACCCAGCTCAAGGCCGTCACCAGCCGCTGGCTCGACCCGTCGCACGGCGGAATCAACCTCGGCTTCCCCGAGAACGACTGAGACCGGAGGCGACGACCTGATGGCAGAGCGCAACGAGTGGTTCTTCCCCCGAGGCTCGCTCAGCGAGAGCTGGTGGGAGTCGGCGGTGGATGCGTCCATCGCCGGCTGGCAGCACACCGGCCTCCGGGTGGCCGAGCTGGCCGGCAACACCGTCCAGCTGCCGCCTGGAGACGTCGAACGGATCGTCGTGCCGCTGGCCGGGTCGTTCGCGGTGGCACACGAGGGACGCAGCACTCGGCTCACCGGACGTTCCAGCGTCTTCGATGGCCCGACCGACGTGCTCTACGTGGGTCGCGGCAAGGAGGTCGCTGTCACCGGCTTCGGCCGGGTGGCTGTGGCGGAGGCGCCGACCGGCGTCGACAAGCCGTCCGCCTACATCGCACGTGAGGATGTCCCCGTCGAGCTCCGCGGCGCCGGCCAGGACACCCGCCAGGTCCACAACTTCGGAACCCCGGCCGTGCTCGACGCCGCTTCGTTGATCGTGTGCGAGGTGATCACGCCGGCCGGGAACTGGTCATCGCATCCGGCCCACAAGCACGATGAGGAGGTGCCCGGGCACGAGTCGCAGCTGGAGGAGATCTACTACTTCGAGGCGGCCCCGGCACGTTCCGTTACGGCTCCGCCCACCGCCGACGCCTTCGGCAGCTTCGCCACCTACCGCTCCGCGGCCGGGGACATCGAGACCAATGCGCTCGTGCGCACCGGCGACATCGCCCTCGTCCCGTTCGGCTATCACGGTCCGGCCGTCGCGCCGCCGGAGTACGACCTCTACTACCTCAACGTCATGGCCGGCCCGGGCGAGGAGCGCGTCTGGCTGGTCTCCGACGACCCGCGGCAGGCGTGGCTCCGCGACACCTGGGCCGACCAGGACACCGACCAGCGCCTGCCGTACCGGCAGGACACGCCGACCACCCAAGGAGTCACCCGATGACCACCCGCAGGATGACCGTGAGCCAGGCGCTCGTCGAGTTCCTCGCCAACCAGTGGACGGTCGACGGCGACGTGCGCGAACGCACTGTTCCGGGGATGTTCGGCATCTTCGGGCATGGAAACGTCGCCGGGCTAGGCCAGGCGCTCAAGCAGGCGAACGTGCAGGACCCGCACCGCATGCCGTACTACCAGGCCCGCAACGAGCAGGCGATGGTGCACCAGGCCGTCGGCTTCGCCCGCATCCACCGGCGCCGCGCGACGCTGGCGTCCACCGCGTCCGTCGGTCCCGGCGCTGCGAACATGCTTACCGGCGCCGCCTTGGCCACCGCCAATCGCCTGCCCGCCCTGCTCCTGCCTTCGGACACCTTCGCGACGCGCGTGGCCGACCCGGTACTGCAGCAGCTCGAGCACCCGCACGACCTCGGTGTGCAGGTCACGGACGCCTTCCGCCCGCTCTCCCGGTTCTTCGATCGCGTCCAGCGGCCGGAGCAGCTGTTCTCGATCGCGCTGGCCGCGATGCGGGTCCTCACCGACCCGGCCGAGACCGGCGCGGTGACCATCGCACTGCCGGAAGATGTGCAGGCCGAGGCATTCGATGTGCCGGAGGAGTTCCTCCAACCGCGGGAGTGGCACATCCGCCGACCGCTTCCGGAGCGGTGGGCCGTGCAGGCTGCGGCTGAGGCCATCCGCTCGGCCAAGCGGCCATTCATCGTGGCGGGCGGCGGCGTGCTGTACTCGTCCGCTGAGGACTCGCTTCGTGCGTTCGTCGAGCAGACGGGGATCCCCGTCGGTACCAGTCAAGCGGGCGGCGGGGCCCTCGCCTGGGATCACCCGCTGTACCTCGGCGGCGTGGGCGCGACCGGGACTAGCGCCGCGAACCGCCTGGCGGGAGAGGCGGATGTCGTCATCGGTATCGGCACCCGCTACAGCGACTTCACGACGGCCAGCCGCACCGTGTTCCAGGATGCCGGCGTCACGTTCGTGAACATCAACGTCGCCGCATTCGACGCCTACAAGCACGGCACCCAGCTGCCCGTGATCGCCGACGCCCGGGAGGCGCTGGACGACTTGCGCGACGCCCTCGTGGGCGCCTCGGTCGCCGGGGAGTACCGCGACCGCATCGCGGCCGAGAAGCGCGGCTGGGACGAGGTCGCGGAGCAGGCGCTCGCCCCGACCGGTGCGGAGTTGCCCGGGCAGCCCGAGATCATCGGGGCGGTCCAGCGCGCCAGCGCCCCGCGCGACGTTGTCGTCCAGGCCGCCGGATCGCTCCCGGGCGACCTGCACAAGCTGTGGCGAGTCCGGGATGCGCTCGGCTACCACGTCGAGTACGCCTTCTCGACCATGGGCTACGAGATCGCCGGCGGGATGGGCGTCAAGCGCGGGCTCGAAGCGCTCGGCGACGACCGCGACGTGATCGTGATGGTCGGCGACGGCTCGTATCTGATGCTGCACACCGAACTCGTCACGGCCGTCGCCGAGGGCATCAAGATCGTCGTCGTGCTCATCCAGAACGACGGCTACGCCTCGATCGGACACCTCTCCGAGACGGTCGGCTCGGACAGGTATGGCACGCGTTACCGCTACCGCGACCCCGCCGAACTGAACTTCGAACGCGGCGACTTCCTCCCCGTCGACCTCGCCGCGAACGCGCGCAGCTACGGGATCGACGTGATCGAGATCGCGCCGGGACGCGACGCCGTCGACCGGCTCTCCGAGGCGGTCACCGCGGCGAAAGCGTCCCCGACCTCCACCCTGATCCACATCGAATCCGACCCGTTCGTGTACGCACCGGACGGCGGAGGCTGGTGGGATGTACCGGTCGCCGAGACCTCCGAACTGGAGAGCACGCAGCGCGCCCGCAACGAGTACGTCGAGCAGCAGAAGAAGCAGCGCCCACTCCTGGGCTGACAGCTTGCCCCCCGCACCACCACGATCAAGGATGATGATGACTGACAGCGCACCAGACCAGCGACCGGCGGCCGGAACCGCGCCCGGCCTCCGTATCGGGACCGCGCCCGACTCCTGGGGCGTGTGGTTCCCGGACCACCCTCGACAGACTCCCTGGGAGAGGTTCCTGGACGAGGTCCAGGCCGCCGGCTACCACTGGATCGAGCTCGGCCCGTACGGCTACCTGCCCACCGATCCGCAGCGACTGCTCGACGAATTGGCCAAGCGCGACCTCCAGATCAGCGGCGGAACCGTCTTCACGGGCTTCCACAAGGGCCCGGAGCAGTGGGACCGAGCACTCGAGCAGGTGGAGAAGGTCGCCACCCTCACCCGCGCCGTCGGTGGCGAACACATCGTCGTCATCCCCGACCTCTGGCGGTCGGATGCGACGGGGGAGACCTTGGAGGCCCGCACGCTGACCGACGAGCAGTGGGAGACCCTCGCGGCCGGCCACGACAGGCTCGGCCGGCTCCTCCTGGACGACTACGGTCTCCGGCAGCAGTTCCACTCCCACGCGGACTCCCACGTGGGCACCCACCGCGAGGTCGAGCGGCTGCTGGCGCTCACCGACCCGCGCTACCTGAACCTGTGCCTGGACACCGGACATTTCGCCTATTACGGCGGCGACAGCGTGGCACTCATCAAGGAGCACCCCGATCGCATCGGCTACCTCCACCTGAAACAGGTCGACCCCCAGCTGCTCTTCGAAGTGCTGAAGAACGATGTCGCCTTCGCCGATGCGGCCATCGACGTCATGGTGGAGCCGCCAGCCGGAAGCCCCGATTTCGCGCCGATCATCGAGGCGGTCGCCGCCATCGACCCGGAGATCTTCGCGATCGTCGAGCAGGATATGCCCGGCGTCGACATCGACGTGCCGCTCGGCATCGCCACCCGCACGCGGGAGCACATCTTCGGCTGCAGCCCGCTCACGCGCATCCGCTGAGCGACCCTATTCACGACACAGGAAGAGACCACAGCATATGAGCACCACCAGCACGCCCGACCTGCGGGTCGGCGTCGTCGGCGCCGGGATGATGGGCGCGGACCACATCCAGCGCATCACCCGCGTGATCAGCGGAGCCACCGTCTCGGCGATCGTCGAGCCGGACGCGAGCCGCGCCGAGGCCGCCGCCGCGACCGCGCCGGGGGCGCAGGCCTTCGCCAGCATCGAGGACGCGCTCGACGCAGGCGCCCTCGATGCGGTCGTCATCGCCACGCCCGGGCAGTTCCACGAGCCCGTGCTGCTCCCGGCCCTGGAGGCGGACCTGCCGATCCTCTGCGAGAAGCCCCTGACGCCGGACAGCGCATCCTCGCTGCGGATCGTCCAGCAGGAGCGGAAGCTCGACCGGCCGCACATCCAGCTCGGGTTCATGCGGCGCTTCGACGAGGAGTACCGGCAGCTGCGAGAGCTGATCGCCTCCGCGGACGCGGGCGAGCTGCTCATGCTGCGCGGGGTCCACCGCAACCCGACGGTCCCCGACACGTACACCGAGACGATGCTGATCACGGACTCGCTCGTGCACGAGTTCGACGTGATGCCCTGGCTCGCCGGCTCCCCGATTCGCAGCGTGGAGGTGAAGCACCCGCGACGGAACGCCCTCTCGCCGGAGCACCTGCAGGAGCCGATCCTGGCGCTCATCGAGCTGGAGAACGGGGTGCTGGTGGATGTCGAGATGAACGTCAGCGAGCAGTTCGGCTACCACGTCGGCACGGAGGCCGTCTTCCAGACGGGTTTCGCCCGCATCGGGCAGCCGTCCGGATTGCAGCGCTGGGCGGACGGGCGGTTCTCGATCGCAGAGCACACGTCCTTCAAGACCCGCTTCGCGCGCGCCTACGACGCGCAGGTGCAGGCATGGGTGAACGCTGTTCGCGACGGCTCGCTCGTGGCCGGCCCGACCGCCTGGGACGGGTACCTGGTGGCGCTCGCCTGCGAAGCGGGCGTGCAGGCCCTGACCCAAACCGGTGCGGTCGGCGTCGAGCCGACCGTCCGCCCCGCCTTTTACGCATAGGAGACCGACATGGTGAAGATCGCCTACGACCCGACGCCGCTGCACCACGACTTCGCGCTCCTGGAGTTCCCGGACGTGGTCGCCCGGCTCGGCTACGACCAGCTGCACCTGACGCCGCACCCGGACTTCGCACCGTTCTTCCGGCACCCGAAGGCCGACGACGAGCTGGTCGCCGGGCTGAAGAAGCGGGCGGCCGACGCCGGTGTCTCGATCGCCGCCCTGCTGCCCGTGCAGAGGATCAGCTGGCCTGGCGAAGCCGAGCGGCAAGCGGCCGTGCGGAACTTCGCGCGCGTGATCGAACTCGCGGCGGAGCTCGAGGTCCCCGTGGTCAACACCGAGTTCAGCGGCCGGCCTGAGGAGTCGGAAGCGAGCGAGGCGTCGTTCTACCGCTCGATGGAGGAGCTCCTCCCGCTGCTCCACCGGGAGGGGATACGCCTCAACATTGACCCGCATCCCGACGACTTCGTCGAAGACGGCCTGGAGGCCTGGCGGATCATCCGAGGACTCAACGACCCGTCCGTCGGATTCGTCTACGTCGGCTCGCACACGTTCCACTACGGCGATCGAGCGACATCGCTGATCCCCGAGCTGGGCGACCGCCTGGGCGCCGTGTACGCCGCCGACACGTTCGATCACGTTCGCTCGCACGGCCTCCGCTACATCACCAATCCGCCGGGAAATGCGGTGCGAGTGCACCAGCACCTGGACATCGGTGACGGCGATGTGGACTGGCAGGAGCTGTTCGGCGCTCTGCGCGCCAGCGGATTCCTCGACCGTGACGACGCGCTCATCGTCTCCAACGTCTTCGCCGAAGACGAACGGGCGGAGGAGTCGGCACGATCGCAGCTGGTCAAGCTGCGGGAACTGATCGGCGCGTAGGTCCGGCGGCGCCAGGTCAGCGGTCGACGAGCGTGATTTCGAAGGAGTACAGGTCGGGACGGTAGCAGTGCTGGCCGTACTCGACCGCCCGGCCGGTCGTATCGAAGGCCGTACGGGTCATCGTCAGTACAGCGGCTCTTTTTCCAATACCGAGCAGGTCGCTCTCACGGGTTGTGGCCTCGCGTGCACCGATTCTCTGGTTCGCGATGCGCATGTTGACGCCGCGTTCGCGGAGCAGCTGGTAGAGGCCGTGCTCCTCGAGGTCATCGCGGCTGATGGTCGTGAAGTCGGTCGGGAGCGTGTTGTCGAGGATGGCCAGGGGTACGCCGTCGGCGGAGCGCAACCGGATCAGATGAAGCACCGGGGCGCCGACCTCGAGGTTCAACTGCGCCGCTTCGTTGTCGTTGGCAGGGCGGATGTCGTGGCTGATCACCCGGGTTTCCGGCGTCTGCCCGGTGCGCGACAGGTCTTCGTACAAGCTGGTGAGGTCGACATTGCGGGTCACCCTGCCGTGGACGACCTGGGTGCCGACGCCACGGCGCCGGACGAGTAGGCCCTTGTCGACGAGGTCCTGGATTGCACGGCGTACTGTCGGCCGGGACAGCGAGAGCCGCTGGGCCAGCGCGATCTCGTTCTCCAGTCGCGCTCCGGGCGGAAGCACTTCGTCGTGGATCGCCTGCTCCAGCCTGGTCGCCAGCTGGTAGTACAGGGGGATGGGGCTGTTCTTGTCGAGGTCGGCGAAAAGATCGCGGGGGAGCGGATGCTCGCCTTGCATCTGAGCCACGCGCCACCTCCGTAGTTTGTAAGAACAACCATACACGAAGCGCGCTTGTCGCGGTTACTGGACGCCCCCCTCGCAACGAAACATTGCCGACCCCGGCGTCCAGTTGGCAATCGATTGTCAACGTGTCGTCACGGTGTTAGCGTGAGGAGGCAGCAGCGCCCTGGTGACACCGCGTTCCGGGCCGACCCTTCGACGATGAGACGGACGAATGACGCGCATCCTGTGCAACCCCATGGATCTTGCCTACCGCTACCAGGACATCCGGTTCACCGGGGTGGTCGGCGGCTACACGTTGGGGCAGCCCAACCGTAACGTCCACCGGGAAGCGGCCGACCCGTCGCTCGTCCTCTATCAAGATCGGTATTACCTCTTCGCGTCGATGTCGCGCGGGTTCTGGCATTCAGACGATCTGTTCGACTGGGTCTACCAGGCTACCGACAGGCTTCCTCCCTTCGACTACGCACCCGACGTGCGCGAGGTGGACGGCGCTCTGCTGATCAGCGCCTCCCGGAAGGGGTCGAACTCGCCGTTCTTCCGCAGCAGCGACCCGCTCGCAGACGACTTCGAACAGGTGTCCGGGGGGCCTTTCCCGTTCTGGGATCCGAGCGTGTTCCAGGACGACGACGGGCGCATCTACCTCTACTGGGGTTGCGACGACGTCGACCCGGTCCGGGGTGTCGAGCTCGACCGGGATCTCAAGCCGGTGGGCGAACCTGTCGAACTCATCCGCTCCGACACCTCCGTCCGCGGGTGGGAACGGCTGGGCGAGAACTACGTGGTGCCGGAACCGCGGACCGAGCAGGAGCGCATGATCGCCTCATTCTCGAGCGGGGCACCCTATGTCGAAGGCGCGTGGATGACCCGCCACGACGGTCGGTATTACCTGCAATACGCCGCGCCCGCGACCCAGAACAACACCTACGCCGACGGCTACTACGTGGGCGAGCATCCGCTCGGCCCCTTCACCTACTCGACGAGCAGCCCCTTCTCTTCGAAACCCGGTGGATTCGCACCGGGCGCCGGCCACGGCAGCACGATCCAGGACAAGCACGGCAACTGGTGGCACGCAGCGACGATGCGCATCAGCGTGAACGGCGTGTTCGAGCGACGCTTGGGCCTGTTCCCCGCCGGCTTCGATGCCGACGGGGTCCTGACGTGCAACCAGAACTTCGGCGACTACCCGTTCGCAATCGAAGACGGCCCGTTCGACCCCTGGGCCAGGATCACCCCCGACTGGATGCTCTTGTCCTACCGGGCGCCGGTGACCGCCTCGTCGTCGGCCCCCGGCCACCAGCCGGCGCTGGCCGCTGACGAGGAAATCCGTACCTGGTGGGCGTCGGCAGGAGCTGGTCTCGGCGAGTGGGTGTCGGTCGACCTGGGCGATGTCTGCTCGGTTGCCGTGGTGCAAGTGAACCTTGCCGACCACGAATTGGCGCCGCTGGCGGAGCCGCTCGAGGAGGGAACGGATGGCGGCCACACTTGGCGGGGGATCTACCGGGAACACGTCCCTGCCCTCCTCCTCGTGGAGGGATCAGCCGACGGGAAGATCTGGGAGACGCTCCACGACGGGCGGAGAGACGGGGCCGATAGGCCGCATGCATGCATCACGCTCGATTCTCCGCGCGATCTCCGCCACGTCCGTGCCACCGCCGTGAGCCTGCCGTTCAACGGCGCGTTCGCGGTGAGCGGACTGCGCGTGTTCGGCCGGGCGGACATCGAGCTTCCGCCAGCAGCCTCGCCGACGGCGGTGCGCCTCGAGGCGCGAACTGCCCGCTTGACCTGGCCGGCGGTCGATGACGCTGTCGGTTACAACGTCCGCTACGGGGCGTCGCCGGACGCGCTCTACCGCAGCTGGCTGGTCTATGACCGCAACGATCTGGATATCCCCTCGTTGAACGCCGAGGAGGACACGTGGTTCGTTGTTGATTCCTTCAACAGCGCGGGCGTCACGCTGGGCGAGGCGGTCCGCGCGGTTTCCGCGCCTGACCGGCCCTGACATCGGGGTACCGGACGCGGGGTCGGTGCGTCCGATCGAAACTGACGACCTGGCGACTGGCAAGCGATTGCGTTGAACGGCCAGGCCATGCCGTACTGCACGGCACCGGATGCGGAGTGTCACAATTTTGGCAATCGGTTGACAGGCCATATCGACCGATGTTTTACTGCGAGTAGCAGAGATCGTCGGCCCTGGCAAGTAAGGGGTTGTCTCGGCCCCTCATCCAAAGGAGTATGAAGTGAAGTCGTTCCCCCCTCGGCGCCTGAAGGGCGTCGCCGTCATCGGAGCCCTGGCGGCCAGTGCCATGCTCCTCGTCGGCTGCACAGGTGGTACCACCGCAGCCCCCACCTCCACATCAGGCGCGAAGTCCGCCCCCGCTCCCGACATCAAGATCGCGGCCGTCTCGGCGCCCAACTCACTGGACCCCGCCCAGCTGGTCGACGGTCAGCAGATGTACGTGTGGTCCTCGATCTACGACACGCTGTTGGCACGCGACAGCAAGACCGGGAAGCTCATCCCGAACGCCGCCGAGAGCTGGAAATACAACAAGGACGGCACCGAGCTCACGCTGAAGCTGCACAAGGGAATGACGTTCAGCAATGGTGACCCGGTAACCGCGAAGTCCGTCGCCGCGACGATGCTGCGCGACAAGAACACCCCTGGCATCGTGCAGCCCCGGTACAGCCTCGTATCCGATGTGAAGGCCGTGGACGACCTCACCGTCAAGGTGTCATTCACGAGCTATGACGCCCAGTTCCTCGACCTGTTGCCCCAGGGCGCCGGGGCAATCGCCGACGCTGCCACCCTGAATGACCGCACCATCGCCACCAACCCGGTCGGCTCGGGGCCGTACACCCTCGACGTTGCGAACTCGGTGCCCGGTACGTCGTACGTGTTGAAGAAGCGCAAGGACTACTGGAACTCCGCCGCGTACCCGTTCCCGACCGTCACCGTGCGCGTTCTCCAGGATCCCACGGCGGCGTTCAATGCTCTGCAGGCCGGTGAGATCAACGTGGGGACCGTTCAACAGCAGGTCATCCCGCAGCTCGATAAGAGCAAGTTCACCATCAACAACATCCCGGCGCAGGCGGTCGCCTACCTCGACATCCTCGATCGGGGCGGCAAGAAGATCCCCGCGCTCGGCAATCTGAAGGTTCGTCAGGCGATCAACTACGCCATCGACCGTCCAGGCGTCCTGAAGGGCATCTACTCCGGCGTCGGAGTGGTCACCGAGCAGGTCTTCAACCCGGCGGGCGCGGTATATGACAAGTCGCTCAACAACACGTACAAGTACGACCCGAAGCTGGGCAAGAAGCTCGTGGAAGAGGCCGGGTTCGCTGGAACGACCCTGAAGATCCCCAGCACCTTCCTCACGACATCTATCGAGCCGACGCTGTCGCAGGCGTTCTCGGATATCGGCCTCAAGCTTCAGTGGGTGGCTGTACCGCCGCAACAGGCCCAGTCCGCGCTCCAGTCAGGTGAATACGGCTTGACGTTCCAGATCACGGGGTTCAACTCGGACGCCGCCGACGCCTTCACCCACTACAGCGTCAATGGCGACCGCAATCCGCAGCACTTCACGGACGCCAAGCTCGATGGCTTCTTCAAGACCATCAACTCGACGGTCGACCCGGCTGCAGCCGTTCCCGCATACAAGGAACTGAACAAGTACGCGGTCGAGCAGGCCTGGGAAGCGCCGATCGTGTTCGTCGGAGGGACGTACGCGACCGCTGACGGGATCAAGGTCGTGAATTACGGTGGGGCGCCGCCCACCGTGCGGACCTTCTCTTTCGGCGGCTGATTCGACCACGGGGGGCGGGATCACAGCCCGCCCCCCGCACTCGATAGGAATCACATGATCCTCTACATCGCTAAGCGACTGAGTGCAGGAATCGTCCTCGCCGTTCTGGTCACCTTCCTGACCTTTCTTCTTCTCAGCACCTCCTTCCAGGACGTCGTGCGGACCATCCTCGGTCCCTCGGCGACGCCGGAGACCGTCCGCGGCATGATGGCCGCAAAGGGCTGGGACCGCCCTGTCGTCGTCCAGTACCTCGACTGGCTCTCCCATGCGGTGCGCGGTGACTTCGGCGTATCGGTCTACACCTCGCTTCCCGTCGGGCCGTCCGTGCTGCAGCATCTCGCCGTCACGCTGTCGATCATCATCCCCGCCCTCGTGTTGACCGGGATCATCGCCACCCTCCTGGGGGTATGGGCGGCTTCGCGCGGCGGAGCGGCCGACCGTTTCGCCCAGGGCATCTCGCTCGTCGGCTACCTGGTTCCGGGGCTTCTGCTAGCAATCGGACTCGTCGTCATCTTCGCGGTGCAGCTGAAGTGGCTGCCGGCCACCGGCTTCACACCTCTCACAGAGGACCCGTCGGCGTGGCTTCGAAGCATCACCATTCCGGTCATCGTGCTCATGATCGGCGGGATCGCCAACATGGCCGCGCAAGTCCGCGGACGGATGATCGACGAGCTCCGTCAGGACTACGTCCGAACCCTCCGCACGCGAGGGATCTCCACGCGGGCGATCGTCTTCAAGCACGCGCTCCGCAACGCCGGTAGCCCAGCGCTCACCGTGTTCTCGCTCGAGTTCATCCAGATGTTCGGCGCGGCACTCATCATCGAGAACGTCTTCGCGCTGCCGGGCTACGGAAGCTACGCGTTCAACGCGTCGCTGCAGGGCGACATCCCGGTCATCCTCGGCATCACGGCCTTCGGGGTGCTGCTGGTGGTGGTCGTCAATCTGCTCACCGATCTTGTCAACGGCTGGCTCAATCCGAAAGCGAGGGTCCGATGACCCTTCCGAACGATCCTTCGATCGATCCAGAACCTCCCCTGCAGGCGACCACGGCAACTTCCCAGGCGGCGGAGTCGAACGTACGGCGGAGCACTCCGCCGAGCACGGAATTCATGCAGGCCGTCGATGCCTCGGCACGCTCGGGCCGCATCTCGGTGCGGCGAAAGCTGCTGAGAGATCCGCAGGCGGTCATCACCATCGTGATCCTGGCTGTGATGCTTCTGCTCGGCATCCTCGCGACGGTCATCGCGCCGCATGGACCGAACCAATCCGACTTGCACCTGGTCAACGCGCCCGTCGGGACGCCGGGCTACCCGCTGGGCGGCGACGAATCCGGCCGGGACATCTTCAGCAGACTGCTGTACTCCATACAGACGGCCGCCATCGCAGGAATGATCGGAACCGGGGTCGCCCTCGTGGTCGGAGTCACCGCCGGTCTCATCGGCGGATACTTCGGCCGCGTCACGCAGGCGTCGACGGAATGGATCTTCAGCCTCATCATGACCTTCCCGGGCCTGTTGCTGCTGATCATCCTCATGCCTGTCACCGGCGGCGACTACCGCGCGACCATGCTCATCTTCGGAGTGCTCCTGGCGCCAGGGATATATCGGATCGTGCGAAACCTTGTCTTGGGCGTGAAGAACGAGCTCTATGTCGACGCCGCACGGGTCGCTGGGCTCGGCAACCTTCGCATTCTCGGGCGGCACGTGCTCTTCGTCGTGCGGGGACCCATCATCATCGCTGCCGCGTTCCTGGTGGGATCCACGATTGCGGTGCAGTCCGGCCTTGCTTTCCTCGGCGTCGGCTCCCTCGAGGTACCGAGCTTCGGCGCCATGATCGCCTCCGGGTTCCGCAACCTCTACATTGCGCCGACGCAGTTCCTCTGGCCGAGTCTCACCCTGGGACTGATCACCGCCTCTCTGGTGCTGCTCGGCAATTCTCTGCGAGACGCCCTGGAGGGCGCCAAACCGAAACCCTCCAAGATCGGCGCCGGGCAGCGCGTGGCGGCCGACGAAATCGAGAATCGCGATCGGGGTGCTCGTTCTCTGCTCGATATCCGCGATCTCGTGATCGCCTACCCGCGACCTGACGGCCAACTGAACGAGGTCGTCCGCGGAGTCTCGTTGACAGTGCCCCGCGGCAAAGTGATGGGACTGGTGGGCGAGTCGGGCTCCGGCAAATCGCAGACCGCTTTCGCGACGCTCGGGGTGCTGCCGAACGAAGCGGTGATCGTACGCGGCTCGATCTTGTTCGATGGTGAAGAACTGGTCGGACGCACAGATGCGCAGATGCGGCCGTTGAGGGGCACGTCCATTGCGTACATCCCGCAGGAGCCCATGTCGAACCTCGACCCGTCGTTCACGGTCGGCGCGCAACTCGTAGAGGGGGTCCGGGCGGCGCTGGGAACCTCCAAGAAGGAGGCGAAAGATCGCGTGTTGGCTCTCCTGAAGCGCGTGGGCATCAATGATCCCGCGCGAACCTTCGGCTCCTATCCCCATCAGATCTCGGGTGGCATGGCGCAACGCGTTCTGATCGCCGGCGCAGTCGCGAGCCGCCCGAAGCTGCTCATCGCGGACGAACCCACCACTGCCCTCGATGTCACGGTGCAGGCGGAGATCCTCGATCTGTTGCGTGACCTGCAGTCGGAGCTGAACATGGCCGTGCTGCTCGTCACGCACAACTTCGGAGTCGTGGCGGACGTGTGCGATCAGATAGCCGTCATGCAGAAGGGCGAGATCGTCGAGCAGGGTGAGACACAGGCGATTTTCGAGACGCCCCAACACCGGTACACGAAAATGCTCCTCTCGTCGATCCTCGACGAGGACACGGTGCGGACGGATCCGCCGGCGCCGGTAACCAAACTAGGGGGTGTGGTGTGAGCCTTCTCGAGATCCGCGACCTTCGCGTCGCCTTCCCCGGCCGCGGGCTCCGGGGCAAGCCCGTCGAGGTGCTCCACGGCGTGAGTCTCGATGTCGAAGCGGGCGAGACGGTCGGCCTGGTCGGAGAATCGGGTTCGGGCAAGACCACCATCGGTCGCGCCGTGCTCGGCCTCGTGCGTCCATCGGGGGGCAGCATCCGCTTCGAAGGCCGAGAGATCGGGGGACTGCAGGGCAAGGCACGCCGGGGGCTGTCCGACCAGCTGCAAGTGGTGTTCCAAGACCCGTACACCTCTCTCAACCCGTCGATGACCATCGGCGAAATCCTCGCCGAACCACTCATCGTTCAGGGAGCCACGGGAAGAGACGCCCGATCGAGAGTGCGCGGCCTGCTCGATCAGGTCGGCTTGCCGACGGACTCCGTCGATCGCCTGCCCCGCGAGTTCTCCGGCGGTCAGCGACAGCGCGTCGCCATTGCCCGATCGCTCGCGCCCGAACCGAAGCTCATCGTCTGCGATGAGCCGGTTTCGGCGCTCGACCTGTCGACCCAGGCCACGGTCATGCAGCTGTTCACGGAGATCCAGCGCGCGACCGGTGTGGCGTACCTCTTCATCTCGCATGATCTGTCGGTCATCCGCCACATCAGCCACCGCGTGGCCGTCCTATACCGCGGAGACCTGGTTGAGACCGGCGATGCTCCGACAGTGACGTCCACTCCCTCGCATTCCTATACCAGGCGTCTCCTGTTAGCCGCACCGGTGGCCAACCCGGCCTTACAGCGCCAACGTCGCGAGGAGCGCAAGAAGGTGCTGGCGGGGGGAGAGCTGTGAGGTTCATGGGCGCCGGGAGCCGCCAGTGAGCACAGACGCGATGATTCTGAGGTGGGGCGTCCTGGGAACGGGACGCATTTGCGAGACATTCGTCCCCGACATCCAGGCTGCGGGTGGTGTGGTCACCGCGGTTTGGGGGCGCGGTGCTGACAAGGCCGATGGATTCGCGCAGCGACACGGGATCGCCTTCGCTACGTCAGAGATCGACGCGCTCCTCGCGAGCGACGACGTCGACGTCGTGTACGTTGCGACCCCGCCGGCGACCCACCTCGAGCTTGCCGTTCGAGCGCTTGAGGCGGGCAAACACGTCCTGGTCGAAAAGCCGATGGCAATGACGGCCGCAGAGGTGGAGAGACTCTTCGAGGTGGCGACTGCGAACGACCGTTTCGCCATGGAGGCGATGTGGATGAAGTTCAATCCCCTCCATGTCGACGTCGTCAGCCGCATCCGCAACGGTCTCATCGGGGACCCGAGACATGTCCGGGCGGCCTTCGGCATGCCGTTCCCAGCCGGTGGCAGCCGATGGAGCGCTCAGCTCGGCGGCAGCACGGTGCTCGACCAGGGGATCTACCCCGTCACGCTCGCCCACTGGGTACTCGGCGAGGTCGTCGACGTGTCGGCAACGGGCACGATTCGAGACGGCGTCGATGTCACCGCTCAGATCTCACTCGGGCACGTCGGGGGTCGTTTTTCGCAGCTCGCCTGTTCGATCCTCGAATTCGTCGATCCGTCCGCGTCGATGAGCGGGTCCGCCGGCTGGATCGAAATCCCGGCCATGTTCTGGGCGACGGACGTCGCGCGGTTGCATGCGGGGTCTCCGGAGGCGTTGTTCCGCGAGCCGATCCACCTGTCTCGACCGCGCGAGGGCAACGGCTACGTCCCGATGATCCGATCGGTGGCGAAGGCCATCGTCGCAGGGCGGCGTCAGCATCCCGTGCACGACGCCGTCGCCACTGTGTCGGTCGCCCGAGTGCTCGACGAGATCCGCGCCCAGGTCTTCCAGCGCAATCTGGAATAGTGCGGCCGATCTACCTGAAGAGGCGCCCAGAGCCGAGGTCGACTAGGCCACGTGCTGATCAGGGCTGTGCGACGAGTTCGATTTCCACGCGGGCGCCCAGGGGAAGGCCAGCCACAGCCACCGTTGTCCTGGCTGGATACGGTGCAGTGAAAACGGTCGCGTAGATATCATTCATCGCGGCGAAGTCGCGCATGTCGATCAAGTAGACGTTCACCTTGACGACGTCATCGAAGGTTCGGCCAGCGGCGGCCAGTACGGATTTCAGGTTCGTGAAGACTTGCGCGGTCTGGGCCGCGACGTCGCCGCCGACCAGCGCTCCGTTCGATGGGTCGATCGGCGTCTGGCCGGAGAGGAACAGCGCGCCGCCGGCTCCGATCACTGCGTGCGAGTATGGGCCCACCGGCTCTGGAGCGTTCGGGTCCGAGATGGAGGTTCGAGTCACCACAGGAGTTTAGGCGACCGGGGCCGTAGCGCCGTCCCCTGGCGGCCGAATCGACACGGATTTCGGGCGAAATGTCACCCTCGGCGTTGTTAGCATGATCGCGACAAAGGAGTGACCGTGTTCACGTCGACTTTCATATTCGAGGCGAAGCCCTACGATGACGAGTTCCACCGTCTGAACGACGAGATCGCTGAGCGCGCTCGTGCCATCCCGGGGTTCCTCGGCGAGGAGTCATGGTCAAACGAAGAGACCGGACTGTATGCCGAGGTCTACTACTGGGAGAGCCGCGAAGCACTCCACAAACTCATCGGCATGGACACCCACCGAGAGGCGAAGCGACTGCACGATCGGTGGATCGGCGCGTACCGCATCGTGATTTCTGAGGTCCTCAGCACGTATGGTCAAGCGGGGCTCGGCCTGGAACACATTCCTGCCGCGAGCCCGGGCCACGCCTGACCTCATCCTGCTTCGGCGTTCGTTCTGGACGTCGTGTCTATATCAAGCCTCCGTTATCGACGGCATGTCCACTGGGCCGGCTGCGTCACAACCGTACCGTGAGACGCATTCGACCCCTGAGGAGGACCCGCGATGCTCTCGATGGAGACGGCACGACGGACCGCTGCCAACCCGCTCACCGACGCAATCGCCCAACTGGACGCCGCAATCGCGACCCTGGGCTTTGACTCGGGTATCCGAGACATGCTGGCGATGCCACGTCGCGAGATGACCGTGTCGGTGCCTCTGCGCGCCGACGACGGCAGCATCAGAGTTTTCACCGGTCACCGGGTTCAGCACAACCTTTCGCGAGGGCCGGCCAAGGGAGGACTCCGCTACAGCCCTGAGGTCACACTTGACGAAGTCCGCGCACTCGCAATGTGGATGACGTGGAAATGCGCCCTCGTCGACATCCCGTACGGCGGAGCAAAAGGCGGGATCACCATCGACCCCCGCGTCCACTCCGAAGCAGAACTCGAACGCGTCACGCGGCGTTACACCAGCGAGATCCTCCCCATCATCGGCCCGGAACGGGATATCCCCGCTCCCGACATCGGAACCTCCGAGAAGACCATGGCCTGGATCATGGACACATATTCTGTCGCGACCGGGTACACCGTCCCCGGCGTCGTGACGGGAAAGCCACTTGCTCTCGGGGGCTCCCTCGGCCGGCCGAGCGCGACGTCGCGCGGCGTCGCTCACGTCGCTCTCGCCGCTCTTCCGCACCGCGGCATCTCTCCCATCGGGGCCACCGCCGTCGTGCAAGGGTTCGGCAAGGTCGGCCGTGATACCACCCGTTTCCTGCGCGAGGCCGGTACGTGCGTGGTCGCTATCGCCGACCAATACGGCGCGATCTACAATTCTGCAGGGCTCGATCCTGACCGTCTCGGCGCACATGTGGACGCGACCGGATCGGTCGTAGGCTTCGACGGTTCCGAACCGATCAACGCCGGCGCGGCGCTCGAGCTACCTGTCGACCTCTTGGTCCCGGCCGCGGTTGAAGGCGTTCTCACCGCTGAGAATGCACCACGGGTCACCGCCCGCGTCATTGTCGAAGGAGCGAATGGGCCGACGACCACGGCCGCAGACCGAATTTTCGCCGCCAACGATCAGTTGGTGGTCCCCGACATCCTCGCCAATTCGGGCGGAGTGATCGTCTCCTACTTCGAGTGGGTCCAGGCCAACCAGGCCTACTGGTGGGGAGTGGAAGAAGTCGAATCCCGGCTGCGATCGCGAATGCTCTCGACCTGGCGCAATGTCCTCGACTACTCCGATAAGCGCCGGCTGACCCTGCGCGAAGCTGCGACCGCGCTCGCCGTCGAGCGGGTCGCCGAAGCACACCGTCTTCGCGGCATGTACCCGTGAGGGCCTGAAGTCCGGGCTACTCCAATTCGACGGCTCTGACGGGCCGCGTGCGGATGTCCTCGATCTCGCCGCCGGTCTCATCGACCGACATCGCGGGCGTAGGGCGCCGGAACCCGCGGGTGAGCCAGAGCAGCCATAGGAAACCTGCGGCCAGCCAGGTGAACCCGATGATCAGCGCGGTCGGGCTCAGGCGGGTGAGCATGTAGAGGGTGATGCAGGCGCCCACGGCGGGGAGAATCACGTACCCGACAACGCCGAGCGGTGTGGTCTTTCGTTTCCGGACATAGAACGCGATCACGCAGATGTTCACGACGGTGAAACCGGTGAAGGCACCGAAGTTGATGAAGGAGTAGGCGATGTCGGTTGTCAGGAACATGCCGACGACGCACATCAGCCCGGTGAACCCGATCGCCCAGATCGGTGTCTTGGTGATGGGGCTGACCCAGCCGAACAATCGTTTCGACAGCACCCCGTCGCGTCCCATGAAGTACAGCAACCTGCTGGAGCTGAGCTGCACGGCGAGGCCCGATGCGAACCCCGCGACGACGCCGGCGAGGTTGGTCCAGTCGGCGAAGGTCTGCCCGCCGACCTGAATGGAAAGGATGTAGCCGCCCACTTGCTCTTCCCCCGGTCCGCCGAAGTCGAAGCCGGGGTGAACCAGCTGCATGACGTAGGCGACGCTCACGAACAGAAGACCGCCGATTACGATCACCAGGATGACGGCGCGGGGGATCGTCTTGGAGGCGTCCTTGGTCTCTTCCGACAACGTTGTGACCGCGTCGAATCCCAGGTATGAGTATGCGGCGATCGCAGCGGCCGCGGTCACTCCGCCGAGGCTGGTCTGGCTGTTCCAGACGGGGGTGATGTATTCGCGAGCGGGATGGTGCACCAGAAAGACCAGGCAGTACGCCACGAACAGCAGCACAAGGAAGACGGAGAACGCAGTGAGCACCATATTGACGCGGTCGCTGAGGACGAGTCCGATGATGTTGATGGCGGTGGTGAGACCGGCGTTGATGAGCATCCATGCCCACACAGGGATCTCCGGGAATTGGGCGTTGAGGTAGACCGATTGCACCAGCCAGGCGACCATGGGTAGGAAAAGATAGTCCAGCAGGATGCTCCAGCCGACCAGGAATCCGATGGGGGAGTTCAGGAGCCGGCGCGCGTAGAAGTAGGCGGAGCCGGACACTGGGTAGTGCTTGGAGAGTTTGGAGTAGCTGATGGCTGTCAAAAGCATGGCCAACGTGGCGATCAGGAAGGCGGTCGGGGCGGTTCCGGCGCTGGCGACGGCGATGACACCGAAGATCACCATCACCAGGCTCGGTGCCATGTAGGCCAGGCCGAATGCGACGACGGATGGCAGCCCGAGCCGCTTTTCGAGGTGGCCCTCTCGCTGACTCATTTCGCGTCTCGGGCGACACAGTAGCGGGCACGCATGGGATCCTCCTCGATCGATGGTGCTCCTCAGTATCGACCGTCAGTTGATGCCCGTCAAAGATTCGAAGTGCGTCGCCCCAATGCCTCGGAGGTATCGGATGGGCGCTCGTCAGTGGTGTCCCGAAGCAGTGGGGCTGGGGGTCGGGGTGCCGCCTCCCGTCATCGGGGCCAGCTTCGCAGACTGAGAGACCGCGGAGGCCCACACGAATTCATCGTTATCGCTGAAGACGTAGTACGTTGAGCCGTTCGGCATCAGGGCAACGGTGATGCCGCCGAAGCCTGACATGAACGGGACGGTGAACGGCGTTGTGAAGGCGGGGTCGTTCGCGGAGCTGTAGTCGATCGCCCAGACGCCCGCGTTGTACCGCAGAACGGTGCTCCCGGTCACCGGCAGCCCGCGATCGGCGGGGTTGCGCTGCAGCGCCGCATCGAGGAGCCCGGGGTGGAGCAGCTGAACGCCATGGACGGCCCCGTGCTGCGGGCCCATGAGTCGGGCGACTTTCGCGATCGAATCCTGGGTCCAGAACATTCCGTACCCGCCGAACGGTGCGCCTGTCGCTGAGTTGTCTGTGCGTAAGGTGGTGAGGGAATCCGGACCGACGCCGGCCGGGATCAGTACTTCGTTGCACAGCATGCTGAAGATGTCGGCATGGGGACCCTCGTGTTGGCGAAGCAGGGCGTTCATGGCCTGCACGGCGAGGTACGAGTCGGACGTGTGGTAGACCCACGTGCTTCCCGGCGTGACCGAGCGGGGGAAGGACAGCGCCGTTGCGGTTTTCTGCGTCTCGCTCTCGGCGGCGAAGAATGCGCCCATGGTGCTTCCACCCTCATCGACTTCGTAGCCGGCCGAGGTGTAGTTTCCCGTGGCCATGTCGACCGCATCGCGGATTGTGACACCCTTCCACGCGGGCATCACCGCGGCCTGTGGAATCAGCGCGGAGATCAACTCGTCTGCCACCGACGGCCCGTACTTCTGCGCCAGCCGCAGCAGCGCCAGGGTGCCGAACGCAGTCTTTGCCGTCGAGTACGAGGGCATCAGGACCTCGCTGCAGAACGGGTGCGGGCCTTGCCTGGTCGGGCAGTCGCCGACATAGTTCACACCGCCGTAGACGAAACCGAGCGTCGTGCGCGCCGACGGTGTGATGCCTGCGCCGAATGCCGAGGTGTCGATCCCCGCGGCAGGGTAGTCCGTTGCGAGCTGGGCGATGGGCCGCGTGGGGATTCGTGCCGCGAGCTCGGTGGCGAACGCGCCGCGGATCCGCTGTGCGTTCGCGACCTTCCCCTGGGTGAGGGTCGCGTGCAGCTGCCCCCACATGTCGAACTGGAAGTACTCGCAGGTCTCGCTCGTGATCTGGTACCGCAGGAGGGAGGTCTGGTTGCGTGAGAACAGGAAGGTGATCAGCCCGTTGTGCACGCAGTTCGCGTTGCGCTCGATGAGGGAGAACGGGAGGGCGGCCCGGGTCAGTCTGCCGTCGCCGTTCTCCTGCCAGGCTCGGCCGACGCCGAGCGCGATGTTCCATGCGTCGTTCCCGGTGATCCGCACTCCGCGCTCAGTGGGAATCAGGTAGCTTCCGTTCTGCACGAGGGCGGCGGAGAAGTCGGGAAGATGCTTCACGGCGGCGATCGAAGCGTAATCGTAGGGATCCCTGATCGCGCTGAAGCCTCCGACCTCTCCCGCGTGCGAGACGGTCAGTGTGCCCTCAAAGGAGTTCCGAGGGTTCGCCGCACCAGCGGGCAACCCGAATGCGCTGCTTGCGACGGTTTCCGTGGCGTCACCACTCTGCAGCTGCGCGGCTGTGAGCACGGTGCGGGAGACGGCGCCGTTCCCGCGCAGGTCGCCGAGTCCCCGCGCCTCCGCTGCTGTCGCGCCTGTCGCGATCACGAGACTTGACCCGATGATGATCGCCGCCAGGCCGGCGAAAAGTTGACGCACACGCATGTGATCCTCCTCGATCGATGTGTGGGCCTCAGCATGGGCGGTGGAGGGGATGCGCGTCCAAGACCTGTACTCTCTCTCCTCGATGCTTCCGCGGCATCAGACTCAGTGCCGGCTCTGCGGATAGAGCTCAGCGACGAAGGCGCCGAGGTCGGAGAGGCAGCGCTGGATGCGGGCGCCGGCGTAGTGCTTGTCATCCCAGACGCCGTAGAGAGTGATGGCGAGATCGCCGTCGGCAGTGCGGATCGGGGCCGTGTGCAACCCGTAGCGGGAATCGTCCGAGAGAATGCAGACACCGCGGCCGGCCGCTGCCAGGGCGAGGGCGAGGGAGAGCGAGGTCGTCTCAATGGTCGGCGTGTACGACAGGCCGGCGCTCGTGACCGCGTTGTCGAACATCTGACGCACACCGTGCGCGCGGCTCATCACGATGAGCGGCTCCTGGACGAGCAGTTCGAGCGGCACGTTCGGCATGTCCGCGAGCGGATGCTCAGGGTGCATCTGTGCCCAGAGGTAGGCGTACCCGACGACCTCTGAGCGGAACTCTGCCGGAGGCACTCGAGTGCCGACCGCGAAATCGGCGTCTCCTCCGGCGAGTACGCCGTACACGTCTTGAGGTAGTGACTCCACGACATTCTGGATGGCGCCTCGCGCGCCTTGGGAGACGATGAATGGCGCGATAATGTCTGTCACCGTGGTCGTAGCCGAGGCGACCGTGAGGCCTGCGCCGCTTCCGGCGGCGATGGCCTTGGCCGTGGAGGATGCGCGGGCTGCGTGCGTCAGAAGATCGCGCGCGATCGGAAGGAACGCCTGTCCGGCCGCCGTGAGGAGAACCCCCCGAGGCACCCGCTCGAACAGTGTGAATCCGAGATCCCGCTCGAGCCCGCGGATCTGTCGGCTCAGTGAGGGTTGTGCAACTCGCAGCTCGTCGGCTGCCGCATGCACGGTGCCGTGCTCGCACACGGCGACGAAATAACGCAACAGGCGCAGATCCAAGTGATACCTCCGGAGCATCGTTTTGGTGATAGTCAAGTATTGGCGAGTCTCGCTCGCATGTCCATACACTGTCCGTACTCCGCACCCCGGCGGAACATCTTCACAGTGAGGTGGACATGGACGTCACCCGAATCAAACGCGGTCGGCTCGCTGCCTTGGGCATCGCGGCTGCCGTCAGCCTCGCAGCCTTGTCCGGCTGCTCTCCCGCATCCAGCGGCACCGGCGCGGACGGCGGCGTGCTCACCGTCGCCGCCTCGGCTGCCGTCACGACCTGGGATCCGGTCGCATCGTTCTCGACGGAAGCCCTTTATCTGGGCAACCTCTACGAGCCGCTGCTCTGGAAGAACCCGGAGGGCTCAGCCGAAGCATTCACTCCCGCGATCGCGGAGAAGTGGGAGACCAGCGCCGACGGCCTCACCTGGACCTTCCACATCCGCAAGGGCGTCACGTTCCACGATGGCGAGAAGGTCGACGCGGACGCGGTCGTCGGCAGTATCGAGGCCGCACGCAAACGCGCCGGCGCCGCGTTCATCTGGGCTCCGCTGGACACGGTTACGGCCACAGACGCCTCAACGGTGGTGATGAAGCTGAAGTACTCGGCACCCATGGACCTTGTGGCCGCCTCCACCTACGGCGCGTGGATCGTGGCGCCCAAAGCGCTCGCGGCGTCCGCCTCCGATGACAAGTACTTCGAAAAGGGCATCGAGGCCGGTACGGGTCCGTTCACGCTCAAGGATTACGAACCAGGGAAGAAGGTCGTGCTCCAGGCGTACAACAAGTACTGGAACAAGAGCAAAGCCCCGCACTACAAGATCGTCGACATCTCGATCACACCCGACGCTGTCACTGCACAGCAGATGCTCACGGCGAAGGAGGTCGACTTCGCCACCACGCTTCCGCTGGACAACGTCGACTCCGTTGCCAAGCAGGTGGGTGGAGAGGTGCGGGCGGCGAACTCGCCGTTCGACTACCTCGCCTATTTCAACACGACCCGCGCTCCGCTCAACGATCCGAAGGTACGACAGGCGCTCAGTTACGCGGTGCCGTACAAGGACCTCATCGACGTCGGCGTGCAGGGCTACGGCACCCAGTCGCACGGGCCTGTGCCGAAGGGCATCTTCCCTTACAGCGACCAGGTCCCGCAGTACAAACAGGACCTGGAAAAGGCGAAGGCGCTGCTCGCCGAGTCCGGGCACGCCAGCGGCTTGACTCTGAACCTGACGTACGCGTCGGAGAACCCTGCCGAGGCCCGCTTCGTGCCGCTGATCAAGGACGCCTTCGCCAAGATCGGCGTCACCCTGAACGTCACGGCCGAGCTGTTCAACCAGCAATGGGAGAAGGCCAAGGCCGATCCGGCGAACGCGCAGGACATCTTCGTCGTCTACTACTGGCCGACATACAGCGATGCCGGGTCCGACAACCTGAACTCGCTGTTCCACTCCTCGGACAAGCCGTTCTTCAACCTCAGCTACTGGAAGAACGCCGAGTACGACGCGCTGGTCGACAAGGCCGGCACCCTCACCGGAAGCGACCGGGCCGCGGCCCAGGCCACCTACCAGAAAGCGATGGACCTGCTCGTGAAGCAGGCGCCCGGACTGTTCCTGTTCGACGCCCAATCGGTCACGATCGTCCCGAAAGACCTGAAGGTCCAGAAGTTCAACGAGAACTATCCCTTCACGACCTTCTTCGCTCCGATCGCTCCGGCCGCCTGACCAGAACGGACCGGTGGGGGCGGGTATGTCCCGCCCCCACCGTCGCACACCCCTGGAAGGAGGTGCTCCCATGACACGTCTCATCATCCGCCGAGTCGGATCTGCGCTGCTCGTGCTCCTCGTGATCACGCTGGTGGTCTTCATCCTCTCCCGCGTCATCCCTTCCGACCCGGCTGTCGTCTACGCCGGCCCCAAGGCTCCGCCGGAGGAGCTCGCCCGCATCCGCACCCGACTCGGCTTCGACCGCCCCCTGCCCATCCAGTACCTGGACTACCTGTGGGGTCTCGTCACTGGGAACTGGGGCGACTCGCTCTCGACCAAGCGCCCCGTGCTCGAGGAGCTCGCCACGCGGCTGCCGGCCACCCTCGAGCTGCTGTTCGCGGCCATGCTCTTCGCAACGGTCTTCGGCATCGTGCTCGGTGTGCTCGCCTCCAAGCGCCCCGGGGGTGCGGCTGACGGCGCCATCCGCATCCTCTCGATCGGAGGCGTCTCGATGCCGGCCTTCTGGCTCGGACTGCTGCTCCAGGTCCTCTTCGTGGGCCAGCTGCACCTCCTCCCGGCGACCGGTGCGTTCTCGACCCAAACGCAATACCTCCACCCGATCGCGAACGTCACCGGCTTTCCGATCTTCGACAGCCTCATCACGGGCAACTTCGTGGCTTGGGGCGACGGCATGACGCACCTCATCCTGCCGGCGCTCACGCTCGCCGCCTACCCGCTCGGCCTCATCGCGCGGATGACCCGGGCATCGATGCTCGAGGTGCTCGGCCAGGACTACGTCTTCACTGCCAACGCGTACGGGGTGCGCTCGTTCATGGTGCGCTGGCGGCTCGCCCTGAAGAACGCATTGCCGCCGTCGATGACGATCATCGGGCTCGCTGCGGCCTACGCGCTGACCGGCACCTTCTTCGTCGAGGTGGTCTTCAACTGGCCCGGTATCGGACAGTTCGCCAGCACCGCGATGCTGTCGGTCGACTATCCGTCGATCATGGCGATCACCCTGCTCGGCGCGTTCGGGTACCTCGTTGCCAACCTCGCCGTGGATCTCGTGCAGGCACGACTCGACCCGAGAGTGAGGGCGTCATGACCGCGACCCCGACCCCGACCATGACCACGGCCACGGCCGCACTCCGCCCAGCCGCCTTCTCCGCACGCGATACCGGGCTTCGCCGCTTGATCCGGGTGCTCCGCACCGACTGGCTCGCTGCGGTCGGCCTCGCCATCGTCCTTCTCGTGATCGCCTTGGCCGTGTTCGGTCAGTGGATAGCGCCCTTCCCCGCCCAGGGCCTCGGCGAGACCAGTGCTGCCACCCGCAACCTCGCCCCCAGCGTCGCTCATGTCCTCGGCACGGATCAGCTCGGCCGCGACGTGCTCAGCCGCATCATCATGGGCGCGCGGCCCGCGCTCGTCATCTCGCTCGTGGTCGTGTTCATCGCAGCCGTGATCGGCATCCCTCTCGGCGCCATCGCCGGCTACCGCGGAGGCTGGCTCGACGACGTCCTGATGCGCGTCACTGAGGTGTTCCAGGCGTTCCCGCCGCTGCTGCTGGCGATGGTGACCGTCGCCATCCTCGGCCCCAGCCTGTTCAACGCCGGCCTCGCGCTCGCCATCGCGTGGTGGCCCTGGTATGCCCGGCTCGTACGGGCGGAGGCGCGCTCCCTGCGCGATCGCCCGTTCGTGGAGGCCGCACGGGCGATCGGTGTCCCGGCCTGGCGCATCGTCAGCGTCCACATCTTGCGCAACTGCATGACACCGGTACTGGTTCAGGCGACCGTCGACATCGGCGCCGTTGTGCTCGCCGCCGGGTCGCTGGCCTTTCTCGGCCTCGGCGCGCAGCCGCCATCTCCGGACTGGGGGCTAATGGTGGCTGAAGGTCGCGGGCAGATCTTCACGTACTGGTGGATCTCGACGTTCCCCGGCCTCGCGATCTTCGCCACGGTCCTGGGTTTCAACCTGATCGGCGACGCGCTGCGCGACCTGTTCGACCCTCGGCAGGTGAAGCGATGAGTGAAACGATCAGTGAAGCGATGACCGACCTGCTTCTCGTGGAAGACCTGGAGATCGCGTTCGCAGAGCGAGGCCGTCTCACGAACCGCCCGGTCCGCGGTGTCACCTTCTCGATCGCTCCGGGGGAGATCCTGGGTGTTGTCGGCGAGACCGGCTGCGGCAAGAGCCTGACCGGTCTGGCCGTGCTCGGCATGCTGCCTGACGGCGCGCGCCCGTCCGGGCGGATCGTGCTCGACGGCACCGAGCAGGACTTCTCCGCCCCGTCCGCGGCACGCGGCGATGTCGTCTCGATCGTGTTCCAGAACCCCGGCACGGCCTTCAACCCCGTCTTCACCCTCGGGGACCAGTTGCGTGGTGTGCTCCGCCGCCACCGTCGGATGAGCCGGGCCCAGGCCAAGCAGCGGATCCTCGACTACCTCGGCCTGGTCGGACTGCCGGACCCCGGCCGGGTGTATGACAGCCACCCGCACGAGCTCTCCGGTGGAATGCTGCAGCGTGTCATGATCGCGATGGCGCTTCTCTGCGAACCGCGCCTGCTCATCCTCGACGAGCCGACGACGGCACTGGATGTGACCATCGCACGACAGATCCTGCAACTCGTGCTCTCACTGCGCGAACGCTTCGGGTTCGGCGTGCTGCTGATCACCCATAATCTGGGCGTGGTGCAGGAGATCTGCGATTCCGTCGCCGTCTTGTACGCAGGCCGCGTGATCGAACAGGGACCTGCGGCAGAGGTGCTGCGCAACCCGGCGCACCCCTACACCCGCGGTCTGATCGGGGCGCTGCCGTCGCGCCGTCAACCAGGCCAGATGCTCGATGCGATCGCCGGATCCGTGCCGGCGAACCTGCTCGGCATCACGGGCTGCGCCTTCGCCGATCGCTGTCCGGCCGTGCAAGACCGCTGCCGAGCGACGGATCCGGCCCTGGAGCCCGTCGCCTCGATGCACGAGGCGGCATGCCTGAGAGTTGGAGAGCTGTGAGCACCACCACGAAAACCCCGGACGTCGACGCGCTCGTCGTCGAGCACATCGTCAAGGTCTACCGCACACGCAAGTCAGAAACCCGCGCCGTTGACGATGTGAGCTTCCGCATTCGCAGCGGGACCACATTCGGCCTCGTCGGCGAGTCAGGGTCGGGCAAGAGCACCATCGCCCGCTGCGCCCTAAACCTTATCGCGCCGACGTCCGGTCGGTCCCTGATCTCGGGGGAAGATCCCGTGAAGCTCCACCGGGGCGCGTTGCGACGACTCCGGGCACAGACGGGGATGGTCTTCCAGAACCCCATCATGGCGCTCGATCCGCGCATGCGCATCCGCGACATCGTGGCCGAGCCGCTGCGCACCCACACCCAGCTCAGCCGTGCGGAGATCCGGCAGAAGGTCGACGAGCTCCTCGACGAGGTGGGACTTGCAGCGGTGCACGGCGATCGGCTACCGCATCAGCTCTCCGGGGGCCAGTGCCAGCGCGTCGGTGTCGCGCGGGCGATCGCGACAGGCCCGCGATTGGTGGTGCTCGACGAGCCGACAAGCGCGCTGGACGTGTCGGTGCAGGCGCAGGTGCTGAACCTCCTGCAGCGGCTCAAACGCGAGCGCGACCTGAGCTACCTGCTCATCTCCCACGACCTCGACGTCGTGCAATACATGAGCGACGACGTCGGCGTGATGCGCCGGGGTTGCCTCGTGGAGACGGGCCGTGCGGCGGACGTGCTGACCTCACCGACCCACGACTACACCCGCCGCCTGCTGGCCGCCATGCCCGCAGCTCCCGGGATCGCAGAACAGCAGCGGGAGGGCGTCCCCCCAGATCCGGGCACCACGGCCCCCACTGTCCGAAACGAGATGAGAGTGCTGCGATGACCCGCCTCACCATTGAACAGAGCACGACCCGCCCGCCTCGCTACCCCGGGGTCGTGGAGGACCTCGACCTCGACAGCTGGCAGGATGCGCCGCACAGCCAGTGGGCTTTCGCACACGTGAGCGAGCTGGTTCCCACCGCCACCATCGGCCACCGCCCCCGTACAGACTCCGGGGTGGACAGGCTCACCGCTCTGGATGACGTGGCCGATCTGCGGGCCCTGCTCGCGGATTCCTGGACCGACGCCTTCCTGGTGCAGCGGGACGGCAGAACGATCGCCGAATACTACCGTCCCGGCTTCGCGCCCGACGATCGTCACCTGCTGCAAAGCGTGTCGAAGTCGATTTGCGGGATCCTCGTCGGAACGCTCGTCGACGACGACCTGATCGACGTCGGACGAACCATGGCGTCGTACATTCCCGAACTCGACGGCTCCGCGTACGGTGACGCCACCGTGCAGCAAGTGCTCGACATGACCGTCGCCGTCGAGTACGAAGAGGACTACCGCAACCCCGAGTCGCATATGCAGGCTCAGGACCGCATCGCCGGTTGGCGTCCACGCCGCGACGCCGATCCGTCGGACACCTACGAGTTCCTGCGAGGGTTGAAGGCCAACGGCACGCACGGCCGGCGCTTCCAGTACTGCTCCGCCGACACCGACGCCCTGGCGTGGTTGGTGGAGGCGGTGACCGGTGAGCGCTACCCAGCCGTTCTCGCGGCGCGCGTCTGGGAACGCCTGCGTTGCGCGCAGGACGCCACGATCACCGTGGACCCGTCGGGATTCGCTTCCGCCAACGGCGGCATCTCGTGCACGGCTGGCGACCTCGCCCGTGTGGGCTGGTTGATGCTCGGCGGCGGCACGATCGACGGCAGGCGCATCGTGTCCGAGGAGTGGGTGCGGCAGACCATGGCGGGGGGAGACCGCGAGGTCGCGCGCAACCTCCTGATCCAGCGCGAATACGCACGGGTCTCGTACCGCAATCAATGGTGGTCGACCGGCAACGACCGCGGGAACGTCTATGCGGTCGGCATCCACGGGCAGTACGTCTGGCTGGATCCGCAGACCGGGACGGTCATCGTGAAGTTCTCGTCGGCGCCGGATCCGGTCTCGGCGGCGGGCAACGAGATCCATGCGCGACTGTTCAGCGAGGTGTGTTCTGCATTGCAGGACTGAATGACTCGATTTTCACCGGTCATCTCCTCTGTAGGTCGGCGGATCTTTATGCCGGCGCTGGTTACGAAGGTGGCCATTCGCGGGGCGGTGGGCGGGGCCGCATTTCCAGTCGTCAGGGCGAGGAGATCCTTTGCGTATAAAGCAACACGCAGCGAGTACGTGGATGAGGGTCTTCGCTGCCTGTTCGGGTGCGAGGTTCCGGCGGAGGACGACGGTGTGCCGGTCGGGGTCGGTGTAACCGTTGGCATGCGTGAGGGGCTCTTGTGTGACGGTCCATCCGTTCCCCTCGAGATGGGCGGTTGGCGGGTCGAGCACTCCGTGATCGTGATCGCCGGGTGAGCGGCTGGTGGGGATTTACAGGCACGATGGCACCCTCGATGGGGTCGGTTTGGGTGATGTCGAACAGGGACAGAACAGGGAAGTAGTGCACGGTGCCGCCTCAGCCCAGCCGGTCGGGTGCAAGCGCACGCTCCATACCGAGCACCAGTCCCCCTCCGACGCCTGAGTCGACCCCGAGTGCGGGCCGCACGAGAGTCAGTTCCCTCGTGGAGATCGGGAGTGCCTGCTGATACACGATGCTTCGCGCGGTAGCCAGCAATTCGTCGTCCGCGTCCACCAGCGAGCCGCCGAGCACGATTCGGTGGGGATTGATCATGTGGACGAGGTTGGCGATGGCCTCTCCCAGGTACTGGCCTGCTCGACGAACGCTGGCCCTGACGGCGGGGTCGCCGTCGCGGAGACGGCTGAAGAACAGGTCCCGCTCCTCCTGAGTCGTCGGTGTCGCAGGTGCGGCTCCCACCATCAGGCGGGTGAGCGCTCCTACGGAAGCGACCGTCTCGAGGCAACCGCGACTGCCGCAGACACAGATCTCGTCATGCCCGGTGACCTTGAGGTGGGCGATCTCGCCGGACGAGCCGTCGGCGCCTCGCATCAGGACGCCGTCGCTCGTGACGATCCCCACTCCGATCCCGGTACCCGCCTTGACGTACAACAGCGGGCCGGAGAACTCCGGCATGGCGCGCGCCTCGCCGAGGGCTCGAAGATTCACGTCGTTCTCGAGGATCACTTCGCAGCCGAGTCCATCGCGGATGTAGTGCGTGACCGGGAACCGGTCCCAGCCGGGCATGAACGGAGGCCGCACGACCGATCCATCGCGGTGGTCCACCGGCGCCGGCACTCCGACCACCGCGACCACGGCAGGATGAGGAAGGTCGGAGAGCGCGCTTCGAAACCACGCCACGATCGCTTCCAGAACGACCTCCGGTCCGTGGGAGAACTCGATCCGGATGCGTGTCTCCGCGACGGGCCGCTGGTGTACGTCGAAGATCTTCAAGTACGCCGAGTGGCGCCCGCAGTCGGCGACGAGGACGTATCCATAGTTCGGGTCGAGCTCGAGGATGGCGGCAGCCCGTCCGCGGCCACCCGGTTGCTGGTAGCCCGTCGTCCGCACGACTCCACGCTCGAGCAGCTCCTGCACGCCGGCATCGACCGTGGAACGAGCCAGGCCGCTGGCGCGCACCAGTTCGGGCTTCGACGAGGCAGCCCCACTGGCGAGGAGTCGCGCGAGCGTACTCGAGAGCACGTCACCGGCTATCCGCGCCGAGAGTGTGGGAGCAGCAATTCTGAGCGATTGCACCTATCTACTTCCTTCTTGACCATTAGTCACCGCCGGACAAGAGCGACTTTAGCCCGAATTGTGCACTAGAAAAGCGCAGAAACGGCATTGAACATGTCTTCCGGAGGCGATTTAGTCGCTACCAAGCAACCGGTGCAGGTGCCGCCGGGATATCGCATTCGAAGAGGAGTGTCCGGTGAGCGAACAGTTGACGAACCCGGTGGATCGAACGGAGGGCCGGGCGTGTTCGACGAACTGATGCTTCCCGCTCGAGGGGATCTGGGCGGCCATCTCCGCGAGGGAACCGCGACCGTGGCGCTCCGGCTTCCGTGGTACCGCTCACTTCCGCTCTCCTGCGTAGAGGGAGTCGCCATCACCATCGACGACGCGCCTGTGACGACCGAGGGTATGACCATCAGCGTCGGGGACACGGAGCACGCGATCGCCGAGGTGGGAGAACTCGCCGCTGTCGAATGGTTCGTGCTCGACCAGGCGACCGTCCGCTTCACCGCGCCGAACGGGCTGCGCCCGGGCGGGCATCACGTCGCGATCACGCTGACCCTACGCATTCCCTATGCGGAGCCGGAGTACTGGCCCATCGATTTCACCCAGACCGCCACGCACGAGCGAGCCGTCGAGTTCCTCGGGAGGGACAGCTGATGAGCCTCAAACTCGGTGTCACCCTGTACAGCTTCAACGTCGACTACTACACGTACCGGTATTCACTGCAGGACTGCTTCGCCGCCGCCGGATCCCTGGGTGAGGGGCAAGGAGTCGAGATCGTCGCGCCGCAGATGATCCGGCGCTTCCCCGAGCTCACGCCGGAATTCGAGTACACCTTCCGCAAGCTCGTCGACCAGTACGGTCTTCAGCCGAGCGCGTACGGCGCCTATGCGGACCGGCAGCGCTTCCGGGGCAGGCTCGCGAACCGCGACGAGCAGATCGACTACCTGCGTCTGCAGATCCGCGCCGCCGCCCGGTTAGGTTTCCCGGTCATCCGGACCCAGGTCGCCGAATCCGTGATCAACGACCTCCTGCCATACGCGGAGAAGTACGACGTACGGATGGGGATGGAGATCCATGCGCCGATGACGGTGGACGCGCTCGCGCCCGCGATCGAGATGGTCCAGAAGATCGACTCCCCGTATCTGGGCTTCACGCCCGACAGCGGCGCATTCTGCCACTCGCCGGCGGCGATCTACGTGCAACGGTTCACCGAGCAGGGAGTACCGCGCGAGGTGATCGACCATGTTCTCGCTGCCTGGAGGGAACGGACGCCGGTGGAACAGGTGCGTCATGAGGTGGCCACGCTCGGCGGTGGTGCGCTCGGCGACCTCATGGCTGTCGAGAGCGAGGTCTACTTCGGTCACGGCGATCCTTCGGACCTCGTGCCGCTCCTGCCTCACATCGTCCACGTGCACGGCAAGTTCTACGGCATCGACGAGTCCGGCACCGACTCTGCCGTCCGTTTCCCGGAGATCGTCTCCGTCCTGCTCGACGGAGACTACGACGGCTTCCTCTCCTGCGAGTACGAGGGGCACCACTGGGACACCGAGCTGAGCGCCCTCGATCAACTGCGAACCGTACAAGGATTCCTCCGCCGGGAGATCGACGCCGAGGCGGCAGCATGAGCGCCGACCTCTCACGCCGCTACGACGCGATCGTCGTCGGCTCCGGTGCGACAGGGAGCATCGCCGTGAAGGAGCTCACCGAACGCGGTCTTGAGGTGCTCCTGCTCGAAGCCGGGCCAGACATCACGGACGCGGACTTCACGCCGCCGCCGCCCGAGCCGATACGACCGATGGGCATCGGTCTCTATCCCCGTGCCAAGGCGGCCGTTCTCCGCCGTCAGCCCATCCAGGTACGGCGCGCGTTCTTCAGTGAGAAAACCACCCCGTTCCTGGTGGACGACCTGAAGAACCCGTACTCGGTGAAAGGACAGGACTTCCTGTGGGTTCGCGGGCGCCAGCTCGGAGGCCGGTTGCACTCGTACGGGCGGGTTCTCCTCAGAAGCTCCGACTACGACTTCGACGGAGGAGCGGGGCGCGAACGCGGCTCCCAGCGCTGGCCGGTCCGCTATTCCGACGTCGAGCCTTGGTACGACCGGGTCGAGGAGTTCCTCGGGCTGTACGGCAATCGTGACGGTCTACCGATCCTTCCCGACGGCACCTATGTCGGTGCCGCATCCCTCACGAAGGCAGAACGTCATTTCGCCGAGAGGACGCACGAACGGTGGCCGGAGCGACAGGGCATCGCCTGGCGATATGCCGCACCGAATCCGCAACGCGTCCCTCTCGGCGTGCTAGCTGCGCGGAAAACCGGCAGGCTGGCCACCCGGACCGATGCCGTGGTCCGCCGGATCACGATCGACGACCGCACCGGACTGGCCGACGGTGCCGTCTTCATCGATCGGTTGACGAAACGAGAGCATCAGGTACTCGCCGACGTGGTGATGCTGTGCGCGTCCACGATCGAATCCGTGCGGCTGCTCGCCAACTCCGGCAGCGCCCGCCACCCGGACGGCCTGGCCAATTCGTCCGGGCTTGTTGGCCGCTACTTCATGGACCAGACACCGGCGCTGCTGTTCGGCGACATGCCCGACTTCCCGGGCTGGGAGGACGACACATCGGCGCCGCGTGACGAATACTTCTCGCCGGCCGGTGGCCTCTACGTTCCCATGATCGACGCCTTCGGCACAGGCTCCGAGTTCGTGGGCGGGTATGCGGTGCAAGGCGTGATGGGCCGGATACCCGTGCCACCCCGACACCCCGGCGCCGTCGGAATGATGGGCTTCGGCGAGATGCTCCCGCATCGCGAGAACCGCATCACGGTCCATCCCCGCCGCACAGACGCCTGGGGCGTTCCCATCCCGCGGATTCACATCGCGCTCACCGACAATGAGCGGGCATTGCTGCGAGAACAAGTCAGAGGGATGCGCGAAATGGCCGAGAATGCCGACGTCCGGGTCAACTTCGCCGGCTCTACGCTCGGCTTGGACTCCAGGCGGGTCTTCCCCGACGCGGACCCGGTGAGCCGCGCCATCTTCCGGGCGTCCTTCACCAAGAGCCTCGCGATCGGCGCCGCAATCCACGAATGCGGCGGCGCCCGCATGGGCGACGACCCGGCGACGTCGGTGCTCAATCCGTTCAACCAGGCCTGGGATGTCCCCAACCTCTTCGTCACCGACGCCAGCTGCTATGTCACCAACGGGATCGTCGGACCGACGCTCACCATCATGGCGCTCACGGCACGGGCCTGCGAACACGTGGCATCCGAGCACGCCGCAGGCAATCTCACCCGACGACGCGCCGGCACCCTCGGCGAGTAAACGCGCACCCCGACCTCCCCTGTCATCCACACCCGAAAGCGAACCAGCTGATGAACATCCTGTACCGGCCGGGCAACCCGCTCTCGCTGTCCACGCCGCCCATCCCCGAGTTCTCTCCCGGAATACGTCTGCTCCCCGCCGGCTCGGTGCACGCGGAGGGAGGGCGACCGCTCCCGGTGGACATCGAGGTCATGGATGACGTCGCCATCACGCTTCGCGACGGGACGACGCTCTCTGCCGACGTATACAGACGACACGGCTCCGGCCCCGTCCCCGCGATCCTCGCGTACACCGTCTACAGCAAGCGCGGCGGCTATTGGAACGCGAACGTCAACGCCACGCGCTTCGGCGTGCCCCCGGGGGACCTTTCCGGACTTCAGCCCTTCGAGGCCCTCGACCCGGCGGAATGGTGTCCGCACGACTATGCCGTCGTCGTCGTGGACGCTCGCGGAACCGGGCACTCCGGCGGAGATTTCCGGTTCCTCGGCTCCACCACGGCGCACGATGTCGCGGACACGGTCGAGTGGATCGCCGCCCAATCCTGGTGCGCAGGTCGGGTCGCCATGGCAGGCAACTCCTACCTCGCGATGGTCCAGTGGGCCGGCGCTGCGGAACGCCCGCCTCACCTCGCGGCGATCGCGCCGTGGGAAGGCACCACCGATGTCTTCCGCGACATCCTGATGCGCGGCGGCATCCCCGATCTGGCATTCCACGACGAGGACATCGTCGGCCACCTGTACGGCAACGGCCGCTTCGAAGACGTCACCCGCTCCCTGCTGAACGATCCACACGAGGGCGAGTACTGGGCCGACAAGCGCGCCGATCTGCGATCGATCGATGTGCCGGCGTACGTGGTTGCGAGTTGGACCAATTCCCTCCACACCCGCGCGACACTCGATGCATACGAGCGGCTGGGCTCCGAACACAAATGGCTGCGCATCCACAACACTCACGAATGGGTGGACATCGCCGACCGTGAGCACCTGGCCGATCTCCGGCGGTTCTTCGACCACTACCTCAAAGACGAGCCGAACGGCTGGGAGACCACACCACCGGTGAGATATTCGATCCTGGAGCTCGAAGCGACCGATCGGGTCGACATTCCGGCGGAGAAGTACCCGCCGGCCGATCTATCCGTGACCGCTCTCCACCTGGATGCGAACACCGGCTCCCTGCTCGACAGCCCGCCCCTTCAGGCTGGCGCCTCGGGCTATGACACTGCCGGTCCGAACGCCGTCGCCCGGTTCGAGTTCCCCGTGGAGGACGAGAGCCTGCTTCTCGGACCGCTCAATGCGCGCCTCCGGGTGGAGACCAGCCGTGGCGACGACCTGGACCTGTTCGCCACCGTCTACGTGGTAGACCCGGATGGAACGCTGCGCTACCACGTCCCCTATCCGGCGCGGCAGGAGGCGATCGACACGCTCGGGCGTGACGGCCGGCTCACCGCCTCCGACGTGTATGTCGGGCCGAACGGCCGGATCCGGGCATCACGTCGCTCCCTCGACGCTCAGCGGTCCACACTCCTGGCCCCGTACCTTGCACACGACCGGGACGAGCCGGTCACGCCGGGCGAACCGGTCACCGTCGACATCGGCCTCTGGCCGACCGCGCTCCACCTGCGGCCCGGACAACGGCTGGTGCTTGAGATCGCGAGCCGCCCCGGAGGTCCGCTGCTCCCGTCTTCCACTGTCACGGGGCTTCCCCCCGCCGAATTGCCCACCCGCAATGAGGGACGGCACACCATCCACACGGGGGCCGATCACGGCTCCACCCTCTTCCTCTCCCTTATCGCCGCGCGATGACCGAGACGGCCGGAGCGATCGCAGCGAACGGAGGCGACGACACATGAAGCGACAGCTGCCGACAGCATCGCAACTCAGTCAGGTGCTCAGTGTCCGCCGGCCCGTGCTCGACGGCACCACCCGGCGCCTCCGGTCGGCTTTGACCATCGCAGATCTGCGCGCCGTCGCCCAGCGGAGGACCCCTCGGGCGGCATTCGACTACACGGACGGCGCTGCCGAGCGCGAGATCTCGATCGCGCGAGCCCGTCGCGCCTTCGACGACATCGTGTTCTCGCCCGACATCCTCCGCGGACTGCCGAACCAGGTCACGACCTCCTCCCGGATCCTCGGCGCGCGATCCGAACTGCCGTTCGCCATCGCACCCACCGGATTCACCCGGCTGATGCACACCGAGGGCGAACTCGCCGGGGCCGGCGCTGCCGGAGCGGCGGGCATCCCGTTCACGCTGTCCACTCTCGGCACCGCATCCATCGAAGAGGTCAGAGCGGCCAACCCCGGCGGCCGCAACTGGTTCCAGCTCTATGTGATGAAAGACCGCGAGGTCACATACGAACTGGTCCGCCGCGCAGCCGCGGCCGGGTACGACACCCTGCACTTCACGGTCGACACGCCGATCTCCGGATCGCGCCTGAGGGACCGGCGCAACGGATTCTCCATCCCTCCCCAATTGACGATGCGCACCATCGCCAACACCATCACCCGACCCTGGTGGTGGTTCGACCTCCTGACCACGGCACCCCTCGAGTTCTCCTCCCTCACCGGTCTCGGCGCAGGCATCGGCGAACTCGTCGACGCCGCCATGGACCCCTCGATCTCGTACACCGACCTCGATGCCGTCCGGAGGCTCTGGCCCGGCAAGCTGGTCGTCAAAGGCGTGCAGAGCCTCTCCGATGCGCGGAAGCTGGCCGACCACGGGGTCGACGGAATAGTCCTTTCGAACCATGGCGGGCGCCAACTGGACCGGGCGCCCGTCCCGCTGCACCTCCTCCCGGCCGCGGTGCGCGAAGTCGGTCAGGACGTCGAGATCGGGATCGACACCGGAATCATGTCCGGCGGCGACATCGTCGCAGCGGTCGCACTCGGTGCCCGCTTCACGCTGATCGGCCGTGCGTACCTGTACGGGCTCATGGCCGGCGGGCGTCGGGGGGTCGACCGCGCGATCGAGATACTGCGCGATGAGATCGTCCGCACCATGAAACTGCTCGGTGTCCAAGATCTCGCCGAACTGGGCCCACGGCACGTCGCCCAGCTCCAGCGGCTCCCGCCGACCGGCACCACTCCACCGATAAGACGATGACGTCAGAAGGGAACCAACATCATGAAAACGAGGACACCCATCCGCCGACGGCTGCTCCCATTCGCCGTCCCACTCGTTGCCGCCCTGGCTCTTGCAGGGTGCAGCCCATCCGGAACCGGAAACGGAAGCTCCAGCGGCCCCGTCACCCTCACTCTCGCGACCGAGACGCGATTCGGGAAGACCAGCGCCTACGAGGAGATCATCAAGAAGTTCAACGAGAGCAACCATCAAGGGATCACGGTCCGCCTCCAGGAGATCCCGACCGACAGCTACTTCCAGACCATCCGCACGCAGTTTCAGGCCGGAAGCGCGCCCGACGTCGTATGGGGTTCGCCGGGCACGGGGTCGGGAAACTCGCTCGGCGTCTTCGCCAAGGCGGGACAACTGGTCGACCTCTCCAAGGACGACTGGGCCACCAAGACCGTCCCGAAGAGCGCACACGACCTCTATTACACGGGCAATGCGCTCAGCTCTGTCCCGGTTGACATCGCGCCGATCTCCGAGGTAGTCAACTCAACAGCGTTCACCTCCACCGGCATCGCACCCGCGTCGACCTTCGCCGAACTGTTGAAGCAGTGCAGCGCTGTCACCGCCGCCGGAGGAACATCGCTGTTCGGACTCGCCGGCTCACAGTCCAGCAACACAGGCCTGGCAGCCCTCGAACTCGCCGCATCCCGCGTCTATGCAAAGCAGCCGGACTGGAATGCACAACGAGCCGCCGGCAAGGTAACCTTCGCGGACTCGGCGGGCTGGAAGGCGACACTGGAGTCCTTCCTGAAAATGAAGGACTCAGGATGCTTCCAGCCGGGATCGGAGGGCGGTGCACCGGAGACGGTCACCCCGGTCTTCGCCTCCGGCAAGATCCTCTCGATCTTCGCCCCTGCAGGAATCGCCGCCCAGCTAGCCCAACTCGCACCGAAGGCCACGATCTCCGTCGCCGCACTTCCCGGTGCGAAAGCCACTGACACCTTCCTGTTCGCATCGCCGACCAACGCGCTGGCCATCAATGCGGGCAGCAAGCACATCGACGCGGCGAAGACGCTGCTGAAATTCTGGACCCGGCCGGAGAACCTGGACGCCTTCGCGAAGGCGAACGGGAACCTCTCCCTCACCACAGTGCTGAACGGGTCGCACGTGCCCGACCAGTACGCGAGTCTGGAACCGTATCTGACCGATCCCAAGCGCAACGCCCCACTGCCCAACCTGGTGTGGCCCGACGCCTCCGTTTACGATGCGCTCGGCACCGGTGTTCAGGGCCTCCTGACCGGCCAGACGACCGTCGATCAGGTCCTCGCGTCCATGGACTCGGCCTGGGGATGATTCTGGACATGTTCAGCCCCTGCAACCTCCAGCCGTCATCATGACGACCTCGACGAAACGTGTCGAACGTCACGCGGTGCGCCCGGCCGGGTCTCGCGAACTCGGCCGGGCGGTGAGTGACAGTCGACGGGCTCCCCGATCAGGCGCCGCCCGCCGCCCGGCCACCTGGTGGTGGGCCGTGCCCGCCGTCATCCTCACGATCGGGATCCAGTATCTCGGCGTCGGTGCCGGATCCGTTTTCGCCTTCACCGACTGGAGCGGCCTCGGCACCTTCAACTTCGTCGGCTTCGACAACTTCGCGACAGCCTTCCGTTCGCCGGAGATTATCCAAGCCCTCTGGAACACTCTTCTGCTGGCCGTCTGCTTCGTCGTCTTCACGAACGTGTTCGGCCTCGGACTGGCGGTGGTACTCAACCGGACGCTGAAGAGCCGCTATTTCCTTCGGGTGCTGATCTTCTTGCCCGTCGTGCTCAGCCCCCTAGGCGTCGCATACGTATGGAAGTTCATCTTTCAGCCGAACGGACCCCTGAACGAGGTGCTCCGCGCGATGGGCCGTGACTCGTGGGCTGTGGCCTGGCTCGGGGACCCTCATACCGCTCTCTGGACCATCGCCGTCGTCGTGGTGTGGCAGAACATCGGTCTGACGATGGTGATCTACCTCGCCGGGCTGGCGACCGTCCCCCCCGAGCTCGAAGAAGCCGCAGCCGTCGACGGCGCGTCCGCCTGGTCACGATTCCGTCGGATCGTGTTGCCGCTCCTCCGCCCGACGATCGTCATCGCTTCTGCGCTCACTCTGATCCAGGGGCTTCGGATCTTCGACCAGGTGCTGGCGCTGACCGGTGGCGGACCATTCAACTCCACCCAGACATTGGCGACCCTGGTCTACAAGGAGACCTTCGTCAACGGCCGGTTCGGTTACGGCTCGGCCCTCTCTCTGATCCTGACCCTCCTGATCATCGTCGCAGCGATCCTGCAAGTCACCCTGCTGCGCCAGCGAGAGGACTGACATGCACCGCTACGGACGCCGCGGCTTCGCGGTCGAGATCGTCACCATCCTGATCGCGATGGTGCTGATGATCCCGTTCTACTTCCTCGTCAATGTCGCCTTCAAAGGCAACTCAGACGCGTTCCTCTCATCAGCGATCGCGCTGCCTCAGCCTCCGACCGTCTCCGCGTTCGCCGACGCGTGGATGGGCTCGGCCACCGGCAGCATCCCTCAGGGTCTGCTCAGCAGCGCCATTGTGACGGCGGGAAGCCTGATCGTGCTCATCGGGCTCGGATCGATCGCCGCCTACACCATGGCCAGACTGCCGGGACGGCTCAGCAATGCCCTCTACGTGCTCTTTCTCATCGGCATCATCCTTCCCTTCCAGCTGGGGATGGTGCCGGTCTACGTTGTCCTACGTTCGGTGGGCCTCGTCGGAAGCCAGCTCGGGCTCATCGTCCTGTACAGCGGGCTCCTCATGCCGCTGGTCGTCTTCCTCTATACCGGCTTCGCGCGGTCCCTGCCGAGGGAATACGAGGAGGCCGCGCAAATGGATGGTTCCTCGCGATTTCAGACATTCCGACGGATCATCTTCCCCCTGCTTGCACCCGCGACCGGAACCGTCGCCATCCTTGCCGGCCTGATCATCTGGAACGACTTCTTCACGCAGCTGATCTTCCTGTCGGGGTCGGCGAATGCCACGCTTCCCGTCGTCATCTACGGATTCGTGGGCGCGAACGTCTCAGCCTGGAACATCGTCTTCGCCGGCATCATCGTTTCGATGATCCCCGTTCTCCTCTTCTACATCTTCGCCCAACGGAAGTTCATCCAGGGGTTCGCCGGAGGCATCAAGAGCTAGCTGTAGTCCTCTGCATGCTCTGAGTAATCATTTCGTCTGTCGTTGCGAGGGTGACCATCGGAGACAAGAGGTCAAGCAGGCTGATTGCTTGTTGATGAGCCTCATCGGTCACCCCGGCGCACGCGTCGGTGACGACGGTGACCGACTTGCCGGCGTCAATCGCACCGAACACTGTCGAAAGCACACAACAGTCGGTGGCGACCCCACATACGATGATGTGGTCTTCGCCGGCGGTGATGGCAGCCAGCTCTGCGCCCCACTTCGAGAAGGTCGGGAGTGAAAGCAAGTGATCTTCCGCACGAATGGGGAGGGTGAGGTCCCAGTCGGTCGATTCAGGCGCCGATCGGCATTTGTTCCAGCGGTCGTAGTATTCGCGCCAGCCGCCCAGTTCTTGCGGGTCGCGCACGAAGCGGGTCCACACGACGGTACTTGGCTCACCGCCGTCGTGGAAGCGGCCGGCCTTGTAGACCATTGGGTCCACGTCGGAGACCTCCGCGTGGGTAACCCGGGCGACGAAGACGGTGTGCGTCCGTGCCTGGAACCGTTCTTTGATTTCCGCTTCGATGGACGCTGCAGATCCGTCGATGAGGGGGCTGCCGTCAGGGCCGACGTGCCACTTGACGTGTGCGAATTTGTCCGGGATCTTCGCTGCGAACGCGCTGACAACGTCACGTTGCGCGTTGCTCACGATGTTGATTCCGAGGTGCGTGGAACTGAACAACGCCCCGTACGTACCGGCGGTCTTTTGAACGCAAACCAGCACAAGCGGCGGTTCCAACGAGACGGAAGCGTAGGAGTTCGCCGCCAATCCACGCGGATTGCCTCGGCTGTCAATCGTCGTGACGACAGTCACCCCGGTCACGAACTGCCGGTTGAATCCCTTGATCGAGTCCGGGTGGAGGGTCGCTCCAGGCACGTCGACAACGACCTTCTCAGAGTCTGGTTCGAACGCGGATTTCAGCGACGGAATGCCGAGGTCGGCCAAGAGTTCAGCGTGATCCCAGGTGACGCTCTCGTGGGTGATCAGGCCGTCTTTCAGTGTCAGAAGATTGGACCCTCGTGTCTCGACCCGGCGACCCGTGGCCGGAACGTTCTGCAGTTCGCCCAAGAAGCTGCCGCTCGAATGCCAGAAGACGGCCGCGCTTGCCCCGTCGGCACTGACGATGAGCTTGTCGACGATGGTGAGAAGGTCCGGGAACGCCGCACGTACTTCCAGAATCTCCTGCTTGTACTGCTCGAGGCCGGAGGTTCTTTGAGACCGTGCGCTTTGGCGGACGTACGTGGGATGCACGATCGGCCGCGCGGAGATCGGCGTCGCGCGAGGGGCATACCAGTTCGAATTCGATCGCCTTGCGGGCGGGATGCCGGCGGCCGACGGGGGCGAGCACCTGCGCGAAATCGTCCCCGCGATCCGCAAGCTATGGGAGGGCGATTATGCGCACGAGGGCGAAGTCTGGCAGTTCCCCACGTCCACGAGCGTCCCCAAGCCCGTCCAGAAACCACACCCCCCGATCTGGGTCGCCGCTCGGAGTCCAGAGTCCCACGACTTTGCTGTGGCGAATGGATGCAACGTCATGGTCACGCCCTTGATGAAAGGAGACGAGGAGGTCGAGGACCTCATCCAGAAATTCGAGACAGCAATCGCCGCTCACCCAGAGGTTGCCCGGCGGCCCGACATCATGGTGCTGCGTCACACCTACGTGCATGACGAAGCAGATCCCGACGGGTGGAAAGTGGGCGCGGCGGGCATTCAGAAGTACTACCGCACATTCGACGCCTGGTTCGGCAACAAGACAACGCCGGTCGATGGGTTCCTCGATCCAAGCCCCCTCGAGAAATTCGCGGGGCGACCGGAGTTCGAGCTCGAGTCGCTCCATCGCACCGCGATGGTCGGAACGCCGGCCGAAGTCATCGAACGGCTACGCCACTATGAAGCGCTCGGCGTAACCGAATTCAGCTTCTGGAGCGACAACAGTCTGACCCACGCGCAGAAAAAGCGCTCGCTCGAGCTCTTCATCGAGCATGTTGTTCCGACTTTCCTGGATTAGACCGCATGCACTTGTTCTCTCGAAACGATCCGTCAGCTGTTTGGAACGGCGACTAGGCGTAATGCCCAGGGAGTTCGTTTGATCTGGTTCTCGCGTCTCACGATCATGCCCCTCTGACGCTGCACCAACCCTGCGCGTTGCGCGACTTGCCGTTGATGACGGGTGGACAGCCGCTGCGGCGGACCACTACTCCCGGGTCTGGTGGCAGACTTCGGCGGAGTGGGCGTGCTGTTATGTCGATCTCGGTTCCGAGGGGACGGCGGATCGGGACGTTGGACGAAACGCGACCTGGGGTTCGAGCAGGTCTGATAGATCAGAGCCGACGGAAGGGGGGTGCCTCCTCGGCACTCGGGTGACGTTCAGCGGATGGTGACGTTAAGGTTGGCCGTTGCTAGGCGAGTGCATGAGGCGCCCGCTGAGTGGCCATCCGGCTGCGAAGACCGCTGCGCAAAGCTAGAGGGAGGCGACGCCACGGCGTGTGGAGCCGTCTCTGGTGTGGCTGTCAACGGCGCTGCACCTCCTAGTTTCCAACGACGAACGATTCACGAAGCGCTCTTGTCCGCATCGCGCAGTAGTCATCTGAGGTCGGCGACCGACTCTCGGCTGACGAACTTCGTCGGCAGCGACGGGGCGTACTCCTCGTCCCGCTCATCGATCTCGACGAGGAGCCGGTGCGCTGCCGCCTCGCCCAGCTCCCGCAGCGGGCTCTTGATGGTGCTGAGGGCTGGGGTGGGCAGATCCGCACCGAAGATGTCGTCGAAGCCCACGATGCTGAGCCGGCTCGGCACCTCGATGCCCTGGTGCTGCGCCTCGCGCAGGAGGCCGAGCGCGAGAAGGTCGTTGTAGGCGAAAACGGCACTCACGTCCGCCGCGAGCACGCGCGGCAGCGCCTCCGCGCCGCCCTCGCGGGTCGGCGTCACCGAGGCGATCTCGACGATCGACATGCCGCGCTCGACGGCATACGCGAAGAGGGTGCGCCAACGGACGCCGTTCATCCAGGAGGCCTCCGGTCCCGAAAGGTAGGCGATGCGGTGGTGGCCGAATTCGTGGAGTTGGTCCAGGGCGGCGCCGATCCCGGGACGCGGATCCGGGACCACCGCCGTCACGCCCGGCACCAGCCGGTTGGCGACGATGAGGGGCTTGACGGACGCGAGCTCGGCGATCTGGTCGTCCGTGAGTCGGGAGGCGACGAGGAACAGCCCGTCGACGGAGGTCTGCAGACGCTGCGCCGTCGCGAGCTCGAGTTCGGGGGACTCCTGGGACTCGGCGAAAACCAGGGTCTGGTCGTTCGCGGTAGCGACGCGTTCCGCGCCACGGACCACGTCGAAGTAGACGGGGTTGGTGATGTCCGAGACGAGGAGCGCCAAGGTGCCGGTCTTACCGGTCGGCAGCGCCCGCGCCATCGGGTTGATGCGATACCCGAGCTGGTCTGCGGCGTCGCGGATGCGGCGCTCGGTGGCTTCCTTGAGGCGCCCCGGCTTGTTCAATGCTCGCGAAACGGTCGACGGGCTCACACCGGTCGCCTTGGCGACATCGTAGATCGTCGCGGGCGGCTTTCGCGCGCCCGTGCGGACCGGCGCCAATGCCTCTGATTCGCTCACGGGGCTCCCTCTACGATGCGTCGTCGCTATTCGGCAAGCGGTTGGCACAGTCTATCGGAACTGAGCTGCGTGAGGGTGAAGCTTGCTCCGCAAAATACCCTGCAAACTGCGCGATCGGCGAGCTACGACCGATTCGGCAACCGGTTGACAAAATCCGCTGAACGCGGTGGAATGGGCCAATGCACCAGCCGCGACGTCGCGACCCCGACCGACTCCTCCCCGCGGATCCGCGCACCCGGAACATCGCGCGTGACCTGTATCTGCGCGTGGCGGACGCTCCGATCGTCTCGCCGCACGGTCACGTCCCGGTGGAATGGCTGGCCGATGATCAGCGATTCCGGGACCCGGCCGACCTTCTGATCACGCACGACCATTACGTGACCCGATTGCTGCACGCACACGGCGTCGGCCTCGAGCAACTCGGTGTCGGCGGTACAGCCGATCCACGCGCGGTGTGGCGAATCCTTGCCCAGAAGTGGCATCTCTTCGCGGGCACTGCCTCCGGCTACTGGCTGAACGAGGCGCTGACGTCGGTGCTGGGAGTCGGTGAGGAACTCGGCCCCGAGACCGCAGAGCGGATCTACGACCAGGTCGCTATCCGGCTGGCCGAGCCGGAGTTCAGGCCGCGCGTCCTGTTCGAGCGCTTCGGCATCGAGGTGCTCGCCACGACGGACGACCCGCTCGCCGATCTCACCCACCACGACGCCCTCCGGGATTCCGGGCTGAGGGTCGTCCCGACGTTCCGCCCGGACGGGTACCTGGATCCCGATGCGCGCGGGTTCCAGGAGAACGTCGACCGCCTGCTGGCGGCCACGGGACAGCCGGCGACCTTCGCCGGTTACCTGACGGCCCTCGAGGAACGTCGCCGCCACTTCATCGACCACGGAGCCGTGTCCGCGGACCACGGAGTCGAAGAGCCGCTCGCGCTCGATCTCCCGCCCGAGGAAGCCCAGCGGCTCTTCGGGGAGGTCACGTCGGGGACGGCGGACGAGCACAGCAGGAGGGCTTTCCGGGCTCACATGCTGTTCCAGATGGCCCGGATGAGCGTGGAGGACGGCCTCGTGATGACCATCCACGCCGGCGTGCTCCGCAACCACCACACCGAGACGTTCGAACGCTTCGGTCCGGACACCGGCCACGACATCCCGGTGCGCACCGATTTCGTCCGGGGACTCCGTCCGGTTCTGGAGCGGTTCGGAAACGCGGACGGCTTCCACCTGGTGCTGTTCGCCGTCGACGAGACGGTGTACTCCCGGGAGCTGGCGCCTCTGGCCGGCTTCTATCGCAGCGTGTACATCGGGGCGCCGTGGTGGTTCCTCGACGCGCCGGATGCGATGGGCCGGTTCCGCTCGGCCGTGACCGAGACGGCGGGGTTCTTCCGCGGGTCCGGCTTCGTCGACGATACCCGCGCATTCCTCTCCATCCCCGCACGCCACGACACGGCCAGACGGGCGGATGCCGCCTTCCTCGCCCGCTACGTCGCCGAGGGCAGAATCGCCCTCAGCGCGGCCGAGCAGATCGCCGACGAGCTGGTCGGCCCGTTGCCCAAGAGGGTCTTCAAACTGTGACCACCGCATCCACCGCCCCGCTGCTGTCCCACCACGCGCTCTCAGACCAGGAGAGCGTCCCGCCGGTGCGGATCGTGCACCTCGGACTCGGGGCATTCCACCGCTCCCACCAGGCCTGGTACACCGCGCACGCCGCGGACGCCGACCAGTGGGGGATCGCCGCCTTCACCGGGCGGCGGCCGGACGCAGCCGAAGTCCTCGCCGCGCAGGGGTGCGTCTACACACTGATCGAGCGCGGCCCCGCGGAGGACCGTTTCGAGCTGATCGGGAGCATCGTCCGAGCGTCGGCAGGCGACGACATCGCGGGGTTCGTCGCGACGTTCGCGTCGCCGGAGGTCGCGGTCGTCACGCTGACCGTCACCGAAGCGGGATACAGGGTGGATGCGGGCGGCGAACTCGACCTCGACGACCCGGACATCCAGTCGGACATCCGGCTCCTCCGCGGCGTGATCGAGCAGGGAAAGTCCGCAACGCCATCCGCAGTCGACGGACCGCGCACCGTCGGCGGCCGCCTGCTGCTCGGCCTGCACGCCCGAAGGCTGGCCGGCGCGCCGCCGATCGCGATCGTCCCGTGCGACAACCTCCCGGAGAACGGGCCGCTGGTCCGCCGCGCCCTCGACCGCCTGGCCAGGGAGGTCGACGCGGACCTGGCGGAGTGGCTGCCGCGCGGCGCGTCCTTCGTCTCGACCTCGGTCGATCGCATCACGCCGCGCCTCGACCCGGAGGACCGCGCGCTCGTGGCCGCCGCCACCGGGTGGTTCGACGAGACGCCGGTCGTCACCGAGCCGTTCGCCGACTGGGTCCTTGCGGGCGACTTCCCGTCCGGCCGGCCGCAGTGGGAGACCGCCGGCGCCCGCTTCGTCGACGACATCACCCCGTGGGAAGCGCGGAAGCTGTGGATGCTGAACGGCGCCCACACGCTGCTCGCGTCCTCCGGGCGGTTGCGCGGCCACGCGACCGTCGCCGAGGCGTTCGCCGATCCGGTGTGCCGCGATCAGGTCGACGAGCTGTGGGAGGAAGCGGCGAGGAACCTCCCGACCGTGGAGACCGTCACGTACTGCCACGCTCTGGCGGAGCGGTTCGCGAACCCGCGGATCGTCCACCGGCTCGCTCAGATCGGCGAGGGGTCCCGCACCAAGCTGCGGCTTCGAATCGTCCCGATCGCGCTGGCGGAGCGGGCCGCAGGGCGCAGTGCTGTCGGCTGCGCCACCGCCGTCGCCGTGTGGATCCGTCAGGAGGCACCGGGCGTGGACCCGCGCGCCGTGCTTCGCGAGCTCGCTCCCGAACTGGCGGATGACGACGAATTCGCGACGACCGTTCACACCATCCTGTCGGCCATGGAGGCCGACCGCACACCCGAGAGAGTAGGAACCAACCGATGACCACCTTCCCCGACGGCTTCCTCTGGGGCGCCTCGACCGCGCCGCACCAGATCGAGGGCAACAACCTCAACAGCGACTTCTGGGCCAACGAGGGCCGCGTCCCCGGCATGGAGCGCAGCGGCGACGCCTGCGACAGCTACCACCGCTACCGGGAGGACATGCGACTGCTCGCAGACGCGGGATTGAACGCGTACCGGTTCGGGATCGAGTGGGCGCGCATAGAGCCGGAGCCCGGCCTGATCTCGCGCGCCGAGCTTGCGCACTACCGGCGGATGATCGACACGGCGAACGAGCTCGGGCTGACCCCGTTCGTGACCCTGCACCACTTCACCAACCCGCGGTGGTTCGCGGAGCAGGGCGGCTGGATGGCGCCGAGCGCCATCGACCGGTTCCGCTCGTACGTCGAGACAGCGACGACCATCCTCGACGGCGTGGAGTGGATCGCCACGATGAATGAGCCGAACATGCTCGCCATGATGACCGGCATGGCGGCGCTCATGCAGCAGACGCAGGAGAAGGGCGAGGGCTGGCAGAGCCCGACCGTCGACACGGACGGTCCGCGCCCGGCGCTGCCGGCACCGAGCCCCGAGATCGGCCGGATCTTCGTCGAGGCGCATCACGCGGTCCGCGACATCGTGCGCGAGCGCACCGGAGCCAAGGTCGGCTGGACGGTGGCCAACCGCGCCTTCGAGACCCGCCCGGGCGGCGAGGAGAAGCGCCGCGAACTCGAGTACATCTGGGAGGACCTCTACCTCGAGGGTTCGCGCGGCGACGACTTCGTCGGCGTGCAGTCGTACTCCGCTCAGTGGGTGAATGCGGACGGCATCGAGCCCCACGTGCAGCACCCCGACAACACCCTCGTTGGCACCGCCTACCGACCGGATGCCCTCGGAATCGCGGTCCGGCACACCGCAGAGGTCACCGGCGGCGTGCCGATCGTCGTCACAGAGAACGGCATCGCCACCCACGACGACTCCCGCCGCATCGCCTACACGGACGAAGCGCTGCACCACCTCGGCCTGGCCATCGCCGACGGCGTGGACGTGCGCGGCTACCTCCACTGGACCCTCCTCGACAACTACGAGTGGGGGCACTGGGAGCCCACGTTCGGGCTGATCGAGGTCGACCGCGAGACCTTCGTCCGCACGCCGAAGCCGAGCCTGGGCTGGCTGGGCGACGTCGCCATCCGCAATGGGCGAGCGGCCGCGGCCTGACGCGAGATCTGTCAGCACGACGAGGGCCCGGCAGCATCGCTGCCGGGCCCTTTCGGTCGTCGGTGTGAGGATCAGGCGGCGCTGACCACGGAGAACCCGCCTGTTCGCACGGTCATGGTGGTGCCGTTCGGGAGGACGACCTTCCCGGTCGTCGCCGGCGGCACCGTCCCGGACACCGTGATCTGCCCATCCTGAACGCGCCAGGACGCCTTGAGCGTTCCCTGCGGTGTGGTGTACGACCCCTCGGCCCAGGTCACGCCGCCGCCCAGGACAGGTCGCAGGACGAACGACTCCCACGCGACGGAGCCGGGGGCCTGGTCGAGACCGAGCAGGTGCGTGTGAAGGAAGCGGATCACCGCGCCCTTGGAGTAGTGGTTGAGCGAATCGTGGGCGACGCCGTTCTCATCGACACCGTCCCAGTCCTCCCAGATGGTCGTCGCGCCGCGGTCGAGCATGCCCAGCCAGGACGGCGTGGTCCGCTGGAACAGCAGCTCGTAGGCGAGGTCGGCGTGACCGGTCTCGACCAGGACGGGCAGCAGGTCGGCAGTCGAGAGGAATCCGGTGCCGAGATGCGTGCCAGCCGAGCGGATCAGCTCCACCAGCCGGTTTGCCGATGATGCACGGAGGTCGCCGGGGATGAGCCCGAAGTCGAGCGCACGCACGTAGGCGGCCTGGGTGTCTTTGGTCGTCCGGCCGTCCGGCCGGAGGAACTCCGTCCGCCATGCGGCCAGGATGTCAGCGGCGAGTGCCTCGTAGCGCTCAGCCGCGTCGTCGTGACCGATGACCCGGGCGATCCGCGCCAGCTCCGACGAGGAGCGGTAGAAGAAGGCTGTGCCGATCTCGCCCTTGTCCTCCGTGAACCAGGCCATCGGGTCCGCCTTGAGCGGGTCGATGAGCTCGCCCTCCGGTGTGCGAAGTTTCGGCTCGCACCACTCGCCCCAGTGGAAGGAGCCGTCCCAGAGGAACTGCTCGTGGGGGAGGGGCTCGGCCGAGCGTTGCACGCGGCTCGGATGCCGACGGGTGCGAGCGGTCTCGGCGACCCACTCCACCCAACGGGTCATGGCGTCCCAGTTCGCGGCGAGCTCCTCCCGGTCGCCGTAGGTCTCGTAGAGCACCCACGGGACGTGGACGATGGCGTCGCCCCAGCCGGCGGAACCGGTCATCTGTGCGACCTGGAGCTCCGGGTGATGCTTGACCTGACGGCCGTCGGGCGAGAAGTTCGCGATCCGTCCGTCGTCCAACTGGTCGTCGCGCACCGACTGCAGCCACTTCCGGGTGAAGCCGTGAACGTCGAAGAGCCGGACGGCCGTGGACGCGAACACCTGGTAGTCCCCGGTCCACCCGATGCGCTCACGCTGGGGGCAGTCGGTCGGGATGTCGACGGCGTTGCCGAGGAAGCTCCACTCTGCGACGTGGTGGAGCCGGTTGAGGTCCTCGTCGCTGCACCGGAAGGTGCCAGTCGCCGCGAGGTCGGTGTTGACGACTTGCATCCGGATCGAGTCGGAGCTCAGAGGGACGTCGCCGCGGCTGATCCGCGCGTATTGGAAACCGTGGATGGTGTGCCTCGGTTCGAAGGCCGCGCCCTCGATCCCGGCGGAGACGACCTCGTCCCTCTGGTCGAGGACGACGAGGCCGTCGCCTTCGCGCTCCGAGTCGAGGTGCGACATGTCGAGGGTGCCGCCCGGGTCGAGGTGCTCGCCGTGCTCGATCACGGTCCGGCTGCCGCGCGGCCCGAGATCGGTCAGGCGCGTCCAGCCGGAGGCGTTCTGCCCGAAGTCGGCGATCCACTCGCCGGAGGGGAGCTGAGTGAGGGAGACGGGCGCGCGCTCCTCGACCCGGCGCACCGGCGGGGCGGGCGACCACGAAACTGGTGGGGCAGACACCTGTCCGACGCGGGCCGGCCCCACCTCGGTCGGTTCGACGGTCAGGTCGGTGGCGTGGCCGTCCATGAGGCCGGCGCGGACGACGGTGGAGGTCCAGCTGGTCCAGCTGTCGTCGGTGCGCAGGATCTCCCTGGTGCCGTCGTCGAAGCGCAGATGGAGTTCTGCCCGTGCGGCGACCCGCTCGGCGCCCCAGGCCGCCGGGGCATGGAACGCTCCGACCTGGCCCAGCCACCAGCCGTCGGTGACCAGCAGCTCCACCGTGTTGCCGCCCATGCGAAGAAGCGGCATGACGTCTGCCGCTTGCGCGTACACGGTCTTGTCGTACGAGGTGGACCCCGGTGAGAGTTCGGCGGTGCCGACGCGCTCGCCGTTGACGAAGGCCTCGTAGACGCCGAGAGCGGTCGAATACAGGCGCGCGCTTACCAGCGTGCGGTCGAGGCGGATGTCCCGGCGGAACACGTGGCCGGGACGCTTGCCGTACGCGCCTTCGCCGCTCGCCGACGCATCCGCCGGCTCGGCGGGTGAGATCCACTCGGCGGTCCAGTCGTCATTGAGCAGCCCGGCTTCGAAGACGTGCTCGTCACTCCAGGCCGCTCCGGCCGCGCGCACCCGCCAGCGCACGCGCTCGCCGCTGCGCAACGGTCGCCAGGGCCAGACGTTGAGGCGATGGCCGCTGGCCTGGGCGGGTGCTTGCCGCTCATCGTCGATCGTGGCATCGAGCTCATAGCCGCCGGTGGTGCCGACGCTGTCGCTGTCCACCGGCAGCCACGAGAGTCGGGGGCGGGGACCGGAGACCGGGAACTGGTCTCCTCCTGCATCGATCCGGAGTCCTGTCGGGGCCGTCTCGGTCATCGGCGTCATCGCCTCCAATATGCGTGAGTTGCGGGGTTCGCATCCCCATTATGGCAATCGCTTGCCGAATTGCCAAAAACCTGCTGTACTAGGTCCACTGTCCCCCGCAGTGCCGCGTAGGAGAATCATGCTCAGCACCCGAACCACCCCCACCCGCGACGTCGTCGGCCTCGACGGCCTCTGGCGTTTCGCGCTCGACACGACCGCCGGCGCCCAGCCGTGGACCGCTCGCCTCGACACCGACCTGGAGGCACCGGTCCCCGCCAGCTACAACGACCTGTTCGTCGACTCCACCGTCCGCGATCACGTCGGGGTCGTCTGGTACCAGCGCGACGCCCGCGTGCCGCGCGGCTGGGAGGGAGAGCGGATTGTCCTACGGTTCGGCTCGGTGACTCACGCGGCGAAGGTGTACGTCGACGACCGTCTTGTCGCCGAGCACGTCGGCGGCTACACGCCGTTCGACGCGGACCTCACCGATGTTCTGAACGCGGGGCAGGAGTTCCGCCTCACCGTCGCCGTGGACAACCGGCTCACCAACGTCACCATCCCGCCGGGATCCGTGACCGCCGGGCCGGATGGCCGCGAACGCCAGGCCTACTTCCACGACTTCTACAACTACGCGGGCATCGCGCGCTCGGTGAAGCTTTACAGCACGCCGCTCTCGTATGTCGACGACATCACGGTGACCACCGGCATCGACGGCGCCGCGGGCGTTGTGGAGTACACCGTGCGTGCCGGCGGCACGGACGGCTCCGCGATACGCGTCCGGGTGCTCGATGAGACCGGCGCACAGGTGGCGGCGAGCCACGGCGCCGCCGGCACGCTCCGGATCGACGACGTACGGTTGTGGAAGCCGGGCGCTGCCTACCTCTACGACCTCGTGGTCGAGGTGGTCCGCGGCGACGACCTCGTCGACAGCTACACGCTCCCGTTCGGCGTGCGGACGGTCGAGGTGCGCGGCACCGAGTTCCTCATCAACGGCGATCCGTTCTACTTCACCGGCTTCGGCAAGCATGAGGACACGCCCGTCCGCGGCAAGGGACACGACGACGCCTACCTCGTCCACGACTTCCAGTTGCTGGAGTGGACGGGCGCCAACAGCTTCCGCACCAGCCACTACCCGTACGCGGAGGAAGTGCTCGACTTCGCGGACCGGCACGGGATCGTCGTGGTCGACGAGACCGCCGCCGTCGGGCTCAACCTCGGTGTCCAGGGCGGCCTCACGGGCATCCCGCCGACACCCACCTTCGCCGAGGAGAACTTCGGCGGCGAGACGGGCAACGTCCACGCACAGCACCTCCGTGAGCTCATCGAGCGCGACAAGAACCACCCGAGCGTGGTCATGTGGAGCATCGCCAACGAGCCGGCCTCGAACGAGGAGGGCTCGCGGGAGTACTTCGAGCCCCTCGTGAATCTCGCCCGCGAACTCGACCCCACGCGTCCCCTCACCTATGCGGCCGTCATGTTCGCGACACCGGCGAACGACAAGATCGGCGACCTCTTCGACGTACTGTCGATCAACCGCTACTACGGCTGGTATGTGTTCACCGGCGATCTGGCCACCGCCGAGACGGTACTCGAGCAGGAACTTCGCGGCTGGGTGCAGCGCTTCGGCAAGCCGATCATGATGTCGGAGTACGGTGCTGACACCCAGCCCGGACTCCATTCGGTGTGGGACATGCCGTGGACGGAGGAGTACCAGACCGACCTGCTCGCCACCTACCACCGGGTCTTCGACCGCATCCCCGAATTCGTGGGTGAGCACATCTGGAACTTCGCCGACTTCATGACAGGTCCCGGCATCCACCGTGTGGACGGGAACAAGAAGGGCGTCTTCACCCGCGACCGCAAGCCGAAGGGCGCCGCGTTCTCGCTGCAGAGCAGGTGGCGCGGCTTGGACGGCCGCAAGCCCGGCAGCGAATCCTGAACCGCACCCGCCACGATTTCGAGGAACACCCCATGCGCATCGACAAAGCCGAGGTCATCGTCACCAGTCCCGACCGGAACTTCGTGACGCTGAAGCTCACCACGGATGAGGGCCTGACCGGGCTCGGCGACGCGACCCTGAACGGTCGCGAGCAGGCAGTCGTCGCCTACCTCGCCGAGCACGTCGTCCCGTTGCTCATCGGCCGCGACGCCTCCCGGATCGAAGACACCTGGCAATTCCTGTACCGCAGCGCATACTGGCGACGGGGTCCGGTGACGATGGCCTCGATCGCCGCCGTGGACATGGCGTTGTGGGACATCAAGGGCAAGGCGGCCGGGATGCCGGTGTACCAACTGCTCGGCGGCGCATCGCGCACGGGGCTGCTCGCGTACGGCCACGCCTCGGGCCGCGACCTGCCGGAGCTCTTCGACAGTGTGCGCGAGCACCAGGAGAAGGGATACCGGGCGATCCGCATCCAGTCGGCGGTGCCGGGTCTGAAGTCCATCTACGGCATCGCGTCGAACGCGACCTACGAGGCCAACCAGGGTGTGCGCTACGACCACGAGCCCGCCCAGCGCGGCGGCCTGCCGAACGAGGAGGACTGGGACACCCGCTCCTACCTCCGGCACATGCCGACCGTGTTCGAGGCCGTGCGGAACGAGTTCGGGCCCGAATTGCCGCTGCTGCACGACGGGCACCACCGGATGACGCCCATTCAAGCGGCGCAGCTCGGCAAGTCGCTGGAGCCGTACGACCTGTTCTGGCTGGAGGACTGCACTCCGGCCGAGAACCAGGAAGCGCTCCGGCTGGTCCGGCAGCACACCACGACGCCGATCGCGATCGGCGAGATCTTCAACACCGTCTGGGACTACCAGCAGATCATCCGCGAGCAGCTGATCGACTACGTGCGGAGCGCTGTCACGCACACCGGCGGCATCACCCACCTGAAGAAGGTGCTGGACTACGCCTCGCAGTACCAGATCAAGTCCGGCATGCACGGACCGACCGACATCTCGCCGGTCGGGATGGCCGCCGCGATGCACCTCGGTCTCGCCATCCACAACTTCGGCATCCAGGAGTACATGCAGCACGGCGAGAAGACCGACGCGGTGTTCCAGCAGTCGTACACCTGGCACGACGGCTTCCTGCATCCGGGAGAAAAGCCCGGCCTGGGCGTCGAGCTCGACGTGGATGAGGCGGGCAAGTACCCGTACATCCGCGCCTACCTCCCCTACAACCGGCTCGCCGACGGCACCGTCCACGATTGGTAAACGGTCTCCCCGAACACTGTTCACTTGACGAAGGAGTCAAAAGCAATGCGAAAGTACAGCAACCTCGACACCAAATCCTCCCGCGCCGTGCGAGTGGAGGCGACGACGGTGCTACCCACTACGGCAGGTCCCGCCGCAGGACCGCAGAACCAGGAAGTGAACGGGCCGGACCTCGTCGCTCCGCCTCTGAAGCGGGTTAGCGCCAGCTTCCTGTTCTGGATCACGGTGGCGAACTTCGGTGCCAGCCTCGCACTGATGGTGCCGCTGACCTACTCGCTCGCTGTGCGCGTCACCCAACTGGCACCTGGCCACGAGGAAGTGCTCGGCTACGTCACCGGTACCGCCCAACTGATCTATCTCGTCCTCAGCCCCCTGCTGGGCGTGTGGAGTGACCGGCTGCGTTCGCCGTTCGGCCGACGGACCCCCTTCATCGTCGTCGGCTCGCTCGTTGGTCTGGTGGCGGTCGCGTTCATCGCCGTCGCTCCCAATATCTTCCTGGTCGGCGTCGGCTGGGTGGTCGGCCTAATGGGTTGGGCGACGGCCGGTCAGGGCATCCAGACAATACTCGCCGACAAGGTGCCGGAGGAGCAGCGTGGGCGCGCCTCCGCCCTCACCGGGGTCACGACACAGATCGCCCCGGTGTTCGGAATCGGCATCGCCTACGCGGTCGTTTCCTCCACGCTGATGATCTTCGTGCTTCCCGCGATCATCGGACTGGTTCTGATCCTCGCGTTCGTGATCATCAAGCGGGAGGGCAGCTCGCGGGCGATCGTCCGCAACGACACGGTCGGCGTCAAGACGTTGTTCAGCTCGTACGTGTTCAACCCGCGCAAGTACCCGGACTTCGGCTGGAACTGGCTCGGCCGCTTCATCTTCTTCATGGGGCTGTACTTCAACACCACGTTCGGTACCTTCTTCTACGCGCAGCGCCTCCACATCCCCGTGATACAGGTCGCCGGTGTGGTGGCCGCGATCGGCATCATCGGGGTCGTCGCGGCGGCAGGTGGCGCACTCCTGGGCGGCTTCCTCTCCGACAAGCTCGGGCGGCGCAAGCTCTTCACACTGATCGGCTCGCTGCTCTTCGTCGCGGGCGCCTGCGTCGAGGCGTTCGCCCACTCGCTCCTCCCGTTGATCGTCGGCTCGGTGATCATGCAGCTCGCGATCGCGGCCTTCAGTGTCGTCGACCAGGCGATCGTGTTCGCCGTGCTGCCGAGCCGGGCAGAGGCGGGCCGGTACCTCGCCGTCGTGGCGTTCGCCCAGAAGATCCCGAGCGCGATCGCGCCACTCATCGCACCGTTGATCATCACGATCGGGGCGGTCGGCGCCGACAAGAACTACACCGCCCTCTATCTCATCGGAGCCGTCTTCGCCCTGATCGGCGGACTCATCATCTTCACCAAGGTGAAGAGCGTCCGCTGAGATGACTTCGGACCTGAAGGACCTGCCCGCCATCGTCGTGATGGGAGTTTCGGGATCGGGAAAGACCACTATCGGGCGGCAGCTCGCAGAGCGCCTGGGCGTCGTGTTCGTCGACGCCGACGACCTCCACCCGGAGTCCAACCGTCAGAAGATGGCCGGCGGGACGCCGCTCACCGACGACGACCGCTGGCCCTGGCTGGACGCGGTCGCCCGGACGATGACCGCAGAGCTCAGCGCGGGTCGCGGAATCGTCGTGGCCTGCTCCGCACTCCGCCGGCGCTATCGGGACGCGCTGCGCGGCGGAACGGGAGGGGCGGCCGTCTTCGCCCACCTGTCGGGGTCGGCCGACCTCCTGCATGCGCGCATGGCGGCTCGCCCTGGGCACTTCATGCCGCCGGCTCTACTCGCATCGCAATTGGAGACTCTCGAGCGGCTGGAGCCCGACGAAGAGGGGATGGCGTTCCCTGTCGAGGATGATCCGGAGTCGATCGCGGGTGCCATTCAGGAATGGTTCGTGTCGCACGAGAAGCACGAGAAGGTGGTCGTATGACAGGATCGCTGGGTCGCATCCGGATCGCGAACGTCCCTCTGCCCGAGAAGGTGCGTGCGCCCTCGGCCACCTACCTGCCGTCGGGCAAGGTCTTCGTGCTCTATCGCACGGACCAGCACGACCCGGCTGAGGACTGGTATCACGCCGCCGTCGTCGAGGACGACGGTTCCGGATTCACCGAAGTCTTCTCCGGTCGCATCCCGCAGAAGCCGACCGCGAACGGCATCCGGCACATGCCGTTCGCCGACAACCGGCGCGTTCTCCTGGGCGACTACGTGCTCGAGGTGACGCCCGACCTCGACACTCCCGCCTCGGCATCCCTGATCGGCGTCGACTACCCGTGGGATCTCACCTCCGATCCGCTGACCTCCCACCACTGGTCGGAGATCATCGTGTCGCAGGACGACGAGCACATCGCCTGGACGATCCTTCGCACCGACCTGTCGGCCGTCGTCGCGCTCGGGAGGCTGCACCGTGGACCCGACCGGTACACGATCGAGGATCCGGCCATCATCAGCAGCCCGAGCCTGCTGACGCCTGATCCGCGACGCGAGGGCTACTACACGACGCGGCCCCTGCTGGGCGGCGAGGTGAAGCAGTTCGTCCGCGGCGGATCGGCCATCGCCTCCGTCGGCGACGGCGGAGCGGCGCTGACCGACTCCGTCGTGCAGGACCTCCGCACGGAGACCATCGAAGCCGTCACCCGCACACCCGGCTACGACGAGACGACCATCTTGTCTCCGGATGAGCGACTCGGGATCGTAATGTCTGCTCGGGCGTCGCCGGCGACCGACCCGACCTTCCTAGGCCTGCTGCCGCGACCGCACGGGCAGCTGGTGACGATGGAGCTCTCCTGGGTGATCTACCTCTACGTCGTCGAGGGTGTGCGCAGGTTCCGGACGGGCAACATCGGTCCCGTTCTGGTCGACCTCGAACGGTCGAAGGAAGAACGCGACTACGCGGGCGTTCCGTTGAACAGCACAGATCCGGCTTGGGTGTACGTCTCGCCCATGTCGTGGCACCCGGGTGGCCGGAAGGCGATGTGGATGGAGATGCTGCGCGGGACGTTCGGCGAGCGCGGCCCGATGCTGCGCATCCAGACCGCCGAACTCCGCGACTACACGCCCGGAGAGCCGGTCGCGACCGTTCCCACTCCGTCCCCTCCGTACGGTATCCGCGGCGATGCCGCCCGCGAGCTGTTGTCGCGGCCCGCTCCGGTCTTCCCGTCGGGACGGATCGCGGGAGCGTCGTCGGGCTATGTGGAATTCGAACGGACGTCGGACGGGCGCGGGAGCTTCGCGGCATCCGCCCGGTATGTCGACTACAGCGACGACGGGCTCAATGTCTACAACGGATTCGAGAGGTCCAGCGGCTCACTGGCCGGCGGCGCGGTCTACGAGGCGGAGTTGGAGTTGCAGGGAGAGCCCAGCGGAGAGATGCGCCTCCGCGCCACCTGGTCGGGGGCTGAGGATGGAACGCGGCTGCTGTTCGGGGCGGGGGAGGACGGCGCGGCGCTCAGTCACGGATTCGCCCGCTACGGTGGGGCGACGGTACGGGTCGACGATCTGACGGAGTAGGACTCCTGCCGTCAGGTGGGCCGCTCGGGGCTCTCTCCTCGCGCGACGGAGCCCAGGCCCCGGAGCGCTCGCGCCACGGCGTACCCCGGCGCGAGCGAATCGTCGTCCTGCACGGCCCACCAGGCGAGGCCGGCCATGATCGCTGATTGCAGGGCAGCGCCGGCCGCTTGGGGAACGACGTCATCGTTGGGCAGCCCGAGTCGGCGTGCGAAGAACGCGACGGTCTCGTCATGCCATTGCCGGTACGTTTCCGGTCGGGTCGTCTCGAGCTCCGGCTCGGTGGCGATCAGACGCATGCGAGCGCGGCCCACTGCGAACGCGTCGGCGTCCTGCGCGAACACCGAGACGATCGCCGCTGCGATCGCCTCCAAGGGCGGGAGGTCGTCGTCGGCGTCGGCGAGCATCCGGCGCAGAGCATCGAGCGCTCCCTCGATGCCGCCCCAGACGATGTCGGACTTCGCAGGGAAGTAGCGGTGCAGGGTCCGCACGCTGACGCCCAGTTCGACGGCGATGCGCCCCATCGTCACGTTCCGGTATCCGTGGCGCTGCAGGAGTTCGATCGCGCGCGTGCGCAGGTCGTCCTCGTCGCCGGCGGGAGGGCGTCCACGATTCCGAGCAGTCGCGACCATGATCCGACCGTAGCCGATTGCCGGACGGCTATTTATGACATAGTCTGCCAATAATTGTTTCCGTGCAGCCATGGAGGTCTGACATGCCATTTCCCTTCCCCGACGTCTCCGCCGCTTCGATCGCCCAGCTCGTCTCCCTGGCCGGGCGACGCGCGGTCATCACGGGTGGGGCGCAAGGGCTCGGCAAGGCGATCGCCGCACGTCTGGCCGAGGCAGGCGCCGACCTCCTCATCGTCGACATCAACGAAGCGCCGGCCCGCGAGGCCGCCGCTGAGCTGGCGGCCCGTTACGGTGTGAGCGCGATCGGCACCGGCGCCGATGTGTCGGATACTGCATCGGTGGTCGCTGCCGCCGATCTCGCCGTGTCGGAACTCGGCGGCCTCGACATCTGGGTGAACAACGCCGGTCTCTTCCCCAACGCCCCTGTGCTCGAGATGCCGGACGAGATGTGGGACCGGGTCTTCGCCGTCAACGCTCGCGGTGTCTTCCTCGGGTCCCGCGAAGCGGCCCGTCGGATGGCGGCGGACGGTTCCGGGGGCGTGATCGTCAACATCATTTCGACCGCCGGGTTCCAGGTCGCGTTCCCCGGGATGGCGGCCTACGTCAGTTCCAAGCACGCTGCGCTGGGGCTCACCAAGTCGCTCGCCGTCGATCTGGCGCCGCTCGGCGTGCGCGTGCTGGGCGTCGCGCCCAGCTTCGTCCCCACCGAAGGGAACCTCGCCGCGGCCAAGGCCGGCGCCGAGCAAGCAGCGGCGGCCGGAATCGAGATGCCGCCTCTCGACGTCATGAGTCAGAGCAGGATCGGACGACTGGGTACGCCGGACGACATCGCGCGCGTCGTGCTCTTCGCGGCCAGCGACCTCTCCCTGATCATGACGGGCAGCACCCTGCTGGCCGACGCGGGGGAGACCCTGTAAGCGACGTCAGCCGCGGGGCGCGCTCGCCTGGTCGATCTCGGCCATCGTCACGCCGAGGACGCGTTCGATCAGCGATTGGAGCTCCGTCGCGATGTCGAAGTCCTGCTCCGCCAGCCACTGCAATTGCAGGCCCTCCCACGCGGTGTGGATCCAGCGCGAAGCCCGGTACGGCTCGATAGCATCGTCGACCACACCGGCCGCCTGGAGGCGTTCGATGCTCTGCACCATGCGCTCGTCACCGGCCCGCCAACGCTCTTTGAAGTACTCGTGCGCGGGATGCGTTGGGTCGCTGGACTCGCCGAACATCGCCGTGTGGAGTCGCACAACGTTGATGCGGCTCAGGCTCTCGGCGGCCCGTGCGGGGGCCCGCCGGACGGACTCGCCCAAGGGCATCGTCGACCACTCGTGCTCGTCGGAGAGCCGGAGGGCCGCCAGCAGCAGATCGTCTTTGGTGGGGTAGTGGTAGAGCACGCCCGGCTCGCTCAGGCCCGCGCGCTGGGCCACCTCTGCCGTGATCAGGGAACGATGGCCTTTCTCGAGCACGATCTCGAGCGCGGCTTCCGCGATGGCGCGGCGACGCTCCTTGGTCTTGGCATAGCTGCCGCGCGGTCCCCGCACGCCGACGGTATTCGTCATGCAGAAACCATAGACCAGATTTCTTAAAACTATTGACCACTAAGAATTGACTTTCGCCGCCCGGTCTGGTTACCATCCAAATGCGAACTCTATGAGCGACTCAGAGTTAGCGTTTCTGCACTTCCATTCCATCGACCGGCGCACCCGCTCCGGTGTCTTTCAAAGGTGAGGACGAATGCTTCCACGCATGTTGAATCGATACAAAGCCCGTCGTGGCGCTGCCACTGCGGTAGGCGCGACCGTCGCGGTCGCCGCCTTGCTGCTCACCGGCTGCACAGCGAACAGCCCGGCAGCCACCCCGACCGCGACCGCTGAGAAGGATGTCCACCTGACGTTCCTCAACCAGTCGCGGGGTCAAGAGATCGTGCTGAACGAACTCGCCAAAAAGTACGGCGAGGACACTGGCGTCACGGTCACCATCGACACTCCGGGCCCGGTGGACTACCTGCCGAAGCTCCAGTCGGACGCACAGTCGAAGCAGATGCCCGACATCTACTCCTCGTTCAACCCGGTCTCCATGGCACCCTTCTACAAGGCCGGCTGGGCGCTCGACCTGACCAAGGAACTCAAGGACGGGTGGAGCAAGAACTTCACCCCAGAAGTGATCAAGCTCGCGACGTTCGCCAAGGGCAACAACCTCGGGGTCAAGCCCGGCATCTACACCGTCCACTGGGAGAACCAGGCGTACGGCCTCATCTCAGATTCAGCGAACTCGGGCATCGACGCGACGAAACCCCCCAAAACGGTCGCGGATCTCATCAAGCAGCTGGCGGCCAGCAACAAGAACCCGAACGGCGGCTTCTCGGTCGCCGCGTCCCTCACGCCCCAGTTCGTGCAGTACCTCGCATCGAACTGGCTGACGGACAAGCAGATCAACGACACCTTCGCGGGCGACTACAAGTGGACGTCCGACGGCTGGGCGAAGGCCTTTCAAGTGATCGCGGACCTTAAGAAGGCGGGAGCCATCCAGGGTGACGCCATCCCAGGCGGCCAGACCGACAACCCCACCGTCGAGACGAACTTCTTCACCAAGCACAGCGTCGGTACCATCTTCGACGCCTCGCCCGGCGTCTCGGTCGCGCACAAGACGGCTCCGGACTACACCGCGTTCTTCTCGATGGCACTGCCGAAGGCGTCCGACGCCAAGTACACGCCCCGCTCTCCGGGTGTTCCCGGAAAGGGCGCAGTCATCAACCCGCGGGGCCAGCATGTCCAGGCCTCGCTGGCCTTCGTGAAGTGGCTCACCGAGCCGGCCCAGCAGGAGGTGTTCGCCAAGGAGGCGTACATCATCCCGACCAGCCCGTCGCTGCTGAAGAGCGCGAAGCTGCCCGACACCCTCACCGGCTTCGCGGAGGGCACGAAGAACCAGCAGGTCATCCCCAACACGTTCAGCGCCCAGGTGACGGATGCGATCAACCGTGACGTACAGAGCCTCGTGCTCGGCCAGATGACCGTGAAGGACCTGCTCGCCGACGTCCAGAGCGCGCAGGACGCCAGCCAGTGACCACCCTCAGCACCACACCTGCGCGGCGCTCCCTCGGAGCGCCGCGCAGGCGGCGCAGGATCGGCGGACGCAAGGCGCTCACCGGATACCTCTTCCTGGCACCCGCGATCGCCCTGATCGCAGTCTTCACGCTGGTGCCTTTCGTCGAGTCGATCGTGCTCAGCTTCCAGTCGTGGGACGGTGTCAGCCCGGACACGCCCTGGGTCGGCGTCCTCAACTACCAGGCCGCCTTCCGCAACGTCGCGTTCTGGACATCGATGAAGAACGTGGTCATCTTCGGCGTCGTCGGCTTCGTCGTCGGGAACGGCGTCGCCATGATCATGGCGCTCGCCGTCAACGCGATCCGCAAGGGCCGCACCTTCTTCCGTACGGTCTACTACCTGCCGAGCGTGCTCTCGGTGGTCGTCGTCGGCATGGTCTTCTCGGCCATGCTCGACCCGCGCTCCGGCATCGTGAACAAGATCCTCGGGTGGGCGGGACTCGGGTTCCTCCGGCACGACTGGCTGAACGACCCCAACGTCGCCATGCTCGCCGTCATCGCCGTTTTCCTGTGGCTGCACTGGGGGTTCGGCTTCATTCTGTTCCTCGCCGGCCTCCAGGACATCCCCAAGTACCTCTACGAGGCGGCCGAACTCGACGGCGCCCGCGGCTGGGCCAAGTTCCGGTACATCACCTGGCCTCAACTCGCCCCCGTGACCACAGTGGTCAGCCTGCTCACCTTGCTCGCAGCGTTGCAGATCTTCGGCACCGTGCAGGTCCTCACCAACGGCGGCCCCGGCTATACGACCATGGTGCCCACCCTCCAGATCTTCACGCAGGCCTTCACGTACAACAACTACGGCGCGGCTGCCGCCATGTCGGTGATTTTCGGCGGTGCCCTCATCCTGTTGTCGCTGCTCCAGCTCGGCATCTCGCGCCGTCGAGCGAACGTCTGAGCGGGAAAGGAAGACGATCATGACGACGACAACGAATGCACCCGAGTACGTCGGACTCCCCGAGAAGACGGCGACGGCCAAGGCCCGCGCGGGCCGTCGGCCTGTGCGCCCGGGACGCGTGGCGCTGTACGCGCTACTGGTCTCCGCGGCGCTGAGCGCTCTGTTCCCCATTCTCTGGATGATCTCCGGGTCGATGCAGAGCCTGCCCGAACTCCTCAAGGGCGACGCGCTCCTCCCGGCAGTGCCGCAATGGCAGAACTTCACCACGGCTTGGGTCAAGGGCAACCTCGGTGTGTACATGACGAACAGCGTCATCTACACGTTGTGCGCGGTCGCCGGCATCCTGTTGGTGTCGAGCCTGGCCGGGTACGCGCTGGCGCGGCTCGACTTCAAGGGAAAGGGCGTGTTCACCGCCCTCATCCTCGCTGTGATGATCATCCCGGCGCCCGCGATGTTCCTCGCCCAGTACAAGGTGCTGCTCGCGCTCGACCTGGCGAACACCCGCCAGGGCTACATCTTCATCCTGATCACCACGGGCATTCCGATCTCGACGCTGATCATGCGGAGCTTCTTCGCCTCGCAACCGAAGGATCTCGAGGAGGCGGCTGCGCTCGACGGCGCCTCGGCCTTGGGGACGTTCTTCCGGATCATGCTGCCGCTCGCCAAGCCCGGGCTTGCCGCGGTCGCCGTGATCCAGGCGTTCGCCGTCTGGAACGAGTATCTGATGGCTCTCGTGATCTTCAACGACAACGCGCTGATGCCGGTGCAGCGGGGACTCACCAGCTTCGTGTCGGCCGAGACCCCGCAGCCCCAGGTCCTGCTGGCCGCGACTCTGATCTCCATCGTCCCTGTCGTCGTCTTCTACCTCTTCGCCCAGCGTCAGATCGTCGACGGCATCAGCGCCGGCGCGATCAAGTAGGTCCGCGTCCAGCGCGACCGAAAGGAACCCAGCACCTCATGCGTCCTCTTTTCAGCGATACCCCCTGGTTCGGCGGCGACTACAACCCCGAGCAGTGGCCCGAGGCGGTGTGGGATGAGGATGTCGAGCTCATGCGTCGGGCCGGCGTGAACCTGGTGACCGTCGGCGTCTTCGCCTGGTCGCTGCTGGAGCCGGAAGAGGGCCGGTACGAGTTCGGCTGGCTGGACAGCGTGCTCGACCTGCTTCACGACAACGGAGTGAAGGTCGACCTCGCGACGGCGACTGCTGCGCCGCCGCCGTGGCTCTCGCGCCGCTACCCCGAGTCGCTGCCCGTGACCGTGGACGGTGTCCGGCTGTCGCCGGGCTCGCGTCAGGGCTACTGCCCGAGTTCTCCCGTCTACCGGCGGAGCGCGGCCCGGCTGACGCGCGTGCTGGCCGAGCGCTATGGCTCGCATCCGGCCGTCGTGATGTGGCACGTCAACAATGAGTACGGATGCCATGTCGCGCGATGCTACTGCGACGAGTCGGCCGCCGCCTTCCGACGGTGGCTGACCGCGAAGTACGACACGATCGGGGCACTGAACGAGGCGTGGGGGACCGCCTTCTGGTCCCAGTCCTACTCGAGCTTCGACGAGATCCTGCCGCCGCGCGCCACTGCCGCATACCCGAACCCGACGCAGTCCCTCGACTTCGAGCGGTTCAGCTCGGACGAGATGCTCGCCTGCTTCCTCGAGGAGAAAGCGATCCTCCGCGAGGTCACCCCGGACATCCCGGTGACGACGAACTTCATGGGACTGTTCCGCGGTGCCGACTACTGGCGTTGGGCGGAACACGTCGATGTCATCTCCGACGACCTCTACCCGGACCCCGCCGACCCGGACGCCGCCCGCGGGTCGGCCCTGGCACGGGATCTGATGCGTTCACTCGGCCGCGGCCGGCCGTGGATCCTGATGGAGCAGTCACCGAGCGCCGTGAACACCCGGCCGTCGAACGCGCCGAAGCCGCCGGGGCAGATGCGCGCGCTGTCCTATCAGGCTCTCGCCCGCGGAGCGGATGGCATCCTGTTCTTCCAGTGGCGGCAGTCGGCCTCCGGGGCCGAGAAGTTCCACTCCGCGATGGTCCCTCACGCCGGCACGGACACACGGATCTGGAGGGAGATCGAGCAACTGGGGTCGGAGCTCAAGAGCCTCGGAGAGGTGATGGGCGCGCGAGTCCAGGCCCAGGCAGCGCTGGTGTTCGACTGGGACAGCTGGTGGGCGATCGAGCAGCAAGGACTCCCGGCCACCTCGAGCTACAGGGCGCTGGTCGCCCGCTGGCACGCCGCACTCACGGAGGCGGGGCTCACCGTCGACCTGACGCGGGGCGACGAGGACCTGACGGGTTACCCGATCGTGATCGTCCCGAGCCTGTTCGTCACGACGGATGCGCAGGCGGCGGCCATCGATGCGGCTGCGCGCGCCGGGTCGAGCGTGCTGGTCACCGATCAGACCGGAATCGTCGACGAGAACCTCCGGGTGCGCCTCGGCGGGTACCTGGGCGAGCTGCAGTCGACGCTCGGGGTGTGGATAGAGGAGTTCTGGCCGCTGGCCGGCGCGTGGGTGCGCCCGGGCGCCATCCCCGTCTCGCCGGAGTCGACCGTGCCGCCGACCGTGTCGGTCTGCGGATCACTCTTCGCGGATGGTTCGGCAACCGGTGTCGAGTGGAGCGAAACCGTTCACGTCCGGCAGGCCGAGGTCGTCGCGGCGTTCGACGGTGGACCACTCGACGGCTGGCCCGCGCTCACCAGAAACGTTCGCGGCAACGGCTCGGCGTGGTATCTCGCCACTCGGCTCGGACAGGACGATATGGCGGCCATCGTTCGACAGCTGATCGCCGAGAGCGGCCTCGAGGTTCGCAGGCCGGACAGCGGCCGTGACGGAGGATTCGTGGAGTCGGTCCAGCGGGGCGACACCCTCTTCGTGATCAACCACGGGACCGCTGCGGTCACACTTGCGATCCCCGGGACCGACGTGCTGAGCGGTGGGGCTGCGTCCGGCATGACCCTCGAACCGAACGGAGTCGCTGCGGTGGTGGCAGAGGTCGTTCAGGCTTCGTCGGCGAGCTGAGAGTACTCAGGTTCCAGCCCCTGGCGCACGGCCGACGCGAACACCCGGTAGCCTCGCTCGTTGAAATGCAGCCGGTCGGGGCCGAAAAGGTCGCGGTTCATGGACCCGTCGGCCCGAAGCAGCGCCTGTGAGGTGTCGATGAACCGGAAGCCGCCCGACTGGCTCTCCGCGGCCAGGCGACGATTGGCCTTCTGGATCTCGGAACGTACCCGCGCCCGTTGTGGGGCTTCGGTAATCGCTACGTAATAGATCCGCGTCTCCGGCAGGGCCCGCTGAACCCGTTGGATGTACTCCATGATCAGGTCGACGGTCCGATCGGCCGACTTCGTGAAGAACGGGGCGCCGCTGATGTCGTTGGACCCGATGTACAGCACCAGCACTCGCGGCCGTCGGGGCAACACCATTCGGTCGAGGTAGGCGATGTGGTCTCCGGCCCTCGTTCCGCCGATCCCGATGTTGGCGGTGATCAGCGGCGCCAGATCGTCGCCCGACGTCGTCCAGCGTTCGAAGAACGAACTCCCGGACAGGAGGATGCCGTCCCGCTCGGGGTCGGCAGCGAAACGACGCTGGAGTTCGCGGACGTCGTGTTCGTAGCGTGACGGGTCGTCCCGAGCCCACAGGACATATCGGATGGCCGCTCCCATCGCCAGGGTGGCGGCTAGAGCAGCCGCGCCACCGAGCGTTGCCAACGCCGTGCTGCGATCGGGTCGTTTCAGGGTGCTCACGCGGATCCTCCTCTTCTCCAGTGTGGCCGACATCACTGACCGACGAGTGCACAAATCCTCAGCGAAGGATGAGATCGGGGGCGAACCGGGCGGCCGCTGCTCCAAGCGCGCCACCGGCGCCGAGCAGTACGAGCAGCGGAAGTCGGTCCGCTGGCCGGGCGAGCACAGCATGTCGTGTCGCAGCGGTCGCCACCGCGGCGTTCACCATGGCCCGAAGGTACTGAGGTTGTCGACGGTGGCGTGGACGTTGGTCTTTTCGTCCGTGTCGTCGCTCAGCAGATAGAGCGCCGGCGCGACGACCAGACGCAGACAGAGGTGTTCAGTTGCGCTTTCCGAGGGAATATGTGACGATACAGGACATCCGAACATGTATCGATATAAATCGAGTGTCGGGAATCAGCGGAAGAAGGGAGAGCACGGACGTGAGCCGGTCGAAGGAGGACGGAGAGCGCTACTACGCGGACCCCGCGTTGACCGCGTTCGCGGGTCGCTACTTCCTCTATCCCACCACTGACGGGTCGGACGACTGGTCTTCCGACTCCTTCCATGTGCTCGCCTCGGACGACCTCCACAACTGGAGCGACCAGGGCGAGATCCTTCGCCTGGGCAGGGACGTGTCCTGGGCGACCGCCCACGCCTGGGCTCCGGCGGCGACCGAGAGGAACGGTCTCTACTACTTCTACTTCACCGCCGACGACAACATCGGTGTGGCGGTCGGGACGTCGCCGACGGGACCGTTCCGCGATTCAGGGGCTCCGATCGTCGCCGACGGCCAGTACTCCGGGCGTGCGATCGACCCCGCCGTGTTCACGGACGACGATGGAACCTCGTACCTCCTCTGGGGCAACGGGGTCGCCCACATCGCCCGGCTGAACGACGACATGGTCTCCATCGACACCGACCACGTCACCGAATGGACGCACCCCACCTTCCGTGAGGCGGCGCATCTGCACAGGAGAGGCGCGCTCTACTACCTCACCTGGTCGGAAAACGACACGCGTGACCCTGAGTACCGGGTTCGTTGGGCGACCGGAAGCACTCCGGTCGGCCCGTGGACGGACCGAGGCGTCTTGCTGGAACAGGAGCCGGGGGAGGGCATCTTCGCCACCGGACACCACTCGATCCTCCGCGTTCCGGAGACGGATGACTGGCTGATCGCGTATCACCGCTTCGCCGTGCCGGACGGTGACGGCTTCCATCGCGAGATCGTCATCGACCCCGTGATCCACCTGCCGTCGGGCGACCTCGCCCGCGTACGACCGGGCAGCCCCTCGATCCGGTTGACACACCCAGCAATACCCGAAACCCTCGACACCTGAGAGAAAGAAGAAAGCAATGTCGCTTCACCTCCGATCCGTCTCGCGACCACGAGCTGTGGCCAGGACGCTGATGGCCGTCTCCGTGATCGCCGCGGCTGCTGCCGCCCTCACCGCCTGCTCCGCCGGCTCGGGCGGCGCCGAATCGAAGACCGTCACGTTCCTCTCCTGGGACAACCAGCAGACCATCAAGCCGGTGCTCGATGAATTCCAGAAAGAGAACCCCGGCTACACCGTCAAGGCGTCCTATGCGCCGCCCGTCCCGCAGTACATCCAGAAGCTGCAGACCCTGCTCGGTTCCGGCACCGCACCCGACGTCTTCATCATCACCGCCGAGAACAAGACCCAGATCATGGACGGCGGCTTCGCGAAAGACCTCAGCGGCGAATCGTGGATCTCCAACATCGCGCCCGCGGCGAAGGCCACCTACACCAAGGACGGCAAGGTCTATGGGGCGGCCACGGCCTCCTGGGGCGGCGGCATCCTCGTCAACAAGGACCTCCTGGCAAAAGTCGGCTACACCGGAGCGCCGAAGACCTGGCAGGACTTCCTCGACCTGGGGCTCAAGCTGAAGGATGCGGGAATCACCCCGTTCTATGAGGCAGGCGACGGCATCCCGGTGACGATCGCGGCGCTGGTCGGGCTGCAGAACCAGGGCATGGGCGGCAAGCTGGACGCGGACATCTGGGCGGGAAAGACCACGTTCCAGAAGACCTGGACGCAACCGTTGAAGACGTGGAACGAGCTCTTCGAGAAGGGGATCGAACCACGAAGCGTCGCGGGCCTGACCGGAGACCAGGTGCTGCAGCAGTTCGAGCAAGGGAAGGTAGCGATGATCGCCACCGGTTCCTGGGCGCTCGGCGGGATCCAGCAGGCGGCACCGGACCTCAAACTGCAGTATCTCCCGGTCCCGACCGCCGACGGCACGCCCTACTGGGCCGGCGCGGTCTCGCCCGGGTACGCGATCAATGCCAAGGCCAAGAACCCCGACGCCGCCGAGAAGTTCGTCGAGTTCCTCCAGAGCAAGAAGGGCGTCCAGATCTACCAGAAGACGACGCAGTCCATCACCACGACGAAGGACTTCACCCCTACTCTGGACCCCGCGCTCTCCGCCATGACCGAGGCCGTCCGTGCCGGACAGTTCTACCTTCCGCAGGTGAGCTGGCCGACCCACAGTGATGTGATGAACAGTGAAGCGGTCGCCCTCATGCAGCAGACCATCTCCGGCAGCATCTCGCCGGACCAGTTCGCCAAAGGCATGGACGAGAAGCTCAAGTCGCTTCAGTGAGCTCCGGGGGCGGCGGCCGGTTCCCCCGGCCGGCTGCCGCCCTCGGGTCATACCGAACAGGAAGTGCCATGATGGCCAGCGCAACAACCGTAGAACGGCCGGAAACCGGCCGCGACGTGCGAACAGTCGAGTTCACGAGACGACGATTCCGGCGGGCGAGGGAAGGCTTCGCCGCCTACTGGTTCACCCTCCCGATCCTCATCGTGTTCGTCGTCCTGTACCTCATCCCGATGGCGCAGTCGGTGTACTACTCCTTCACCGACTACAACGGGTACGTCGCGACGCCTACATTCGTGGGGTTCTCCAACTACGTGCGGATCTGGTCGGACTCGTCCATGCTCTCGGCGCTGGGGTTCACCCTCTTCTATGCGGTCGCCACCACCATCCTCGTGACGGTGCTCGCGATCCCGCTCGCGCTCGTCCTGAATCGTCGCTTCGTCGGTCGGGGCTTCGTCCGCTCCATTTTCTTCTTCCCGGCCGTTCCGAGTGTCGCGATTCTCGGACTGGTGTGGGCGTTCATCCTCAGCCCGCTCGGGTCGGGTGTCATCAACTCGATCATCGGATACCTCGGCGTCGCACCGATCCCGTGGTTGTCCGATCCGACGCTGGCGCAGCTCAGTGTCATCCTGGTCGCCATCTGGGCGCAGACGGGCTGGCACGCCATGCTCTATCTGGCCTACCTCCAGGCGCTGCCGTCGGACATCTTCGAAGCAGCGAAGATCGACGGTGCCAGCAGGTGGCAGGAGTTCAAGAGCCTCACGCTTCCCCTCCTCACCCCTGCGATCACGGTCAGCCAGCTGCTCTTGCTCACCGGAGGGCTCAAGGTCTACGACCTGCCGTTCACCCTCACCAAGGGCGGTCCCGGTTTCGCCACCAGGACGCTGACCCAGACCATCATCGAGAACGGCATCGCCCAGTCCGATATCGGTAAGGCATCGGCACTCAGCGTGCTCTTCCTGATTGCCGTCGGGGTCATCATCCTCGGCCAGCTGGCTCTCTCCCGTCGTCTCGAGGAGCGTTACTCATGAAACAGAGTCGTGGGCTCATCCGGAGCATCGTGATGGTCCCGATCGCGTGCATCGTGGCCGTCCCCTTCTACTACATCGTGGTCAACACGCTGAAGACGCAACCCGAGACCGCTGCGAACCCGCTCGCCCTGCCGTCGAGCCTCTACCTCGGCAACTACCTGCACGTGTTCGAGACCACCCCGATCGTGCAGGCGTTCGCGAACACGCTGTACGTGACCGTGATCTCCATCGTGCTGATGCTGGTGATCGGCTCGATGGCCGCGTTCGGAGTCCTCATCGGCAAGGGCCGCTTCGCGACCGTGCTCGGCGTGATCCTGGTCATCGCGTTCCTCATCCCCGGGCAGTCGACGCTGATCCCGCTCTACCGGATGCTCGCGGGCGTCCAGCTCGTGGACTCCCTCAACGGGCTCATCGTCATGTACTCGTGCGGCTCGATCTTCTGCTATTTCCTGATCATCGGTTACATGAGGACCATTCCGATCGAGCTGTTCGAGGCGGCGCGGATCGATGGCGCCGGCGCGTTCCGCGTCTACTGGTCGGTGACGCTGCCCTTGATCCGGCCGATTCTGGTGACCGTCGGCGTGTTCCAGACGATGTGGGTGTGGAACGACTTCATCACACCCAACGTGTTCATCAACTCGCCGGAGAAGCAGACGCTGGTGCTGCAGGTGTACTCCGCCGTCGGGCAGTTCACCACCGACTGGCCCGCCTTCATGACGCTGAGCGTCATCGTCCTGATCCCGATGGTGATCTTCTTCATCGTCGCGCAGCGTCAGATCGTCAGCGGCCTCGTCAGCGGCAGCGTCAAGGGATGACCGGCCGCCCCCTGGAGTGCCGCGCTGGCTTACACGACCCCGGTCGACTCGCGTTCCATGACCTGGAACGGGCTGATGAACTCGACCGGGTCACCGGCTTCGCGGCTGATCCGGGCGGCGAGAAGGTCCACGGCTTTCGCCGCCATGAGATCGTGCGAGGGGTTCACGCTCGACAGCGACGGGGTCAGGAAGCGGCTGCTCTCGACGTCGTCGAAGCCGATCACCTTGACGTCCGTCGGGACGGACAGCCCGGCGTCCGCCAGGCCACGGATCGCCCCGAGCGCGACATAATCGGTGACGCAGAAGAGTCCGTCGAAGCGCACACCACCGGCCAGCGCCTCACGGACCGCCTTCACCGCGCTGGCCGGCGAGAAGTCGTCCAGCACCAGGGTCAGGGCAGGGTCCTCGTCCATCCCGTGATCCTGCAGGGCACGCCGGTACCCGTCGTGACGCAGGCTCGACACGTCCGTGTCGCTTCCCAACGGCCCATGCAGAGCTGCGATGCGCCGGCATCCTCGATCGATGAGGTGCGACACCGCGGCGCGCGCGCCCTCGACATTCGGCATCGCCACATGGTCGACCGGACCTTGGAAGATGCGCTCACCCAGGATGATCACCGGGAAGTCGACGCGCAGCATGTCGACGTCCGCTTCCCCCAGCCCGACAGTGCTCAGGATGAGGCCGTCGTACAGGCGGACCCTCGACAGCGCCAGCGCGGTGAGCTCGTTCTCCTTCGAGCGGCCGGTCTGTTCGATGACGACGTGGAGGTCGTGGCGGTTGCCGTGCTCGATCACGGCAGCCGCGAGCTGACCGAAATAGGGCCGGTCGATCTCCGGCACGGCCAGGCCGATCGTGTGCGTCCGACCGCGCCGAAGGTTCCGCGCCGCGACGTTGACCCGGTAGTCCAGGTCCTCGATCGTCTGGAGGACCTTCGCCCGGGTGGTGTCCTTTACGTGGGGGCGCCGGTTGATGACGTTCGAGACCGTCATCGGGGAGACCCCTGCCGCCTTCGCGATGTCGTTGATGGTCACCATGGATGCTCTTCCCTCTCCCCGCGAAACCGTGTCACGGCAGCGCGTCCTATAACGTTACATCTAACCTCACGCCGACGGGTTTCGGGAGGGGCACGGTGACCGCGTCGTACGACGGCTTCCTGCTCGCGCACTTCGTCAACGGGAACACCCCGGATGCCGAACAGATCAGATTCGCCCTGACGCCCAGCCGGGAACCGGACAGCTGGAGGGAGCTCAACGGGGGGCGGCCGGTGCTGAGGTCGGCGGTCGGCGAGTGTGGCGTGCGCGATCCGTTCATCGTCCGCGACGATGCACGGGGCACGTTCGTGGTGCTCGCGACGGACCTGCGCACCTATCCTGACGAGGACTGGGCGCGCGCGGTTCGGTGGGGGAGTCGATCGATCGTGGTCTGGGAGAGCCACGACCTGATCGAGTGGTCAGCCGGACGACTCGCGGAGGTCGCGCCCGCCGGCGCAGGCAACACCTGGGCGCCGAAGGCATTCTGGTCGCCGGAGCGCAGCACCTGGCTCGTGTTCTTCGCGAGCGCGCTGTATGCGGACGGCGCTGCTCGCCTCGATCAGACCCATCAGCGAATCCTCGTGAGCGAGACGCGCGACTTCACCTCCTTCACGCCGGCGCAGACCTACCTCGACCCGGGTCATGACGTCATCGATGTGACGTTCCTGGCCTGGCGGGGAGGTCTCGCCCGATTCTCGGCGGACTCTCTGTCGGCCGATCCCGCCTTCCGTTCGCAGTTCGTCCGCCAGGAGATCGGGCAGTCGATGCTGTCAACGGATTTCGCGGTCGTCGCCGCCGATCTCGGTACCGGGACTCAGTCGCGCGCCGAAGGACCGGCCGCGTTCTCGTCTGCGGACGGGACGGCGGCGTACCTCCTGCTCGACGAATTCGGGGAGCGGGGCTACCAGCTCTACCGCAGCGAGACGCCGCACTCGGGCGACTGGCAGCACCTCTCCGCCACTCGACTTCCGCACGGAGCCCGCCACGGTTCCGTGATCCCGATCACCGCAACCGAACGCGCCCGCTTGGAGCGCGCATATCTGGAGACCTCATCATGGCACCAGCCGAACCCGTCCGCTTGACCGTCCACATCGACGATGAGAACCCGAGACCGATCAGCACGGACCTGTGGGGAGTCTTCTTCGAAGACATCAACTATGCCGCCGACGGCGGGCTGTATGCGGAACTGATCCGCAACCGCTCCTTCTCCTTCAGTGCCGTCGATCGACCGGACTGGCATGCGTTGACCGGATGGGAGACCCTCGGTCACGTCGAACACCAGAACGGCGCTCTCCTGCCGATACTGCTGGACGCCACGACGGGACCGGCGTCGATCACGAATCAGGGATTCGACGGCATATCGGTCCGCGCCGGCGCTCGCTACATCCTCCGCCTGAGGGCGACCGCACCGGCACCGGGTGCCGAGCTCGACATCGAACTCCTCGGACCAGGCGATACGCCCTTGGCGACGGCCTCGATCGCACTGGGGCCGGAAGAGGTGGCTCATCGAATCGTCATGACCTCCGCCGCAACCCAACCGGGAAGCAGCCTGCGTGTCTCGCTCCCTCACGGCCGCGCAGCAGTCGGGCTCGTGTCCCTTTTCCCCGAGGAGACCTTCGGCGGCGACAACGGTCTTCGGCCGGACCTCGCGAGCGCCATCGCCGACCTCCGGCCGCGCTTCGTCCGCTTCCCGGGAGGCTGTATCGCCCACGGGATGGGGCTGCAGAATCTGTACAACTGGAAAGAGACGCTGGGACCGGTAGAGGGCCGCACGCAGAACTTCAATCTGTGGGGCTACCACCAGTCGATGGGTCTCGGCTACTACGAGTACTTCCGGTTCTGCGCGCAGATCGGTGCGAAGCCTCTCCCGGTCGTGGCTGCGGGTGTGTGCTGCCAGAACGTCCTCGGCGGGCAACAGGCGATCCCCGACGACGAGTTCGACGCCTACATTCAAGATGTCCTCGATCTGATCGAATACGCGAACGGCCCGGTGAGCAGCCGCTGGGGGAGCCGGCGGGCCGAAGCCGGGCATCCGGAGCCCTTCGGGCTCGAGTACCTCGGGATCGGGAACGAAGACGAGATCACGGACCAGTTCACCGACCGATTCCAGCGGCTGTTCGAGGCGGTCGGGGTCGCACATCCCGAGATCACCGTGATCGGCACCGCGGGTCCGTTCCCGTTCGGCAGCGACTACGAGCGGGGGTGGGAGCTCGCGCGCCGGCTGGCCGTCCCGATCGTCGACGAGCACTCGTACAAGGCCCCCAGCTGGTATTTCCAGCACCTGGATCGCTTCGACGGCTATGACCGGTCGGGGCCGGCCGTGTACATCGGCGAGTACGGTTCACGAGGCAACAGCCTGCTCTGCGCGCTCGCCGAAGCCGCCTACATGATGGGGATGGAGCGAAACGGCGATATCGTCCGGCTGGCCTCGTACGCGCCCCTGCTGGCGAAGATCGACAGGACGCAGTGGGTGCCGGACCTGATCTACTTCGACAACGAACGCGTGCTCCCGACTTTCAACTACCATGTGCAGCGCATGCACGCGATGGCCGCCGGGGATGCCTCCCTCCCGGTCACAACGTCGGGCGTACCGGAGTTCACCCGGGGCGTCGTGCCGGGCTCCAGTGTGGCCGTCAAGGCGCAGACCGGAACGCTGGCGATTCAGGGCGCACGCATCACAGGTTCCGACATCGTGACGGTGAGTGCCGAGGGCTCCGACCGCTTCACCGCTCTCCCGCTCAGCACGGATCTCCCCGACTACACGATCCAGCTGCGGGTGGAGCTCGTCAACGGCTGCAACGGCTTCATCGTGGCCTTCGGCGCCGTCGACTCGGACAACGACGCCTTCGAGTGGCACCTCGGCACCTGGGGGAATCGGTTCCACATGCTGCAACGTCGAACGGACGGCATCACCGACGACGTGCTCGAGCCGGTTCCCATGCTCCCGAAGGACAGCGCGGGCGGTGACCTCGAGATCCGGGTGACAGGGCGAGGCGAGCGGGTCGTCTGCGTTTTCAACGGAGTGACGATCTTCGACTTCACAGACTCCGGTCTGCCGGAGCGGCGGATCTCGGTGGCAGCCGTGTCGCGTTCCACCGACCGCGCTGTTTTCGTCAAAGCCGTGAACGCTACGGGGCAACCGGCGGTCCTCGACGTGACCCGTGCGTCGGGCGAGCCGGTACGACAGGGCGACACCGTCTCGCTGTCCGCCGAGCCGGACGCGGGAGAGCCGTTCCAGGAAGCGCCGGCTGAGCCGGTGAGTGTGGTCGGCGTTGATCACAGCCGGGGGATCCCCCTCCCGCCCTTCTCGTTCACCATCGTCCGGCTCGATCCGGCGGACTCGTCCACGACACTCCAGTGACGCGCCCGAAGTCGTGAGCTACAGCCAGTCGGGAATCGAGGAGTGTCTCGAGCCAGGAGGCTTCCTCCATCCCTCTGCGCTGCGTACTCTGAGGCACCATGAACGTTCTTGACCAGTTCGACCTGTCCGGTCGGACGGCGGTGGTGACGGGATCCACACGGGGCCTGGGTCGCGCTTTCGCCCAGGCACTCATCGAAGCCGGCGCGAACGTCGTGGTCGTCGGTCGCGACAGCGGCGAGGCTGAGGCGGTCAGCGCCGAACTGGCGGATCGCGGCGGCCGGACCATCGGAGTGGCAGCCGACGTGACGTCGCGCCCGGACATCGAAAGGCTGCTCGAGCGGACCGTGTCCGAGTTCGGGCGTGCAGACATCCTGGTCAACAACGCCGGCGTCTGCATCCACAGGCCGGCGGTCGATGTGAAGGACGAGGAGTGGCGCCACGTGATGGGCGTGAACGTCGACGGGCTCTGGATGGCCAGCCAAGTGTTCGGCCGGCACATGATCGCCGAGGGCGGCGGCTCCATCATCAACGTGGGGTCGATGTCGGCGTCGATCGTCAACCGTCCGCAGTGGCAGCCGGCGTACAACGCGTCCAAGGCGGCGGTCCACCACCTCACCCGCAGCCTCGCGGCGGAGTGGGCGCCGCACAACGTCCGCGTCAACGCGCTCGCACCGGGCTACATGCACACCGAGATGTCTCCGATCGATGACCCGAAGTTCCACCGCTACTGGATCGAGGACACTCCGCAGCAGCGTGCGGGCGAACCGGAAGAACTCGGCGGCGCCATCGTGTTCCTCGCCAGTGCGGCGTCCAGCTTCATGACGGGTTCCGTGCTCACGGTCGACGGCGGATACAGCGTCTTCTGAGGGGTGCGCAGCGCTACTGACGGGGAGCGGGAAGGTCCAGGTTCCAGTGGCGTGAGACGAGCAGGACCCAGTCCTGCTCGTGATCGCCCTGCCCGGGTGGGCCGTGCGAGACGTAGAACCGGGAGATCACACGCTGCGACCCCTCCGCATCCCCGCACAGCACGTCGACCGAGAACCCATCCCCGAGGGACCCCTCCCGCGCCGCCTGGTAGTCGGCCGACTGCGGGTCCCTGATGGCGACCTGGCAGAAGCCGGGATCGCTCGTCGGCACGTAGACGTCGCGGGTCAGCCGATGGAACTCCTCGGGCCGCGGGAGGGGTGCCCGGGGATCCGTGGAGAGGCGCCAGCCGTGCAGGATCGCGACTCCGGCTCCTGCGTTGCGCACGGACATCACGAGGTAGACCGCTTCATCGGTGATCTCGAGGGCGGCACGACCGCCGAGTGCGGTCATCCATCTGCCGTCCGTGAACCGCACCTTCTGCGGAGCGTCGGACCAGTTGGAGGGGAGCAGGATGGGCCGGATCCCCTCGAGCAGCGCCCGCTCGGCGACCCGCGCCGACCGGTTGGCGGACCGTGTCGAGACGAACGTCGCGACGGCCAGCACGGTGGTGCCCACGGCGGTGCCGAGGTCGGCGACGAGGACCCAATCGAACACAGGCGACATTCAACGCCACCAGGAGGCGCCTGCGGTAGGGGCGAGTTCAGAAGCGCATGGGGACCGCAACTGCCGAGCCGTAGCCCGAATTCCAGCACGCGTTCGCCTTGATCGTTCTCTAGAGAAAACTGGTTTCCGCCGACCGTTGTGCTGTGACGTCTGACCGCACCAGGCTCGATGCTCCCCTGCCCGTCGGCGTTGCGCTGCCAAACATCGTCTGGGCATCGTCCCACGGCGGGATTGGAAGCGGTCTTCCGGCTTCATCACCGCAGGCTGGCAGGTTCGCCAGTCCGGTGGAGATGCAGCCGTCGGCCTGTTGATCAGGCCTCACCAAAGTTGGTCCAGGCCTCGTATTCGCATCGAATGGGAAGAGGCCGGCATCAGTTGGACATAACGTTGAATATCAATAGTTGGTAGTGGAGGCCACCTTCTATCGGGACTATCATCTGCCGATTTTGCCGGGATGGAACGGATCGGGGTTCTACTGTCGTAGGTAAGGCATGAGCACATCAGCTATATCGACGGGGGAAGCCCGCATGGACCGCGACGCAACCGCCGGAGGAGACTGGCGTCGAGACGACTTTCTGATTCCTCGGGAAGAAGTCGAGCCAGGGATGTACCCGCGACTAACCAACATGTCGGCGGCGTTCCTCTATGACGGGATCGTGCGGGCGACCGTTCCGGCGCCGCCGGAGTATGCGGCCATCTGGCTACGTCGGAGCGATGTGAAGACGGCCGTGGCCGTCTCGCAATGGAACATGCTGTGGGAGTCGGCGCAGTTTCGGCGCCGCTACTTTGATGAGGACGAGCTTCCGGCCCCGATGCGTCGGATCGCGGAGCTCGGCGATGTGAACGTGACACTCGTTCCGCGAACTCCGTCCCGGTACTACGAATATGCGCCTTTGGTGCATCTTCTTCCCTTGAAAGCATTGGACGCGTTCGGATTGCCGTTGATGCGTGCTGGACAGTGGCCGTTCCTAGTCGAGCGCGTTGACCCTGAGCCGTATCTTCCTTCCGATTTTTCGGACAGACTCCGTCGGGCGTGGGCTGCGAGGATCTGGCCGCAACTTGTGTCCGGGTCGCCGATGCGTGCCTTTTCCAAAGACGATCCGATTCGGATGCTGTCCCACAATCTCGACTTCTGGCTGCCCGCGGTCACCCAGGTGATGCAGGCGCGTCTGGCCGAGTACGGGCGTGTGGACAAAGGGTTCGCCGGGGCGGGACAGCCAGTGACCCTGGAGGATGGTTCGGTGCTCGATGGGGCGCTTGGCGTGCATCCCTTGCGGGGCGGTGACATCTGGACCGGCGAAGAGGACGCCGCGGACGTCGTCGCAGAGACCGCCGAAGCGGCGGATAGGGATGGGCGGCTTCGAGGGATCCTGGAGGCAGTCCGCGCCAATCGCGTGGAGGACGATTTCTCCTCGACGTGGTCGTTCGCGCGCGAAGATTTCGAACGCAAGCTCTACCGGAAGCGATCGAAGGTGAAGGTGCGGTTCGTCGAGCTGACCGACACAATCCCTGTGCAGGGGCCGCAAAGCGATATCGATGGGGCTTTGGTGACCAACGACTTTCTGTCGCTTCTCGATCGCCGCAATCGTGAGATCGTGGTTCTTTTGAGCAGCGGATACTCCACCTCAGAGGTTGCCCGGCAACTTGGGTATGCCAACCACAGCCCCGTCTCAAAACGACTAACTCAGATTCGCCGGGAGGCCGCAAAGTACTTCGACGAGGACTAGGAGCGTCGGCGCAAAAGAAAAACCCCGGTCGCTTCATGGCTCATGTCCAGAGAGGCGAAATCCGGGGACTTCTGTTTTATTAGTCTAAGGCGTGTTCGGGAAGGAGTCCAGTGTCAGACGACGCAGCGCTGATAGGCGAGAGTGCGACGGGGGCAGGGGAACTTGAGGCAACCGCCGCAGCGGTCCGACTCGCACGAGAAGAGTCGGCTCTCGACCAGGCCATCTCCGCCGACCGCCTCGCAACCTACCTCGCCGCGGCGAATGGTGACCGTGCGCTGGCGCGGGCCCTTTACGTATGGGATCGGGATCTGTCGATCGCAATCCTCGCGGACATCGCGATTCTCGAAGTGGCGATGCGTAACGCGATGCACTTGGCGCTGAGTTCCGTGTGGGGTCAGACTTGGTATGAGAACCCGAAACTCGAGCTCGACGACCGCACTCTCAGGCAACTACGCACCGCGTGGGAAGACCTCCCCAACGGGGTCCGCAGGAACCGCCTCGATCCTCGGCTACCAGGGCGGCTGGTTGCCCGCTGCATGTTTGGCTTTTGGGCGAACCTGCTGGACGCCGGCGATCACTTCGGAAGCGAGCCCCGACGCTATCGGGTCGACTACGAATTCTTGTGGCGTAATTCGCTCCACCAGGCATTCAGGGGCGGTGCCGCCGTGGCGCGAGCTGAACACGCTCGGTACACGAGGCCGTGGGCCCACGAAGCTGTTCGTACAGTGAACGCCCTCCGCAATCGGGTCGCTCACCACGAGCCCCTGATCAACGGCTTTCCCCTCCCAGGACAGGGCCGGCGGCTGACTGCAAAGGAAGGGCACCAGGCCTGTCGCAAACTCGCCCAGATGATCGACCGTGACCTGGCCACCTGGCTAGACCGGTCCTCCATGGTGCCGACTCTCCTCGGTTCGCAACCGACGCCCGTCTAGATCACGTGGGCTCCAACTGCTGTCGCAAGAAGGAAAGCGCGCGCGGCAGCGTCATCCAGGCACGCCCTCCCGCCGTCTGATCACGGGTCAATCTTCGGATGTCGGCGCTCTCTTGCCGCCTCGACGGCTACAACGTCGTCGAGTTTCATCGTCTGAAAGGTCGTTGAGCGTTTCGCGGCCTGACTGCTCGAGCGGGTCCGCGATCAGGCTCAGCCAGTCGCGGTGCCATTGAACAAACTCGTACCGCTCGTCCGCGAGCTGGCGAATCTCGGCCGCGGTCTTCCAGCCACCAGGACGGTTGCCTTTCTCGGCCACCGGGTGCGGCTCGCGAGCGGATCCGCAGCAGTGCGCCGTCTTTCGAGCGAAGCTCAGTAAACACTTGCCCATGCCGAGGAGGGTCGCTTGACCAGGTGTGTTCACCAGACCGTCATCTCGCCGTCTGCCGGAGCATCTGGCACCCGTCCGGGGGTGGTGCCACACTGGCAGACGGTCGTGGGAGTGGCCCGTGACCGCCGACTCGCCGAGGAGAACGCCTGGTGTTCACATTCACGATCAAGCATGCAGCGGCCGCCGTGGGTGCGGCCGCGCTCATCGCTGCCGGGGCGGTCGCTCCAGCGGTCGCGTCCCGTCACACGGACGACGGCGGCCGGCCGCCCGCCAGCGCGACCACGACGCCGATCAAGCACGTCGTCGTCATCTTCCAGGAGAACGTGTCGTTCGATCACTACTTCGCGACCTACCCCAACGCCGCCAACCTGTCTGGGGAGACCCGCTTCACCGCGGCGGCGGACACCCCGACGATCAACGGGCTCAACGAACCGCTGCAGGCCCCCAACAACCCGAACTCTGTCCAGCCGTTCCGCCTCACCCCGAGCCAGGCGCAGACCTGCGATCAGGACCACACGTATACGGATGAGCAGAAGGCGTTCGACTCCGGCCTGATGGACAAGTTCGTCGAGACGGTGGGCCGCGGCGCCGGCACGTGCGTGGACTACGGCAAGGGCGCGGGCCTCGTCATGGGCTACTACGACGGGAACACCGTCACCGGCCTCTGGAACTACGCTCAGCACTTCGCGATGAGCGACAACTCGTACGGCACCACGTTCGGCCCCTCCACCGTCGGCGCGCTGAACCTGGCCTCCGGCCAGACCCACGGGTTCGCCACCACGTCGTCGGCGGTGACGGCGAACACCACGGTCGTGGGCGACCCGCAGCCTGCCGGCGACATCTGCGACTCGCGTGACGCCACCACGTCGACCGATGTGAAGAACAAGAACGTCGGCGACCTGCTGAACGCCAAGAACGTGAGCTGGGGATGGTTCCAGGGCGGGTTCCGCGACTGCGCCGCCACCAGCACCACGACGGTCGGCACGCCGGTCACGTCGAAGTCCTACATCCCTCACCACGAGCCGTTCCAGTACTTCGCCAGCACCGCCAACCTCCAGCACACCCCGCCGGCATCCGTCGCCGAGGTGGGTCACAACGGTCCGGCCAACCACCAGTACGACCTGACGGACTTCTGGTCCGCCGTGAATGCGAAGAGCATGCCGGCCGTCAGCTTCCTGAAGGCCCCGGCCGCGCAGGACGGCCACGCCGGCTACTCGAACCCGATCGACGAGCAGGCGTTCGTGGTCGACACGATCAACAAGCTCCAGAAGACGCAGGACTGGAAGAGCACCGCGGTGATCCTCGCCTACGACGACAGCGACGGCTGGTACGACCACCAGATGAGCCCGATCGTGAACCAGTCCGATGACCCCGGCGTCGACGCGCTGGCCGGCGGAACCAACTGCGGGACCAACCCGGCGAACATCCTCGGTGGCTACCTGGACCGTTGCGGCTACGGTCCGCGTCTGCCGCTGCTGGTCATCTCGCCGTACGCGAAGAGCAACTTCGTGGACCACACCACCACCGATCAGACCTCCATCCTTCGCTTCATCGAGGACAACTGGAGCACCGGCCGGATCGGGAACGCCTCGTTCGACCAGAAGGCCGGCACGCTGAACAACATGTTCTCGTTCTCCGGGCACGGCAACGGCCACGGCGACGATGACGGGGACCACGGCGGGCAGAACGGCTCGCGGACGCTCTTCCTCGACCCGAAGACCGGTCAGCCTGTGAGGGGCTGACCTGGCCGCCATGCAATACGGGGTAACGAGAGCTTCCCCTGACGGCGGGACCCCCATAGCCTTCGTTCCGTTGCCGCAGCCGCGGCAGCGGCAACGGAACGAGGGTCGGTGGCTGAGCATCAGAGGGAGCGCGTCGGAGCACTGGTCCTGATCGCGGGCGGCAGTGCGGTGTGCGCGTCGCTGTCGATCCTTTGTCTCACCCAGTGGTCGGCGACGTCGGTTCCGGGCGTCGCGGTGTCCGCGGTCGTGCTCCTGGCGGGGGCGGCCTACGGACTGGTCGGCTCCGCGGTCGCACTGCTGCGGCGTCCACGGGCCGCGAAGTCCGATGCCGCAGGGTCGAACGCCGACAGGGCGGCCGAGTAGCGGTCCAGCGCGATCTCGACGAGCAGGTCGTCCGGTGGCGCGTCGGGTGGGAGCAGCGGTGCGGTGACGCGCTCGGCGACCGCTCCGGTGACCCGGTCATGGAAGTAGCCGGGGGCGAGCACGTAGCTCGCGACGGCGAGGCAGTCTCCCGCCGGGAGGGCTCGTCGCGCATCCCGGACGGCCTGGTCCACCGTGGGTTCGGCGGCGCTGAGGAAGCCGACGGTGACCGCTCCGGGCCGGGTCTCGCCGAGCAGCACAGCCGCTCTCGACGCATCCTCGATCCCGGCAGGGTCGCTGGACCCGGCAGCCGCGAGCACCACCGGTTCGTCGCTGTGGTGCCCGGCCTCCGCGAGACGCTGCGCCAGGAGGTCCGTCAGGCGCGGGTCCGGGCCGAGAGGCGGCGCGATGACGACTCGATCGCCGTAGGGCACCGCCGCCTCCGGCAGGTCGTGTCCGGCGTGATAACCGCGGGAGAGCAGCAGGGGGACGATCACGATCAGGGCGTCGGCGGGAAGCTCCGCCAGGACGGTCGAGAGGCGCGGCTGCTGGACATCGACGAACGCGTGGGCCGCCGCCTCGGCGTCCACCTTCTCGTGAATCGCCGTCGCGAAACGGGCGACCGCCTCCTGGCCGCGCGGGTCGGAGGTCCCGTGCGACACCGTGAGGAGAGCGATCACGGGAGCTCGGTGGTGCATCCATGAAGACTCCCACAGCTTTCTGGATTGAGTCCAAATATGACGGGCGTCCTTCCGTCCGTCGCCGCCTTCGCCTTAGGTTCCTTACCTGATCCGCCATCGCGCGGAGGAAGGACTCTCGGTGACGATTTCGGAAAAGCACACCGCGCCGCCGGCGGCGACCCGGTCGCGTCGGCCGGACGCGCGACCGAACGGTCAGTGGGCGGTCGACGGCAAGACCCCGCTGAACGGCAACGAGGTGTGGAAGCAGGAGGACGGCGGGCTCGCCGTCCGTGAGCGCATCGAGAGCGTCTACGCCACCGGCGGGTTCGCCTCCATCGACCCGACGGACCTCCACGGACGCTTCCGCTGGTGGGGGCTCTACACCCAGCGCAAGCCGGGAATCGACGGCGGCAAGACCGCGACGCTCGAGCCGCACGAGCTCGAGGACGAGTACTTCATGCTGCGCGTCCGCATCGACGGCGGACAGCTGACCACCGCACAGCTGCGGACGATCGCGGGCATCTCGACGGAATTCGGACGCGACTCCGCGGACCTCACCGACCGGCAGAACATCCAGCTGCACTGGATCCGGGTCGAGGACGTCCCGGAGATCTGGCGCCGCCTGGAGTCCGTCGGCCTGAGCACGACGGAGGCGTGCGGCGACGTGCCGCGCGTCTTCCTCGGTTCGCCGGTCGCGGGGATCGCCGCGGACGAGCTGATCGACCCCACGCCGCTGATCGAAGAGATCGCCGACCGGTTTCTCCTCGACCCGGAGCTGGCGAACCTGCCGCGCAAGTTCAAGACCGCGATCAGCGGACACCCGAGCCAGGATGTCGTGCACGAGATCAACGACGTCTCCTTCGTCGTCGTCGATCACCCCGACCACGGCGTCGGCTTCGACCTCTGGGTCGGCGGCGGCCTCTCCACGACGCCGCGCCTCGCGGAGCGGCTGGGCGCGTTCGTCCCGGCGGAGCGCGTGCCGGAGGTCTGGCACGGCGTCGTGCAGATCTTCCGGGACTACGGTTACCGCCGCCTCCGGAACAAGGCGCGCCTGAAGTTCCTGCTGGCCGACTGGGGTGTTGAGAAGTTCCGGCAGGTGCTCGAAGACGAGTACCTGGATGCTCCGCTCGCCGACGGGCCGGCACCGGCCGCCCCGACGACAGCGGGCGACCACGTGGGCGTCCACAAACAGAAGGACGGCCGCTACTTCATCGGGGTCACGCCGTTCGTCGGCCGGGTGTCCGGCACCTCCCTCGCGCAACTCGCCGACCTGCTGGAGCGGCACGGCTCCAGCCGGCTGAGGACCACGCCGCACCAGAAGATCCTCGCCCTCGACATCCCCGAGGAGCACGTGGAGCAGGCGGTCGCCGAGCTGGAGGAGCTCGGGCTCTCCGCTCGCCCGAGCGTGTTCCGCCGCGGCACGATCGCCTGCACCGGCATCGAGTTCTGCAAGCTGGCGATCGTGGAGACGAAGGCCACCGCGACCACCGCCGTCGAGGAGCTGGAGAAGCGGCTCGAGGGCCTGGACCTGCCCACGCAGCTCAGCTTGCACGTCAACGGCTGCCCGAACTCGTGCGCGCGCATCCAGACCGCCGACATCGGGCTGAAGGGCCAGCTGCTCCCGGACGGCAACGGCGGCCAGGTGCCCGGCTTCCAGGTGCACCTCGGCGGTGGACTCGCATCCCGCGATCGCGACGAGGCCGGACTCGGCCGCACGGTCCGCGGGCTGAAGGTCACCGCCGACGGGATCGCCGACTACGTCGAGCGCATCGTGAAGCGGTTCCTCGCCGACCGCGGCGAGGCCGAGACGTTCGCAGAGTGGGCCCATCGGGCAGATGAGGAGGCGCTGCAATGACCGCGACCAACCTGGGCAGCCCTGCGGTGCGGCCGCTCGAACTCCGGCCGGTGGCCGAGCTGCGTGCCGTCGCCGAGCGCGGGGCCCGCGAGCTGGAGAACGCGACTGCACAGGAGGTCGTCGCCTGGGTCGCCGAGAATTTCCGCCTCGAGCGCACGGCCGTCGCCTGCTCGATGGCCGACGCCGTCCTCCCGCACGTCGTCGCGTCCGCACTGCCCGGCGTCGATGTGCTCTTCCTCGACACCGGCTACCACTTCGTGGAGACCTACGTGACGCGTGACGAGGTCGCCCGGGCGCTGGACGTCCGGGTGGTGGACGTGAAGCCGGAGCAGACCGTGGCGGAGCAGGACGCGGAGTTCGGCGCCGAGCTGTTCTCCCGGGACCCGAACCTGTGCTGCGCCCGCCGCAAGGTGGAGCCGCTGCGCCGGGCGTTGAGCGGTTACGAGCTGTGGTTCACCGGGATGCGCCGCGAGGAGGCGCCGACCCGCACCGCGACGCCGCTCATCAGCTGGGACGAGAAGAACGGCCTGGTCAAGGTGAACCCGCTTGCCGCGTGGACGTTCGACGAACTCCTCGACTACGCCACCGCGAACGACGTGCCCCTCAACCTGCTTCTCTCGAACGGGTACCCGTCGATCGGCTGCGAGCCCTGCACCAAGCCCGTCGCCGAAGGCGAAGACCCGCGCTCCGGCCGCTGGGCCGGCCTCGCCAAGACCGAATGCGGACTGCACCAATGACCATCAGCACAGCCATCACCCGCCTCCCGCTCGGTCACCTCGACCAGCTCGAGAGCGAAGCGATCCACATCATCCGCGAGGTGGCCGCCGAGTTCGAACGTCCCGTTCTGCTGTTCTCCGGCGGCAAGGACTCCGTGGTGGTCCTTCACCTGGCGGCGAAGGCGTTCTGGCCGGCGCGCATCCCCTTCTCGCTGCTCCACGTGGACACCGGGCACAACTTCCCGGAGGTCCTCGACTTCCGCGACCGGACCGCCGAGCGCTTCGGCATCCCCCTGGCAGTGGCCCGGGTGCAGGACTACATCGACGACGGCCGGCTGTCCGAGCGCTCCGACGGCACCCGGAACCCGCTGCAGACGGTCCCGCTGCTGGACGCGATCGAGGCCGGGCGTCACGACGCCGTCTTCGGCGGCGCGCGCCGCGACGAGGACAAGGCCCGGGCGAAGGAGCGCATCTTCTCGCTTCGGGACGGCTTCGGCCAGTGGGACCCGCGCAACCAGCGCCCTGAGCTGTGGAGCCTCTACAACGGCCGGCACACTCCGGGTCAGCACGTGCGCGTGTTCCCCATCAGCAACTGGACCGAGCTCGACATCTGGCGCTACATCGAGCGCGAAGGCATCGAGCTGCCGTCGCTCTACTACGCGCACGAGCGTGAGGTCTTCGCCCGCGACGGGATGTGGCGAGGGGTCGGCGAGGTCTCGCCGGCCGATCGCGGCGAAACGGTGGAGCGCCGGCTGGTGCGCTACCGCACCGTCGGCGACATGAGCTGCACGGGCGCGGTGGAGTCGGACGCCCGCGACGTCGCAGCAGTGGTTCGGGAGGTGGCGGCATCCACCCTCAGCGAGCGCGGCGCCACCCGGGCGGACGACCGCATCTCGGAGGCCGCGATGGAAGACCGGAAACGACAGGGATACTTCTGATGACGCTGCAACTCGACGACGACCTCCGGGCCGACAGCGCGACGGCGGTGCGCGGCACTCTGTTCCGGTTCGCGACCGCCGGCTCGGTGGACGACGGCAAATCGACGCTGGTCGGCCGGCTGCTGCACGACTCCAAGGCGATCCTCGCCGATCACCTCGCCTCGGTCGAGCGCACCTCCCGGGAGCGCGGCTTCGGCGGGGAGTCCGGCGGGCTGGACCTCGCGCTGTTCACCGACGGCCTTCGCGCCGAGCGTGAGCAGGGCATCACGATCGATGTCGCCTACCGCTACTTCGCGACCGACGCGCGGTCGTTCATCCTGGCCGACTGCCCGGGGCACGTGCAGTACACCCGCAACATGGTCACCGGAGCCACCACGGCCGACGCCGTGGTGCTGCTGGTGGATGCGCGCCACGGAGTCCTGGAGCAGACCCGCCGCCACCTCGCGGTGATCAGCCTGCTGCGCGTGCCGCACGTGATCGTGGCCATCAACAAGATCGACCTGATCGACTTCGACGCCGCGCGGGTGCAGGCCGTCAGCGACGACCTCGCCGAGGTCGCAGCCGGCCTGGGCATTCCCTTCCTCCACATCGTGCCGGTGTGCGCGGTGGACGGCGACAACGTCGCCGAGCGCTCGCCCCGGACCCCGTGGTACCGGGGGCCGGCGCTGCTCGAGCTGCTCGAATCGCTGCCGGCCGGAGACCAGCTCGAGGCGGTCACCGAAGAGCTCAGGTTGCCGGTGCAGCTCGTGCTGCGTCCGCAGGGTGCGCTCGCCGCAGGGCTCGACGTCACTGCGCTCGACCCCGCCGACTACCGGGACTACCGCTCCGCTGCCGGACGCATCGCCTCGGGCAGCATCGCCGTGGGCGACCGCGTGAGCGTCCACCCGGGCGGGGCGACATCCGTCGTGACCCGCATCGACGTGGCCGGGCGCAGCGTCGCCGCCGCACGGGCGCCGCAGTCCGCCGCAGTGAGCCTCGCGGACGACCTCGACCTGGCTCGCGGCGCTCTCATCGCGGCGGCCGGGACCCTCCCGCAGCCGCGCTCGGAGGTGACGGCCGAGGTGTTCTGGTTGGACGCCGCCCGCGGCGTACCCGGAGCGCGACTGCTCCTCAAGTGGGGGACCAGCACCGTCCAAGCGCGCCTGACCGAGATCGAGGGCCGACGCGACCTCACGACCCTCCAGATCGTTCCGGCCGACGCCCTCGAGGCGAACGACATCGGTCACGTCACCCTCCGGACGTCGGAAGACCTGCCCTTCGAGCCGTACGCCGACAACCGGCAGACCGGCGCCTTCCTGCTCATCGACCCGCAGTCCGGTGCGACCCTCGCCGCCGGAATCGTCTCCGGAAAGGACCAGCGTGCGTAACCCGCTCCGCACCCTCACCGTCCTCGTGCTCGCCGCGGCCGGCGCCGCCCTGACCGGCTGCTCGGCCCCCGCGGTGAGCGCGGAGTCCACGCCCGCCGCCGCCATCCGGGTCGGCTACTTCGACAACCTGACCCACGCGCCCGCGCTGGTCGGCATCCACGACGGCCTGCTGCAGAAAGCACTCGGGAAGACGAAACTGCAGACCACGCAGTTCAACGCCGGCCCCGCCGAGATCGAAGCGCTCAGCGCGGGGGCGATCGACGCCGCCTACATCGGCCCGAGCCCGGCCATCAACTCCTACCTGAAGAGCAAAGGGCAGTCGCTGAAGATCGTCTCGGGCGTGGCGACCGGCGGCGCAGCCCTGGTGGTCGCGGGGGACATCTCGTCTGCGGCCGAGCTCAAGGGCAAGACGATCGCGTCGCCGCAGCTCGGCAACACGCAGGATGTGGCGCTGCGGTACTGGCTGAACAAGCAGGGACTCAAGACCTCGCTGACCGGCAGCGGGGATGTCACCATCGCGCCGACCGACAACGCACAGGCGCTGACCCTGTTCCAGGCCGGGAAGATCGACGGCGCCTGGGTGCCGGAGCCCTGGGTGTCGCGGTTCGTCGTGGATGGCAAGGCGAAGGTCCTGCTCGACGAGGCGTCGCTGTGGCCGGGGGGACGGTTCCCGACCACCGTGCTCGCCGTCTCCGCCACGTTCCTCAACGCGCACCCGCAGACCGTGAAGGCGCTGGTGCAGGGCAACGCGGACGCGGTCGCCGCTCTGAAGGACCCGGCTGCCGCCGCGACCGACATCAACGCGCAGCTGAAGGCCGACACCGGCAAGCCGCTAGAGGACGCCGTGATCCAGCGCGCGCTGGACCACGTCACCTTCGACACCGACCCGGACGCCGCGGCGTTCAGCACACTGGCGAAGCACGCGAGTGCGGTCGGGATCTCGACCCCCGGTTCGCTGAAGGGCCTGTTCGACCTGACGGCGCTGAACACGGTCCGCAGTGCGGCCGGGCAGCAGCCCGCCTCGTCCGGCGGTCTGGGGTAGGCATCGTGAACGACCTGGACAGCTCGGCCGTCACCCTCACCGGGGTGAGCAAGCGCTTCGGCGCTGCCGCTCCGGTGGTGCTCGACGGCGTGGACCTGCGCATCGCCGACGGCGAGTTCCTCTGCCTGCTGGGGGCGTCGGGATGCGGCAAGTCGACCATCCTGAATCTCATCGCCGGGCTCGAGCAGCCGACGGCGGGGGAGATCGATGTGCCGAGCGGTGCGGTCGCCATGATGTTCCAGGACGCCGCGTTGCTGCCCTGGATGACCGCACGGAGGAACGTGCAGCTCGCCCTGGAGCTGGCAGGAACACCGCGGGAACAGCGGAGCGCGCGCACGAACGAACTTCTGGAGCTGGTCTCCCTCTCGCATGCCGCGGATCGGCGTCCGCACGAACTCTCCGGGGGGATGCGCCAGCGCGTCGCACTCGCCCGCGCGCTCGCCCAGGACCGGCACGTGCTGCTGATGGACGAGCCGTTCGCGGCGGTCGACGCCATCACCCGCGACCTGCTGCACGTGGAGCTGGAGCGGATCTGGCGGCAGACCGGCCGCACCATCGTCTTCGTCACCCACAACATCCGGGAAGCGCTGCGTCTCGGCGAGCGGATCGTGCTCCTGAGTTCGCGACCCGGTCGCGTCGCCGCCGAATGGGACGTTCCCGCCGAGGTGCGTTCCGGCACGGACCCCGTCGAGACCGCGCGCCTGGACGACGAGATCACCCGCCGGCTGCGAGAGGAGCTGATCCGCAATGCCGCCTGAAGCGATAGGTACTGAAACGATCGCCGCCGGAAGCGTCGCCACCGGATCCATCGCGGGCCAGCCGGTCCGCGGCGACGTCTCCCAGCTGCACGCTCTGGAGGCCGGGCTGGACTCGCTCCAGACCGCTCCCGTGACCGCGCAGCGCCGAAGCCGACGGATCGCCCGCGCCGCGCTTCCCACCACCGTGTTCGTCCTGGCGGCGCTGATCGCCTGGCAGCTGTACACGGTGATCGCCCACCCGCGTCCCGACCTCTACCCCGGGCCGGCCGACGTGCTGTCGGCGCTCGCCAGCGCCGCGGGTTCCGGCCGTCTGGCGACGGCGATCGCCACCAGCCTCGGCCGGGGCGGCGGCGGCTTCCTGCTGGCCGTGCTGATCGCCACCCCGCTCGGTCTGCTGCTCGCCGAGGTGCGCTGGCTGCGCCGCGCGGTCGGGCCGATCCTCTCCGGACTGCAGGTGCTGCCCTCGGTCGCGTGGGTGCCCGCCGCGATCCTCTGGTTCGGGCTGACGGATGCTGCCGTCTACTTCGTCGTGCTGCTCGGCGCCGTCCCGTCGATCGTGAACGGGCTGCTCTCCGGCGTCGACCAGGTCCCGCCGCAGCTGCGGCGGGTCGGTGTCGTGCTGGGCGCATCCCGCCGCCAGCTGCAGACGCGGATCCTCTTCCCGGCCGCGCTCCCGGGATACGTCGCGGGACTGCGCCAGGGCTGGGCCTTCGCCTGGCGGTCCCTGATGGCGGCCGAGATCATCGCAGGGTCGCTCGGCTTCGGACTGGGCTCGATGCTGGAGCAGAGCCGCGAGCTCGCCGACCTGCCCACCGTCCTGGCCACGATCCTGACCATCCTGGTCGTCGGCATCGTGGCCGAGCTGCTCGTCTTCGCCCCGATCGAGCGCACGCTGCTGCGCCGGCGCGGGCTGGCGGGAGCGACCCGATGAACGGCTTCGCCCCCCGCTCCGTCGCGTTGGTCGGCGGTGGCCCCGGCCACCCGGACCTGATCACCGTCCGCGGACGGCAACTGCTCCTCGCCGCCGACGTCGTCATCGTGGATCGGCTCGGCCCGCGGGCGCTCCTCGACGACCTCGCGCCCGAGGTGGAGATCATCGACGTCGGCAAGCGACCGCATCACCACCCCGTGCCGCAGTGGAGGATCAATGAGCTCCTCGTCGAGCATGCTCTCGCGGGCAAGCGCGTGGTCCGGCTCAAGGGCGGCGACCCGTTCGTCTTCGGCCGCGGAGGCGAGGAGGCCGAGTTCTGCCGCGCCGCCGGCGTGCCGGTCGAGGTCGTGCCAGGGGTCACCAGCGCCATCGCCGTCCCGTCCATCGCCGGCATCCCCGTCACCCACCGCGGCGTCGCTGCGGGGTTCACCGTGCTGTCGGCGCACACCGACATCGATCAGGTGCCCGGCGGACCGGAGCACACGGTCATCCTGCTGATGGGCGTCTCGGGGCTGGCCGCCACCGCCGCGACGCTCGCCGCCGGTCGCCGCGGCACCGACTGCCCGGTCGCGATCGTCGAAGACGGCTACGGCGACGGGCAACGCGTCACGATCGGCACGCTGGGCACGATCGCGGCGGATGCTGCCGCACGCGGGGTGCAGTCGCCCGCGGTGATCGTGGTCGGCGATGTGGTCCGGCTGGCCGACCCCGAACTCGACGTCGCTCCGCTCGCATCCCACAGCACCGCTTCCCACAGCTCCGTTCCCCACAGCACCCTGTCCAACAGAGAGGCCCCCCAATGACCCGACCGTTCCGAGTGGCCGTCGTCGGTGCCGGACCCGCCGGCATCTACGCAGGAAACATCCTCCGCACCCGCGCGCTCGACGCCGGGATCGACGTCCGGATCGACCTGTTCGAATCCCTTCCCGCCCCCTACGGGCTGATCCGCTACGGCGTGGCCCCGGACCACCCGCGCATCAAAGGGATCGTGACCTCGCTGCACGACATGCTGGCCGACGGCTCGGTCCGCCTGATCGGCAACGTCGAGGTGGGCGCCGACATCACCGTCGACGAGTTGCAGTCGCTCTACCACGCGGTCATCTTCTCCACCGGCGCCCAGCGCGACGCCGTCGTGGACCTCCCCGGGCTCAACCTCCCGGGCAGCTTCGGTGCAGCCGACTTCGTCTCCTGGTACGACGGCCACCCCGACGTGCCGCGGCAGTGGCCGCTCGACGCCGCCCAGATCGCCGTGCTCGGAAACGGCAATGTCGCACTCGATGTCGCCCGTGTGCTGGCGAAGCACCCGGCCGACCTGCTGACCACGGACATCCCGGACAACGTCTACGCCGGTCTGGCCGCGTCGCCGGTGCAGGATGTGCACGTCTTCGGGCGCCGCGGCCCTGAGGACATCAAGTTCACCCCGATCGAGCTGCGCGAACTCGGCGAGGTTCCCGGAGTGGAGATCGTCCTCTACGACGAGGACTTCGACCGGTCCGCGGAGGACGCTCCGACCGGTGAACGCCGCGCCGCCGGCAACCAGGCCAAGGTGATGGCCCGCATCCTGCAATCGTGGCGCGACCGCGCGTCCACGGGTGCGCCCCGCCGCCTGCACCTGCACTTCTGGCACAAGCCGGTCGAGCTGCTCGGCGAGGATGCTGTCGCCGGGATCCGCTTCGAGCGCACCGAGCCGGACGGCCAGGGCGGCATCCGCGGCACCGGCGAGCTCCGCGACTACGACGTTCAGGCCGTCTACCGGGCCATCGGCTATCGCGGCACCCCGGTTCGCGACGTTCCGTTCGACGAGTCGGCCGGAGTCATCCCCAACGACGGCGGTCGCGTCCTGGATGGCGGAGTGCCCGTGCCGGGCCTGTACGCGACCGGCTGGATCAAGCGCGGCCCGGTCGGCCTCATCGGTCACACCAAGGGGGACGCCGGCGAGACGATCGAGAAGTTGCTGGAGGACTACGACCTCCTCGCCGACACCCCCAGTGCCGACGATGACAGTGTTCTCGAATTCCTGGAGGGGCGCGGCGTCCGCTACACGACCTGGGAGGGGTGGCTCGCCCTCGATGCACACGAGCGCGCCCTGGGCGACAGCTTCGCCGGGGAGGTCGTCCGTGAGCGGGTCAAGGTCGTCTCCCGCGACGAGCAGGTCGCCATCTCGAACCGCGAGGTGATCGTCCGATGACCTACGTCATCGCGCTGCCCTGCGTGGACGTGAAGGACCGCGCCTGTATCGACGAGTGCCCGGTCGACTGCATCTACGAGGGCGAGCGCTCGCTCTACATCAACGTGGAGGAGTGCGTCGACTGCGGCGCGTGCGAGCCGGTCTGCCCGGTGGAGGCCATCTACTACGAAGACGATCTGCCCGAAGAGTGGATCGACTACCGGGCCGCGAACGTCGAGTTCTTCAGTGAACTCGGCAACCCCGGCGGCGCCTCCAAAGTCACGCCGCAGCCGTACGACCACCCGCTGATCGCCGCACTGCCTGTGCAGGGAGCCGCGCATGCCTGACGTCGTCGTCATCGGCGGCGGACCAGCCGGGCTGTCCGCGACCCTCAACCTGGCCCGCGCACTCGTGGATGTTGTGCTGGTCGACGCGAGCCGCCCACGCAACTCGGCGACGCTGCGCTCGCACGGCTTCCTCACCCGGGACGGCATCCGGCCCACCGAGCTCCGCGCCCACGCCAAGGAGGAGCTCGCCGTATACCAGAACGTCGCGCACCTGGAACGCCGGTCGGTCACCGCGGTGCGCCGGGGCGGCGACGGCTTCCTCGTCGACATCGGCGGCCGGACGCCGGCCGAGCACAGCACGATCTCGGCCCAGGCGGTGCTGCTGGCAACGGGCCTGACGGAGATCCTGCCGGCGCTGCCGAGCATCCGCTCGTACTACGGCATGAGCGTGTTCAGCTGCGTCGCCTGCGACGCCTGGGACCTCCGCGGCAAGGCCCTCGCGCTGATCGGCGCCACACCCGACCTCGCACGCCGGGCGGTGCACCTGGCGCGGTGGACGGACGACCTGACGGTGTTCACCAACGGGTCCGAAGCGGTCACCGCCGGTGAGGAGGGGGACCTGAGTGCCCTCGGCGTCCGGGTGGAGCGCGCGCGCATCCTCGACCTCGACGGGGAGCGCGGCGCCGTCCGCGCGGTTCAGCTGGAGGACGGCCGATCCATCCCCATCGACGGCGGCTTCGTCCGGCCGGAATGGAAACCGGCGGCGGCCTTCCTCGACGGGATCGAGCAGGCGGTGTCGGCGGACGGCTTCCTGATCGCCAGCGTCGAGGGCCGCACTTCGGTGCCCGGGCTGTACGCCGCCGGCGACATCGTCGCCCCCGGACCCCAGCAGATGATCATCGCCGCAGGCAACGGCGCGCGCTGCGCCGCCGCCATCGTCGACGACCTCCAGACCGCGACCCTCCGGAGCGCCCTCGCCACGCTGACCGAACCCGTGTGAAAGCGAAACCCACCATGCTGCGAACGATGCTCAAATCGAAGGTCCACCGGGCGACCATCACCCACGCCGACCTGCACTACGTCGGCTCGCTGACGATGGACCTGGACCTGATGGATGCCGCCGACATGCTTCCCGGTGAGCAGGTCGGGGTGCTGGATGTCACCACCGGCGCGCGCTTCGAGACCTACCTGATCGCGGGGGAGCGCGGCAGCGGTGTCATCGGCGTCAACGGCGCTGCCGCGCACCTGGTGGGCGTCGGCTACACCATCATCGTGGTGACCTACGCGCAGCTGAGCGACGAAGAAGCGCGGACCTTCACACCGCGGATCGTGCACGTCGACGCCAGGAACCGCCAGATCGCTCTCGGCGGCGATCCGGCCGAGTCGCACCATCCGGGCACGGAGTCGCCTCCTTTCGCCGTCCTCACCTCGAGCGGGTCCCAGCCGGTTCACTGAACTTGGCGCGGACGCCCTATGCGTGGGCGTTTACTCTGCTGCGGCGACCGGTGGCAGGCGCAGGAGCGCCCCGGGGACGCGACAGGTGGCGGCGGCGATCGCCATCGCTTCGTGCAGTGCCACGGATGCGGCAGCCGGCGTCTCCGGCAGGCCGTCGCGGGCGAGGGTGCTGGTGATCGAGGCCAGGGTCGCATCCCCTGCCCCCATGGTGTCGACGATGGGGCCCGGCAGGGGGTGGACGGGGCTGTGCGCGGTCTCGCCGGTGGCCAGGGAGAGCGACGCTCCGGCCGCCCCCGCCGTCGCGAGCACCGCCGAGGGGCCGAGCCCGAGGAGCCGGCGCGCGACGACCGTGAGGGATTCGCCGTACAGCAGCTGCGCATCCTCGTCACCGATCTTCACGAGGAGGCTTCGGGCGGCGAGGCTCTCGAAGCCTGCACGGAACGCGTCGAGGTCGGAGATCAGGTGGGCTCGGGGATTCGGGTCGAGAACCAGGCGCGAGCCTGGATCCTCGATCGCCTCCGAAAGCAGTCGTGCTTGGCCGACATCGTCGAACGGGAACGAGCTGACGACGACCAGCGCCGCGCCCGCGAGCGCGGACCGCTGCTGAGGATCGAACGCGATGTGCCGGGTGCGTGCGGCGTCATTGAAGACGTACCGCGGTTCGCCGTGGCGCCGATCCGAGACGGCGCGCGCCGAGACCGGCACCGCGGTGGCATGCAGGGCGACTCCGGAGGTCGTCAGGTGGGCACGGATGTCATCGCCCGCCCGATCCTCGCCGACCATGGCCGCGAGCGACGTCTCGAGGCCGAGCCGCCTGAGCCCCACCGCGACGTTCAGTCCGGCGCCACCGACATGCTCCTCGACGCCCGCCGGGGTCTGCAACTCATCGATGAGGGCGTCGCCGACGACGCACACGTACGGTTCGCTCACGGGCGGATCTCCCCGGATCCGCGCGGAACGAGCACCGTCGGCACGACGAAGGTCTGAGCCTGTGGTTCTTCGCCGTCCAGGCGCGCGAAGATCCGTTCCGCCGCGAGGTGCCCGATCCTGGCCGCGTCCTGCGCCACGACCGTGAGACCCGGCTCGAGGAGGTCTGCGAGCTCCAGATCATCGAAGCCGACGAGGGCGACGGTGTGGTGCAGACCGAGGCCACGGAGGGCGCGGTACGCGCCGATCGTGATCAGGTTCTGAGAGCTGAAGATGGCGGTCGGCGGGTTGTCGCCCTCGAAGAGCGACCGGACGGCGGCCTCCGCGTGCGCCTCGCTGGTCACGCTCTCGATCACCGTCACCTCACCCGTCGGGATGCCGGCTCGACCGAGCTCCTCCATGAAGCCGCGTTTGCGTTCCCGTGCGGTCTGGATCTGCGGACTGTCGCCGAGGAAAGCGATTCGACGGTGGCCATGGTCGATCAGGTGACGGGTGGCGTCCGCGGCGCCCTGGGCGTTGCCGGACACGACGGCATCGGCTTCCAGTCCGGTCGGCTCGCGGTCGATGAAGACCAGGGGAGTGCCGTGCTTCTGCTCCGCAAGGAGGTACGCCTGGCTGCGCTTGATCGTGGTGAGGATGAGGCCGTCGACGCGACGCTTGAGGAAGGCGTCAACGGCCCGCTCCTCCTGGTCGGGGTTGTCGTCCAGGCTGGACGCGAAGACCGCCACACCCCGGTTTGCGGCGATGTCTTCGACCGCGCGGTGGAGCGCGCCGGAGAACGGGTTGGAGACGCTTCCGACGAGAAGGCCGATGGTGGCCGTGCGGCGGTCGCTGCGGCGGAGGTTCCCGGCATGGAGGTCGGGCTGGAAGTTGAGGTCCGCCGCGGCGCGCTGCACCCGCTCGATGGTCGCGGCCGACACGTGCGGCTCTCCGTTGATCACGCGGCTCACCGTCTTGAGGCCCACCCCCGCGAGCATGGCCACGTCGCGCATAGTGGGCCGCCTGGCCGCGCCGGGAGGAGTCGGTGCCGAACTTGACAGCGATGTCACGTTTTGATCTCCAATTCAACGATTTCGCTTGACTATAGCGCTCGGGATGCTCTAAACCTAGCTATTGACACCGTTGTCACTGGACATCGGTTCCAGACACTAGAGGAGTTCAGAGTTGAATCTCACAGCACCCCGCTCCGTCGGCAAGCGCGTCCTCGCCGCCACAGCGATCGCTTCGATGGCCGCCCTCGGGCTGGCCGCGTGTTCCGGGTCCGGTTCGGGCTCCGGTTCCGACAAGGTCGGCGTCTCACTGATCGTGAAGACGACCACCAACCCCTACTTCGTCTCCATGGAGGACGCCGCCAAGGCCGACGCCGCCAAGGACGGCGTCACCCTCACGCTGGCCGCCGGCAAGCAGGACGGCGACGTCGCCTCGCAGGTGCAGGCGATCGAGGCGGCCATCGGCCGTGGTGACAAGGGCATCCTGATCACCCCCAACGGCCCTGGCGTGCAGAACGCGATCGACAAGGCGCGGAAGGCCGGCCTGTACGTCATCGCGCTCGACACCGTCCCGACCCCGCCCTCCTCGGTCGACATCACGTTCGCCACCGACAACTTCGCCGCGGGCGAGGCGATCGGCAAGTGGACCGCTGCACAGCTCAACGGCAAGACGGCCGACATCGCCATGCTCGACCTGTTCAACACACAGGTCGTCTCGGTCGACCTCAACCGCGATCAGGGCTTCCTGAAGGGCATGGGGATCAAGGTCCCCGACGCGAGCAAGAACGGCAGCGAGGCGAAGAGCGGCAGCTACACCGGCGGCGCGGGCGGTTCCTACACGATCGCCGGCCACCAGCCGACGAACGGTGACGCCGCGGACGGCCGCACGGCGATGGAGACCATCCTCGCCAAGGACCCGAACGTCAACGTCGTCTATGCGATCAACGAGCCAGCGGCCTACGGCGCCTACCAGGCGCTCCAGGCGGCCGGGAAGACCAACGGGACGATCCTGGTCGCGATCGACGGCGGCTGCACCGGTGTCAACCAGGTGAAGTCGGGCATCATCGGCGCCACCAGCCAGCAGTACCCCTCGAAGATGGCGTCGCTCGGAATGGAGGCGATCGTCAAGCTGGCCAAGACCGGCAAGAAGGCGTCGACCAGCTCCGGCCTCGACTTCTACAACACCGGATCGCAGCTGGTGACCAACACCGCCGTCTCCGGCCTGCCCAGCATCACGCCGGACGCGGCGAGCAAGATCTGCTGGGGCAAGTAGCACCCGAGCCCGGGCCGGACGGCACGCACGGCCGGCCCGGGCGACCACCCCTCGGAAGAGGATCGGACTAGCGTGGTTTCACCAGCCATCGCACCGAACAGAGAAGTTCAGGAGCAACAGATCGTGAGTCATCAAACCACGGGTAAGACCGAAGCGCAGACCACGCCGGCCGCGCAGACGAGCCCTCCGACATCGGAGCTGGACCTCGCCCAGGAGTTCCTCCACCGGACGACGCCGCTCACCCGGGTGCGGGGACTGCTTCACCGCTACCCGGCCCTGAGCCCAGCGATCGTCCTGGTGCTCTCCGTGATCGTCTTCGGCGTGATCAACCCGCGGTTCCTCAACCCGGGCAACCTCTCGCTGATCACGCAGCAGGTCGCGGTGGTCGGCACCATCGGCATCGCCCAGACGCTGATCATCCTCACCTCCGGCATCGACCTCTCCGTCGGTGCGGCGACCACCCTCGCCGGTCTCGTCATCGCGCAGACCGCGGCGAACAACCACGTGCCCTGGCCGCTGAGCCTGCTCCTCGGCCTGATCGCCGGCATCGCGACCGGATTGCTCAACGGCCTCCTGGTGACGCGTCTGAAGCTGCCGCCGTTCATCGTCACCCTCGGCACGCTGAGCATCTTCACCGCCGTCCTGCTGTTGTACTCGAACAGCGCGTCCGTGCAGGGCCAGAACCTACCCGGGATGATCACCGCCCTGGGCAACACCTTCAATGTCGGTGGCGTGCAGATCACGTACGGCGTCGTGGTGATGGTCATCCTCTACGCGATCGTCGCGACCATCCTCGGCCGGACCGCCTGGGGTCGTCACGTCTACGCGGTCGGTGACGACGCTGAGGCGGCCCGCCTCGCCGGTATCCGGGTCAACCGGGTCCTGTTGAGCGTCTACCTGGCAGCCGGTGCGATCCTCGCGGTCGGCGCCTGGGTGCTGATCGGACGCGTGGACGGCATCGGCCCGAACGACGCCGTCTCGACCAACCTCGAGTCGATCACCGCTGTGGTGATCGGCGGCACCAGCCTCTTCGGCGGACGAGGAACCGTCTGGGGCACCCTGCTCGGAGCCCTCATCGTCGGCGTCTTCGAGGAAGGCCTGGCCGTCGCCGGGCTGGACGTGCTCTACCAGGTGCTCGCAGTGGGCATCCTCGTCATCGTCGCCGTCGCGGTCGACCAGTGGATTCGGAAGGTACGAAAGTGACTATCGCAACGGACAACCCGTCCTCGGCTCCCGTGGAGACCCGCACGCCCGTGCTGCAGGCCCGTCGTCTGGTGAAGACGTTCGGACGTGTCGTCGGCCTGGACGGTGTCAGCCTCGAGCTCTACCCCGGCGAGGTGCTCGCGGTCATCGGCGACAACGGTGCAGGCAAGTCCACTCTGATCAAGTGCCTCACCGGCGCGGAGATCCCGGACGAGGGCGAGATCCTGCTCGACGGGCACCCGATTCATTTCCGCCGCCCCCAGGACGCCCGCATCGCCGGCATCGAGACCGTCTACCAGAACCTGGCGGTCTCCCCGGCGCTGGACGTCGCGTCCAACCTGTTCCTGGGTCGCGAGCTGCGACGCGCGGGCGTGCTCGGCTCCGTGTTCCGGATCATGGACACCAAGAAGATGCGCAAGCAGGCGAAGGACGAGCTCACCACTCTGGGCATCACGACGCTTCAGGATGTCAGCGTGCCGGTGGAGAACCTCTCCGGCGGCCAGCGCCAGGCGGTCGCGGTCGCCCGTGCGGCAGCATTCGGCTCCAAGGTCGTCGTGCTCGACGAGCCGACTGCGGCTCTCGGTGTGCGCGAGTCCAAGCAGGTGCTGGAGCTCGTGAAGAACCTGCGCGACCGCGGCATCCCGGTGATCCTGATCAGCCACAACATGCCGCACGTGTTCGAGGTCGCCGACCGCATCCACATCCAGCGCCTCGGCAAGCGCGCGGCCACCATCACGCCCCAGTCGCACTCGATGACGGACGCGGTGGCCATCATGACAGGAGCCAAGCTTGGCTGAGACCAAGACGCTCTACGCCGAGTTCACCGCCCGGCCCGGTCACGAGGAGGAGGTTCACCGTCTCGTGACCGGCCTGGCGGAGAAGGTCCGGCAGGAACCGGGGAACGTGGCGTTCATCGCTCACCGGCTCACGGACGACCCCGCCGCGTTCTTCGTCTACGAGGAGTACACGGACGCCGACGCCTTCGCGGCGCACATGAGTGCACAGCACGGTGTCGCCTTCAACACCGAGCTGGCCTCGCACATCGTCGAGGACGGCTCCCGGCTCACCTGGCTCGATCGGATCTGACCCGGGCTGGACGGACCGGTGGAGAGGACCTGCGGGCGGAAGGAGCGAGGCCATGCCCTTCTTCCGTCCGCGGCATTTCTTCCGCCCGAGGCCGCCACGCGTCCCGATGCGCCCCTTCGACGAGGCGCGCCTGCCGCCGACGGAGCCCATCAGCCCCGACCGCGCTCTGGAAGAGGGTCTGCTGCTGGCGGATTTCGCGGTTCGGATGACCGTCCGTAACTCCATCATCACCGACATGCTGAGCGCGACCGATGCGGCCTTCACGCCGGCCCTCTTCGTCGGGGTCGCCCGGGATGCCCTCCTGGCACTCTCCGACGAAGCTGGCGCAGCGGAAGCGCGCCTGGCCGCCGAGCATCGGTTGGCGACGGTGCTCGAGGGCGAGCCGGAGCACTCCCACGACTACCGCCCGGTCGATGCGGGCAACCTGAGCCGCAGGCAGTCGCTGGCGCACTCGACGGCCGAGGCGCTCAGGCGGCAGGCGTCCGACGAACGGTTCCTGTTGGATGTCGTCGAACGCGCCCGTGCGGAGGCCTGGGGCGAGATCTCCCGCGAGATCGAGCTCCGCATCGACCGCGCCTGGGCCGATCCCGACCCCGCCGGACGGAGCGAGCGACTCGCCGGACTCCGCGCCGAGCTCCGCAGGCTGGTCGACGGCGACGACTGAGGCCTACAGCTCAGACAGTTGTTCGTCGATCGGCACGGAACGCTCGTGCTTCACATCTCCGGTATGGGACGTGGTCACCGTCTCGATGAGCACGATCTCCACTTCCTGCTCGGCGATCGGGTTGTGCCGGACACCCCGGGGGACGACGTAGAACTGCCCCGGCCCGATCCGCACCTCGGCGTCGCCCTCGAGTTGGATGCGCAAGGTTCCGGACACGACGAGGAACAGCTCGTCCTCGTTCTCGTGGGTGTGCCAGACGAACTCGCCGAGGAGTTTCGCGACCTTCACGTACTGGTCGTTGACCCGCCCGACGACGCGAGGCGTCCAATGTTCCGTGACGCCGGCGAGCGCCGCGGCGATGTCCGTGGGAGCGATTCCTGTCATGGCTCCCAGGCTACGTCCGCGCGTAGCCCTCGAAGGGCGCGTCGACGGTGCGTGCGGTCTCGGGGCGGCTCTCCGCTTGATCGCACCCGGGTTCGGGTGCGCGCTCGCCGTCAAGTCGCGGCTCGGGCAGCACGACGAGACCGCGTGAACTCTCGGCGGACTCGGCGAGCTGTTGCAGCCACTCCCGGTTGATGGACGGCGTGCGCGACGTCGAGAAGTGGAAGCGGAGGTTGCTGGCGGGGTGCAGCCAGACGCAGTTCCGGCCACCGCCGCCGGCCTCGGTGTCCTTCCACGAGAACGCGAAGCTGTGCCCGTGGCGAAGCCGGTTGATGATGACGATGTGCAGGTGCGCGAGCGTTCGATCGTCGAACTCTGTCTCGCGACCGTCCAGGCTGAGATAGCCCATGCGAAGTCCCCTCCTCGGTATGTCCGGAAGGGGGCAAAGAATCGGTGCCAACGAGGCTTCACGTCAACCGGAGGGTTACCGCAAGCATGATCCTGTTCGCGAAGGAAAGCCAGATACACCGACACATTGCCAGTCTTCGACTTTCCTGCGGACGTCCACCTCTCCCGCTGGCTCGCTGGGATCGCGAGCGTATAGTGAGCGGTTCAAGGAACGCAGCCGGTGCGAGGGGATTTTAGATGGCCTTTCTCGCCTACGTCGACGGAATCCGCTATCCGATGTCCGATCAGGATGTGGACTCTTTCGAGCGGGCCGTTGTCGCCGCGCTCCGCTCCGGCGGCGACTTCGTGGCCGTCACGAGCATCCATCGGGGGACGGTGCGCATCCTGATCACCTCCGGTTCGACGGTGCGCATCGAAAAGCTGCCCGAAGTCGACGAGAGCGAACAGAACGGCGACGAGCGCGACGAGTTCTTCGACTTCGCGTTCTACGACTACGAGCCGTGATGCAGTGCTTCGAAAGCCGTTGCACCGTTGCGACGATTCAGTTCGCGGAGAAGGTAACTTCTTCGGTCACGCCGCCTTCATCAGCCGGCGCTCCGTAAATACGAATGTGTCGCTTGAGCGGGACGTACTCGGAGTCGCCCCGAACGGCATGATCCGTGTACTCGACAAACACTTCGAAAGTGCCGTCCAGGGAAGTTCGTTCGCGAGCCCACTCAATGACTGATAGAGCGTCAGTCGCGTCCGAGATCTCCCATTCGTCTACGAACCAAGAACGTTGAGTGGCGGCCGGTGGAGTCCATAACCGGACCCAGAAAGTCGATCTGCCGTCGACGATCTGCGGAACCTCACCGCTCGCGATAAAACTGGCCTGCATGTGGCGAGCGTATCCAGAACCGAAGTTCTTCACGAGGGTCGATGCCCCACAGATCCCCAGGTTCCGCGGGTCGGGGTCAGCCGTTCGCAGGTACGGTGGCGCCGACCTTGTAGCGGGCACCGCGGTGCGTGTCCGGGAGGCGGTCGCCTGCGCCGTGCAGCTTGTTGCGGAGCGTTCCGGGCGCGTACTCCTCCGGGTAGGCGCCGCGTTTGCGCAGCTCCGGGATGACGAACTCCACGATGTCTTCGAAGGTGCCCGGTGTGATCGCGTACGCGAGGTTGAACCCGTCGACGTCGGTCTCCTCGACCCACTCCTGCAGCCGGTCGGCGATCTCGGCGCCCGAGCCGACGATGAACGGCCCCAGGCCGCCGATCGCCCCGTTGCGTCCGATGTCGCGCACCGTCCACTGCCCGCCGTCCGCGTTCGGGAGCTGGAAGTTGGCCACCGCCGACTGAATGGCGTTGCTTTGCACGTTGCCGATGGGCTCGTCCAGGTCGTACTGCGACAGGTCCACGCCCATCCAGCCGGACATGAACACCAGCGCGCCCTCGTCGCTCGTGTACTGCAGGAAGTCCTCGAACTTCGCCTGCGCCTTCTCGCTGGTCTCGTCGGTGATGACCGTCAGCAGCGTGTAGATGCGCGCCGAGTAGCGGTCGCGGCCGGCCGCCTCGAGCGCATCCCGGAGCTTGCTGACGGTGGCCTTGAGGCCTTCCTTCGTCGATGCGGCAACGAAGATCGCCTCGGCGTTCTCGGCCGCGAACGAGATGCCGCGCTTGGAGGCGCCCGCCTGGTAGATCACGGGCGTGCGCTGCGGGCTCGGCTCGGAGAGGTGGATGCCCGGCACGGTGAAGTGCTTGCCGGTGTGGCCGATCTCGTGCACCTTCGACGGGTCCGTGAAGACGCCGCTCTCGCGGTCGCGCACGACGGCGTCGTCCTCCCAGGAGCCCTCCCACAGCTTGTAGAGCACCTCCAGGTACTCGTCGGCGTGGTCGTAGCGGTCGTCGTGCTGCAGCTGGTCATCGTGTCCCATGTTGCGCGCGGCGGAGGGCAGGTACCCGGTGACCACGTTCCAGCCGACCCGGCCGTTGGTCAGGTGGTCGAGCGTCGACATCCGGCGGGCGAACGGGTAGGGGTGCTCGTAGGCGGTGCCGGCGGTGATCCCGAAGCCGAGGTTGTCGGTGACGAGGGCCATCGCCGAGACGAGCAGGAGCGGGTCGTTCACCGGAACCTGCGCGCCGTGGCGGATCGCGGCCTCGTTGTTGCCGCCGTACACGTCGTACGTGCCGAGCACGTCCGCGATGAAGATGCCGTCGAAGGTGCCGCGCTCCAGCAGCTTGGCCAGCTCGGTCCAGTAGGTGAGGTCCTTGTAGCGCCACGACTGGTCGTCCGGGTGCCGCCACAGGCCGGACGACTGGTGGGCGACGCAGTTCATGTCGAACGCATTGAAACGGATCTGCCGGGTCATCGCACCAGGATGCGGCACGGCTACGCCGGCGCGCATCCCTACCGTCACGTTCCGTAATCGAGGGCGGTGGCGGCCCACGCTCAGGGGCGGACGTGAACTCTGCGCCCGTCGAAGCTGACGATGTCCCCCACCTGCAGCTGCCGCCCGCGTCGGCGATCGACCTCGCCGTTCACGGCCACAAGGCCGTCGAGGATGGCCTCTTTCACGTCTCCGCCGGAGTCGAGGAGCCCAGCGAACTTCAGGAACTGGCCGAGGCGGATGACCTCGCCACCGATCGGGACATCGTCGATCGGAGCCGGATTCGTCATCCCCGAATGCTAGTCCACCAGGCGCCGGCCACGGCGAGTGGCGGACCTAGCGTGCGGATGGGGCAACTGTCACGAATCGCGAAAGCCTCTTGCCTGGCTCCTCTTGGCCGAAGCCGTTCCTGTCGAACATGAATCGCGTCCCGTCAGCTGTCTGCAAGGTCACCTTCTCTCCGGAATCGAACAGTGGGCCACTGCGGGATGGTGGTCTCAACCGGTCGATGCACCGTTCGGGAAGGATTGATCCGGAGGTGTAGCTTTCTTGAACTTCGCCCACGAGAGGACCGTTCCGAACGTGCGCCACTGTACCTAGGTGAGCTGACGAGCGCGGGCGTCGAGGACCGCTCCGTAGTTGCTCTCGGCCCATGCTTTTACGGCGGCGATCGGCTCGAGCAGGGACCGGCCGAGGTCGGTGAGCTGATATTCGACCTTGGGTGGGACGACGGCGTAGACGGTGCGCTCCACGATCCCGTCGCGCTCGAGGGCGCGCAGCGACTGCGTGAGGACTTTTGGGGTCACCTCGCCGATGCGGTCTCGAAGCTCCGAGAAGCGGTGCACGCCGGAGCTCAGGGCGATGACGATCAGAATCGTCCACTTGTCGCCGAGGCGGCTCAGCACCAGCCGGGACGGGCACTCCCGATCGAACACATCGCCCTGCAGCCAGTTTCCTTTAGTTTCCACTAGGTATCTATAGCACGTTGAAGTACCCAGTATCAATTGGATACTGTCCAATGGGCGCCACTCGGGCGCCCATCGTCAGAAGGAAGACACATGAAGACAAGCGGCAACACCATCTTGATCACTGGCGGCACTTCGGGCATCGGGCTCGGCTTGGCCCGGACGTTCCACGAGCAGGGTAATCAGGTGATTGTGGCCGGCCGCCGTCAGGAGCTGCTCGACGAGGTCGCCGCCGAGCACCCTGGCATCGACACGATCGCGTTGGACATCGCGGATCCGGAGTCGATCGCTCGCGCCCGTGAGGCGGTGGCGACCCGCCATCCGCAGCTGAACGTCCTGATCAACAACGCCGGCATCCAGCTCCCGGAGAGCCTCCTGGACCCCGGCTCACTGGAGGTTGCCGAGGACACCATCGCCACCAACCTGCTCGGCACGATCCGGATGGTCTACGCGTTCCTGCCGCTGTTGGTCGACCAGAGCGACGCGGTGGTCATCAACGTCTCCTCCGCGCTGGCGTTCGTCCCGTTCCCGATCACCCCGACCTACAACGCGACCAAGGCCGCGCTGCACTCCTTCAGCGAGAGCCTGCGCGTGCAGGTCGCCGCCGCCGGCGTCCAGGTGATCGAGCTGGTGCCCCCGGGCGTACGCACGACCCTGATGGGCCAGCAGGACAGCGAGGACGCCATGCCGCTGGCGGACTTCCTCACCGAGGCCATGGACCTCCTGGCCGCCGAGCCTGACGCCAAGGAGATCGTCGTCGAGCGCGCCCGGTTCATCCGCGACGCCCAAGCCAACGGCAACTACGACGACCTCCTGGCCATGTTCAGCGGCGCCGAAGCCGGACGCTGACGCCATGGAGAAGCAGATCATCAACCCTTGGAGCTGGCAAGACCGATTCGGGTTGATCCAGGCGAACAAAGTCACGGGTGCCGAGCAGGTCCTCTACTGCTCCGGCCAAACCTCCGTCGACGAGGATGGAAATCCCATCAATGTCGGCCAAATGCAGGAACAGGCGCTACAGGCGATCGCCAACCTCGAGACCGTTCTCCGCGAGGCAGGCTTCGAGCTGGCCGACATCGTCCAAGTGACGACCTACGTCACCGACGTCGACGCGTACCTGCAAGCGGCACCCGCGGTCGGAGCGCGCCTGGGCGAAGCCGGCGTCAAGCGGGCCGCGAGCTTGATCGGCGTGGCGAGGCTCGCGCTCCCCGAGCTGCTCGTCGAGATCCACGCGACAGCAGCGAGGTGACCCACGACCGATCGAGCATCAGACCTGCAGGCCGTCACCGTGCTCGTTGAACAACGGCGCCCGGCGCGCTCACTCTCGACGCGAAGGCCAAACACCATACGGCCAGAAGCCAGCTGCCCTGGCTCCGATGCGTCAGCTGCCACCAGGGGTCGCGGTGGGAGGACCGCCTCATCCTGACCGCGGAACATGCGCACACAGCCCACCCAAAAGCCGAACACGCCAACGAGCGAGACCAGCTGAGCGATATCCGGGTCGATACTCGGCCCGGTTATCGGGTTGTCGAACACGTAGTCATAGAAGAGCCCTGGGGGCGGCGAGTTGGGCGACTTCGAACCCCATCGTCTGAGTGAAACACGATTCCCGGCTCACGACTCCCGGGTGATGGACACCGACACGAACAGCTCGGACCCTGCGGTCCCGGCGTACACCCCGCGCAGGGGCGCGACGTCGGTGTAGTCGCGGCCGTGGCCGACCCGCACATGCCGATCCCCGATGGGGATGCCGTTGGTCGGATCGTAACCATGCCAGGTTCCGCAGAACCATTCCACCCAGGCGTGCGATTCGCCCGCCACCGTCTCGCCGATCGCAGCGTCGTCCCGTGGATGCAGGTACCCGGAGACGTAGCGGGCCGGCAGCCCGGCCGACCGCAACGCACCGACCGCCACGTGCGCGATGTCCTGACACACGCCCTTGCGCGATCCCCACGCGTCGGCGGCCGTCGAGCTCACGCCCGTCACTCCGCTCACATACTCCATCGCATCGCCGACCTCTTCGCAGATGCGCAAGCCCGTCGCGCACGGGTCGTCGCCGGCCGTTTCCCTGGCAGCCGCGGCGAGCTCCACCACGGATGGCGGTGGTGCTGTCAGCGGGGTCTGCCACAGCTGCTGCATGTGCTCGCCCGAGCGCTGCACGACCGCTTCCAGCTCCGCGCGGTCCAATCCGCTGTCGGGATGCGGCTCCTCCCGCACCTCCACAAGGCTGCTCGCCGTTATCGTCAATTCTTTGTGGGGTGCGAGCACGTCGAACGCGAGAACGCGGGTGCCCCAGTAGTCCGTGTACTGGTGATGGGAGGACACCGGCTGCACGTCGAGGTTCGCATGGAGCACCAGTTGCCGGACGCCCGACACCGGGAGCATTCTCGCTTCGTTGTGGGACGCGGTGACTTCGCCGCCGTAGCGGAAGCCGGTTGCATGGACGATCCTCAACCGTTTCATCGTGCGTCTCCCATCCAGCTGGGTGCCACGTTCTCGGGGAAGTACCGGCGGCGGATGGCCTCGGTGGCCGCGCTCGTCGCTTCCTGGATCGACGACATGTGCGCTGGGAGGTCGTCGAGAACCTCGGCGACGGGGCGGAACTCCAGCTCGCTCTGGATCTGCCCAAGCAGCCGGAGCGCACGGTCGGAGACACCCGCCCGCTCCAGCCGCGGTTCGAGGTCGCGGAGACTCTCGGCAGCCCGGGTGACCGAGAAGAGGATCGACCGCGGGAACAGACGGTCGTGCAGTACGAACTCCGCCGCATTCCGCGCCGAAGGAACCCCGCGGTAGGTGCGGAGGTAGGCCTCGTACGCACCGCAGGAGCGCAGGATGGTCGTCCAGCTGGGCCCACTCGCCTCGGTGAGAGATCGAGTCGCCAGCAGCCGCGCGGTCATGTCCGCGCGTTCCAGGCTGCGACCCAGGGTGAAGAAGTGCCACGCGTCGTCACGGCTCGCACCGGAATCCATGATGCCGACGGCAAGTGCGGTGCGATCGCGCACCCAGTTGAAGAACTCGTGTACCTTGTCGCTGGTCACCTTGCGCGGCATCCTCGCCGCGGTGGTGTTGAGGCACTCCCACATCTCGGTGGAGACGATCTCCCGAGCCCGGCGCGCGTTCTCGCGGGCAGCGCTGAGCGAGTAGACGATCGAGGCAGGCGCCGTGCGGTCGACCGCGAGGATGCGCAGCACGTCCTCACGTGCGAGCACCCCGTCCGGGGCGTCACTGCCCATGACTCCGAGCAGGGACCGGCAGGCGGTGTCCTCGTCGATCCACGGATCCTCGAGCAGTAGTTGCAGGTGCACGTCGAGGATGCGTGCGGTGCCGTCGCTGCGCTCGATGTACCGGCCGATCCAGAACAGGCTTGACGCGATTCGGCTCAGCATGGCCCCTCCTCCTCGCCCGTCGGCGAGGTCGGCGGGCTCGACTGTTGTTGTTGTTGCTGTTGCTGCTGGTCACTGCGCGGTGCATCCTGCTCCGAATGGTCCGGCGCGTGCTGGGTGCCGTAGGAGGCCAGCGACGTCGCCGCCTGGTCGGCCACGAGACCCGACACCCCGCGGGATTCGGCATCCGGATCGTGCGGCGAGCCGGTCATCCCCACCACCCAGGTGTCTTTGGAACCGCCGCCCTGGCTGCTGTTGACCACGAGACGGCCCTCCCCGAGCGCCACCCTGGTGAGGCCGCCGGGGAGGACCCACACGTCCCGGCCGTCGTTGACGGCGAACGGACGCAGGTCGACGTGGCGTGGGCGCATGCCCTCCTCCACCAGGGTCGGGATGGTCGACAACTGCACGACGGGTTGCGCGATCCAGCCGCGCGGATCGTCGACCAGCCGGGCGCGCAACTCCGCGAGCTCGCTCTTCGACGCATCCGGTCCGATCACGAGCCCTTTGCCGCCGGAACCGTCGACCGGTTTGATGACGAGCTCGTCGAGCCGGTCGAGCACCTCCTCGAGCGCCTCAGGCTCCTCCAGCCGCCAGGTGTCCACGTTGGGCAGCAACGGCTCCTCCGCCAGGTAATAGCGGATGAGGTCGGGAAGGTAGGTGTACACGAGCTTGTCGTCCGCAACGCCGTTGCCGATGGCGTTCGCGATCGTCACGTTGCCGAGACGCGCGGCCAGCATCAGCCCAGGGGTCCCGAGCACGGAGTCGACCCGGAACTGGAGTGGATCGATGAACTCATCGTCGATGCGGCGATAGATCACGTCGACGCGCTGTGGGCCGGAGGTCGTGCGCATCCACACCTTGCCGCCCGAGCAGAACAGGTCGCGCCCCTCCACGAGCTCGACGCCCATCAGCCGGGCCAACAGCGTGTGCTCGAAATAGGCCGAGTTGTAGACACCTGGGGTCAGCACCACCACGTTCGGCGACTCCATGCCGCCGGGCGCGCTCGCCTTCAACGCTTGCAGCAGCCGGTACGGGTAGTCGCCGACCGGGCGGACGCGCATGGAGGTGAAGAGCTCGGGCAGGGTCTGCGCCATCACCCGGCGGTTCGAGATCACGTAGCTCACGCCGCTCGGAACGCGGACGTTGTCTTCGAGCACGCGCCACTGTCCGCGTTCATCCCGGATCAAATCGATGCCCGACACCTGGATGCGCACTCCGTTGGCGCTCTCGATGCCCGCTGCCGCTCGATGGAAGTGTGCCGACGACGTGATCAGGCCGGCCGGTATGACGCCGTCGCGCACCGCATTCTGCGGACCGTAGACGTCGCTCAGAAAGGCCTCGAGCGCCAGGACCCGCTGCTTGATACCCGCCTCGACGCGCCGCCACTCCTCCTGCTCGATGACCCGGGGCACGACGTCCAGCGGAAACGGCCGCTCCTCGCCGGCGAAGTCGAACGTGACCCCTTGCGCCAGGTAGGAGCTGGCCAACGCGTCCGTTCGGCCCCTCAGGTCCTCCTGCGTCAGTGCGGCGAGTGCGGCGAACAGTTCGCGGTACGGCGCTCGGGTGTGCTCGGCCGATACAGCCTTCGTGTGCCCCGAGAACATCTCGTCCCAGGCCTGCCCGCGCCCACGGCGCCGCTTGCCTGCCAGCACCCGGTACCCGCCGAACAGATCACCCATTCGCTGACAGTACCCAGCCCGGATTTCGACCGCGTTTCCGTCCGGTAACCGGCAATATGGGCGCATTGGTGCGAGAGCATGAGTCATGACCTACTCGCCGGTGACGAACGACGATGTGGATGAATTGCGCGCCTTTCTGAGCCAAGCCGACCTGACCATTGCCGGGCTCGAGTCGCCTGCCGTCCGAGTCTGGGTGGATCGCGGACCTGACGGCAGCATCATCGGCAGCACCGGTTTCGAGCTCAGCGCCGACGGCGCGAACGCCTTGATTCGAAGCGTCGCGGTCACCAGCACACGGAGGACCGCCGGGGAGGGCACTGACCTCGCGAGGTTCGCGCTTGAGGAAGCAGCTCGATCGGGCGCGACGCGAGCATGGCTGTTCTCGCGTCGATCGGGCCCGTTCTGGCAGAAGCTCGGATTCTCACTGGCCGACCGCGACGCGCTCGCGGCCGTGCTCCCGGATACGCAACAGGTGCGCCTCTTCACGGAAACGGGCCAGCTCGAACGGGAAGTCGCCTGGGCGCGCGACCTCGACGACATCGCGGGGCGTTCCGTGCGGGTCGGACAGTCCGGCCCTGCGGAGATGACATGTCGTTAGGGTGATGACCCATGGACGTGCTTATTCTCGCTTCGATCGTTGTGGTCGTGCTGGCCGGGATCAGCACTTTGGCCTACCTCCGCAGGATCGCGTCGGCAACGGAGTCCGCCTCCGTCGGACATTCGGCCACCGACGGGTAGGCTGCCGCCCGCCTCCGTCGGAGGTTCGGCCATGTTCGCGTCAGGATCTCCGACCTACCGCGGCCCGTCGGAGATTCCGGCACCCATCTCCGACGATAGCCGCTCGATCTCCGACCGAGGCAACTGTCGGCGGCCCACGAGGGGGTAGGCTGCCGCCCGCCTCGGTCGGAGGTTCGGCCACGTGTGCGTCCGAACCTCCGACCTACCTCGGCCCGTCGGAGATTCCGACCCCCATCTCCGCCAACAGCCGCGCCGGATCTCGGTCCGTGGCGACGCTCGGCGGCCTACGAACGCGCAGGCTGTTAGCCCTCGATGATCTGGTCCTCTGAATGTGCGCCGTAGTACTCCGACTGCTGCCGCATGAGATCCCTCATCGGCACGTCCGGTCCGGCCCCGTAGACGGTTCCCCTGAAGTCGAGCTCCCGCTGAATCGCCCAGATCTCCTCATGACGTTCCGGCGAGAGGATCGAGGCAGGGTCACCGACCGCAACCCATCCGATCGGAACGACGGCACCCGCCTCCACCACCGTGTTGACCTGGACGACGCCATTGATGCGGACCTCGGCTCCCTGGCCGACGCGGCTACCGGGAAAGAGAGAAGCGCCGGTTGCGATGAACGCTTCGTCACCCACAGCGCTCCCGTTGACGTGGGCGTGGGGGCCGATCATGACGGCAGCGCCGATGTGGGCAGGGTGTCCGGATCGTCCCCGGATCAGTGCGTGCTCCATAACGATGGTGTTCTCGCCGATGGTGACTTCGCCATCCTCGGCAGTGATCACCGCCCCGTGCAGGATCCGGCATCCCGGCGCGATCCGAACGTTCCCCACGATGACGGCGGACGGCGCCACGTAGGCAGTCGCGTCGATCGACGGCTCTTCATTGCGGTGTCTCATGAGCATCAGGTCGCTCCAATCATCGGTCTCACCATAGTGACGACGTGGATTCGACGGGTCTTTCGGGAGCAGCGCGTCCGGCGTAGCGTTTCCGCATGCCACACGCGATGGAGGGCAAGCATTCTCAGCTTGCCGGTGATCTCCGGTCGAGGGTGGAGAATACCGGCACCCTCGATCCGAAGCTCCGCCTCGCCATCCTGGCCCGAGCCTCCGGCGGCCCGGCATTGGCCGTACCGTATGACGCGCTCGCCGAGCAGATCGCTGACCAATCGTTCCGTGTCACGAACGCACAGGTTCAGGCGGTGCTGCTGGAGACGGGCTCCGAAAAGGACGCGTTCGAAGTCGTCCTCACCGTAGCCGTCGCTGCGGGCCTGCGGCGTTGGGAGGCCGCCCAGAAGGCGATCGAAGAAGCCGATCATGCGGCTACCTGAAGTGGAGCGGGGCGACACCCTCCGTCACAGGATGCTGATTGCCACGATCTCGCGCCTGTCAGGGATGCGGTTGCCGGATGCAGCGCGGGTGGCGTTCTACCGACAGGACTTCGCGGGCCCCACCATCGGAGCGTGGACCCAGCGGGCGATGCGGGGACCCAGCACTTGGTCGGTGTCCGAGCGCGAACTCATGGCGGCCATGGTCGCAACATGGAACATGTGCCCGTTCTGCGTCGGTGCCCACAGCGCCGTGGCGATCCGCGGCATGCCGAAGGCGGTCGTCGACGATGCGCTCGCGGACTTCCGCGCGGCTCCGATTTCGGACAAGCTCAAAGCCGCGTTGGCCTTCATCGAGAAGCTCACAATGGCGCCGGAAGAGCTGACCGCAGTGCGGCAAAGACACTCCTTCGGCGCGGCTACGGCTGACAAACTGCGGGAGCAGAATGACCGCGCATCACAGAGCAGGGAGAACGATGACCGCCGTAGGTGTACTCGCACATTTCGAGGTCAGGCCGAATACCGATCATCTCTCGACTGGCGGTCCGGTCTCGTCCGCCCGCAACGCTGACCTCTTCGCCGAGCCCCCACAATTTCAGAGGATCGCCATCCTTCAGGCCCGGCTCGGAAGCTAGCGGGACTCGGTCATGCCGCGCAACCGGTCCGTTCCGTCATCGTCAGTCACGCCGGTCCTTACGTATCCGAACGTTGGGGACGCGGTGGCGTGGCTGACGCGCGTCTTCGGCTTCGTTGAGCATGTCCGGATCGGGGACCATCGGGCGCAACTTGGATTCGGTGACGGAGCCCTGATCGTTGCGGATGCTTCGCAAGGACGCCGGTCGCCCGACGTTGACACCGCAGCCACTCACTCGGTGATGGTCCGCGTGGACGATGTCGACGCCCACTACCGGAACGCGCTGGCGGCCGGGGCGAGGATACTGAGCGAACCCGCGACCCATTCCTATGGCGAGCGGCAGTACGCCGCCGCCGACTTGGCCGGCCACCGCTGGATGTTCACCCAGTCCATCGCTGACGTGGCGCCGGAGGAGTGGGGCGGGTCGACCGTCGACCCCTGGTAGCGAGACCGGCATCGCCGGCATCTCGGCGAACGGTGTGCGGGAAAGGAGCTGACCCGATGCGGGGAGCAGTGCGGCACGTGGAGTGGACCGGGGACGAGGACGCCGAGCGGCTGGAGACGGCCGTCGTGACGTTCGGCGTCGATCGTCTCGATGTTCTCGGCACATCGCGGACGACCGACTACGTTGCCAGCTGGGTGCTGGTGACAGGACCCGACTGGGTCACCCGCAGGCTGGCGGTGTCCGTCTCAGGGCGCACCTTCACGCGCACGCTGGAGTTGAGCAGGGACGGGCAGGGGCGATGGGACAGCTCGAGCTCCGCCCAGGGAGAGGCCGAATACCACGGGGAGCCGATGCCGCGCCCCGGCCTTTCCGACGTCCATGCGGTCGACGGTGCGCTCGACTGCGATCTTGCACTCTCTCCTGTCACGAACACGATGCCGATCCGTCGTCTCGGCGCTCTGGACGGTCTCGAGGAGACCGAGCTCACTATGGCGTGGGTGGCTCTCCCGTCGCTCACCGTCACGGCGAGCCGGCAGGCGTACAGCGCTGCTGCCGGCTTCGATCCGTCGTCCGGCTGGGGAGTGGTGCGCTACCGCAGCCTGGACAGCGAGTTCATGGCAGACCTGACCGTGGATGAGGACGGCCTCGTCGTCGACTACCCCGGGATCGCGCGGCGTATCCGCACCGCGTGAACCCAGCGGACCGGCTGCGGCAAGCCAGGCGGCATGCGACGCACACGCTGCGGGTTTTCAGGGGTTTTGGTTGGTCAGCGTTGGCTGACGTGGTCGGTGGGTGCGGCGGGCACGTTGTCGGTTCAGCTTGCGGGCGAGGACCATGGCGATGACCAGGTTCGGTATGCCGGAGGTCCAGGGAAGGAAGGGGTAGAGGGTTTCGAACGTGCCGGTTGCCAGGAGGACGGCATTCTCGGCTCTGAGAACGACTGCGACGAAGGTGAGGCTGAAGTTGGCGATGATCCAGAATCGGTGGGCGGCGATGTCGTGTTTGACGGCGATCGCCCGAACCGCAAGTGCAAGGGTCACCAGCCAGGCGACGCCGAGGAGGAAGAATCCGCTTGTGACGATGATCTGGCCACCCGTGATCGTCCCGGGGTAGGCGTGGAAGGACATGAAAATGGCTCCGGTCGCGGCGACGGAAACCGCGACAGCGTAGATCTTCCCGATCGTGCGGTGCCGTCTTCCCGGGGTTCGCCTCAGCGCGACGATCAGGTTGATCGGGCCCAGGACCAGGGCGACAGCACCGGCGCCGATGTGGATCAGGAGGGGCACCTGATACGTCGCGTATGTTTGCGCCTGCTGGGAGAAGTAGTAGTGGCCCACGATCGGGACCAGCGGCATCACCACCAGGTACAGCGCCGCCATCAGAACCGCGACGACGAAGCTTGGAACCACGACCAGCCCGTAGACCGCGCGGTATCGAGAGGTTGAGGATGCCATGTCGCCTCCTTCGCTTGAAGCGCGAGTGCCAGGTCTCTACGCCTCTAATGCTACACCGTGTAGCGATTGTGGCGGCAAAATAGGGACGGGTAACGACCGGTGGAAGTACTGTGGCGGCATGGCAGACAACGTGATGATTCGTCCTGGGGGTCGAGCGGCTCGCATCGCCGAAGCCGTATATCAGGCGACTCTTGCTGAGTTAGCGGCCGGACCTTACGCGGCAGTCACCATCGACTCCATCGCTTCGCGTGCGGGGGTTGCGCGATCCACTTTGTACCGACGGTGGTCGACGAAGGAGCGGCTCGTGCTTGATGCCGTGGTCGCCGTCGGCGGCGAGTTGGTTGCCATGCCGGACCCGTCGTCGTCGTTCGAATCGGCTCTGATGCACGTCGCGACCACGATCAGTACCACCATCACCACCAATCCAGGATCCTCGATCCTGCGCGCGTACATCGCGGGTGAATTCGATGCGGACGAATTGCAGGTTGCCTTCCGCCGCTGGCGGGAGCAACGTCTCACGGCTGTCCAAACGGCCGTGGAATACGCGATCGTTCGAGGCGAGCTGAGCGAAGACACTGACGCGGCCCGCCTGCATCTTCAGCTCCTCGCCCCGATCTACTACACCGCTCTGGTCGAGCGGCGGCCGATGACACGGGAAGCCATCCGGGAGCATGTGGAGCTGACGGCCAGAGCGGCACGCTCCGGATACTTCTCCAAAGACATGCCCTTGGCGGCTATTCCAGATGATCGAGGTAACGGAGGATGATGCCTTCTCGGAGAGCCCAGGGGCACACCTCGAGCTCGCCCACCGCGAAGGCGCGCATCGCCTCGCGAAGGACCACGCTGCCGGCGACGATCTGGAAGGTGCGGTCCGCGGTGATCCCTGGGAGCGCCACGCGTGCGTCCGCTGGGATGCGAGCCAGTCGCGGCACCCAGTCGGTGAGCCCGGCTTGAGTCAGAGTCACGCGTTCAGCGCCGCCGGGCCGGGATGTGGTCGAGCCGGCTAGACGTGCCAACGAGCGGATCGTCTTCGAGGTGCCGATCACATGGTCGTCGCCGGAAAGCTCGAACTGCTGCACTGCTTCGTGCAGCGTGGCTCGTGCATGGTTGCGGAGCGCGTCCAGCTGCTGCTCCGAAGGCGGGTCGTCGTGCAGGAAATTGATCGTGCTCCGTCCTGCACCGAGAGGGACGGAGACGGCGACGTCGGGGTACTCGTCGACGCCTGCGGCGATCTCGAGCGAGCCGCCGCCGATGTCGAGGAGGAGGATTCGCCCGGATGACCATCCGAGCCACCGGCGCACAGCGAGGAAGGTCAGACGGGCCTCATCGCCGCCCGAGAGCACTTGCAAATCGACCCCGGTCCGAGCCCGAATGCTTTCGAGGAGTTCCGGGCCATTGGTCGCCTCGCGAATGGCGGACGTCGCAAAAGGAAGAAGCTCGTCGATGTTCTCCTCATCAGCAACACGCATCGCCGCTGTGATGGCGTCCAGGATGACAGCGCAGCCCTCGTCGCTGACAGCCCCAGCCGGCGTGATGTACCGCATGACGCGGAGGACCGACTTATGTGTAGCTGCTGGTATCGGTCGGGCACCTGGGTGAGCATCGACAACGAGCAGGTGAATGGTGTTGGAACCGACGTCCAATACTCCTAGGCGCACGGTCCGACACTAGCGTGGCGTGATTCACCGTGAGCTACCGGGGCGACCGAGCGAAACGCGCCGTCGCGGAGTTGGGCGGATCACCTTCTCTGCCGTCACGCGTCCTACCGGTAGGCCTCAGCGAGACGTGTCGTGCACGCGATGAATTCGACGGTCTGTTCGAAAGCGTGAGGGTCGGCCGGTTGTGAGACATTGATCTCGGTGTCCTGCCGCTCGCGCCAGCACAAGTCGATGAGCCCATGCCACCGAGCATCCAGGTGCTGTTTGGCCCACGCAACGCCTTGGCGTTTGGATGTGATCCTGCCTTCGTGAAGGTCCTCCGCGAGGAGTCCATCCTGTCCTCTTGTGTCACCACACTGGCGCATTTTTCGTCAGGAGCCGGACCGGATGCCGGCGAACAGCAGGTCCAGCATCCTGCCCGCCTGCCCGGGTTGGAGTGAGTTCGCGGCGAGGAAGATGCCGACAAGGCTGGCGGCGATATCGTCGGCTCGCACGTCGTTGCGGAGGGTGCCCGCCCGTGCGCCCGCGTCGAGGAAGCGCTGCAAAGTCTCCGTGATGAGGGCGCGGGTGTCGGATGGGTCGATCACACCTGCCTTCGATAGCGCGCGCAACGACTCGGCCATGCCGCGTTTGCGACCCACGAAGTCGGCGTAGTCGTCCATCCAGAGTCGAAGAGCCGTGGCCGGTTCGTGGGTGCCGAGCATTTCCGTGGCGCGGGCCACGACCAGCGCGAGCCCGTCGCGGTGAACGACCTCGACCAGGGACTCGCGTGTTGGGAAGTGTCGGTAGAGGGTGCCGATCCCGACGCCGGCGTCGCGGGCGATCGCCTCGAGGCTGACCTGCTCGGCTCCGGAGGAGAACGCGGCACGTGCGGCCTCGAGGATCCGCTCGCGATTGCGTTGGGCGTCCGCGCGGACGCGTGGCGCGATTGGGGCCGGGGCACCGGCGAGTGTCGGGTCGACGGTGGGATGCTCGGCAACCATAAGCGGAGGCACCTCCGTTAATGCTATCGTTCGGATTGCGGAGGAGCCTCCGTTACGTCTCAGTATGTCAGAGGAGCCCCGCACATGTCAGACACCACCACTCTCCGGCCCGGCGGCGAAGCCCACTTGGCCGGGCGTCCGATCGCACGAATCGGGTACGGAACTATGCAGTTGGGCGAGCTTCCGGTGCACGCTGGCGTGGCTCCGGACGCGGCGGTCGCGCTTCTGCGTCAGGCCGTCGAACTCGGCGTCAACCACTTCGATACGGCACAGTTCTACGGCGCAGGATTCGCCAACGAGATGCTGCGCAGAGCGCTCGCACCTTTCGGCGACGACATCGTGGTCGTGAGCAAAGTGGGAGCGAAGACCGGCCCCGAGGGCACTCCGTTGGTGTCTGCACAGAAGCCGCACGAGCTGCGCGAAGAGGTCGAGGCCAACCTCGCCGGCCTCGGCGTGGATCGGCTGGGAGCAGTGAACCTACGGCGCACCGGCAGCGGAGTCGGACTCGAGGCGATTGGCGACCAAGTGGTCGATCTTGACGATCAGCTCGCCGAAATGATCGCCCTGCGCGACGAGGGCAAGATCGGCGGCATCGGCCTGAGCACCGTGACTCTCGAGCAGCTGCAACAGGCGCTGCCTGCGGGCATCGTCACCGTGCAGAACTCGTACAGCTTGCTGGCTCGCTCCGACGAACCGCTGCTCGAACTCGCTGAGCGCGAAGGCATCACGTGGGCGCCATATTTCCCGCTCGGCTCGGCCTTCCCCGGATTTCCCAAAGTCACCCAAGCACCCGAGGTTCTCGATGCCGCGAGGGCCCTCGGCGCCACGCCGGCCCAGATCGGGCTCGCCTGGCTGCTGCAGCACTCGCCACAGATGCTCCTCATCCCAGGGACCGGCAGCCTCACCCACCTCAGAGAGAACGTCGACACCGGCCGCGTCACGCTGGACGCAGAAACCGTCGCAACACTGGACTCCCTCGCTGGGGACTGACCCTGACCGTGCCGCAATGGGCGTTGCCGGCGTCAGTTCTTCGTCAGGTCCTCGGCAAGCATGACGAGGATACCGCTGGGGCCCCTCAGGTACGTGAGTTTGTAGAGATCCCGGTATGTCGCAACGCCGCGAAGCGGATAGCAGTCGTGTCGCGCGGCTATCTCCAGCGCCGCGTCGATGTCGTCAACCGAGAATGCGACGCGGTGCATGCCGATCTCATTCGGGAGGGTGGGCTCCGTCTCGATCGCGTCGGGATGGAGGTACTCGAAGAGCTCCAGTTGACCGTGACCGTCCGGCGTTCTGAGCACAGCGATCTTGGCGTGGTTCCCGTCCAGGCCGACGGCGGTGTCGGCCCACTCGCCGCTGATCGTGTCGCGGCCGACGAGTTCGAGGCCCAGGTCGGTGAAGAAAGAGATCGTCGCTTCGATGTCGCGGACCGCGATCCCCACGTTCTCCAATGTGATTGCCATGGTGCGCATGCTACCGAGAGGCGCCACTCTCGTGACCCCGGTCGCGTCTGATGGAACCGTGTGCGGCCACTCCTCTAAGAGCCGATGTCGTCGAACTCACGCCGCAGATACTTCGGAGCCTGTACACGCCATGCCTCCGTCACGAGTTCGTCAAGATGGTCTTCGTCGATGCTTGCCATGCGGAACGCGACCTTCGGCTCACCCCAGGGCGTCGTGGTGCGCAAGAACACGGTGGGCGCCATTTCGACGAGGGCGAGCGCGTCCAGGCGGTCGGCGACTTTCACCCCGACGACGAGTTCGGCGGCGACTATCTCGCGCATGTCAGCGGGGATGCTGGGCCACGGATGGCACTCCCACGCATACAGCTTGCCGCGAACGAACCACGCAGCGCCGCCCGTCGTCGCGCGCTCCTCACTGCCGGGCAGCCGGACAGCGGTCCGGCGAAGGTCGTCGAGAGTCGCCACGGTGCGACCCTATTCCGGACCACCGACCTCGGATGAATGGTGTCGAGATCGTCGGCAGCTGCATCCACCGACCTAACCCTGAGGCGTCGGCATGCACTCGTAGACGTCAACGCTCCAGCCGTCGGCGGTGGGGAAGGCGTGGTAGTCAAATGCCCACGGCGGATTGAGCGAGATTATTTCAAAGCCGTGGTTGCGGGCTTGCTGCTCATACATGAACTTCTGGTTGCCGCACCCCGGCTCGTACGGAATCCCCGCCGGTGTTACGCCACCGTACGGGAGAAGGACCTGGGGTGTGTGAGTTACAAGGTCGAAGTTAGGTGATGGAAGCGGAGTAAGGGTGCCGCCGCTGCCCCCGCTCGACGAACCAGGCGAGTTTCTGGGTGGAGCCGGATTCGTAGGCGCCGTTTTCCCGGCGCTTCCTCCTGCCTGTGCTTCCGCGACCGCCTGTGCCGCTGCTTCCGCAGCCGCCTTCGCGGCGGCCGCGTCTACGGCTGCCTGCGAGTCGTGAACGGCCTGCGCCTTCCCGAGGAAGTCGAGAAGCGACGCGACGAGTGGTTTGTGCGCAGCGCCGGCGGCCGTCGCAGCGGTGGCGGATGCAGTGAGTGCGTCCTTCGATGCCTGGTCCGCCCGCGGGTAGGCGGCCAGAACAGCGGCGAGCGACGCACTCACGCCGGGCACGGCGGGTGTGTCGTCCGCCTGCGCCATGCCAGAGGTGATTGCATCCAGGCGGGCAGAAGCGAGGTCGCGTGCCACGGACAGTTCGTCGACAGCTCGGCGGGTGGTCGCGAGCCAGCCGCGTTCGTCCGCCGCCTGACGGGTCAGGGTTGCCGCCGCCGACTGCAGTTCGGCGGTCGATGAATTGCGGGTCCCCGTCGCCTCCCTCGGGGTGGCCTGCTCACCGGCCGGGAGAGCAAGAGCGCCCGAGAGTCGATCCGAGGATGCCGTCACAAGCCCGAGTTGGCTGGATGTCAGGTAGTCGTGCGCCGCCGATGTCAACTGCTGAAGCTGCCCGGCGAGAGCGGAGACGTCGGCTCTCGTCTTGCCGAAGTCCGTCCGAGCGGCGGTCAGCTGAGCTGAGACCGACGCGAGGCTCCGGCGGGCCTGCTGATACTCGGAATCGGCCTTCGAGTGGTCGGCGACGGCAATGGCGGCAGGCACGCCAGCGGATGCGATCATCACCAGAAGCGCGAAGGAGCCGACCAGCCAGGGATGCTGCCGCAAAGCAGTGTGGACTACCGCAGGCAGACGGGTGGCAGTCACACGCCTCCCTTCACAGACCGGTCAGCCTGACAGTGACAGCGATGGGGGACGGATCACAACACCCCCATCTGGGGGTAACGACGACTACTCATCCGGCCCAGGAATCACCGGTACGGGCCGGACATCACGGTATGGGGGTCGTGCGGCAGCGTCCGCTTACCGATTCGCTGCGTGATGAACAGGGCGGCTCGATCCACGGCTTCATCGGCTTCGTCGATCACGCCGACGAAGGCCGGGAAGACGTGCGGTACGTCGGCGACGATGTCGAGGATCACATCGACGTCCGCTGCCCGCGCGCGCTCGGCCAGGCGAACGGAGTCGTCGAGCAGGAGTTCGTTGGTGCCCACCTGGAGCAGGATCGGGGGGAATCCCGACAGGTCGGCGAGGACGGCAGGCGCGAGGAGCGGCTGGGCCGGGTCTTGGCCGTCGAGGTAGAGGTCTCCGGTGCGCCGCATGCCTTCCCCCGTGAAGAGCGGGTCGATGCCCTCCTTCACGGTCATCGATTCACCGGACCGGGTGTGGTCGAGACCGGGCGAGAAGGCGAGGATCCCGGCCGGCATCGGCAGCCCCGCGTTGCGTGCGGCGAGCGTCGTCGTGACGGCGAGCCCACCCCCGGCCGAGTCTCCGGCCAAGACGATCGACTGCGGGTCGACGCCCTCGTCGAGAAGGTCGCGGTACGCAGCGAGGCAATCCTCGATGGCTGCAGGGAACGGGTGCTCGGGAGCCAGTCGATAGTCGATCGACACTGCCCGTACGCGTGTTCGCTCAACGAGGTGACCTGTCAGCGCCATCGCCGTCTCGGGAGATCCGAGAGAGAACGAGCCGCCGTGGAAGTACAGGATCGTACCCGGATGTGTCCCACCGACCGGATCGACCTGCACCGCCGGGCGACCGCCAACATCCACCCGGGTGCGGGTGATGCCAGACGGGACCGGGAACGCGCTCATGAAATGCGCGAACCCCTCTCGCAGCTGCTCAACGGGCACCGGGCCGCTCGCCTGCGGTGCTGACCGGAGGCGAGCGTCGAGCGCGCGTCGTTGTTCCCTGCTCATCGGTTCTCCCTCGTCGGCCCATGAAATGCATGCCCGGGCATGTAGTTGTAGACTACATGCCGTGGCAACCAAATCGACAAGTGATGCGCTCGGCGCCTTCTTCGACGATCTCGTGCGTTCTGAGACGCGTCTCTACAACGCGCTGGGCGACCGCTTGAGCCGCGACCACGGACTCGCTACCTCCCAATTCGAGTTCCTGCGCTACTTCCGGGACCATCCGGGGTCGCGTGTGGCTGATGTCGCGTCCAACTTCGCCGCCGGCCTTGGCGCCATCAGCAAAGGTGTCGACCGTCTCGAAGCGCGTGGCCTGGTCGTTCGGCACCCGAATCCCGCAGACGGACGCTCTTCGCTCGTCAGCCTCACCAACGCTGGCGGCGATGTTCTCGCCGATGCTGAGACCACCTTCCAGGAGCGGTTGTCCGATCTCGTGTCCTCAACGCTCAGGCCCGACCAAGTTGCCACCGTCGGAGCAGCGCTTGCGACTCTGCGCGCGGCGCTGGAGCGCGACCGGATCGGACTGCCCGTCGGGTAACAGAACCGAAACGGTACCCAGTTGCCCGGCGGCAGCGTCGTCCCGGATGCGGATCCGGGGCGTACACGCGAAGGAATGGCCGGGCAGACGGCCCAGGTGCAAATACTCCCGAGTCACACCCATGCGGTGCGTTCACCGGTTGAGATCGCCGCCGTTTGCAAGCGGTGCTTACCCGCAGGCCCGCTTTCCGGTGGATCGCAGCGGATCGCCTGGTTGACATCGCTAGATGGCGCCGCAACGCCCGTAAGCGGATCCTTCATCCCCCCATGATTGCACCGCTATCCGCCCGGTAATGGATCCATTAGCGTGCACGGCGATCGATCCCTCGCGCAGGCTAGTGAATCGAACGTCACCTGCCACTTGGCTGCAACGGCTCCTTTCGAGGCAGCACGCGGCGATGACTGATTCGCCAGCCCTCGGACGTCCGAATGAGCTGGTCGTGGTAAACCATCGAACCGGATCGGCCGTCAGCAGCGACCCCGAGGCCTTTGCTGATTGCGCTGGCGCTGTCACCAGCGATACTTCGGACGACGACATTGGTGACGTGGTGCGCCAGCGGATTGCGCGAGCCGAGCGATCGGCCTGCGTCGGCGATCGCGGCGATCCCGCGTAGTTCGCCGCCCCCGAGCGCGGACACGTCGTAAACAACATCCACAGTGAACACTTCTCTGAAACGATCGAACTCTCCTTCGTCGACAAGGTGTCCGTGTAGGTTGAGCACTTCGTGGATCAGTAGCCGATCGTCAGTCACGGGCCGATCCTTCCACGGAAGCGCCTCCGCGCGCAGCAGGATCGGTCACCGGGAAGGTGTCCGCACACGACCGGTGAAAGGGCACCGCGCGAATCGTCCGCGGCTACTCGCCGAGAAGGTTGGGCTGGTCGAGGATCCACCGCCAAGTACCGTCCGGCTGCCGGTGAGCTACTTCTGCTGTAGCGCCGCCCGGAAACCTCGTCGAAGTGAGCGCCCAGTCTCCGTTGCGCAACGCCGGTCGCTGCGGTGCTGCCGTGAATGTGGGTCGATCGGCGAGAAGTCGCGTGTAGAACTCGTGAATTTCGGCCTTCCCAATTGCTGTTGTACCGTCCGGGAGTGCCAGCACGGCGTCTTCCTCATAGAGGTCGGTGAGCGCGTCGACATCGCCGGCGTTCGCTTGCTCGATAAACAGTCGGCCGAGGTCTTCAGGCTGCGCTGGACGCTTCATCCCCTCCATGATTGCACCGCCATCCACGCCGTGATGGATCGGCTAGCGAGACGGCTCGCATGCCATGGCTCCACGATGAGAAGGGTCGCCTCCAGCATTGGAGGCGACCCTCTTACCTATCGGCTGTCACTCCTGTCAGAGAGCGCCGAGCAGGTTGTTCAGAAGGTTCGTCAGTCCCTGAAGGCCGGTGCCGTTGTCGAGCAGGCGGGCGACGTTGCAGAGCAGATTGCCCAGAAGGTTGCCACTGCCCGGCTGGGCGGTGATGTTCAGGTTGACCTGGTTCAGGTCGACGATGAGACCCAGCACGTCAAGATGCAGCGGCCCGAGCGTGAGGCTAAGGATGTTGCATGCGGCGGGGTTCGCCGCACTTGTCACGACGCTGCTGGTGGCGACGTTCGTCAGCTGGGTGACGGTCCCCGTTGCCGAGGTCAGCGTGCCGTTGAAGACACCCTGGGCCACGAGCTGGCCGCCCTGGTTCACGAACTTCGTGAGGTTGAACGTACCCGCCAGCGTGCTGCCGTCGGGCAGTACCTGATTGATGTTGACGGGCGCTGCGGTCGCGCGCTGTGCGGCCTGCGAGACTGCCGCTGGCGCTGCTGCGGGGGTGGAGGCTTGTGCGGCCCCGACTCCGGCAACGGCGAATGCACCTGAGAGCACTGCGGTCAGAGCGATGGATGCGATCTTCCTTCTCATGATTCCTCTTTCTCTCATTGTGGCTTCCGGCTTGCGAAGGCGCCTGAACATCCCCCTTGACGAGCTTCTGCGATTTCCCCAGACGGGGGCCACGAGGGGACACGGTACGCGTGTGGGCATGCGATGGAAGAGTGCGGAGAAATCTCCCAGCCGACGAGTCGTGGAGACGGCCGGCAGTACCGTTGACCCAGAGATGCTGGCGGCGAGGCGCTGGCGCCTCGCAAGGGACATGTGCTGGCGCTTTGCTAGAGAGGTTCGATGGCCAACAAGGGCAACAGCACCGCATTCGTCGGACTCGTCATCTCCTGTTTAGGCTTCGTGATTCGTCCTCGCCATCGTGGCACTGAAACTTCCCGTCCCATGGATATGGCTGCCGGTTGTCCTTGAGGTCGCCGGTGAACGGGCCTTAAGCGGCACGGCTCCGATGCGGTCCCTCTGCCACTCGGAGAGCGCAAGCGGCGTTCGCATCAGGGTTGGGGCCGCTCCGCTACTCCGAGCGCCGCCAGGTCGCGGGCGAACGCGGCCGCATCCACCGGTTCGAAGAACAGGGCGTCCGCCTCCTCTACGTCGGCAGTGGCCCGGCGGGCGGCCGCCGCTCCTGCCGCCGTCGGGCGCAGCACGCGAGCGCGTCGGTCGGTGGGATGCGGCAGCCGTTCGACCAGGCCGTCGCGTTCCAGCGTGCGCAGCACCTGCGAGGTCATCATCGGGTCGGTCGCCGCGAAGCCGGCCAGGTCGACCTGCGTGACCAGCCGCTCGGGTTCGCGGTCTCGCAACCAGGTAAGCGAGGCGAGCAGCACGTACTGGACGTGCGTCAGTCCGTGGGGCGCCAGCGCCGCCCGCATGGCGGCCTGCCAACGGTTCGTCACCCGCCAGAGCAGCAGCCCGGGGCTCTGCGCGGCCACCGGGAAACGGCTGCCGAGGCCGTCTTCAGGCACCTGCGGCCGCCTGGCGCGCCTCGGCGGCGGCGAGTAGTTCGGCCATCGCGACCGGGAAGTCGCCGGCGATCTGCGGGCCGAGTTCCGGGCCGACCGCCGCGGCATCCTTCCCGTCGATCTCCAGCGTGTGCGTCACGTCGGTTCCCCCGTCCGCACGCGCAGCCAGCGTGTGCCGGAAGGTGAGGGCCAGCTCGCCGAACACCGTGCGGTCGGCGTAGACGCGCTCCGGGTCGAGCTCCACGATCTCCGATGTCATTGCATCCTGCCCCTGTGGTGTGACGGTGACGGTCGTGCCGACCGCGAAGGGTCCGTGCAGCTCGAACCGGTCGCTCGCCGGTCCGAGGGGGATGCCGCTGTGCAGGTCGCGCAGTGCCGACCAGACGGCCGAGGCGGGCGCGGTGGTGCGTGCGCTGAATTCTGTGGTCCACATCATGATCTCCTATCGTGAGAAGTACTAAGCGCGCTTAGTTTATAACGACGCCGAGCGAACCGTCAATGCCTGCAGTGGATGCGATACCTCTGCCAGGCGGAATGTGATCCCTCACAAAATGCGAATCGTTCTGGGCCACAACCCGCATATCCACCGAATTTCCGGGAGTAACGCCGGGGTGCGTTACCTAATCGTTACCGAGCAAGTGTTGCTGTTGGACGCAATGTGAAGGCTAACATTACGACCAGCTTGCACAGCCATCGGCCTGCAGGCACACAGTGGCCGGCGACGTCCGGTACCCGAACGAGGAGGTTTGGTATGAAAAAACTTATGGGCGCCATTGCGGCCATCGGACTGATGGCCGTCGCACTTACGGGCTGCTCGGCAGGCGCAGCGGGCGGAGGCGGTGGCCACAAGGTCATCACCGTCGGCTTCGCGCAGACCGGGTCGGAGAGTGGCTGGCGAGCGGCCAACACCCAGTCCATGAAAGAGGCGTTCTCGTCGAAGAACGGCTTCAAGCTGATCTTCAACGCGGCTGACAACAAGCCCGAGAACCAGATCGCCGCCGTGCACAGCTTCATCAACCAGGGCGTGGACGCGATCGTGATCGCCGCCGTCGTCACGACCGGCTGGGACGACGTCCTCAAGGAGGCGAAGGACGCCAAGATCCCGGTGATCCTCGAAGACCGCACGATCGACGCCGACCCGAGCCTCTACGCCAGCTGGATCGGCGACGACTTCAAGAAGGAGGGCGAGACGGCCGGCGGCTGGGCGGCCAGCACACTCGGAACCACCGCGACCAACATGGTCGTGCTGGAAGGAACCACCGGTTCCGCTCCCGCGATCGACCGGGCCAAGGGCTTCTCGTCGAGCATCGCCGGAACCTCGATCACGACGCTCGATTCGCAGACGGGCAACTTCACCCGCGCCGACGGCAAGACCGTCATGGAGGGCTTCCTGCAGAAGTACGGCAACAAGATCAACCTGCTGTTCGCCCAGAACGACGACATGGGTCTCGGTGCCCTCGACGCCATCAAGGCCGCCGGTCTGACGCCCGGTAAGGACATCAAGATCGTCAGCATCGATGGGACGAAGGACGGGCTCACCGCTCTGTCGGACGGCCAGTTCAACTACGTCGTGGAGTGCAACCCTCTGCTCGGCGACCAGGTCGCGTCCGTGGTGAAGGATGTCATCGCCGGCAAGAAGGTCGACAAGGCCTACACCGCGAAGGACCTCGCGTTCGACCAGGCGGCGGCCAAGGAAGCGCTGCCCACCCGCAAGTACTGATCAGAACCACACGGAGGCCACGGGGCGCGCGCAGGCACGCCCCGTGGCCATCCCATCGAGGAAAGCAGGGTTCACGACGTGACCGACAATGTTGTCGAGATGCGGGACATCTCCATCTCGTTCCCGGGGGTGAAAGCGCTCGACCAGGTCGACTTCACCCTTCGCCCGGGTGAGATCCACTCACTGCTCGGCGAGAACGGGGCGGGCAAGTCCACGCTCATCAAGGCGCTGACCGGCGTATACCCGATCGACAGCGGTCGGATCGCGGTGGCCGGCGAGTCGCGGACCTTCGCCGGCACCGCCGACGCGCAGGACGCCGGCATCGCCACCGTCTACCAAGAGGTGAACCTCTGCACCAACCTCTCGGTCGGTGAGAACGTCATGCTCGGCAACGAGAAGCGCGGACCCTTCGGAGTGGATTGGCGGACCACTCACCAAGAGGCGTCCCGGTTCCTCGGCGAACTCGGCCTCGACATCGACCCGCGGTCGCCGCTGTCGTCGCACTCCCTCGCCGTGCAGCAACTGGTCGCCATCAGCAGGGCCGTGGTGGTGGACTGCAAGGTCCTGGTGCTCGACGAACCGACGTCGAGCCTCGACCGGTTCGAAGTGGAACAGCTCTTCACCGTGATGCGTGCACTGCGCGACCGCGGCGTCGCCATCCTCTTCGTCTCCCACTTCCTCGACCAGATCTACGAGATCTCCGACCGTCTCACGGTCCTGCGCAACGGGCGCCTCATCGGCGAACACGCCATCGAGGAGATCAGCCGCACGGAGCTCATCGCGGCCATGCTCGGCCGGGAACTCGCCGAATTCGAGTCCATCGGCCGTTCGGCCGACCGCCAGGTCGATCGCGCGGGTGCGCCGGTGCTGAGCGCAGCGCTCGTGGGCCGCAAGGGCTCCGTCGAGCCGTTCGACCTCGAGGTCTACGACGGTGAGGTGGTCGGCATCGCCGGTCTGCTCGGCTCCGGGCGTACGGAGTTGGCCCGGCTCATCTACGGGGCCGACCGGGCCGACCAGGGGCGCGTCTCGGTCAGAGGTTCCACGGCGCGGCTGACCAGTCCCCGCCATGCCGTCGAGCAGCGCATCGCCTTCTCGTCCGAGGATCGCCGCGAAGAGGGCATCATCGCCGATCTGACGGTGGCCGAGAACCTCGTGCTGGGCGTGCAGGCGAAGCGCGGCTGGCTCCGCCGGGTCACCAAGGCAGAACAGGCCCGGATCGTCGGACAGTACATGGAGTCCCTCGGGATCCGGCCGGCCAATCCCAACGCGCTGATCCGCAACCTCTCCGGCGGCAACCAGCAGAAAGTCCTTCTTGCCCGATGGCTCGCCACAGACCCGCAACTGCTCATCCTCGACGAGCCGACCCGCGGCATCGACATCGGGGCGAAGGCGGAGATCCAGCGGCTGATCGTCGAACTCGCTGCCGGCGGACTCGCACTCATCTTCATCTCATCCGAACTGGATGAAGTGGTGCGACTCTCGCAGCGGGTGGTAGTCATGAGGGATCGCCGCAAGATCGCCGAACTCGACAATGAACGTCACGTCGATGTCGATGACATCGTCGCACTGATCGCCAAGGAGGGCGCAGCATGAGCACGATCTTCAGGCACCGGCTGGTGTGGCCGATCGGTGCGCTTCTGGCGCTCATCATCCTGAACACCATCTCGCGGCCCAGCTTCCTCAGCATCACCGTCAAAGACGGCGAGCTGTACGGGTCGCTCATCGACATCCTGCGCAACAGTGCGCCGCTGATGCTGATCGCCCTCGGGATGACGCTGGTCATCGCTACCCGGGGGATCGACCTGTCGGTCGGGGCCCAGATGGCGATCTCCGGTGCCGTGGCGCTGACGATCATCTCCGGGTCCGGCTCGCCGGGCAGCCTGGGGACGGTGAGCACGGCCATCCTCACCGCCGTCGTGATCAGCCTGCTGTTCGGGCTCTGGAACGGCTTCCTGGTGGCGGTGCTCGGCATCCAACCGATCATCGCGACACTGGTGCTGATGCTGGCCGGGCGCGGGATCGCCCTGCTGATCACGGGTGGCTTCATCACCACGATCACCAGCGCACCGTACGCGTACATCTCTCAGGGGTACGTCTTCGGGCTGCCCTTCGCTTTCATCGTCTCGATCGGCGCGATCATCGTCATCAGCCTGCTCGTGCGCCGGACCGCGCTGGGGGTGCTGACCGAGTCGGTCGGCATCAACCCCTCGGCCAGCCGGCTCGCCGGGGTTCGCTCGCGCGGCATCGTATGGAGTCTCTACGGCCTGAGCGGTCTGCTGGCCGGGATCGCGGGCATCCTCTACAGCTCCAACATCATGGCAGCGGACGCCAACAACGCCGGCCTGAATATCGAGCTCGACGCCATCCTCGCGGTGGTGCTCGGCGGCACGTCGCTGGCGGGCGGCAAGTTCACGCTCGCGGGCACCGTGATCGGCGTCTTCATCCTGCAGACCCTGACCTCGACCATCACCTTCCTCGGCGTTCCGCCGGCGGTGACACCGGTCTTCAAGGCGGCCGTCGTGATCATCGTGTGCCTGTCGCAGTCGCGACGGGTACGCGGATGGCTCGGGCGACTCCGACCACCGCAGCCGCGCATCGCAGCGCGCACGGCCGAAACCGAAAGGAGCGCGGCATGAGCGCGACCCCGATCCTGGAACCGACGCGGACCGTCCGGGTCGCGCCCACCTGGCGGCATCGGCTGAGGAACAAGGCGTCGTGGGCGCCGGTCCTCGCCGCGGTGACCATCCTCATCCTGATGCTCGCCGCCGGCCAGGCGTATTTCGGAGTGTTCGTCACCCCGCGCATCCTGTCGTCGCTGTTCGTCGACAACGCCTACCTGATCGTGCTCGCGGCCGGCATGACCTTCGTGATCCTGAGCGGCGGGATCGACCTCTCGGTCGGTGCGGTGATGGCGTTCACCGGCATCCTGGGCGCCAAGCTGCTAGCCGCGGGCATCCCGACACCCCTGGTGATCCCGCTGATGATCGTCGCCGGAGCGCTGTTCGGCCTGACCATCGGTGTGATGGTGCACTACTTCGACGTGCAGCCGTTCATCGCGTCGCTCGCCGCGATGTTCCTGGCGCGGGGTCTGTGCTTCGTGGTCAGTCTCGAGGCGATCCAGGTCAAAGAGCCCGCGGTGCTGTGGCTGCAGTCCACCAAGCTGGGCTCGGGAGGCTGGTACATCACGCCGACGGTGATCATCGCCCTGCTCGTCGTGGCGGTGGCCATCTGGGTGCTCGGGTACACGCGCTTCGGGCGCACCGTCTACGCCGTCGGCGGCAACCAGCAGTCCGCACTGCTGATGGGCCTCCCGGTGGCCCGCACCCGCGTGCTCGTCTACGTGATCAGCGGAACCTGCGCAGGCATCGCCGGCCTGCTGTTCACCTCCTACACCGCCGCGGGCTACAGCCTGAACGGCATCGGCACCGAGCTCGACACCATCGCCGCCGTCGTCATCGGAGGCACCCTGCTGACGGGCGGCAGCGGCTACGTGATCGGGTCGCTGGTCGGTGTGCTCGTCTACGGCGTCATCAAGGTGTCCATCACCTTCCTCGGCGCCGACGCGTCCTGGACCCGGATCACCATCGGCATCCTGCTGCTGGCGTTCGTGGTGGTGCAGCGGCTAATCGTCGCCCGAACCAGCAGGAAGTGAGCGCAGCAGGAAGTGCGTAGCGGCCGATAGTAGTGTGGACTCCGTCACCCAGGGCGGACAAGGAGCGCGAGGCGACGATGCATGTCGACCCTGTCGTCGAGGTCAGCGGCGCGTCCGTGCGGTATGCGGGAGACGCGGCGCTCTCCAACGTCGACTTCCGGATGTTTCCTGGTGAGGTCCACTCGCTCATGGGCGAGAACGGGGCCGGAAAGTCGACCCTGATCCGCGCGATCACCGGTGTCATCCCGCTCGACTCCGGCACTGTGCGGCTGGACGGTGTGGTCCGCACCTTCTCGAACCCCCGCCAGGCCCAGAAGGCGGGCATCCGCACGGTCTACCAGGAGGTGGACCTCCTGACGAACCTGACGGTCGCGGAGAACATCATGCTCGGTCGCGAGCCGCGCCGCCGGGGCGGGATCGACTGGGCCAGGATGCGGTCCGACGCGCAGCGCGCGCTCGGCAGCCTCGGCCTGGACATCGACCCGGCCAGCCCGCTCGGCTCGTACTCGCTGGCGGTGCAGCAGCTGGTCGCTATCGCCCGCGCGGTCTCCGCCGACCTCAAGGTGCTGGTGCTCGACGAGCCGACGTCGAGCCTCGACCAGGACGAGGTGACGGAGCTCTTCCGGGTCATCCGGGAGCTGCGGTCGCGCGGCGTCGCCATCCTCTTCGTCACGCACTTCCTCGAACAGGTCTATGAGATCTGCGACCGGGTCACGGTTCTCCGCAACGGCGAGCTCGTCGGGGAGTATTTGACGACCGAGCTGCTGCGGATCGATCTGGTGCACAAGATGCTCGGCAAGGAGGGAGCGGAGCTGGAGAGCGTCGACACCCGGCCCGACACCCAGCCCAGCGTTGCGGGCTCCACTCCGGTTCTGTCGGCGACCGGGATCGAACGGCGCGGGATGCTGAAACCCGCGGACGTCGACCTGTATGAAGGGGAAGTGGTCGGACTTGCGGGGCTGCTCGGCTCGGGGCGGACGGAACTCGCGCGGCTCCTGGCCGGGATCGACGGGGTCGAAGCCGGATCGATCATCGTCGGGGGAGCGCCCCGGCGGATGACCGGCCCGAGGGACGGCCTACGCGCCGGGATCGCCTACTCCTCGGAGAACCGGAAGTTGGAGGGCATCATCGGGGAGCTGACCGTCCGGGAGAACATCACGCTGGCACTGCAGGCCGAGAAGGGGTGGCTGCGCCGCATCCCGCGCGCACGCCAGGACGAACTGACGGCGAGCTGGATCGAAGCCCTCGACATCCGCCCCGCCGACCCGGAACGGCCGGCCGGTGCGCTTTCCGGCGGCAACCAGCAGAAGGTGATGCTCGCCCGGCTGCTCGCCCTGTCGCCGCGGATCCTGGCGCTCGACGAGCCGACCCGCGGCATCGACGTGGGTGCGAAAGTCGAGATCCAGCGGCTCGTCAGCGAGCTGGCCGAGTCCGGCATGACCATCCTTTTCATCTCGGCGGAGCTCGAGGAGGTTCTGCGCGTGGGCGACCGCATCGTCGTCCTCCGGGACCGCGAGGTCATCGCCACTCTGGACGCGGACGACGTGAGTTTCGAGTCCCTCCTGGCGCTGGTCGCCAGCGCCGAACCGGACGAGCCGGAGACGACCGAGCCGGAGACGACCGAGCGGACCGAGAAGTGAGCGCGGAGGACCGACCGGCGAAGGTGGCGAACATCTTCGATGTCGCGCGCCTGGCGAGTGTCTCGCACCAGACGGTCTCGCGAGTTCTCAACGACGTGCCCGGTGTGCGGCCCGCAACCCGTCAGCGCGTCGAACAGGCGATCAAGCAACTCCGCTACACCCCGTCTCCGGCCGCGCGGGCGCTGGTCACCCGGCGTACCCGCATGATCGGCCTGATCACCCCGGGAAGCGCCGACTTCGGCCCGTCGTCCATCGCCATCCACTTCAGCGAGGCAGCGCGGGAGGCGCGCTACAGCGTGATCGGTGTCGCATCGGTGTCCGCGGACGTCGGCTCGATCCGCGGCGTCGTCGAGTCTCTGCTGCGGGAGCGGGTCGAGGCGGTCGTGCTGATCGCGGACGATGTCGCCCAGTTGGATGTCGTCCGCACCCTCGAAGCGGGCGTCCCGATCATCGCGGTCGCAGCGGGCCAGCACCGTGGCCCGCTCACCGTGTCGATCGATCAGTACCGCGGTGCGCGCGAGGCGGTCCGTCACCTCGTGGCACTGGGTCACCGCAGCATCGCCCATCTGGCCGGCCCCGAGGTCTCTCCCGACGCCATCGAGCGTGTGCGCGGATGGCGCGACGAACTCGCCGAGGCACGACTGGTGGCGACCGAACTGAGCCACGGCGACTGGTCGGCCGAGAGCGGCTACCGGTTCGGGATGCAGCTGGCCGCCGACTCCACCACCGCGGTGTTCGTCGCGAACGACCAGATGGCGATCGGCCTCATGGCGGCGTTGCGCGGCCGAGGCCTCCGCATCCCCGAAGACATCAGCGTCGTCGGCTTCGACGACGTGCCGGAGGCGGCCTACTTCGTGCCGCCCCTGACAACGGTCCGCCAGGACTTCGGGTCGCTCGGCGCGCTCACCATGCAGCAGGTCCTCATCGCGCTGGAGGAGCCGGAGACGGGTGCCGAGTCCATCCCGATCCCCACCCGCCTGGTGCTGCGCGAATCGACCGCGCCTCCCAGGCCATAGGAACCGCTGCACGAGCAACGGAACTTCTGCCGTGTACAGCTTCTCGTGTGCAGCGGGGAATCGGGCGGTCCAGCTGCGCGAGGCAGCGCTGTCGAGCGATCGGCCACCCCTCGGGGGCCGCACGCACCCGATCGGCCGGACCGCCCTTCTTCTGCCCAGACTCTAGCCGCGAAGCGGCCTCCAATTGCGGCTTGCGCACGTTTGCCCTAACGAGCTTTCGTACGTTGGTAGGGGGTTTTTGCGCATTAACAGGTAGGTGGGCGATCGCCAACAGGGTACGTCGGGCGACCTTCGGGCCCGCACGTACCGCCTCACCTGGAAGTTGCCCAGTGCGGCCGTGGGCGCCGCAAGCCGTGCTCGCGTCCTCGCCACGCCATCAACCGCCCCTAAGCCCCCACTCAGGAGCGCGACCTGTCGTCGACAACAGCGAGCAACATCCCCGGCCGATCTCCACCTCGTGCTCATGGAAGGGGGTTGAAAGCCAATTTCGTCTTGATGAGGTCCACTTGGTCGGCAGCTTCTATGCTTCCTCGTATATCGAGCGATGTGCTCACGCTGACCGTTGGCGCGTGCAGGCGCGTCTCGATTTGATCGCTGCCTTGTAGCGAGTCGATCGCGATTCCGCCGGTACTGGCCGAGGTGCCGGTCGCCAAGATTCTTAGTCGATGAGGCTGGCCGTCGGCACTGTAGACGCTGACGGAGTTCGCTTGCTGGATGTTGTCGACGATGAGGGTGAGGTCGGCACTGAGTCCGATGTTCATGTTGTCCACGGTGACTGTGGGGCAGCCGCTGCCAGCTGTTGTGGCATCCACGACGGTGTTCGTGGTCACTTGCCAAGAGGCGGCACCGACGCTGCTTGTTGTTGGTGCGATGGTGCATCCCGGGGTGGCTGATCTTCCGGGGGACGTGTCTGGGAGACCGTTCGATTCGGCGATGCCGTTGATGAGGTCTTTCCAGGTGGTGGGTGTGCTGGTGGGCCAATCGGTTGCACTGAACCCAATGGTCTGGAAGGTCACAGCACCGATCGTCGGGGCGGGCGTGCCGGTGGTGATGGTGCCGATCAGGGCGTTGGCGTCTTGCAGTTCGCTGATCGTTTCGCCGTTCGTACCGGTGATGGATCCGGTGGCGTCAACCGAGCCCCCGATGAGGGTTGTGGGGGCGATCGTGATGTTGCCTCCGCTCGCGACGTTCCCGATGATCTGGGCCGATCCCGACATCTCCAGGTCGGAACTTGTGGTGACGCTTCCCGCGATGACGCAGGTTTCGGAGAGGTGGACGGTTCCTGTGACGGTCACATCGCCGTCGACGTGTGCGTTTCCGGTGCACGTGAAGTTCCCGCCGACGCGAATCCTTCCGCCGTTGCCGGTTACCGACCCCGGATCCCCGATGGTCAGGTCTCCTTGGGTTGAGACTTCATCGGTCGGCTGCGGCGTGACCGTTACGGGTGCGCTCGTGCTTGAGCCCACGCTGTTGCTCGCGGTGATCGTGTAGCTGTGCGTCTGACCGTCAGAGGAGTCGATGGAAACACTAACTGTCGGAGCGTAGTAATCCTGTGGGATGAAGGCGCTGACGACGTCGCCGTTTTCGTCCTTGACAGTGTATGAGGTAGCTCCGCTTGCGGCAGGCAAGGTGAGGGTTCCGCCTGTGCTATTGGGGGCGACGCTCGGCGCGGCCGGGGTCGCTGGCGGTGCGGTGATCGCTGGCCGGTCGACGTTGGTTCGGTAACGGGTTACCCCGCCCACACCCGAAGCCGTCACAGCTTCAACCGTCACATCCCAGCCGTAGTGGTAATCCGGGAAGGTGTGAGTCGTCGTAGGCGAAGTTGTTACCTGATCCCATTGCCCGACCGGAGTGCCATCGCCAAAGTTCCACTTGTACTCCAAGACAGGGTCGCTGGACTCGTCGGCAAGATTGGTGGCCGTATAGGTGCCCTGTTCGTTTACCGCCAGGCTTGTCGGGCCCCCGATTGCCGGTTGCGGGGTCGCCTCGGTTAGAGCAGCCGCGGCGAGGTCGTCGATCTGCGCCACGGGGCCCGTGACGGTAAGACCACCAGTTGCCTGCGTCATGGCGTTAAGTCCGTCGATCAAGCCAGTTGTTGCTCCATCCGCTAGATCCACGCCATAAGCTCGAAAACCCTGTCGCTGGGCATTATCAACCATCTCCGCAAGCCGGTCATTGCCATCGATCGGAGCCTGATCAGTGAGGAGGACGAACTTGGAAACAGCGTCGTCCGGCTGCGGCGTCCAGTCACTAGGCATGACGTCGAACAGCGAGCGGTAGAGATAGCTGGGCGCTACTTGACCGTGGTATTCGGGGTAGTCCCCAAACCAGTCCCCCGTTTGAAAATCGGGAGGTGTGAACGCCGACGGCAGAACAGCCGCAGTAACATACGCGCTTCGATTCAAGTTCCACATGTGGGTGGTGTCGTATGCTCCGTCATCGTTGTATGCATCGAAGATTCGGAATAGCGGCGTGACCCCGTCCGGAGCGGCAGCCTCGATCTTCCGCGCGATCGAGAACGCGTGCGCTGCAGCCGAGTCCCGTTGGGTCTCGGTCATCCCCCCTGTCGGGAGCACAAAGGTCGTGTAGGTGTGCTGATCCTCGGATGCCTGAACAACCCGCGGGATCGGCGTCGACACCGGTTGGCCGATCGATGCCAAGTCGAGATGGCTCGCGACCTTCCGGGCGGCGCTTGCCGAATCGTCAGCATAGTTAAGATGCTGAGCCATCCCAAAAACAGCGAATTGTGGCAGGTCCCAGGACAAACCCGCCGAGCCGTTACAAATCGGATCCCCGAAGTGACAGTACGAGATCACCGGAGTAAACGGAAGCTCGGCAGACCACAGGCCCCGGGTGCCAAAGACGCCCGAATGGTCATGGCGAAAACCGGAAAAGTCCGCCTGGTCATCGGCTGGGTTGAAATAGGTGTCTCCAAAGAGGAGCACCGTCCTAATCGAGTTTTTCTGGGCAATGGTCATCTGATCGACAGCTTTACCCAGTGCATCCGCACCCTGTGAATACCCGGCCAACACAATCTGCGAAGCTGGACAGCTAGTTCGAACCTCGTCCAGTTTCGCAAGGATCATCGCTGTGCCCTTATCGCGCGAGTTGTCGTACGGCTGCGCAAAGAGATGGGACAGCTTGCCCGGAGCGACTGCACCGGTGGCCGGCGACAATAGGTCAATGCCGATGGCTGGATACTTGACCCCATAGGCGTGAATCGTGTGATTCGAGGCCTGAACAATTTCGGTCAGCTGGCCAACCGCGCGGAAAAGAGCAGGACCTAGGCCAAACTGTTCTCCCAGGTACGGATCGCCCGACCCTCGCGCACCCACAACCTCAACGTCGGCGCATTCGGCGGCACTTGCTGGGCGCGATATTCCCACACCCACAAGCACCAGGACAACGGAAAGAACAATGGCGCTCACGCGTCGAATCACTTGGCCCCCGATGGTTTGAGGGCAGGCTATTAGGGCGACAACCTCTTCCGGTGCCCCCAAATCTGGGGGCTGTCAGGACTGGTCGATGTTGATGAGCACTCCAGCGCGATCCCAAGTGTGGCTCTTCCCATCTCCCGTTTGCGTCGGAGATCCGGCCGGCCATGCCCGAATAGCGAGTTGCAGACTGTGGCCCTGCACGGTGGTCGAGGCTCCGAGATCGCCAGAGGCCTCCCAGCCGTTCTTGACGGCAGTATCTATGATCGTGCGCGTGGCGCCAGCGTCATCTGTTGCGACAAAGAACTCGACACTGGGCCCGGGGCCAGACACTCTCCGCATCGTGCCGTAGTGGCCCTCGTACAGCACTGTGCCGACCTGAGAAATCCGCAGTTGCTTCGCGGCGGCGTCGACAAGGTCGTACTCGTGCGGGCCAGGGCCGGCGAAACAGCCGGTCAACACGAGCGCAAGCACCATTGCGACCGCTCCGAGCGCTGATATACGCACTCGACGCCATAATCCCCCGGACATACTCAAACGGTACCGGCTCATCGTCATACCTGTTGCCCCCAGCGCGAGGGTCGTGCTCACGTCGGGAACGGCGAATATCCTCGCCGTAGCGGCGATCTTCGGGTTGGCTCCATCCTTCGGGTGCGTTGCTCAGCGCAGTGATTTGAATCGGGATGTCTTGGGTACCTCGGGTGCGAAGGCGCAGCTCGAACACGTGGGCAATCGCCTGTAGAACGTTGAACGGGTCGACGTTGTGGACGAGAAAGTCTGTCGCGGAAAGCAGCCCGACAACTTCCTCAATGACCCGCGCTGTCACGCGCAAATCCAGCTGCGCAGTTCCCGACCAATGGGGGAATGCAACTTCGGCTTCGCGCCACTCGTACGGTTCCACCCTCACGCCCGCCTCTCTGTGCTGACGACTGTGGCCGCGGCGAACGGACGTGCACGGGTGTAGGCGCGCGACCACCGGCCTCCCTAGTCCGTGGGATCGAGGTACGGCGGCGAGCTGTGGTTACACTACATTCCATGAAGCGCGCCACCATCTACGATGTGGCACGTCAGGCGGGAGTGTCTCACCAGACCGTCACACGGTTCCTGAACGGGTTCGAGGGCATCCGCCCCGCGACCCGGGCCAAGGTGGAAGCCGCGATCGACGAACTGAACTATCGCCCGAACGGAGCCGCACGCTGGCTGCGCTCGCGGCAGTCGAACCGGATCGGCATCCTCGCGCACCGCATGGAGCTGTCGGGGCCGGGCCGGATCATCGCCGGCGCGACCACGGCAGCGCGCAGTCGCGGGTACGTGCTCGACATCGCCTCCATGGACGGCGAGGACGCCGACTCGGTGGATGCTGCGCTGGATGTCGTGATGGAGCACCAGATCGCCGGTGTCTTCGCGACGGTGCAGACGTATGTGGTGCGGGCCGCGGTCGCCGGCCGGCGGATCGACGTCCCGATCTCGATCGATTCGGGGGAGGGGCTCACCTTCTCGGGCGCCAATCCGCGCTCCCATCCCGGTCGGCTGGCGGCAGACCACCTCGCCGACCTCGGTCATCGCCGTGTCGCGTTCGTGAACGGACCGGCCGTCTGGATCGCGGCAGAAGAACGCAGGAGCGGCTTCCTGGATGTGGTGGCCGAGCGCGGTCTGGAGTTGGCCTGGGAGTACGAGGGGGACTGGTCGGCCGAGGCCGGCTACCGAGCGGCGGTCGAGCTGCCCGACGGAGTCACCGCCGTCGCCCTGGCCAACGACAGCATGGCGATCGGACTGATCTTCGGGCTCGCCGAGCGGGGCATCCGCGTGCCGGAGGACGTGAGTGTGATCGGGATGGACGACGCGCCCGAGTCGCGCTTCCATCTGCCCTCGTTGTCGACCATCCGCCTGGACTTCGAGGGCGAGGGTGCGTACCTGATGAATGTGCTGATCGCCACGATCGAAGGAGAGGATGTCGATGCCGTCCCCGCATACCGCCTGCCGGAGCTGGTGCGGCGGGGATCCACCGCGCCGCTGAGCGCGGCTGGAAGGTAACCATCCGGTCTCGATGGTTGCGCGCCGAGCGCGCGAGTGTGTAGCATCCCGTTGAATGTTGTCGACAACATTGGGGCTGCCGTCTGCTCGCCCATGTTGTCGACAACACCGCAATGATGCGAAAGGTCGACATGACGCAGAAGCCCGTGTTCCCCGGTGTGCTCTTCGGCGCCGCCTACTACGCCGAGTACCAGCAGCAGGGGACGCTCGATCGCGACCTCGACCTGATGTCCGAGGCGGGCTTCACCGTGATTCGGGTCGGCGAGTCAGTGTGGTCGACCTGGGAACCGCGCAACGGCGAGTTCGACCTCGACTGGCTGCAGCCGGTGCTCGACGGCGCGCACGCCCGAGGGATCGCCGTCATCCTGGGGACGCCGACCTACGCGATCCCGCCGTGGCTGCAGACCCTGCACCCCGAGATCGCCGCGGTGGATGCCGAGGGCCACTCCATCGGCTGGGGCGCCCGGCAGGAGATGGATCAGTCGGTACCGGTCTATCGCTGGTACGCCGAGCGGGTCATCCGGAAGGTGGTCGCCCGCTATGCCGATCATCCCGCCATCATCGGGTTCCAGGTGGACAACGAGCCCGGTAACAACCTGCCCCACAACGAGACCACGTTCCAGGCGTTCGTCGCCTGGCTGCGAGGTCGTTACGGCACCGTCGAACGGCTGAACGAGGAGTGGGGCCTGGTCTACTGGTCGCACCGGATCTCCGAATGGTCGGAGCTGTGGCGGCCGGGCGGCAACCTGATGCCGCAGTACCAGCTGGAATGGCGCCGGTTCCAGGGGGAGCAGACCACCGACCTCATCGCCTGGCAGGCAGGCATCGTGCGGGAGTACGCGCGGGAGGACCAGTTCGTCACGACCTGCATCTCCTACTCGCGGCCGCAGGTCTCCGACGACGAACTGGTCGCTTCACTCGACATCACCGCGGGCAATCCCTATTACCTGATGCAGGACGGCCTCTCGGCCGACGTCGACCTCCCGCGCCGCGCCGAGTGGTGGCACACCGGACCGTGGGCGCTGTTCCAGTGGGCCGACCGGGCATACTCGTCCGCGCAAGAGCGCTTCCTCGTCACCGAGACCAACGCGCAGTCTATCGGCGGGCCGTGGCAGAACCAGCCCCCGTATCCCGGCCAGATCAAGCAGGCGGCGTTCGCCCTGGTCAGCCGCGGCGCCCGCATGATCGAGTACTGGCACTGGCACACCCTGCACTTCGGGGTTGAGACGTACTGGGGAGGCGTGCTCCCGCACAGCCAGGTGCCCGGGAGAATCTACCGCGAGGTGGCGGAGCTCGGGGCGAGCCTCGAGCGCATCGGCGGTGTGCTCGATGATTTCGCACCGGACGCCGACGTGCTGATGCTGCACTCCACGGACACCAAGTGGTCGTTCGAGTTCTACCCGCCGCTGGCGACCGACGACGGCGGCCCGGATCGGAACTCGTACGGACGCATCGCCGACGCCTTCTACCGCGGGTTCAGCGAGGTCGGCGCGCAGGTCCGGGTGCTGCACAGCCGCCAGTTCGCGGAGATGTCGGCAGCCGACCTGGCCGGCGCGTACCCGGTGCTGGTGGCGGCCGCAGAGTACGTGGCGGACGACGCGACCCTCGACGGACTCCGGCAGTACGCGGAGGCAGGAGGACACCTCGTGCTCGGCATCCGGACCGGATACGGCGACGAGCTCGCCCGCGCCCGCCGCGGTGTCGCTCCCGATCGGCTCCGCGACGCGGCGGGCGTCTGGTACGACGAGTACAGCAACCTCGCCGAACCGCTCGGAGTCACCGGCAGCGGCGGCTTCGAGCTGGAACCCGCGTCGCAGGCGACCGCCTGGGTGGACGTCCTGAACGTCGAACACGCGGAGACCCTCGTGGAGTACGAACCGACCGAGCTGGGCGCGCGGGCGGCGATCACGACGAGCCCCTTCGGCGACGGGCGCGTGACCTACGTCGGCACCGTGCCCAATCGCGAGCTGGCACGCAGCATCGCACGCTGGCTGGTCCCGGAGACCGCGTCGTCTCAGTGGCGCGCGGAATCACCCGTCACCGTCAGCACCGGCCGGACAGGCGACCGGGTCGTCACGTTCGTCCACAACTGGTCCGGGATGTCGCACACGGTGACGATCCCGGCCGACAGCACTCACGTCGAGACCGGCGAGCGGCACGCCGCCGGATCCCGTTTCACCCTCGAACCGCGCGGCGTTGCGGTGTTCGAGGTCGCCGGTTCACAGGCGTGACCCGGAACACCAAGAGAAAGAGAACGCTCATGAGGAAGAAAGCACCGAGAACAGCAGTGGCGCTGGGCACCGGCCTCCTCGCCGTCGCCCTGGCGCTGGCGGGTTGCACGGGAGGCGGAGGAGGCTCGGCGAACAGCTCGAAGCCGGTCTCGCAGTCCGACATCGACAAGGCGATGAAGACCCCGACGACGCTCACCTTCTGGACCTGGGTCCCCGACATCAAGAACGAGGTCGCCCTCTTCGAGAAGAAGTATCCGGCGATCAAGGTCAACGTCGAGAACGTCGGACAGGGAGCACCGCACTACCAGAAGTTGCGCACCGCACTGAAGGCGGGCAAGGGCGCGCCGGACGTGGCCCAGATCGAGTTCCAGTACATCTCCTCGTTCACGGTCACGGACAGCCTGCTCAACCTCGCACCGTACGGCGCGAGCGACCTGAGTAATCAGTACGTGCCGTGGGTGTGGAACCAGGTGAAGCAGAAGGATGCCATCTACGCCGTCCCGCAGGACTCCGGCCCGATGGGCAACCTCTACCGCAACGACATCCTCGAGAAGGCCGGGGTCACCTCGCCGCCGACGACCTGGGACGAGTACGCCACCGACGCGGCTGCCGTGAAGGACAAGACCGGCGTGTTCATGTCCAACCTGGCGTCGAGTCAGGCCGGCCAGATGCTGGGCCTCCTCTGGCAGGCCGGTGTCAAGCCGTTCGGCTACGACGGCGCGAAGGGCGTCACGGTGGATGTCAACAGTGCCGAGGCGAAGAAAGTGGCCACGTACTGGCAGGGCCTGATCCAGAAGGGGTACATCTCGACGGATCCCGACTTCACCGACAGCTGGTATCAGGGTCTCGCCAACGGCAAGTACGCCGGGTGGCTGACCGCGGCCTGGGGTCCCGTGTTCCTACAGGGCACGGCGGCCAAGACGTCGGGCCTCTGGCGCGCGGCTGCGCTGCCGCAGACTCCGGGAGCCAAGCCGGCCTCCGGAAACTGGGGCGGATCCTCCGACGCCGTGCTGAAGACGACGAAGAACCCGATCGCTGCGTACGAACTGGCCAAGTTCATCAACAACGATCCGGAATCCACCCTGATGTTCGCGAACAAGCAGTTCCTCTTCCCGACGCTGAATGCGACGCTGAAGGACCCGGCGTTCGTCGACCAGCAGGCTCCGTTCTACGGTGGCCAGAAGGTGAATGAGCTCTTCGCCGGAATCTCCACCACGGTGGACACCAAGTTCGACTGGCTGCCCTACATGGACTACGCCTACTCGAGCTACACGGAGACGATGGGCAAGGCGCTCGCGGCGAAGGGCGACCTCTCGGCCGGGCTGGACGCGTGGCAGAAGGCGCTCGTCAACTACGGGACCCAGCAGGGCTTCTCCGTCAACAAGTAGGACCTGAGCCGGCGGCGGGGGCGACCCCGCCGCCGGCGCAGCGCACGGCTCGAACAAGGGAGTTCACCATGACCCAGTCCGTCGCACCCGCCCGGGTGCGGTCGCAGGAGCGCGCCGAGAGACCGCGGCCCAGGCGCAGCGCGAACCAGCGACGGCTGAACATCGCCGCCTATCTGTTCGTAGCCCCGTTCATGATCGTCTTCATCGTGATGCTGCTCCTGCCGCTGCTGTACTCCGGCTATCTGAGCCTGTTCACGACGCAGTTGATCGGCGGCCAGACGTTCGCCTGGTTCGCCAACTACCTTCGCGCGTTCACGGACCCCGACTTCCTTGCCGGTGTCGGGCGCATGGGGCTGTTCCTGGTCATCCAGGTTCCGATCATGCTGGTGCTGTCCTTGTTCTTCGCCCTCGCGCTGGACAGCGGGCGGGTGCGCGGATCGGTCGCCCTGCGGCTGCTGATCTTCCTGCCCTTCGCCGTGCCCGGCGTCGTCGCCACACTGATGTGGGGCTACCTGTACGGCAACGACTTCGGTCCGATCGCTCAGGCGTTCCGGGCGATCGGGCTCGGCGCCCCCGATCTGCTGAGCGCTCAGAACATGCTCGGCTCGATGATGAACATCGTCACCTGGGCCTTCGTCGGCTACAACATGATCATCATGTACGCGGCCCTCCGGTCGATTCCGACGGAGCTGTTCGAGGCGGCGGAGATCGACGGCGCCAGCCAGTGGCGGGTCGCCTGGAGCATCAAGATCCCGGGCATCCGGCCGGCCATCATCCTCACCGTGATCTTCTCGATCATCGGCACGTTCCAGCTCTTCAATGAGCCGAGCCTCCTGCACGCCATAGCCCCGAACGTGATCGACAACGGATACACACCCAACTACTACGCGTACAACCTCGCGTTCACCAACCAGGACGTCAACTATGCAGCAGCCATCGCCTTCCTCCTCGGCCTGGTGATCGCGGTCGTGTCGTACGTCGTACAGCTCTCCACCCAGCGGAAGGAACGCCGCAATGACTGAGACCGCGACCACCCGCAGTCCGGCTGCCATCCCCGGTACGGCGCCTCGTCGTGGCCGCGGACGCGGCCCGACGAGAAGCTACAACCGTGAGCACCAGCGCAGCACGCTGCTGACGGTGCTGCTCTGGATCTGCGCGCTGTACTTCCTGCTGCCGATCGTCTGGCTGTTCATCGCCTCGACGAAGAGCAATGCCGACTTGTTCAGCACGTTCGGGTTCGCCTTCGGCCGCTCGTTCGACCTGTTCACCAACATCGGCGCGGTCTTCACGGTGCAGAACGGCATCTACCTGCACTGGGCGATCAACACACTCATCTACGCTGTCGTGAGCGCCGTGGGCGCCTCGCTTCTGGCGACGATGGCGGGCTACGCCTTCGCCAAGTACCGCTTCCCCGGAGCGATCGTGATGTTCAGCGTCGTGCTCGGGGCGATCATGATCCCGCTCACCGCGCTGGCGTTGCCGACCTACCTGATGTTCAGCCAGCTCGGCATCACCAACACCCCGGCTGCCGTCATCGTGCCATCCCTGGTGAGCCCGTTCGGGGTGTTCCTGATGCGGGTGTACGCAGCGGACGCCATCCCGGACTCCATGATCGAGGCGGGCCGGGTCGACGGGGCCGGCGAGTTCCGGATCTTCTGGCAGGTGGGGCTGCGGCTGCTCGGGCCCGGGATCGTGACGGTCTTCCTATTCGCCCTGGTCGGCACCTGGAACAACTACTTCCTGCCGCTGATCATGCTGAACAGCTCCGAGCTCTACCCGCTCACCGTCGGCCTCGCGCAGCAGCAGGCGACGAGTGCGGCCGGCGGCGGCTCGCAGGCGCTGTTCTCCGTCGTCATCACGGGTTCGCTCGTGTCCATCATCCCCCTGGTCATCGCGTTCCTTTTCCTTCAGCGATACTGGACGACCGGGCTAGCGAGCGGGAGTGTCAAAGAGTGAGTGGATTCTGGTACGGCGGCGACTACAACCCCGAGCAGTGGCCGGCCGAGGTGTGGCGCGAGGATGTGCAGCTCATGAACCGTGCCGGGGTCAACCTGGCGTCCGTCGGCATCTTCTCCTGGGCGCGGATCGAACCGCGCGAGGGCGAATTCGACTTCGACTGGCTGGACGAGGTGCTCGACCTCCTGCACGCCGGCGGGGTGAGCGTCGACCTCGCCACCGCGACCGCGTCGCCGCCGCCGTGGCTGGCGCTGAAGCACCCGGAGATGTTGCCGGTGACCGCGGAGGGCGTGACACTCTGGTCGGGAAGCCGGCAGGCGTACTGCCCCAGTTCGCCGGTGTACCGGCGGTATGCGGCGCGACTCGTGACGGCGATCGTCGAACGCTACGCCGACCATCCGGCGCTCGTGCTGTGGCACGTCAACAACGAGTACGGGTGCCATGTCAGCCACTGCTACTGCGACGCGTCGGCGGCAGCGTTCCGGTCGTGGCTGGAGGAGAAGTACGGGACGATCGAGCGGCTCAATGAGGCCTGGGGCACCGCCTTCTGGTCGCAGCACTACGCCGGGTTCGACGAGATCCTCCCGCCCCGCTCCGCGCCCACGTTCAAGAATCCGACCCAGGTGCTCGACTTCGACCGCTTCAGCTCCGACGAGCTGCTCGCGTGCTTCCGGGCGGAGGCCGAGATCATCCGCTCACGGTCGAGCATCCCGATCACCACCAACTTCATGGGGTTCTTCAAGGCGGCGGACTACTGGGCGTGGGCGCAGGAGGTCGACATCGTGTCGGACGACTCGTACCCGGACCCGGCCGACCCGCTGTCACCGGCATACGCCGCGATGCAGCGCGACTTGATGCGTTCGCTCGGCGGTGGCAAGCCGTGGCTGCTGATGGAGCAGTCGCCCGGCGCGGTGAACTGGCGTGAACGCAACGCGGCCAAGCTCCCCGGGCAGATGCGCGCGTGGTCGTACCAGTGCGTCGCGCGCGGCGCGGACGGCATCCTCTTCTTCCAGTGGCGGCAGGCGGTCGCCGGGGCGGAGAAGTTCCACGCCGGAATGGTGCCGCACGGCGGAACGGACACCCGGATCTTCCGGGAGGTCGAGCAGCTCGGCGCCGAACTGCGGGCGCCGTCGGGAACGGATGCCCTTCTCGGGCAGCCGGTCACCGCTCAGGTGGGGATCGTCTTCGACTGGGACTCCTGGTGGGCGATCGAGCAGCCGGCGTCGCCGACGAAGGTCCAGTACGTCCACGAGGTATTCTCCTGGTACCTCGGAGCAGCTGCGGCCGGTGTGACGGTCGACTTCGTCCAGGCGACCGGCGACCTCACCCCGTACCGGACGGTGATCGTGCCGTCGCTGTTCGTCGCGAGCGACGAGCAGCTCGCCGCGCTGGACGCGTACGCCGCCGGGGGAGGCGCCCTCGTCGTCGGCCACCTCACGGGCATCCTCGACAAGGACCTCCACGCCAGGACCGGCGGGTACCTCGGTGCGCTGCGGGAGACGCTCGGTGTTCGGGTCGAGGAGTTCGCCCCTCCGGCGGCCCCGGATCTCGCCGCGGTCGGCGCGGGACGAGCGCCCGCGCTCCACGTTCGCGGCGACGTGGTCGGAGGCGACGGCACCGCCTCGGAGTGGGGGGAGTACGTCGTGGTCGACTCCGCGGAGGTGGAAGCCACGTTCGTCGGGGGCGCGCTGGACGGGCATCCCGCCGTCACGCGCCACGCACGTGGTTCTGGCGAAGCCTGGTACGTCGCGACGCGGCTGGATCAGGTGCCCCTGACGGCGTTCCTGGACCGTGTGCTCACCGCGGCGGGCGTCGACCGGCTGCCACAGGTGCCCGGCGTGGAATTCGTGCGCCGCGGCGACGTGCTGGTGGCGATCAACCACTCCGATGAGACGGTCGTCCTGGACCAGCAGGGCACCGACCTGCTCACAGGTGAGCCGACAGCGGGCCGTCTGGAGGCGCAGGGGGTGGCACTGATCGCCGAGGGTTGAGGCGTGGCGGACCTATCCGCTGGGCGCCCGGGGGAGCAGAATGACGGCGACGCAGTAGCCGTGCCGAGAAGAGGAGCGACCATGACCGCATCCACCGCCGCCGGGAGTGCTTCGGAAAGCCTTCGCCGGCGATCCCGGGAGGCGCTCAGTGCTCTGGCCGTCCAGTTCCTGCTCGGGATGGCCGCCAACCTGATCGGTGAACCGGAAGGAACCTTCGTGGTCGTCGTCGACACGATCATCCTCATCCTGCACATCCTGATCGCGATCGGCCTGGTCGTGGTGGCGGTGCGGCTGCTCCTCGCAGCCAGGAAGGCGGGCGTCGGCGAGCGTCTGGCGGTGTGGGGGCTGGTCGTGATCATCATCACCTTCCTCGCCGGCGTCGGCACCATGATCACGGGCAGCGACTGGGCGTCGTACGTGATGGCGACCGGCTTCCTGGCCGCAGCGGCGCTCTACGGCGCAACCTTCATCGCCTCCTACCGCCTCACGCAGGCACCGCAGGTGTAGCCGCCTAACGCCGAGCTCCCCCCGCCCCACCGTCGAGTCCACGAATTCTGCACGCCCGATCGGCGTGTCGCGTGCAGAATATGTGGACTCGACGGTGGGGCGGAAGTGTCGGAAATCACGTCGGGCGGTGGGCGGCAGCGCTGTAGACGTCCGCGTACTGACGGAAGGATTCGGCGACCCGGTGCCGGAGCCCGTCCGCGTCGATCCTTCCCGCCAGCTGGTCGATCAGGGGCTGTTCCCAGATGCTGCGCCCGATCGCAAAACCGGCGAAGCCATCCACCGGGGCTGCCGTCCTGAGCCAGTGGTCCAGCCGGTCTTCGGCCGCATCGCGCCCCAGGACGATGCAGCGCACGGAGTCCCGCTGCCCTTCGCGTGCTGTGGCTGACACGGATGCTGCCGCCTCAGCCGTCTCGTACCCTTCCAGCTTCCAGATGTCCGGCTCCACGCCCGCCTGGTGGAAGTCGCGAATGAGTTGCGCCGTCAGGGACGGGCGGACCGAGCGGTCATAGTTCTCGGCACCCGCCGCATCCTGCGAGCCGGTGGCCGGGACGAGCAACTCGACGATCAACCGTCGCCCGGCCTCGTGGAGGGCGCCGATGACCTGCGCCAGGTGCTCCTGCTGCAGCCGTCGGTCGTCGGCGCCGAATTCCGGGTTGTCACGAACCAGCACCTTCACGAAGTCGGGGTCGAACTCGTCGACGTGGTCGAGCCACTCCGAGCTCCCGAAGTCGCCGAACTCGAGCTCGAAGAAGGGGCGGCCCGAGCGCTCGATCGGCATGATCAGGGTGAAGCCGTGCTCGCGTGCCGCTCGTGCGACGGCCGCGCCGTACCGCTCGTCGACGAGGATGCCCGGCTCGCCCTCGGTCGGCAGCTGCTGCCGTGCGGCCTCCGCCCCCTCGAAGACGAGCATCTTGTCGGCGGCGATGGCGGCGGCCTGCTCGGCCGACGGTTCGTCGGTGATCTTGTAAACCTGCTTGGCCAGCGAGTCCCGATGGTCCATCGCCAGAATGTAGAGGGGGTGGGCTGCGTCCGCCCCCGTCGTGCTGCGTGCCATGCTCGCTCCTGATCCCTCGGACCCCCGACTGTAGTCCTCCTACCCCACCGTCGAGTCCACGAATTCTGCACGCCTGATCGGCGTGTCGCGTGCAGAATTCGTGGACTCGACGGCGGTGCCAAAGCGGTCGAGGGGAGGCAGAATGAGCGTGGCGACGTGCGCGAGCGACGCGGAAAGGATGCCCCGATGAACGACAACACGGACGGATTCGAATACCCCGACGAGGCCGGATACCCGGATGGAGCGGGCTTCTTGAGCGAGACCCAGCACGCCCTCATCGACGAGGTGCAGGCGCCGCAGCCGGAGACCACCGGAATCGACTTCTTCGTCGTGAACAACGAGGCGGAGGGCAGCTACCAGGCCGTCAGCGGCGACACCCTCATCGGAGGCATCACCTACGAGCGCAGCGGCGACGTCGTGACCCTCATCGCCACGTCGGTGTTCCCCGAATTCCGCCACCAGGGCGTCGCCTCGGAGCTGATCCGCCGCGTCCTCGACACCATCCGCGCGGAAGGCGCACGTGTCACCATCGGCTGCCCGGTCGTGCGCACGTTCCTGAGGAAGCACCCCGAGTACGCCGAGCTGGTCGCGTAGGGCAGCCGGGAGACGAGCGGCTGGTGGTGCTGCGTGACGACATCGGGGTGCCCCCTACCCCTGATGCGCCCGTCCCGTCGTACTACCAATACCCGGAGCCGAACGCTGAATTCTGGCTCCGTTACAACGGGGAGACCTGGGTCGGCGAGCCGGTCATATTGGCGTGGTACAGGCGCCCCATGTCATGGGCGCGCGGTAGGGCACCGGTATGGAGCATGCTCGCCATCCTCGCGCTGATCGCGATAGGCGTACTCGTCAATCTGCTCTGGCCATCATGAGCGCGATCTTCCGCGGCCTTCCTGGTTAGGCTGGCAGCCGAAATGTCATCGAAGTCCTGGGCTGACTATGTGGGGGAGAGGCTGGGTTCCCAGCTCTCGACAGCGACGACGTTGATCCGCGCGCAGGCCGTCCTCTGCGGAGTCGTAGCCGTCGGAGCGGTTGCCGGGTTGTTGGGGTGGCTCCCGCGGATGGACGTGGCGTTCGGCTGGGTCGCGCTGGCGGTGCTTCTCGCTTTGGCCTACTCGAGTCCGTTCGGCTACCTGCGACGTCGTCGAGCTCAGGAGGTAGTGCGGAGCAGGCTCGCCGCTGCAGGACTCGACTTCACCGGTTCTCCACCGGCAACCTCGGTCACCCGCTTCCACTGCTGGCTGGAGCAGAACCGCCTCGATCCCGCTGTTGTTCGAGAAATACTTTGTGACGCTGCACAATGAAGCGCGTCCGCGCCGACCCCCGCCACGTTCATTCGGGGTGGAGCTGGGACGGTTTGGTCACCTGTTCTCGGAGCCGGACTGCAAGGAAGGCTGCAACAACAATGATGTAAAGGACGAGCGACGCGAGGGGCGACGCGAAGGCGAGAGCGACGCTGATTCCGGCAGCGAGCAACGTTGCTATGGACATTCGAGCGTGGGCCCGCATCCAGGGAACGTCGGTTGCCGAGCCCAACAGTTCGCGATGGCGAATCAGATAGTTGTCGAGAACCAACCAGGGGACGCTGATGAGGATCGTGACGATCGCGAAGACGCAGATCGCAGCGATCTGGTCTGTCCGATCCCCTTCCTTCAGCGCTGCTGATATGAGGGCGGTGGGCCAGGGCATGAGGGATGCGCCGAGCAGCAGCCCCAGATTCAACACCTGCACGATCGGATCGGCCCGGCGGATTCGGGAGACTGCCTCGTTGTGATTCAACCAGACGACTCCGACGGTGAGGAAGGCTGCGAAGAACGCTAAGTACGTCGGCCAGTTCTGGAACAACTCCTGCGGCGATTGCGCGCCGTCTGGTAGGAGTTCGAGCACGAGCAGGGTCAAAACGATGGCGAGGACGGCGTCGCTGAAGGCCTCGAGCCGCCCCATCCCCGGTCTGCGTGCGAGCTTCACCACGTGCCACATTCTGTCACGAGCGTTGCCGATGACAGTCGCGCCAACCTGCGGGCTACCAGATGAAGGGGAGGAGCCTCGCGCGACCCCTCGCGTAGTCCAGATACGCCGAGCCCCGAGCTTCGATGAGTGCCTGTTCCTCGCCTCGCAGCCGATAGACGACGGCGGCGAGGACCAGCACCACCGACGTGATCACGCCAGCCCAGTTGCCGAGCATCAGGCCGAAACCTAGGCATGCCAGGAGGAGGCCGGTGTAGCTGGGGTGCCGAACGCATCGGTACGGTCCCCGATCCACGATGGGCTGATCGGCGGAGGTCTTCACGACCGTGGTGAACAGCCGCCCGAGGGTCGCGAACGACCACCACCTCAGCAACATCCCGAGCCACCCGATTACCGCGCCGATCACGAAAACCGGAAGCCCCCCGATGTCCGCCGAAGGGACGAGGCGGAGACAGAGGGGCAACGCCACGATGCCGGCGAAGAAGACCAAACGGAACACAAGCTCCGCGCGGATGCTCGAAACCGCGCCGCGGCGGCGACCCCTCAGGACCTGCTGAACCTCGCCAAGAGCAAACGCGACCACGCTGACGTCGAAAATGACGCCAGGCGCGGTCGAGGCCAGAACGAACGGTACAGCCACACACAGAGTGTCGCATTGATCGCGGTTCCTTGACCTCGCCCTTGGGGCCAGCAGCAGGCTGGGTGAGAAGGTTGGATGAAAGCCATCCATGAGAGGGAATCATGAGTGAATGGTTGAGTGCTGGGGCATTCGCGCGGCAATCGCGGTTGTCGGCGAAGGCACTTCGGCTGTATGCCGCCAATGGCATCCTCGTGCCTGAAAGAGTCGACGCTGGCACCGGCTACCGCTATTACAGCCTCGATCAGCTGCAGGATGCGCGCCTCGTGCGCTTGCTGCGCCGATCGGGTGTGCCTCTGACGGTGGTAGCTGAGATCCTCCACGCGCCGCGTGAGCAACGGTCGGCACTTGTCGAGCGCTATGCGGAGCAGTCGGAGGCAGAGCTGCGACGCCGGCTGCAGCTGCTCGCTCACCTTTCCCGCACCTTCTCCGGAGGAAAGGACAGCTATCCCATGAACAACATCACCACCAGAAACGTGCCCGACCAGACCGTGCTCACCGAGCAGGCCTACGTGAGCGCCACTGAGCTCTCAGACTGGATTGCCCGCACTGGGCTCAGGCAGCTCGAGCTCGCGGCAACTGTTGGCGGCCAGACGGGCCCGTCGATGGTCATCTATCACGGCGACGTGAGCGAAGACAGCGATGGACCGGTCGAATCGTGCATTCCCGTGGATCCCGACAAAGTGAATGCGAGTCGATTGCCGACCCGGGTCGAACCCGCGCACACCGAGGCGTTCATCACGGTCTCGCGTGCGCAGGTGCGGTATCCCGACTTGCTGGCGGCATACGACGCGCTGAATGCCTGGATCGAGAAGAGCGACGCAAAGGTGAGCGGGCCGGCGCGCGAACTGTACTTCGCCGACCCATCGACCGGACCGGAAGATGAGCCAGTTGCGGACGTCGCCATACCGATCGCAAGCTGAGCAGACTGTCTTGCACGTCCCGACGGGCCCGCCTCACGCCTGCGTACAGCTACGAACATCAACCGCTAGCCCGTAAGGTTGTGCACCATGACAGGGGTGGAGCTACGTGAGCGGTGGGACACCCTCGAGGGGCGCGCTCTGGCTCGGGAGGTGTCGGCCTGGTTGCACGGGCGATCCCGCCGCCCGAAGAAGCTGGCGTCGATACAAGGGCGCGCCGATCTGCGCGGGCTGCTGCTTCGGCATGTGGAACTCGCTTCGCCTACGTCGGAGCGGGGGACCGTTCGCGGCGTGCGCTGGGCGAAACTTGATTTTCGTGGCGCACGCCTTGATTACATGCGCCTGTTCTCGCTGACAATCGACGATTGTGTCTTTGATGGTGCCTCGCTTTCGGAGCTGCGCGTGTGGGAGTTCCCGATTGTGGACAGCAGCTTTGCCGGCGCGAACCTGAGGTACGCGTCATTGGGGACCGGCCCGAAGTATGCGCGCAATCAGTGGTCAGGGGTGAGCTTCCGGCTGGCCGATTTGCGAGGCGCTGGGTTTGACGCCGCAGATCTGACAGATATTGACTTCAGCCACGCGAAGCTCAAAGACTGCCTGTTCCGGCACTGCCGGCTGGACGGGCTCACCTTTGCTGGGGACGTGCGGGATGTCCTTTTCGAGAACACTCCCTTCTCAGACGGTTCAATCGGCTATCCGATGCGCAATATCGACTTCAGCCAGGCCGCATTCCGAGACGTCACCTTTCGGGGGTCGCACTTCGACAATGTCGCCTTTCCAAGCGGGCAGAAGCGGCTCGAGATCCCCTGTTTTCCTGTAGCGGCTCGCTACGTACTTGATCACCTGCCGAGCGACCATTCTGAAGGTCCGATCTTGAAGGCCGTGCTGGAAAACCGACTCAGCAACAAGCTCATCGCCGATGACTCCACGGGAGTGTTCTGGTGGGATGACATGGTTCGGTGGAGAAACGAAGCCTTTGCCCAACTGTTCCGCGACAGCTTCGAAGCAGCCAACAGCGCCCGCAAGCCGAACTGACCGAGAACTGATGAACAACCAAATGAGCGAGTGGATGCTCGGGGTCGCCACTGCGGTGCCTTCTCTTCTTCCCCTCGTGAATGAGAATCTGGCTGATTTCAACGGCGACCTTCAGGCGCACCTGCTCTTCGGTGAGTTCACTGAGTGGGCCGAGCATGAATACGAGCGCGATCCCCAATCGCCGACGTTGCGGACATTTTTGGACACGTTGGAGCTTGGGTTATCGCTTGATGACCCATACATCGATAACGTCATTTCTGTGTCATTCATCGAAAATCTCGGCTGGGAGAGCCCGATGTTCACGCTTTTGGGGCCGAGAACGCTCGGAGTCGCAAAGGGGATGTTCCCCCCGGCGATTCAGAAGCTAGGCGAAGCATGACGTTTCGCCGCTCTTCCTTGAGCTCCTGGCGTGGTGAGGCAGTGAGAGTTTTCGCGTGGACCCCCGTTCTGCTGTATGGGGTGGCGGTGGGCTTCGGCGCAGCAGGTCTACTCATCGGTGTGCCGCCGGCGGCAGGGAACATTGGCATTCTGATCGTTGCCGGGGTCCTTTTCGCGGTGTCCTTGGCCGTCTCATATTTTGCGGTGAGGGAGGAAACGGGGCCGTCTTCCAGCGCGTTTATCGGCCAACTATTCGCAGTGGGCTTCTGGCAAGGGTCGTGGGTCTTCCGATTGAGCTTTCTCCTCGTTGGGGCGATCGCTGTTCTGACTTTCGCCGCTGGAGCCGCGGTTCTCCCTCGCGGGACCACGGTTGAAAAGGTCGGAGACACTTACTTCAGAGTCGACTCCGGTCGGCACGTCGCGCTGACAGCGGCCGAAGCGCAGTATCTTTACGACGCCCAAAGCACCTTGGTCCCGATAGGGGGTGGATGACCCTGAGCGTGTTCTCCGCCGGTTTGCTCCGCGGCGTGACGGTTCTTCGACGCGAGAGGGTGGGCGGCGTTCTTGTGAGGTTGCCGGGGCCTGTGAGCCCGTAGCTCTACGGGAGTGTTCTGGTGGGATGACATGCTCCGGTGGAAGAACGAAGCCTTCGCCCAACTGTTTTACGAGAGTTGACCGCTGTGTGCCTCTACCCGGCCGTGGCAATTACATGCGCGGACGTCTTGGTATATGCGCTCGTTCGGCCGCCGCTTTGATGGCCCGAAGCTTCGCGGGGTCCACTGCTGCGCCGAGCAGTTGACCTTGCGCGGCCGGATAAAGAGGCCGTTCACACTTGAATATCTCGGAGTGATTGAAGTCATCAACGCTTCGCGTCCAGAGGTGCAGCTTGGACTCGTGCGTGAAGGCGCCGCGAACCGCATCGAGCGCCTTACTCGCCGCTACCCACTCGTAGGGAGAGTCCCTGATGATTTGATACTCGATCGCGCGCGTGACGCAGGCCGCGACCCAATCTGCGAATTGGATGTTGGCGCTAAGAACGCTGTCGACGTGCATGGGCGGCTCGATGATCTTCATCATCTCGGGATGGTCCGCTGCGCGACCGAGGATGTGTGAGTACATTCTCGGCAGGCGTTCCGATCGTTGTCGCTCGTTGATCTGATCGATCATCACCATCAGATTCATCTTGTTGCTCTGAGCATGTCGGGCCAACCGATTGAGGGTCTCCTGCATGGCTGCAGTTTCACGTGCAGCGGTATCGAGATTTGTTTGCTTTGGCGTTCCCAGCGGCTTCTCGTCGGCGTAATAGAACAATGAACCACCGAGCGAGCGCACTTTGCGCACGAGCGCGCTGTACACCCGGATCTGCTGCGGAAATGTGTCCAACGTGGTCAGGCGAAAGATGCTCGCGCCCTTGCGTTCCCAGCGGCCGGGGTGTTCTGCCGCGGCGATCTCGGTCTTGAACAGTCGCTGCTTCTCAGCGTTGAAGATCGCACCGAAGTAGCGGGCGTGTTCGGCCTTGATCACAAAGCCGGCGTACCCGAAAGCAGGGCTGGTGTTGTAACGCTCATGGGTCCTAGACACGAAGGCGCCGGTCTCGCCGATCTCGTCGATGTAGGCAAGAAGCACGCATCCGATTATGAACGAATTCGGCAGACAACGCAGAAACCCACGCACTTGGCGTGGGCTTCTCGAATTGGCGCGCAGGAGACTATTTCACTCCCCGCTTCCGCGAACAACATAGTATGCGCAGCTGAACGAACGCAACATTGGTCCAGCGGCCCAACACCAGCGCGGTGCCCGCCGTGCTACCCGTCCCCGAACTCATCCGCGAGCGCCAGCAGCGCCCTGGCCCGCGCGAGCGTGGGGAGGTAGCTCCCGTCGATCGCGCCGCCGTCGCCGGCGCGGCCGACGGTGTCGCGCGCCCACGCCAACTCGGCAGGCGACGGGCTCAGGGCCTCGTTGACGCGCTCCGCGTGCGCCGCCCGGAGTACGAGCTTCCCCGTCATCCCGAGGAGCCGGGAGGTCCTGGCCGCGGCCAGGAGGACGTCGGCCGAGTCGGTGAGGGTCGGGCCGTCGATCGGGCCTGGTAGCCCGGCCGCCGCACTGGCGACGACCAGGCGGGAGCGGGGGTACGCCAGCGCGACGGGGTCGTCCGCCATCCCGGTGTCGCGGCGGAAGTCGCCGGATCCGAAGGCTAGCCGGAAGGTCGCCGGCTCCCGTGCGATGTCAGAGGCCGCCTCGAGGCCCAGCGCGCTTTCGATCAGCGCGACGATCCTCACGCCCGCGGGCAGCTTCTCGGCCGTCCGGGAGACCTGCTCCGCGGACTCCACCTTCGCCAGCATGATGCCGCGGAGGCCGGGGGACGAACCGATCGCCGTGAGGTCGTCCTCCCAGTGCCCGGAGGTGACATCATTCACGCGAACCCACGTGGGGCGGTCTTCGAGGAAGGACAGCGCCGCGCGCCGCGCCGCCGGCTTCCCGGCGGCCGGCACCGCGTCCTCGAGGTCGAGGACGACGGCATCGGCGGTGGAGTCATCCGCATCGTCCAGCCGGAGAGCCGAGACGAGCTGCCAGGAGCGTGCATGGCGCGCATCCACCTCCTGTTCGGTGGTGTGTCCGGCCGGCGCGACGTCGATCATCGGACGAGCCCCTTCTCCGACGTCTCGGCCTGTGCGGGAGCGTCGTCGCCGACGATCGCCGCGGCCTCCTTGGGCCGCTGTGCCGGGATGTGATCCGTCTCGGTGCCCATGACCGACTCGTCGAACGGGCGGGCTCCGGAGAGCGCGAGCCGGACCTGCTCGGAGTCGATCTGGCGCGTCCAGCGGCCGATGATCAGGGTCGCGACCGCGTTTCCGGTGAAGTTCGTGACGGCACGTGCCTCCGACATGAAGCGGTCGATTCCGACGATGACGCCGACGCCGTTCACGAGGTCCGGGCGGTACGTCTGCAGGCCGCCGGCGAGGGTCGCGAGGCCGGCGCCGGTCACGCCCGCCGCGCCCTTGGAGGCGATGATCATGAAGGCCAGGAGACCGACCTGCTCTCCGAGCGCCAGCGGCGTGCCCATGGCGTTCGCGATGAAGAGGGACGCCATGGTCAGGTAGATCGCCGTGCCGTCGAGGTTGAACGAGTAGCCGGTCGGCACCGTGATGCCCACCACCGAGCGGGACACGCCGAGGTGCTCCATCTTGGCGATGAGCCTCGGCAGGGCGGCTTCGGAGGAGGAGGTGCCGATGATGAGCAGGTACTCACGGCCCAGGTACTTCATCAGGGAGAAGATGCTGACCCCGGTCACGACCTTCAGCAGCAGTCCGAGCACCACGACGATGAAGATCGCGCAGGTGATGTAGAAGCCGACCATGAGGGTGGCCAGGCTCAGCAGGGCTCCGGCGCCTGTGCTTCCGACAACGGCGGCGATCGCTCCGAACGCACCGAGCGGCGCGAGCCACAGGATCATCGACAGGATGCGGAAGACGACGGCCTGCAGCTTCTTGATCCCCTCGACCACGGAGGCGCCGCGCTCGCCGAGACCCTGCAAGGCGAAACCGACCAGCAGCGCGACGAGGAGGACCTGCAGGATGCTGCCCGACGTGAGGGACGAGAACAGGGTGGTGGGGATGATGCCGAGGATGAAGTCGCTCGTCGAGGCCGCCTCTCCGGTGGCCGCATAGTGCGCGCCGGCGATGTTGAGGCCGGTCCCCGGGTGCAGCAGGTTGCCGACCACGAGGCCGATGCCGAGCGCGAACGTCGACATCACCAGGAAGTACCCGATCGCCAGTCCGCCGATCTTGCCGACGGTCGCCGCCTTCGCGATCGAGCCGACGCCGATCACGATCGTGCAGAAGATCACCGGCGCGATCATCATCTTGATCAGCGCGACGAATGCCTTGCCGATCGGGTCGAGCGACTGGGCGAATCCGGGGGCGACGATGCCCACCACGGCGCCTGCGATGACCGCGACGATCACGGCGATGTAGAGGTAGTGGTTGCGGTCGATGCGCCGTCCGGCGCGTGGCGTCTTTACCATGAGGGGTCCAATCCGATCGGAACATCGTTGTGCCTGATCCACCTGGGGTGGTGCAGCCAGCCTGATCAATCGGATGCGGCGGAGCTACTTGTGGTCATATTGGTTACCGGAGAGCGAGGTGAAGGCGATGGCGCAGGCGAATCGGCGATGGAGCATCGCCAGCCGGATCTTCGCGCTGCAGCTCGTCGCCGTCCTCGTGCTGGCGGGATGCCTCACCCTGTTCCTCTGGCTCAGCGACCGTCAGGCGGCGAACGACAACGCGGCACGGGTGAGTCTGGCTGTCGCATCCACCCTCGCCAACGATCCGTTCGTGGTCGCCGGGGTCCAGAGCGCTGACCCGCCGGCCCAGCTTGAGCCGTTCGCCGTGCAGCAGATGCATGCGACGGGAGTCGACTTCATCACGATCATGAGCCCGGCGGGCACGCGGTTCACCCACCCGAATCCTGCCGAGATCGGCAAGAAGTACATCGGCACGATCGACCGGGCGCAGAAGGGGCAGTCGCTCACCGAGACCTACACCGGCACGCTCGGGCCATCCGTTCGCGCTGTCGTCCCCGTGATGAAGAACGGCGCAGTGATCGGCATCGTGGCCGCCGGTGTGACCGAGACGAGCGTCGCGTCCTCGATCGCGCCGCGCATCCCCTTCGTGCTGGGCGCCGCGTTGCTGCTGGTCGTGCTCGGCAGTCTCGCCGCGTTCCTCGCTCGCCGGTCGCTCGCTCGCGTGACCGGGGCGATGCGGCCGTCGGAACTGTCGAGGATGGTCAGCTACTACCAGTCCGTGCTGCACTCGGTTCGCGAGGGCCTCGTCCTCGCCGACGAGCAGGGGCGGATCGTGCTCTACAACGACGAGGCCGCTGAACTGCTCGACCTGCCTCCCGCCTCGAGCGAGCAGGCGCCGATGCCCGTCGCCGAACTCGACCTGCCCCCGACCATCGCCGAGCTGATCCGGGAGGGAGGGCGCGCCGTCGAGGAGACGCACGTCGCCGGACACCGTCTGCTGGTGGTCAACCAGGAGCCCGCGACCCCGGCCGGTGGACTCAGCAGGCAGGCGGTCGGGACGCTGATGACCCTCCGGGATCGCACCGAGGTGCAACGGCTGGCCGGCGAGCTGGAGTCGGTGCGGACACTCAGCGACGCGCTGCGGTCGCAGACCCACGAATACGCCAACCGGCTGCACACGGTCGTGTCGCTGCTCGAACTCGGGCGGCAGGACGAGGCGGTCGAGCTCATCGCCCAACAGGTCGAGCTGAGCCAGTCCCTCGCGGACGATGTCCTCGCAGCGGCCAACGAGCCGGCCGTCGCGGCCCTCCTGCTCGGGAAGGTCGCGCAGGCCGCCGAGCGAGGGGTGGACCTGAGCGTGGACATCGACGACGGGCTGCCGGCGTCCGCTCTCCCGGCCGTCGACCTCGTCTCGGTGGTCGGCAATCTCGTCGACAACGCGATCGATGCGGCCGCCGCCGGCCGGACTCCCGCGTGGGTGCGCGTGTCGCTCGGCCGCGACGAGGCGCCGGGGATGCTCATGCTCACGGTCGCCGACAGCGGTCGCGGGGTCGATCCCGGGTTCGAGGACGCCGTCTTCTCCCGGGGGTTCTCGACCAAGGCCACCGATCTTGCCGGGCGCGGGTTCGGACTCGCTCTCGTCCGCGAGCTCCTCGAATCGCACGGCGGGACCATCGAACTGCGCCAGCTCGGCGGCACCGCGTTCGTCGCCCGCTGGCCGGTCGCACCGGAGGGCGCGCCGTGATCCGCACACTGGTGGTGGAGGACGACCCGCTCGCCGCCGAGGCGCACGCCAGCTATCTGAACAGGATCGACGGGTTCGAGGTGGCCGGAGTAGTTGGCACGGCCGCCGGGGCACTGGCCGCGCTCAAGGCCTCGCTGGTGGAGCATCCCATCGACCTGATCCTGCTCGACATGAACCTGCCCGACGGACACGGGATCGACGTCGCGCGGCGACTGCGCGGGGCCGGTCTGGCCGTCGACATCGTGGCGATCACCGCGGTGCGCGACATCGACGTGGTGCACACCGCCATTTCGGTCGGAATCGTCCAGTACCTGATCAAACCGTTCACGTTCGCGACCTTCGCCGACCGGTTGCGCACCTACCAGGAGTACCGCCGCCGGCTCGACTCCGCCTCGTCGACGGCAACCCAGACGGATGTCGACGGCATGCTGGCCTCGCTGCGCGCTCCCGCCGGAGCACCTCTCCCCAAGGGTCTCTCCGCTCCGACGCTCCAGGCCGTCCGAGATCAACTCCGAGGAGACGATCGTGCCCTGTCTGCCACCGAGCTGGCGGAGAAGCTGACTCTCTCGCGGGTCACCGCCCGGCGATACCTCGAGTACCTCGCCGACGAAGGGCAGCTTTCCCGCTCACCCCGCTACGGAACACCCGGAAGGCCGGAGCTCGAGTACCGCTGGCTCCGTTGATGCAGGGAAATCCGTGCTGTCAACCGGTTTGCTCGGCCACGGTCTATGCGTTTTTATGGAGGAGCGCTCACCCGACGCAACGCACCTGCCGGCTGCCAAGTCGCCGACATAGAAACGGATAGAAGTGATGGTCGAACCCTCCTCGACTCTGGGGCCGGTCCGGCAGACCGGTAAACGCATCGCGAGCCCGCCGGGGACCACCAACAGTTACTCGAATCTCCTCAGCACTGTGCGGGATGAGGGTCTGCTCCGCCGCACGCCGGGCTTCTACCTGGGGCTGTTCGCGGTGCTGGTGGTCGCCCTCGCAGGGGCTATCGCGGGGCTCGTGCTGCTCGGCGACACCTGGCTGCAGCTCCTCATCGCGGCGGCGCTCGGGCTCATCTTCACGCAGTTCGCCTTCCTGGCGCACGAGGCGTCGCATCGGCAGGTGTTCACGTCCGGACGCACCAACGATCGGGCGGGACGTGTGCTCGCCGCCGGGGTGGTCGGCATCAGCTACGCCTGGTGGATGACGAAGCATTCGCGCCACCACGCCAATCCGAACACCGTCGGCAAGGACCCGGACATCGAGGTCGACACGGTCTCGTTCCTCGAAGAGGACGCCGGCCGGCGCCGCGGATTCCTGCGCGCGCTGACACGTCGGCAGGGCTACCTGTTCTTCCCCCTGCTCACGCTGGAGGGGCTGAACCTTCACGCGCTCTCGTTCCGCACCGTGTTCGGCCCGGGGAAGGTCGACGGCCGGATGACCGAGCTCGTCCTGCTGTTCGTCCGTTTCGCCGCCTACTTCGGCGTCATCTTCTGGGCGCTCCCGGTCGGGCTCGCTTTCGCCTTCATCGGGGTCCAGCTCGCCGTCTTCGGTGTGTACATGGGCGCGTCGTTCGCTCCCAACCACAAGGGCATGCCGATCATCGAGCGCGGAGTGAAGGTCGACTTCCTCAGCAAGCAGGTGCTCACCTCCCGGAACATCCGGGGCTTCGGGATGTCGACCTTCATGGGTGGGTTGAACTACCAGATCGAGCACCACCTGTTCCCCAACATGCCGCGCCCGCACCTGCGCCAGGCCGCGGCCATCGTCCGGGAGCATTGCGCGACGGAGAACATCCCATACACGGAGACGACGCTGCTCCAGTCGTACGCCATCGTCGTGGAGTACCTGAACCGCGTCGGCCTCGCAGCGCGCGACCCGTTCGACTGCCCGGTGGCGGGGGAGTACCGCCGCCGCTGACTCCTCAGGCGGAATCGCGCCAGGCGATCTCGGTGTCCAGCATCATCCCCGAGCGTGCATCGTCGGATCCGGAGATCTGGTCCAGAACCCGCTGGGCCGCTGCCCGGCCGAGCGTCATCGCCGGTTGGTGGACGGTCGACAGCGGAGGTTGGCAGCGGAGCGCCCACGCGCTGTCGTCGAAGCCGACGATGCCGACGTCGTCCGGAACGGTCCTCCCCGAGGATCGCAGCACCTCGAGCGCGCCGGCGGCGATCGCATCGGATGCGGCGAACACGCCGTCGATGTCGGGCGCGCGTCGGAGCAGTTCGCGCATCCCATCGAGGCCGCTGTCGTAGCTGTAGAACGGGAAATCGACCACGAGGTCGGGGTCGAAACGGTCGCCGAGCGCGCTGCGGAAGCCCGTGAGGCGGTCACGGCCAGAGTCGCGGTCGAGCGCGCTGGCGATCATCGCCACCCGCTTCCGGCCGGTGCCGATCAGGCGCTCCGTGATCGAACGGGCGGCCCCCACGTTGTCGATCCCGACGTAGGCGATGTCCTCGATTCCGGGCGGGTGGCCGACGAAGACGGCGGGGAGGCCCATCCCGGCGACGGCGCGACCGATGGGGTCCTTCGCCCGCGCGGAGATGATGATGACGCCGTCGACGAACCCTCCACCCAGGTATTCGGCGACACGGTCGCTGTCCCGTTCCGACTCGATGATGAGGGTGACCAACTGGTAGTCGGCGGCGGAGAGGACCGTGTTGGTGCCCAGCAGGATCGCGCCGATGTTCGGGTCTTCCAGGAACAGGGAGTGCGGCTCGTGCACGATCAGGGCGACGGCGTTGGAGCGCCTCGTCTTCAGGTTGCGGGCGGCCGTGTTCGGCACGTACCCGACCTCGACGATCGCGGCTTCCACGGCCGCCTTCGCCGCGGGGGACACGTACGGTTCGCCGTTGATCACACGGGAGACCGTGCCCCGCGAGAGCCCGGCGGCGGCGGCGACATCGTGGATGGTCGCTTGCCGCGGTCGGGCGCCGTCATGTGCCATAGCCACACGATAGCTTGACACCGCCGCCTTCGCTTCCCTAGTCTGTGCACGTTCCCAGACAGCTTCGGCACGTTGACCCCAGAGCAGTCTGGGAACGTTCACAGACATGAGCCGACGAGGAGGTCGATGTGACGACGAGCACGGTCAGTTCCGCACTGGCGGGGTTGACGGCCGAGTTCGGCGAACCGGGCAGCCGGTTCGTCTTCGGCTGCGATTACAACCCCGAGCAGTGGGATCGGTCCGTGTGGGAGGAAGACGTCCGCCTCATGGTCGAGGCGGGGATCACGCTGGTCGCCATCAACATCTTCGGCTGGGCGCAGATCGAACCGCGACCCGGCGAGTTCGAGTTCACGGCGCTGGACGAGATCATCGAACTGCTCCACCAGGCCGGCATCGGTGTGAACCTCGGCACCGGAACCGCCTCGCCGCCGCCGTGGCTGAGCAGCCGGCATCCGGAGATCCTGCCGATGTCCCAGGACGGCCTCCGCGCCTGGCCGGGCGGCCGGCAGGCGTACTGCCCCAGTTCGCCGGTGTTCCGGGCAGCCGCCGAGCGGCTCGCGACCGAGGTGGCCTCCCGGTACGGGGCGCATCCCGCAGTGCAGCTGTGGCATGTGTCCAACGAACTCGGGTGCCACAACGCGCTCTGCTACTGCGACGTCTCCGCGGCCGCCTTCCGGGAGTGGCTTCAGAAGCGCTACGGGACGCTCCAGACCCTGAACGACGCGTGGGGCACGACCTTCTGGAGCCAGCGGTACGGCGCCTGGGAGGAGATCCTCCCTCCGCGTCGCACCCTCTCGTCCGGCAATCCTGCTCAGGCCCTCGACTTCTCGCGCTTCTCCTCCGATGAGGTCCTCGAGTGCTACCGGGTCGAGGAGCGGGTCCTGCGCCGGCTGTCCGATGTGCCCGTGACGACGAACTTCATGGTCACCTCCCACATCCGCACCCAGGACTACTGGCAGTGGACGCCGTTCGTGGATCTGGTCGCGAACGACCACTACCTCGACCACCGACTTCCCGTCCCTCACCAGGAGCTTTCCTTCGCGGCCGACGCTACGCGCGGGCTGGCCGAGGGCGAGCCCTGGCTGCTGATGGAGCAGTCCACGGGCGCGGTCAACTGGCAGCCGCGCAACATCGCGAAGCAGCCGGGCGAACTGCTGCGCAACACCTTCGCGCATGTGGCTCGGGGCGCGGACGGGATCTGCTTCTTCCAGTGGCGCGCGTCCGCCCAGGGCACCGAGAAGTTCCATTCCGCCCTTCTTCCGCACGCCGGAACGGACAGCCACAAGTGGCGCGAAGTGCTCGAGCTCTCGGGAGCGCTGCGATCGGTCCGGGAGGTGCTCGGCACGGAGGTGGTGGCCGACGTCGCGGTGATCTTCAGCTGGGAGGCGTGGTGGGCGACCGACCTCGACTCCCACCCCTCCGAGGAGGTCCGCTACCTCGAGCAGGTGCACGCGGTGTACCGGGCGCTGTGGGAGGCCGGGATCACGGTCGATATGGTCGCTCCTGGGTCCGATCTGGCCGGCTACCGGATGGTGGTCGTCCCTTCGCTGTACCTGGTCCGCGATGCGGAGGCGAAAGTCGTGAGCGACTACGTCGCGGCGGGCGGCGCGGCCGTCGTCACCTTCTTCTCCGGTGTCGTCAACGAGGACGATCGGGTGCGCCTGGGCGGGTACCCCGGTGCGTTCGCCGAGCTGCTGGGCGTCCGCACCGACGAATTCTTCCCGCTTCCCCACGATGAAGTGGTGACGCTGGATTCCGGTGCGACCGCCACCTTGTGGACCGAGCGGATCGAGAACACGACCAGCCGGACGGTCGCCGCGTTCCTCGATGGTCCGCTGCCGGGCGAACCGGCCGTCACCGTCAACCGCTTCGGCGCCGGGAGCGCCTGGTACATCGCCACGGCGCTCGATCCCGAGCACCTGCGGGACGTTCTCGAACGGGCGGCGGATGCCGCCGGCGTGACCACGGCCGAGACCGCCCCAGGGGTCGAGTCGGTGCTGCGGCGCGGACCGGACGCGGACTACCTCTTCTTCATCAACCACACCCACCTGCCGCACACCCGCGCCATCACCGGTCACGAACTGATCACGGATCGCCCGGTCACCTCGCTGGAGATCCCAGCCGGTGCCGTACGGGTGGTCCGAACCCGACGCACCGAGAACTGAGGACACTCCGATGACAGCGACGTCAGCAACCACCACAACACGTGCCACGCCGGTCGCACCTGCGCGCCGGCGCGGCAGGAGCCTCCGGCGGGCGATCCTGATCTTCGTCGCCCCGTTCGGGATCCTGTACCTGCTCTTCTACGCGGTTCCGATCGCCTACGCCGTCTACCAGTCGCTCCTGACCGTTGAGCGCCAGGGCACGTTCGGGCCGGCCACGCAGGTCTTCGGCGGCCTGACCCAGTACGTCCAGGTGTTCCAGGACAGCGCGTTCTGGACCTCGGTCGGCCGGGTTCTGGTCTTCGGAGTCGTCCAGGTGCCGGTCATGCTGCTCCTAGCCCTGGTGTTCGCACTGCTGCTGGACTCCCCGCTGCTGCGCGGCAAGAAGTTCTTCCGGCTCGCGTTCTTCGCGCCATACGCCGTGCCCGGCGTGATCGCGGCGATCATGTGGGGGTTCCTCTACTCGCCGTCGCTCTCCCCGTTCACGGCGCTGACCCAGAACGTGAACTTCCTGGGCGCCGACCTGGTCCTGTGGTCGATCGCGAACATCGTCACCTGGGTCTACGTGGGCTACAACATGCTCATCATCTACTCGTCGCTCCTGGCCATCCCGCAGGAGATCTACGAGGCCGCGACGCTGGACGGCGCGAACAACTGGCAGGTCGCCATCCGCATCAAGATCCCGCTGGTGATGCCGGCGATCATCCTCACCGCCGTCTTCTCGATCATCGGCACGCTCCAGCTGCTCGCCGAGCCGCAGACGCTCCGCACCTTCAGCACCGCCATCAACAGCACCTACACGCCGAACCTCGCGGTCTACACGACGGCGTCCATTCCGAACTACAGCCTCGCCGCGGCCATGTCCGTCGTCCTCGCGCTCTTCACCTTCGTGCTGTCGTTCGTGTTCCTCAAGCTGACCCAACGGAGGGCATTCGCATGACCACCATCACCGCCGCCACCCGGCGCATCAAGCGCGCCGACGCCGCACCGCGCGGAGCGGGGCGTGAGAGCGCCGTCTCCCGCACCGGCGCCATGCTGGTGATGGCCGTCTTCACCTTCTACTTCCTGATCCCGATCTGGTGGCTGCTCGTCTCATCCACCAAGACCCGGAGCGAATTCACCACCACAGCCGCGCTCTGGTTCACCCCGAACGGCCTCGCCACCTTCTTCGGCAACCTCGGCACCCTGTTCACGTACGACTCCGGTGTCTATGTGCACTGGCTGATCAACAGCGTCCTCTACGCCGGTGTCGGCGCCTTCCTGGGCACGCTGGTGGCGGGGATGTGCGGGTACGCGCTGGCGAAGTACCGGTTCCGCGGCCGAGAGGCGCTCTTCAACGGGGTCCTCGCCGGGGTGCTGGTGCCGGCGACTGCTCTGGCGCTGCCGCTGTTCCTCATCTTCTCCCAGGTGCAGCTGACGAACACCTACTGGTCCGTCTTCCTGCCCAGCATCGTCAGCCCGTTCGGCGTGTACCTGGCCCGGATCTTCGCGGCCGCCAGCGTTCCGGACGAACTGCTGGAGGCCGCCCGCCTCGACGGCTCGGGCGAAGTCCGCACCTTCTTCACGGTGTCCGTCCGACTCATGTCGCCGGCGCTGGTGACCATGTTCCTGTTCCAGTTCGTCGCAATTTGGAACAACTTCTTCCTGCCGCTGATCATGCTGCGGGATCAAACCCTGTTCCCGGTGACACTCGGTCTCTACGCCTGGAACAGCGCAATCGGCCAAGCTCCGGAACTCCGATCACTGGTGATCATCGGAGCGTTCGTGTCGATTGTCCCGCTGATCATCGCGTTCCTGAGCCTGCAGCGGTTCTGGTCCGGCGGTCTGGCCGCGGGAAGCGTCAAGTAACCACAACCACATCCCCCACTACAAGACGAAGGACACATGATGAAATCACGGACACGGATGGTCGCCGCCGCCGTCGGCCTGACCGCGGCTCTCGCGTTGACCGCCTGCAGCGGTCAGGGCGCGAGCGGAAGCGGTACCGCCGCAGCAAGCGGAGACTGCAAGCCGTCCTCCGGAAAGGTGAATCTCACCTTCACGACCTGGGTTCCCGGGATGGACAAGGTCGTCGACCTGTGGAACCAGAAGAACCCGAACATCCAGGTGAAGTTCCAGACGGGTCCCTCGGGTAACGCGGGCACCTACCAGAACTTCTTCAACCAGATCAAAGCCGGGAACGCGCCCGACCTCGGCCAGGTGGAATACGACGCGCTCCCGAACTTCCGGGTGCAGGACGGCCTCGTGAACATCGCCGACTGCAAGCCGCTCGCCGACGCCAAGAACGACTTCGTCGACTGGACCTGGAACCAGGTCACCTTCGGCGAGAAGAACGCGGTCTACGCGGTTCCGCAGGACACCGGCCCGGTCGCCCTGTTCTACCGCAAGGACCTTTTCCAGGCCGCCGGCATCCCCGTCCCCACGACCTGGGACGAGTACGCCAAAGACGCCGCTCTGATCAAGGCGAAGGGTGCCTACATCACCAACTTCCCGAAGACGGACGTCAACTGGTTCGCCGGCATGGTGTGGCAGGCGGGCGGCCAGTGGTTCAAGAACGACGGGAACAAGTGGACGGTCAACCTGACGGATGACAAGTCCACCCAGGTCGCCGACTACTGGCAGAAGCTGATCGACGCGGGCCAGGTCTCCAAGCTCGCGTCCTTCTCGGACGACTGGAACAAGTCGTTCGACGACGGCCAGCAGTGGACCTGGATCTCCGCCGTCTGGGGAGCCTCCACACTGCAGACCGGCGCGCCGAGCACCGCAGGCAAGTGGGCGGTGGCTCCGATGCCGCAGTGGTCTGCCGGCGACAAGACGGCGGGCGACTGGGGTGGCTCATCCACCGCAGTGCTCAAGGGCTCGAAGCACCCGTACGAGGCGGCCAAGTTCGCCATGTGGCTGAACACCGACCCGGAGGCCCTGGCGCTGGAGAACAAGCTGGGCGGCCTGTACCCGGCCGCGAAGGCCGGAGCGAACCTGCCCGCCTTCACGAGCGGACAGCCCTTCTACGGCGACCAGAAGATCTACGACGTGTTCAAGGAGGCCTCCAGCCAGGTCGATCCCGACTTCACCTGGGGCCCGACCATGACGCAGACCTACACCGACGTCTCCGACGGTTTCGGCTCGGCCCTCGGCGGCAGCGGGACCCTGCTGGACGCGCTCAAGACGGGTCAGCAGAAGACGATCGACGCCCTGAAGGCGCAGTCCATACCCGTCAACAAGTAGTCTCACCGCTGTACCGCGCGGGCGTCGGGGTTCTCCTCGGCGCCCGCGTCCCATTCACTACGGTCGAAGGACACCGATGCGACCCGAACTGATTCACTTGACTGCCGGCGGAGTGAGCGTGCTGCTCGACCTGCGAGGCGGACAGCTTCCCACCATCGCCCACTGGGGGGAGTCCCTCGGCGCCATCACGCCCATGGAGGCGGACGCGATCGCCCTGACCGACGTGCGCCCGGTCGCGCCGAGCTCCCCGGACGAGCCGATGCGCGTGGCTGTCGTTCCCGAGCAGCGCACCGGGTGGACGGGGCGGCCGGGGTTGAGCGGCAGCCGGGACGGACAGGCCTGGTCGCCCTGGTTCCGCGTCACGGACGTGCAGACCGGTGTGGATGCCGTGGAGGGCCTGGCGACGTTGGCTGCCGGCGGCGCGGTGCGGGTGGTCGCACGCGATGACACGGCCGAGTTGCAGCTGGAACTCGCGATCGAGCTGAGTGACGCTGGGGTGCTTCGCGCGTCCGCGACGCTCGTCAATCTCGGCCCCACCTACCGGCTGGACGAGCTCTCACTGGCGTTCCCCGTGCCGGCCCGCGCGCGAGAGACGCTCGACTTCGCCGGTCGCTGGGCCAAGGAGCGGACCCCGCAGCGGGGCACGCTGCCGGTGGGGACGCACCTGCGGGAAGGGCGCCGCGGCCGTACCGGCGCCGACGCGGCGACCATGCTCATCGTCGGCGAGCCGGGTTTCGGCTTCGCCCGCGGCGAAGTGTGGGGAGTCCACGTCGGGTTCAGTGGGAACCACCAGCACTACGCCGAGCGACTCGCCGGCGGGGAGCAGGTGATCGGCGGGGGAGAGCTGCTCCTTCCCGGTGAGCTCGTGCTGCACACCGGCGACAGCTACCGCACACCGTGGATCTTCGGCGTGTACGGCGGCGGCCTGGACGACCAGGCGCAGCGGCTGCACCGGCACCTCCGAGCCCGGCCGCAGCATCCGCGCCGGCCGCGCCCCGTCACACTGAACGTCTGGGAGGCGGTCTACTTCGACCACGACTTCCGCAAGCTGGCCGCGCTCGCCGACCGGGCCGCGGCGGTCGGAGTGGAGCGCTACGTGCTGGACGACGGCTGGTTCCGTCACCGTCGCGACGCCCGCGCCGGCCTCGGCGACTGGTATGTCGACGAGGAGATCTGGCCCGCGGGCCTCACCCCGCTCATCGACCATGTCCGGTCGCTCGGCATGGAGTTCGGGTTGTGGTTCGAACCGGAGATGGTGAACCCCGACTCCGATCTGGCGCGAGCGCATCCGGAATGGATCATGCAGACGGGAGGGCGGCTCCCGGTCGAAGCGCGGCACCAGCAGGTGCTGAACCTCGGCATCCCGGAGGCCTACCGGTACGTCCGCGATCGGATGGTCGACCTGCTGTCGAGCAACGAGATCGCGTACATCAAGTGGGACCACAACCGCGACCTCGTCGATGCAGGCACTGCCCCCTCCGGTGCCCCAGGCGTGCACGATCAAACCGAGGCCGCGTACCGGCTCATGGCCGAGCTGAAGGAACGGTTCCCCGGCCTGGAGATCGAGTCCTGCTCCTCCGGCGGGGCGAGGGTCGACCTCGGCGTGATCGAGCACACCGACCGGGTGTGGGTGTCGGACTGCAATGACCCGCTGGAGCGTCAGGAGATGATGCGCTGGACCCAGCAGCTCCTTCCGCCGGAACTCCTCGGCGCACACATCGCCTCCGAGTACTCGCACACCACCCACCGGACGCACGACCTCGGATTCCGCGCGGCCAGCGCCCTGTTCGGTCACCTCGGCGTCGAATGGGACCTGACGACGGCGCGCGAGACCGAACTCCGGCAACTCGCCGAGTGGATCGCGTTCCACCGCGAGAACCGGGCGCTGCTCCACGGCGGCGAGCTGGTGCGGATGGATCCGATGGACCCGACCCTGTGGGTGAGCGGGGTCGTCGCCACCGATCGGAGCCGAGCCCTGTACGCGTTCGCCTACGTCGGCCGATCCGATGCGGCGCCGCTCGGCCGGGTCACTCTGCGCGGGCTGGACGACGACACCCTCTACCGGGTCGTCCCGGTGGCCCTCGGCGACCCGTCCGGTGGCCGGCCGGTGCCACCGTGGTTCGACGCCGGAGGCGCCGACACCCCGACCGGAATCGAGCTGACCGGACGCACCCTCCGCACGGTGGGTGTGCAGGCTCCGTTGTCGTTCCCGGACCGGGTGTGGCTCTTCCAGGTGGACGCTGCCGCGCCCCGCGGGTGACGGGGATCAGTTGCCGACTGCGGTTCGCAGGATCTGGGCGACCCGCTTCTTCTCGGCGTCGTCGAGCTTCACGAGAGCGAAACCGACGGGCCACAGGTTGCCGTCGTCCAGCTGCGCCGCCTGCTGGAACTCGAGGGTCGCGTAGCGGATCTTGAACTTGGAGCCCGGCTTGAAGGCAACGACCGTCTTGCCCTCCGCGTCCGCGTAGGCGGGCATCCCGTACCAGGTCTTCGCGGCCAGCGACGTGTTCTCCGCGACGAGCCGGTGGAACCCTTCGGCGAGCTCCTTGTCGTTCCCGGTCAGCGCGGCGATCGCCGCCTCGCATGCCGCAGCGGCGTCGGCGCCTTCCTGTGCGGCCTTCTTCTCCGCGACGGCCGCGCGCATCGCGGCCTTCTCCTCTTTGCTGAAAATGGTGCTGGTCATGATGTCCCCTTCGGTGTCTGAACTCCCACCAATCTAGATTCGGGACCAGACGCGCGCTTCTCGAATCCTGCTCTGTTGCGAGGGCGGCCGCCCGACACACGCGCTCGAGCGTGCGAGTCAAGGGCTTACGCCGCCTCCGGGAGCCGTTGCTAGCTGGACGGGTTGCTCATACGAAGGGACTGCCCATGCTGTTGATTTTCGGTTCGACGATCCACGAGACCCTCGTCAATGTGGTGGCCTTCGTCTGCGGCTACTGCCACGTGCACGCGCCGCAGAACGTCGTCAAGCGCTCGAACCGCTTCACACTGTTCTTCATCCCACTGTTCTCGTTCTCGACGAGTTACGTGAATCAGTGCACCAATTGCGGCGCGGAGACCCGGATCACGTCAGAGCAGGCGCACAACTCCCTCACGTGGAGTGCCGCGCAGCGGTGACGCGCGTGTCAGGCGTGCAGCAGGGACCGGTCGACCACGGCCGGTCCGTCAGCCGCCTCCGCGGCGGTCTCGGCCTCATCCAACTCGAAGTAGACGCCGATGACCTCCGGGGCCAGGTCGTGCGGGAGGACGACTGCGTAGACAGGAACATTCACGCTTCCAGCCTCCTCTCCTCGGCCCGGACCGCTGCCGGTTGACCGTCGGCTGCATCTGGGCATGGTATGCCCGGAGCAGAGTTCACGCGCGGCGGAGCTGCTGTGCCGCCGGGCAGTCGAACGGGTCGCGCGCGGAGAGCCCCACTCGGTTCAGATACTGGATGACGATCCGGTACGAGGTGACCAGCCCGGTCTCGGTGTACGGGATGCCGTGGGCTGCGCAGTGCTGACGCACCAGGACGCGCGCTCGCCGGAGGTGCGGCCTAGCCATGCTGGGGAAGAGGTGGTGCTCGATCTGGTGGTTCAGGCCGCCCATCAGGGCGCTCATCGTCCAGCCGCCGCGGATGTTGCGGGAGGTGAGGACCTGCTTGTTGAGGAAGTCGACGCGCGATCCGGCGGGCAGCAGAGGCATGCCCTTGTGGTTCGGGGCGAAGGATGCGCCCATGTAGACGCCGAAGACGGCGAGCTGTACGCCCAGGAAGGCGAACCCCAGGCCGATGGGCAGCATCAGGAACACGATCGCGACGAACACGGAAAGGCGCAGGCCGATCGCGAGCAGCTCGCTCCCGCGGCGATCCACCGGTCCCCGGCTCAGCAGTGAGCGGACGGAGGTGACGTGGAGGTTCACGCCCTCCAGCAGCAGGAGCGGGAAGAACAGGTAGCCCTGGCGGCGGGTGATCGCCGCGAGGATGCCGCGCTGGCGGGCCGCATCCTCCTCGGTGAAGGAGATGGTGTCCCACGCGATGTCCGGATCCTTGCCGACCGTGTTCGGGTTGGCGTGGTGGCGGGTGTGCTTCGTCATCCACCACTGGTAGCTCATGCCGACCATCCAGGTGGCGATCAGCCGCCCGGCGCGGTCGTTGCTCGGGCCGGAGGCGAAGACCTGCCGGTGCGACGCCTCGTGCCCCAGGAACGCGAACTGCGTGAAGATCAGCCCCAGGACGGCGGCGATGATCAGCTGATACCAGGAGTCGCCGAGCAGCACGAAACCGACCCCTGCCCCGACGAGTGCGACCGTCAGCAGCGAGAAGACCGTGATGTAGAAGCCCCTGCGACGCTCCAGCAGCCCCTCGGCACGTACCTTGCCCAGCAGTTCGTTGTAGGTGCTGGTGACGGGAAGGCGATTCTCGGTTCGTGGACGCGTCCGCAGGACCGGGCCGAGGGTGGGAGCGCTCATGGATGCCTTCTGGGTAGTCGGTTCCGACTTCCCAGCCGAGGAGGTGGGCAGCTGCCCGAGATGATGCAAGCGTAGGCGCGGTTGCTGGGCGTTCGCGGCGAGATCGGGGGCATGTCGCCCGCGGCGTGCGGGACACCCCTCCCGCACCCGACACCGACGCACTAGCCTGCTGCCGTGTTGATCTACTCGATGGGCGTATCGGCCGACGGCTTCATCGCCGACGACGAGGGCGGCTTCGACTTCACGGCTCCGAGCGACAAGCAGTTCCGCTTCCAGGTCGCACAGGTGGGGAGCCTCGGCGGCTACCTGCTCGGGCGGCGTCTCTACGAGACCATGCAGGTGTGGGAGACGGACCCGTCCCTCCGCGGCCCGGCGTCGCGTGCCGCGTTCGCCGACATCTGGACGGCGCTTCCGAAGGTGGTGTTCAGCCGGACGCTGCGCGCGGTGGAGGGGAACGCCCGGCTCGCCACGGGCTCCGTGGCCGAGGAGGTCGAAGCGGCGCTCGCCTCGACCGATAAAGATGTCTCGATCGGCGGAGCGGATCTCGCGGCCGAAGCCATCGCACTCGACCTCGTCGACGAGTACCGGCTGTTCCGCTATCCCATCGTGATCGGCGGCGGCACTCGGTACTGGCCCTCGCTCAGCCAGGCCATTCCCCTCTCCCTCGTGGGGACGCGCACCTTCGGCGGACGGGTGGTGTTCGAGCAGTACCGGCGCCTCCGCTACCAATAGCGGCCGGCGCATCCCATACGCTTGAAGTGCGCCTCTCGGTTCTGACGGCGCATCCCCCGCTGCCGAAAGGACTGCCGCGCGGCCGTGCGCGGCTGTGCGGCCACTCGCTGATGCCCGTCCCCCCTTCCGCGCCAGAATCGACCGACTTCCGCCTGCCCAACGGGCATGTTCCCGTCCTGGCGGTGCTGCGACGACCACGCCTGCTGACCACAGAGGTGCTCGCCGGGATGGTGACGACGCTCGCGCTCATCCCCGAGGTGATCTCGTTCTCGCTGATCTCCGGAGTCGGCCCGCAGGTCGCTCTCGTCTCCTCGGTCGTGCTGGCGGTCGTCATGTCGTTCCTCGGCGGCCGACCGGCCATGGTCTCGGCGGCCGCCGGTTCCGTCGCCCTGGTCCTGGCTCCGATGGTGCACGCGCACGGCACAGCGTACGTGCTGCCGGCCGTGCTGCTGACCGGCATCATCCAGATCGGGTTCGGAGCGGCGGGACTGGCGCGGCTGGTGCGATACATCCCGCGTTCGGTGATGATCGGCTTCGTCAACGCGCTCGGGGTGCTCATCTTCGTGGCGCAGGTGCAGCACATCGTCGATGTGCCGTGGCAGGTCTACCCGCTCTTCGTGGTGACCATCCTCATCGTCGTCCTCCTTCCTCGGGTGACGAAGGCTGTGCCGGCACCACTGGTCGCCATCGTCGCCGTAACGGCCGCAGCGTTCTTCCTGGGGATGCACGTGCCGACCGTGGGGGACGAGGGGTCGGTGAGCGGCGGGCTGCCGGGCCTCACCCCCTGGACGGTGCCGCTCGACCTCCGGACGCTGCAGATCATCGCGCCCACCGCCTTCGCCGCCGCCCTGGTCGGACTGCTCGAGAGCTTGCTGACCGCCAAACTCGTCGACGAGCTCACCGACAGCCGCTCGGCGAAGACGCGCGAGTCCTGGGGGCTCGGGGTCGCCAACATCCTCGCCGGGTTCTGGGGCGGCGTCGCGGGCTGCGCGATGATCGGCCAGACCGTCGTCAACGTGCAGCTCGGCCGGGCGCGGACGCGGCTGTCCACCCTCGTGGCGGGGTTGTTCCTCCTCCTGCTCGTCGCGGTGCTGTCCCCGGTGATGGCCGCCATCCCGATGGCGGCGCTCGCCGCGGTCATGATGATCGTCGCGCTGCGGACGGTGGACTGGCACAGCGTGCGCCCGTCCACCCTGAAACGGATGCCGGTGCCGGAAACGCTGGTGATGCTCCTGACGGTCGCCGTCGTGGTGGCGACCAACAACCTGGCGACGGGTGTCGGGGTGGGCGTGCTGCTCGCCCTCTTCCTCTTCGCGCGGCGCATCACCCACGTCGTGCGCGTCACCCGCCGGCTCTCGGACGACGGTTCGGTGGCGCACTACCGCGTGCAGGGTCCGCTCTTCTTCGCGTCGAGCAACGACCTCGTCGAGCAGTTCTCGTACGCAGACGACCCTGATCGTGTCGTCATCGACCTCGCTGACTCCAGCGTCTGGGATGCGTCGAGCGTCGCATCCCTCGACGCCATCGAGACGAAGTACGCGGCGCACGGTGCCACCGTCGAACTGGTCGGCCTGAACGAGCACAGCGCGCTCTTCCACGGACGGCTGACCGGCGCCCTGGGCGGGTAGCACCGCGGGCCGGTAGGGTGCGGTGTGCCGGACCGAACGAGGAGCGCCGATGCCACCGAACGACACCGAGACCGACCTGCGCTCCCGCGATGACGACCGACTCGTGGACGTGCTCGTGGTGGGAGCCGGCCCCGTCGGCCTGGCGCTCGCCGGAGACCTCGCCCGCCGAGGCGTCGACGTCTGGATCGTGGATGCGTTGCCCGCTCCCACCTCCGAGTCACGGGCCATCGTGCTGCACTCCCGAACGCTCGACCACCTGGAGGCGCACGGTGTGCTGCCGGAGATCATGAAGCGAGGGATCGTCTCCACCGGCATGGAGTTCCATTCCGGCGGGGAGAGCATCGCGACGCTGTCGTTCGAGTCGATCGACGCCGTCCACCGGCACTCGGTCTCCCTGCTGCAGACGGACACCGAGGCCGTGCTCGCCGGCCGCCTGGCCCAGCTCGGCGTCGTCGTGGAGAGGTCGACGACGTTCACCGGTTACCAGCAGACGGATGACGACGTGGCGGCCGCCGTGACCGACCGGGACGGCGTGAGCCGCACCATCCGCGCCCGGTACCTGGTCGGGGCGGACGGTGCCCGCAGTGCCGTGCGCCATGCCATGGGGGAGCGGCTGGAGGGCGACTTCGTGGGCGAGGACTTCCTGCTCGCCGACGTCGACGGTGACCACCCGTACGAGCCGTCGCACTTCCACACCTTCCTTTCGACCGGCGACACGACGGTGCTGGTCTTCCCGCTGCCGGCCGGTCGCGTCCGCGTGATGGCGCAGCTGCCGCCCGGAACGGATCCGGACAGGGCCGTCACCCAGGAGTGGGCCCAGCAGGCTCTGGACGACCGGGGAGTCGACCTGCGCATCCGCTCCGCGCACTGGCTGGCCCGGTTCCGGCTCAAGCACGGTCAGGTGGCGCGGTACCGAGTCGGGCGGGTGTTCCTCGCCGGCGACGCCGCTCACATCCACAGCCCGGCCGGCGGCCTGGGGATGAACACCGGCATCCAGGACGCCATGAACCTCGGCTGGAAGCTCGCCGCCGCCGTTCACGGGCACGGCGATGACGCTCTACTGGACAGCTACCAGGCCGAACGGCGCCCGGTCGCGGCGGAGGTGATCGCGTTCAGCACCCGCATCTCCACGATGGGCACCATCAAGAACCCGGTTGCGCAGCACATCCGGAACGCCGTCGTCCGTTTCGGCTTCGCCTTGCCGGTCGTGCAGGATCGCCTGGCGGAGAAGGTGGAGGAGCAGCGGGTCCGCTACCTGGGGAGCCCCATCGTTGGCGGGGGCGGTCACGCCATCAGGCCCGGCGACTTCCTGCACCTGCACGATTCGCCGGTCGCCGCGGCCCTGGCGCGGACGACCGGCCACCTGGTGATCGCCCTGCGTCCGACCACAGAGCGGGGGGACGCGGAGGCGGCCGCTCTGCCGGTCGGCGTCGTCCCTCTCGACATCTCCGACGACGACCGCGATCGGCTCGTCGACGCCACCGGTCTCCGCGGCGGTGGTGTCGTCATTGTGCGACCGGACGGATACGTCGGCTTCATCGGACCGGTCACGGACGCGGCGGGCGCGCTGCGCTACGACGTTCTGTCGGCCAGCCGATCGGCGGCCGACCCTAGCCCTGCAGACACCTGACCCCATAGCCTCAACCTGTGGATCTCGAACTCAGCAGCAAGCGTGCTGTCGTCACCGGTGCGAGCCGGGGAATCGGCCTCGCCATCGTCCGGGCCCTCCTCCGGGAGGGCGTCTCCGTGGTCGGCATCGCCCGGAAGGGCACGCCCGAAGTGGACGCCGTCCGGAACGAGGGCGACTTCCGGTTCCTGGAGGCCGACCTCGGAGGGAACGACGGCATCCTCGCGGTCGCGGCACAGCTCACCGAGCCCGTCGACATCCTGGTCAACAACGTCGGGTCGGCGCCGCCGCGGCCGGGAGGTTTCCCCAGCATCACCGACGAGCAGTGGTCGACCACGTACCAGCTGAACGCGCTCGCCGCCGTGCGGACGACGCGCGCACTGTTCGACCGCATCCCGGACGGCGGCTCGATCGTGAACATCGCGTCCGAGAACGCGGTCCTGGCCGACCCTCTGGTGATGGACTACAGCGCAGCCAAGGCTGCGCTGCTCAGCTTCACCAAGTCGCTCTCCAAGGAGGTCGGCCACCGCGGCATCCGGGTCAACTCGATCAGCCCGGGCCCGGTCGCCACCGACCTATGGCTGGGGGACGGCGGCGTGGCCCGGACGGTGGCGGCGGCGACCGGGGGAGACCCGGACCAGGTCCGGCGGGGCGCCGAGGAGTCGATGGTGACCGGGCGGTTCACGACCCCGGATGAGGTCGCGGCGCTCGCCGTGATGCTCGCGAGCCCGGTGCTCGGCAACCTGACAGGCGCTGACGTCGTCATCGACGGAGGCCTACGGCAGACGATGTGACGGGCGTCGGCTCGGCTGGCGGAGGTCAGGCGGACAGTTCTCGCACGAATGTGAGCAATTCGAATTCGCGTCCGTCCGGGAGCACGATGATGCCCTCGCGCTCGGAGCGCCGCGTGAAGCCGAGCTTCCGGTACAACGCGTGCGCGCCCAGCATGTCGGGACCGCTGTTCAGGACGACGGCCCGCTGCCCCCGCGCGGCCGCCTGCTCCAGGGCGAACTCGGTCAGCCGCACGCCGATCCCACGGCCGCGAGCGTCCGGGTGGGTGGCCAGCAGCCGGAAGTACAGCTCGTCCTCCGCGATCTGTCCATGGTCGCCGTGGCCGGGGCGCAGCAGCGCGATGGTTCCGAGCAGCTCGCCGGACACCTCATCCTCGGCGACGAAGAACTCGAAGTCGTCGGCGAGCGCTTCGGGGTGCTTCAGCTCGTCCCGGTAGTTCGCGGGCAGGTCGTCGTAGTCGTGCGTGTACGCCGCGTGGGTGAGTTCGCCGATCGCGGGATACTCGCTCGCTGCCGCGCTTCGGATGCGGATGCCGGTGCCGTCCATGATCGCTACCGTAAGCGACCCGGCGCCCACCCGCCCAATCGGCCGCCTCGGCGCCTCTCCCGTCGGAGATTCGCCGCCCTCGGTCGGAGAGTGGACGCGGCGCACTCGTTTTCTCCGACGGGCCGCGGTGCGTCGGAGATTCGAGGCGAGTTCTCCGACGGAAGAATTCGACAGGGCCGATTCAGGTCGCGTCGACGCCCGTGCGAACCTAGGAGGAGCCGCCCGACGCCGGCGGCTCGAACACCTCGGGAGACCTATGGACGCGAACACCGGACGACAGCGCGACCTCACCCTGGTGCTGATGCTCGCGCTCACCTTCTCGACCGGGATCGTGGACGCCGTGGGCTACCTGGGCCTCGACAAGGTGTTCGCGGGCAACATGACCGGCAACGTGGTGGTGCTCGGCATGGCTCTGGCCGGCGCAGAAGGCTTGCCGTGGGTGGGCCCGCTCATCGCACTGTTCGCGTTCATGGCGGGCGCCGTGATCGGCGGCCGGACCCTCCGGCGGGAGTCGGTCGGGTGGAACACCCGCACCAGCTGGTCCTTCACCGCGGTGGCTGCCGCGCTGGCAGCGCTCACAGCGGCCACCGTCATCACCGGTGGCGTTCCCCCGAAGCCGTGGGAGGTGGTGATCACGTCATTGCTGGCCGCCGCGATGGGGTTCCAGGCGGCCGTCGCACGCCACCTTGCGGTGAAGGACATCACCACCGTCGTGGTGACCTCCACCATCACCGGCCTCGCCGCGGACTCGCGGCTGGCCGGCGGGTCCGGTCAGCCGTGGCGCCGCCGGGCGGCCGCCGTCGTGCTGATCGCGCTGGGCGCGCTCGTGGGCGCGGCACTGCTGCGGGTGCACATCGCCCTGCCGCTCGGTCTCGCCGCGGTGATCAGCGCAGGCGCAGCCGTGCTCGGGCACATCGCCGCCCATGAGGCGCGGGGGAGCGCACCCGGGAGCGCACCAGTCAGTGGGACGCCCCCGACGGCGCGCCCTCGCGGGTGATGATGGCGGCGTCGCCGTCCTCATCCAGCTTCACCCGCAGCGGCTTGCGGAAAGCGCGGGTGATGACGAGCAGGGTGATGATCCCGATCGTCAGCCAGACGACGCCGTAGCTGAGCGCATCCAGGTGCAGGTTGGCCCAGAGGACGCCGGTCAGCAGCATCCCGACCCCGGGCAGGACGATGTTCCGCACGATCTGCCGGGCACCCCCGCGTTCGCGCCGACGGATGGCGAAGTGGATGATGACCGTCGCGTTCACGACGGTGAATGCGATGAGCGCACCGAAGTTGATCATCGACGAGACGAACTCCAAGGTGAACGCAGCCGCGAGCAGCGAGACCGCTCCGACCAGCAGCACCGCGGTCGCCGGCGTGCGGAACCGCGGGTGAATGTACGAGAGGCCACGCGAGAGGCGGCCGTTGCCGTTCCGGGCCATGACGTAGATCATGCGGGAGACGCTCGCGTGCGAGGCCAGGCTGGACGCCACGGCCGCGGCGACGGCGGCCGAGATGAACAGGAGCTGGAACAGCAGGCCGCCGGTCTTCAGCGCGATCTCGGGCAGAGTGTCGTCCGTGAAGTGGAAGCCGGCCAGGGTCGGGAACCTCGACTGGGCGAACCAGGCGGCGACGAAGAAGATCGCTCCGCCGATCATGAGGGCGAGAACGATCGCGCGCGGCACGGTCCGGGCATCCTTCGCCTCCTCCGTGTACATCGTGATCGCGTCGAAGCCGATGAACGAGAAGCAGACCACGGTCGCTCCGCCGATCACGGCACCCAGGTGGACGCCCGCGTGGAACAGCGGCGCGAGGCTGAACGCCGTGCCGTTGCCTGCGCCGGCGTTGATCGCGGTCCAGGTCAGCACGACGAACACGGCGATCAGGACGATCTGGAAGACGACCAGGATGCCGTTCACGCGCGACGTCGACGACATGCTGAACAGGTTCATCGCCGTGATGACGACGACGTAGCCGACGACCCAGATCCAGCCGGGCACCTGCGGGAAGAAGGACTCCAGGTACAGCCGCACGATCAGCGCGTTCACCAGCGGGAGCAGCAGGTAGTCGAGGAGGGACGACCAGCCGACGAGGAAGCCGACGTTCGGGTGGATGGTCTCCGAGGCGTAGGTGTATGCCGACCCCGCCGACGGGAACACCCGGGTCATCCGTCCGTAGCTGATCGCGGTGAACACCATGGCGACGAGCGCGAAGAGGTAGGCGGAGGGCACGACACCGTTCGTCTCGCCGGTGACGATGCCGAACGTGTCGAACACGGTCATCGGCGTCATGTAGCCGAGGCCGAGACCGACGATCGCCCACAGGCCGAGGGATCGTCGCAGCGACGTGGGTGCGGTGGTGGAGGGCACGCGAGCTCCTTCGCTCAATTCCGGGGTCGAGTCATCCTAAGCGCACCACGTGCGAAATCCGAAGCCAGGAGTGCGGATCACATAGCAAAAACCGTACATCTAGTAATAATTCAGTCGTCAAACTGCCATTTGACAGACGAATCCGGTAGTCTGCCTCTCGTTCACACACCTATGCAACGGAGCTGATAGCAATGAGCAGCATCGAACGGGACGTCGTCATCGTCGGCGCTGGAGCCTCCGGGCTCACCGCCGCGACGGAACTGAAGAAGGCCGGCCTGACCGTCGCCGTGCTCGAGGCGCGCGACCGCGTCGGCGGTCGTCTCTGGACCGACGACATCGACGGGGCGACCCTCGAGATCGGCGGCCAGTGGGTCTCGCCCGACCAGGATGCGCTCATCGACACGCTCGCCGAGCTCGGCCTCGAGACGTACAGCCGCTACCGCGAAGGTATCAACATCTACCTCGGCCAGAACGGCGAGCGCCGGACCTTCGAGGGCGAGATCTTCCCGGTCGCGCCCGCCACCGAGAAGGAGATCGTCGGACTCATCGAGCGGATGGACCAGCTCGTCGCCGAGATCGACCCCGAGCGTCCCTGGGCCCACCCGCGTGCGAAGGAGCTGGACGAGATCTCGTTCCGCCGCTGGCTGGAGACCCAGACCGACGACGAGGAGGCGCGACAGAACATCGGCATGTTCATCGCCGGCGCCATGCTCACCAAGCCGGCGCACGCGTTCTCCGCTCTGCAGGCGCTGCTCATGGCGGCCAGCGCCGGAAGCTTCTCGAACCTCGTGGACGCGGACTTCATCCTGGACAAGCGGGTCAAGGGTGGTCTGCAGCAGGTGCCGTTGCTCCTTGCGGAGCGTCTCGGCGACGATGTGCACCTGGGGGCGCCCGTGCGGACGCTGCGCTGGGATGAGACCGGCGTGACCGCGATCGCCGAGGGCGTCGAGGTGCGCGCCCGGTTCGCGATCCTGGCCGTGCCGCCCGTGCTGATCAGCCGCATCTCGTACGAGCCGCCGCTGCCCCGCCGGCAGCAGCAGCTGCACCAGCACCTGTCGATGGGCTTCGTGATCAAGGTGCACGCGGTCTACGAGACGCCGTTCTGGCGCGACCTCGGCTACAGCGGAACGGCCTTCAGCCCGTACGAGCTCGTGCACGAGGCGTACGACAACAGCTACCACGGCGACCCGCGCGGCACGCTGGTCGGCTTCGTCTCCGACGAGGCAGCGGACGGAGTCTTCCTTCTCACGCCGGAGGAGCGCAAGGCACGCATCCTCGAGTCGCTCGCGCACTACTACGGCGAGCAGGCGCTGAGCCCTGTCGTGTACTACGAGAGCGACTGGGGCAGCGAGGAGTGGACCCGCGGCGCCTACGCCGCCAGCTTCGACATGGGCGGTCTCGCGCGCTACGGCTCGGACTTGCGCACGCCAGTGGGCCCCGTCCACTTCTCCTGCAGCGACATGGCCGGAAAGGGCTACCAGCACGTCGACGGAGCGATCCGCGTCGGCCGGGCAACGGCGGCTGCCATCGTGTCAGCCGCGGTGCCCGCCTGACCCGACGTCGGGAGCAGTCACTTCACCGGCGGCTACCGCTCAGTGCCGCCGACAAGGGACTACTGCTAGCGCAGCTTCTGCTGCTCGCCGGTGCTCGTGACGTTCAGAACGACCGAGTCCCCCGCCTTCAGGGTGGTCGGCTGGAAGTACACGCGGTACCCGGGCACGTTCCTGACGGAGAGGTAGTAGCCGAAGTCTCCACTGACATGCGCGGCGTAGTTCCCGTTGATACGGGCCGAGATATCCGGAGTCGAGGCGAGCGAGTTGGTCGGGACCCAGATCTGCAGTTCGTATGAGTCGCCGGGGCCCTGCACGACCTGCCCCGTCACGCCTTTGAACGAGTCAGGTAGGGGAGTCAGCACCTGCCGCGTTCCGTCATCCGTCGTCAGCTCCACGACCTCTCCGGGCAGCACCGTCACCCGCTGGGAATACGTCCGGTAGTCGGCGGACGACCGGAGCGACAGGTACCAGCCGAATTCGCCGCTGACGTGGCCGAGGTAGGTGCCGTTCTTGCGCGCGGTCACCTCAGGGGTCGTGTGGAGGGTGCTGGTGGGGACGAAGACCTGCAGGTCGTACTGGTTGCCGCCCTGCGGTATCAGCTGCCCACGCACGCCGTGGAACGCCGGCTGGGTGCTGAGCGCGGAGGTGATCGCCTGGCCCTCGAGCCGCAGGCCCGCGGCGTTCGGGTGCATCGAACTCGGAGCCGGCGTGAAGCCGTTCAGCGTCAGCGGGTCGATGTACGGGGTGCCGGAGGTCGAACAGGCGGAGTGATCGGCCGCCGCCGTCATCAGCGACAGGTACTCGACACCGCTAGCTTCGGCGGCGAGCTCGGATTGTGCGTCCAGCAGCCGTTGGACGGAGTTGATCCACTCGAGGTCGGTGGTGACAAAGGGGAAGCTGGGGCCTTCGAGGTTCAGCGGGGAGAAGCATCCGCCGGCGGGGGTGTGGGCGGCATCGGGCATGAGCGGGAGGTAGCCGACAACGAGGATGCGGGCCTGCGGGTACGTGGCGCGGAGTTGTGTGAGGGTCGAGGTGAGTCGCGGGATGACGTCGGAGACGACCTTCGCCGCCACCTGGTCGACACCGTTGACCGTGTGCTCCTTCTGGCAGGATTCCTCGTCGCTGAGCACCGGGCCGACGGGTGAGCCGGCGAGACAGCTCTGCAGGATAGGGACGAAGCCGAGGTCGTTTCCGCTCATGGTCAGTGTGATCGTCCCGATGTCGGCGGCGGACGCGCTGGCCTGCGGCGGCGCACCTGTTGCCGATGGGGAGAAGACGTCCGAGAGCACCGCGTCGGCGCAGGTGTTGTCCGTCAACTGCACGCCCAGGTTCGCGGCAACTTGCGACGGATAGCTGGCGGGCGATTGCAGACACTCAGGGCGCGATCCCTTCACGCCGCCGACGCCTTGACCCGCGGCGTAGGAATCTCCCAGCGCGAGGTAGCCGGTGGGCGCGGCCGTGGCCGCCGAGACTGCGGTGAAAGACGCGACGACAGCCGCCAGGGACGCGACCAGCGCGATCCAACCGGTGCCATGCTTCCGCGTTCGCCGGGTAAGGGGAGCTGGCACCGTGAGTTTCGAGAACATAGCCGACCTTTCGTCGTGACCTCAGCAATCCGCACGACGCGAACCGCTTCGTCTACCTAGACGAAGCGGGTACCTGTTTCATGACGCGACCGCGAGCGATTTGTTACAAGAAGCCACGGGTACAACCCCTCGAGGACGCCGGGGTGGCTAGTGAGCCACCGGGCCGCCGGCCTGGTCGGAGGGCAATTCGATGGAGGGCACCGGTCGGGGTTTCGCGGGGCAGGCGGAGAAGGCTGCGGCGCCCGATCCGTTGCGGTAACCGAAATCGCATCCCGACGTCAGAGAGGCGTTGTCGAGGGCCACTAGCAGCGACTTGAGGGCCGCCGCAGCGGGCGCCTGCGCTGCTCTATAGGAAGCTTCATCGAGGCGCTGTGCAGGCCAGACCGCCCTGTCGAAGAAGACGCGCAGCGCGACATACGCGCGGTCGGTGACGTTCTGAAGCGCCGAGAACTGCTCGCCGCTAGAGTACCCGGCGGCCTTGGCGGCGGCGCTGAAGAGCTCCGTGGATGCGGCCTCGTCGCTGGTCTCGAAGTTTAGTCCCGCAGCCGCAACGGCCTCCCGCGCGCCCTCCGGGTCGATTTGGTATTCGTCCGCGGCCGCCATCGCATGAGTCGCGCGGTCGTACACGGTGTATGCGGCCGAGAGCCCCGACAGCGCGGCATTCTGCCGGTCCGCCATCACGATGGCGTCCGCGTTCATTGACTGTTGCGTGAGGGTGGTAATTCCCACCACGAGCGTGACGAAAATCAGCCCGACCGCAGCGAGCGGATTCAATATGAGGCCCCAACGCCGCCAGACAACCTCCGATTTGGACTCGAGCGGGGCGACCCTGACAACCCTGCCAATGGCTACGTGTCGACTACGGGAGAATCTCGTTGTCCGTACTCTCATCGATCGGTGCGCCTCCTTCGGCGGGCCAAATCAACGCTACCAGCGACACCTAGCGACCGCCCCAAAGCGGGCGATGCCGCCATGAGGGCGTGTCCGCGTCGACGGCGCGAATATCCGCGAGTTCTTCCGCATCTTCCAGCAGCCGCTCCAGCTGCCCCGAATCGATCACTGCTGCCACGGGCCGGTTCCGCCGCGTAAGGTACACCGGCTCGACCCGCGCCTCATCAATGATCGACGCCAGGTCAGCTCTTCTTGCGCGACGGCCGCGGCTCACTCTCCCCGTCGGCGAGCTCGTGAGCACACAGCGTTTGATGCTGTCTTTCAGTTCCGAGCTGAGCCGGAGTAGCTTCCGGCCCATCGAGGGGATATGAAATGCGATCGACTCTGCGTGTCGTAGCGCTTGCGACGGCCACCGTCCTCACCATGAGTACGGCCACACTGCTTGTCTCGGGTGGCCCGGCCGTCGCGGGGGCGGGAAGCGTCGTCTCCGGGGTGGCCTGGGCGGATACGAACCTCGATCAGGTGCACGAGGCCGGGGAGTCCGCCGTGGCGAACGCCGCTGTGGCGTTGCTGTCGTCGCCTGCCGGAACCGTGATCGCCACGACGACCTCGAACGCCCAGGGCCAGTACTCGTTCGTGAATGAACCCGACGCGTCCTACGTGGTCCGGGTCACGGCTCCTGCGCCGTTCACCGTCCCCGCGTCCCGCAGCGGAGACAACGACTTCGCCTCCGCAGGGACGCCCGCCCCGGGGCAACCGCAACTCGGGGACTCCCTGCCGTTCGCAATCGCCGGCGCGACCCAGCAGACCGGCCTCGACGCGGGACTCCAACCGCTCGCCACCATCCAGGTCGCCCCGCTCACTCAGGCGAATGCCTGCCAGAACCTGATCGTCACCGGATCCGCTCCCTTCGACGCGACCGACGGCGGCGGCATGGACTCCGGTCCGGCCAACTGCCTCGTCCGGACGGCCGACGTCACGTCGCAGAACTTCGGCGTGTCCCTGACCGGGCTGCCGACGGGCGCGTCCGTCTCCAATGTGGTTCTGGATGTGACGGCGTCGAGCGTCAACGGCGCACGGTTCGCCTTCTCGGGGCCGGGCACGGGCGGCTTGCCGACCGGGTGTCTCACGGCCGGGGTGACGCCACCCTCCAGCATCCAGAACAATCCGGACGGCTCCGTGGTGCTGCACTGCAACATGGGCACCTTCACGTCCGCTGTCGCCCCGATCACGATCTCCCTCACGCCCAATGGGACGTCACTGAACAATTCGACGTTCCATGTCACCGCGAGTGCGCACGCGTCGGGCGGCGACGCGATCTCGTCCAACACGGTCACCAACCCGGACGTGCAGGTGACCGGGGTTCCCGTGTGGGATGTGTCCAAGGCGGATTTCGGGTCGACGACGACGCCGACCACTGTCACGCTGAACGGCCAGCAGCAGGTCGGTTACGTGTTGGCGTACCTCATCGTCTTCCGTCCGCTGAACGCTAAGGGCGAGACTCTGTTGGCGAACCCGTTGACCTTCACCGATCGACTCAGCCTTCCGGGTGCGCTCATGTTCAACTGCAACACCTCCCAGAACGGAGGGGGCACCGGCCTCGGGTTGACCCCCGGCGCGATCTCGTGTCCGGCGCCAGGGACGCCTGCGGGCAACGGAATCACCGCGACCGTGACCGGAATGGCGATGCAGACCAGCGGCTACCATGTTCGCTTCTTCATCCCGCTGGACGATGCGTATCGGATGATCGACCCGACCTGGCAGCCGGGGGATCCCGTGCCGACCGGCTCGATCACTCCGACCAACGCCGTTATCGACACCCAGAACTACCAGGACGCCTCCGGCCAGCTGAATTACGGAACAAGCGCGACCCCGGGGTTCGAGCCAGGGTGGAATGGGACGACCGCCAGCGGTAACAACCTGATCACCGCGCCCACCCTGCAGGTGCGTCCGCCGACGCCGGGCATCCCGGGCAGCGGGAAGTCGTACTATTCGCTCCTCGGGGGATGCTGTTCACCGCAGGCGGCCGCAGGCAACGTCACCGGCTCGTCCGTTGTCCTGCACACCGATGCGCAGACGACCATCACCAACCCCGTGCTCGTGGACGCGTTCGACGTGTCTCTGTGGCGGATCGAGACGTTGCCGACCCCGCCGGCGGGTTATCTCGTGGAGTACGCCGTGGGTCCCAACACGACGAACCTGCAGACGGGGCCGCCGGTGAATGCCTCGTATCCGTACGACTCGACGGATCTCGTCGGCGCGGCGACGACGGGCAACCAGACGCCCGGGCCGTACGGTCCGTGGTCCACCGACCCGACGTCGTTCGGCGCGAACTGGCGCGACACCGTGAACATGGTGCGATTGCGCCCGATCGACCCGGCGACATTCCTCTCGACCAATTCGACCCTCAACCTCAACTTCACGCTCCGGGCCAGAGGTGTGTACAACGGGGGACCGAATGCCGGGCAGTCCATCCCGAAAGGGGTGGCCGCGCTCAACGAGGGCGGCTGGACCGACCCGACGAACGCCGCCCGGTGGTCGACGAACGAGGCCGTGCTCCGGTTCCAGCCGCTGCTGCTCGCGATCACGAAGACGGTGGCGCAGACCGAATACCTCCCGGGTGATGCCGTGCCCTGGACGCTGAGTCCGCAGATCACAGCGGGGTCGCCCGGACAGACCGTCCCTCAGGTCGTGGTCACGGACACGCTGCCCACGAACCTTGAACTCGATGCGCCGTGTACGCAGGCCTCGTTGCCGTCGGGTGTGGCGTTGTCGTACAACCCGGTGAATCGGGTCGCGACCTTCAGCTACGGCGATCTGACCATCCCGGGGAGCGGGCTGCCCTTCACCCTCACCCCCTTCACCGTCTGCACGACGGTGTCCACGCTGGCAGTGCCGGGGTCGACGTTGAAGAACAACGTCGCCATCTCGGCCCCGATCGCGCCGACGGCGACAGGCAGCGCGAGCATCACCGTGAACGGCACGGGCAAACTGGCCCTGCAGAAATCCGTGGATCGGCCACTCGTCGCACCCGGTCAGGCGTTCACCTGGCAGCTCGACTGGTCGAACACCTCGACGAACATCCCGTTCGCCGCCCCCGATCTGATCGACGTGTTCCCGTGGAACGGGGACGCGGCGGCCGGTTCGCTCTCCAAACGCGACCAGTACGCCTCCGACTTCACGGGCACGACGGGTATCGCTGCCGCCCTCGCGCCGCCGACCTATACGAGCGGATTGACCGGAGATGTCCCGGGCACCTGGTACTACGCGACCGCGGCGTCGTCGACCATCCCCCAGGATGCGCGGAACCCGATCAACACTGCGCCCGAAGCGCCGGGTGGTCTGTGGCTGACGGCGGCAGAGATCGCCGGCGGTCCCGGCTTCGGCGCCGTCACCGCCGTCCGTTTCGTCGCGGCCACGCAACTGGATGCCGGGCAGGCCGTGCGTGCCCTGACTCCCTCGTCGGCCACTCCGGCGACGGTCGGCGGCAGTCCTCAGCTCAACGGACTGTACGTCGACCGCGCAGAGATCTTCTCGGCGACCTTCCCGGACCAGCCGCTGCCCTCCAACGAACCCTACGTCCTGATGCCAGGCTGGTCGCTCGGCGACCTGGTCTGGATCGATCGGCACGTGAACGGGGTCTTCGATAGCGGCGACCTGGCCGCCGCCGGGGTGCCCGTCGAGGTCCTCGACGCCGGAGGAGTGGTCGTGGCCAGCACCGTGACCAATTCGGATGGCCGCTGGATCGTCCAGGGGCTGCACGAGGGGACGTACACGGTCCGCATCCCGGCCGCCGCCTTCCAGACCGGCGGCCCGCTCGCGGGCCTGCAGGCCCTGACCCTCGGCGCGACGAACGACCTCGCCGTGGGGGAGAGCATCGGCAACAAGAACAACCCGAGCGGAACTCCGGCCGTCGCCGGGCTGTCCAGTATCCCGATCACGCTCGCGTACACGACCGCGGCGGACGGGTCGATCACGGGCGGCAACCAGCCGACGTCGGCTGCCAGCGATCCCGGCCAGCTGCTCAACCCGTTCCTCCCCGCCGGTTTCATGAACACCAACCTGGACCTCACAGCCACACCGACCCCGGCCCTCACCATTCAGAAGTCCGCCGACGTCACGAGGGTCACCCGCCCAGGGCAGGTGGTGACCTATACGTTCCTGGTCAGCAACACGGGAGGCCTCGGCCTGACCGGCGTCAACGTCACGGACACGCCCGTCTCGCCGGCCGGGTCGCTGGATGCGGCGCCGGTGTGCGGCGTGACGGTGCTGGCACCGGGTGAGTCGACGACCTGCACCGCGACCTACACGACGACACAGGCCGATGTGGATGTGGGCTCCCTGGCGGACTCGGCGGTCGCTGGCGGGACTCCTCCCGGCGGCCTGCCCGACACGCAATCGCCGCCGGACGCCCTGGTGATCCCGGTGGACGCGCCCGCCGCCATCACCATCGCCAAGTCCACAGCGACGGCGACCGTCACCGCGGTCGGACAGCAGATCCCCTACGACTTCACGGTGACGAACTCGGGAGGTGTCACGCTGACGGGTGTCAGCGTCGCCGATACGGTCACGCGGCCCTCCGACCCGACGGGCCTCGGGCCGATCTCCTGCGCTGCGACCACCCTGGCGCCGGCGGCGTCGACCACCTGCACCGCGACGTACACGACGACGCAGGCCGACCTCGATGCAGGCTCCGTGAACGACAGCGCGACGGCGACAGGGTCGCCTCCGACCGGTCCCGCGGTTGTCTCGGCACCGTCTGTCGTGTCGGTTCCCGTCGCCGTTCCGGCGTCCATCGCCCTGGTGAAGTCGAGCAGCACCACGACAATCACGACGGCGGGACAGGGTGTCCCCTATACCTTCCTGGTGACGAACACCGGTGGTCTCACGCTGACCGGTGTCCGGATTGCGGACACTCTGGCGCCACCGTCCGACCCAGCGCGCTTGGGGCCGCTCACGTGCGCGGACACGGTGCTGGCTCCGGCCGCCTCGACGACGTGTACCGCGACATACACGACGATCCAGGCCGATGTGGATGCGGGTATGGCGGCGGACTCGGCGGTCGCATTCGGAACGCCGGGCGGTGGTCTGGCAGAGGTGTCGTCGCCGCCGTCGATCGTGTCGATCCCCGTGGTGGCGGCTCCATCGATCGCGTTGGTGAAGGCGACGACGACAGGCTCGGTCACGCAGGCTGGGCAGTCTGTTCCCTATACCTTCACGGTCACGAACACGGGTGCGCTCACGCTGACGAGCGTGTCGGTGGTGGACACGGTGACGCCGCCGTCTGACCCGGCGAACCTGAGCGCCGTGGTGTGCCCGGCGACGACGACTCTCGCCCCCGGCGCCAGCACCACCTGCACGGCCACGTACACGACCACCCAGGCCGACATGGATGCGCCGTCCGTGATCGACACGGCCGCCGCCACGGCGACCGCTCCGGACGGCACCGCGGTGCACTCGCCAGACGCGACCGTCACGATCCCGACCGTGGCGACGCCGGGTCTCACGGTCGTGAAGGCGGCGCCCGCGTTCGATGGGGCGTCCTTCGTTCCCGGTGGCACTATCCCGTACCGGGTCACCGTCACCAACGCAGGCAACGTGACGCTCACCGCTGTGCAGGTCACCGACGTCGGCTTCACCGGGAGCGGCACACTACCCCCGATAACCTGTCCGGCGACCGTGCTGGCGCCGGCGGCGAGCATGGTGTGCACCACCGACTACCTGGTGACCCAGGCCGATGTAGATGCCGGTTCGGTCAGCAACTCCGCCACGGCCACCGCCGACCCGCCCTCCGGCGCTCCGGTCGCCGGAACCTCGACCCCGCTGGTCCTTCCGGCGCCGCCGATACCCTCCCTGTCGCTCACGAAGACGGCCAGCCCCACACAGGTCGGCGCGCTCGGCGACACGATCGATTACACCTACGGCGTGACGAACACCGGGAATGCGACCCTCACCGGTGTCGCGATCACCGAGACGCACTTCACCGGCACCGGGACACTTGCGGCGCCGACCTGTCCAACGGGACCGCTGGCGCCAGGGGCACAGGTGACATGCACGGCCACGTATCACGTCACGGCCGCCGATCTGGCGAGTCAACGGATCGACAACACCGCCGTAGCGACAGCCTACGACCCTGCCGGGAGACCCGTTAGCTCGCCGTCCGCGGATGCCTCTGTCGCGGTGACCGTCCCCTCGACCACAGGCCACGGCGAACCGACCGCGGCAGGCTTGGCCGGGACGGGCGGCGACGCGCGAGACGGCCTCCTCCCGCTCGGTGCGTTGCTGATCGGGCTCGGGGCGGCATCCCTCATCCGCAAGCTCCGTCGGAGCGGCAGGACGCGTCGCGCCTGAGCGGCGTCGCGGCGCCGTGTGCCGGCACGTCCACGTGGGTCGCTAGATCTCGACGTCGCTTCCCATGGTCACCGTCCGTAGCGCGGGCAGGCCGAAGCGGGCCGCCGGGTCGGCGGCGTTGTGCGCGAGCCCGACGAACAGGGAGCGGCGCCAGCGGATCATGCTCTGGGTGCGCGTGGTCCGGATGGCCCCCCGCGAGATGAAGTAGGACGCCTTCTTGAAGTTCGCGGCATCGAGCGGGAGGACTCCCGCCCGGCAGGCAGCACGGAGCGCGCGGGGGATGTCGGGCTTGTCCGAGAAGCCGAACCGGATACTCAGATGCTCTATGCCGTCATCGGCATATCCGAGATCGTCGTAGACGAAAGCCTCTTCCGGGGGGACGTGTGGCACCTGCGCGGTCATGATCGAGACGATGATGACGTGCTCGTGAAGGATGTGGTTGTGCTTCACGTTGGCGCGGAGAGCCAGCGGGGTGGTTTCTTTGTTCGGATGCGGGAAGATCGCGATTCCGGGAACCCGGGGCAGGTTCTCCTTGCGGACCTCCTCGATGAAGTCCGCAAGCGACCCCTCCTTGCGCTGCCGGTCCTGCTGCACCAGCGCGCGCCCGCGCCGCCACGTGGTCATCACCAGGATGACGGCCCCAGCGATGAGCAGCGGCACCCAGCCGCCGTTGATGATCTTGAAGAGGTTGCCGGCGAGGAAGGCGAGCTCGAGCCCGCCGAACGCGATGGCGGCGAGCACGATCTTCCAGGGCGCCCAGTGCCACAGCGGGCGGGCGACGAGCAGCAGGAGGACCGTGTCCACCACGAGGGCGCCCGTGACGGAGATGCCGTACGCCGTCGACAGCCGATCGGAGGAGCCGAAGGCGAACATCACCGCGATCACGCCGATGAAGAGCAGGAAGTTGATCGCGGGAAGGTAGATCTGGCCGCCCTCCCGCTTGGAGGTCTGGCGGATCGTGAGCGGCGGGAGCAGCCCGAGCTGCACCGCCTGGCGGGAGAGCGAGAAGGCGCCGGAGATGACGGCCTGGCTGGCGATGACGGTCGCGACGGTGGCGAGGATCACGACGGGGAGTCGTCCCCACTCCGGGATCAGCAGGAAGAACGGGTTGGCGCGGGCGGCCGGGTTGTGCAGGATGAGCGCGGCCTGACCCAGGTAGTTGATGATCAGCGCGGGGAAGACCAGGAAGAACCAGGCGCGGCGGATCGGCGAGCGCCCGAAATGGCCCATGTCGGCGTAGAGCGCCTCCGCGCCGGTGATGACCAGGACGACGGCGCCGAGGGCGATGAACGACACGGTCGGGTGGGAGACGATGAACGTCACCGCGTAGGTGGGGGAGAGACCGAGCAGTACGGCCGGGTACTGCACGACCATCGTGAGTCCGGCGGCGGCGAGCACGGCGAACCACAGCACCATGACGGGGCCGAACAGCACACCGACCTTCCCCGTCCCGTAACGCTGGACCACGAACAGGATGACGAGGATGACCGCCGCGATCGGGAGCACCATGTGCGAGATCGCCGGCGCGGCGACGTGGAGGCCTTCGACGGCGGACAGGACACTGATCGCCGGTGTGATGATCGAGTCGCCGTAGAAGAGCGAGACACCGACGATGCCGATGATCAGCAGTGTGCCGGTACGGGAGACGCTGCGTCCATACAGCCGCTTGGCCAGCGCGGCCAGGGCCATGACGCCGCCCTCGCCGTCATTGTCCGCGCGCATCAGGATGCCGAGGTATTTGATCGAGACGATGATCGTGACGCTCCAGAACATGAGCGAGATCACGCCGAAGACGTCTTCCTGCTCGGCGCGGACAGCGCCGCCATCGAGCAGGAAGACGGTTTTCAGTGCATAGAGCGGGCTTGTCCCGATGTCGCCGAAGACGACACCGAGCGCCGCAAGCGCAGCGCCGAACAAGACCTTCTGCCCGCGATGGGGCGCGCCGCCTTTCGCGCCGGCCGCCATTGCGGAGGTCTTGCTTACACGCTGTTGCACATCACCCACGCTCGCCACCGTACCCCGGTGACGCCGCGGCGCGGGCCCGGCCTGACGGCCGGGCACCGGTTGCCGTCAGAGAGGGCGGATGTTTGCGGCCTGCGGTCCCTTTGGACCCTGAGCCAGGTCGTACTCGACCTTCTGGTTCTCTTCGAGGTTGCGGAACCCCTGAGCGGAGATCTCGCTGTAGTGGGCGAAGACGTCGGCACTGCCGTCATCCGGGGCGATGAAGCCGTACCCCTTCTCCGAGTTGAACCATTTGACGGTACCTTGAGCCATCGTTTTTCTTCCTTTCACGCCCGATGCAAGCTATTCAGGCGCCGGACCCTCTCATCGTACACGGGCGCGCCCCGCAAGCGCACAGATGAAGGCGGTAACCTCGTCGGGTTTCTCTTCGGCCATGTAGTGACCGGCATCTGTCGGCTGGTAGCTGACGTCCTCCGACCACGCGCCCCAGATCGCGAGCGGGTCGAATCCTAGCTGCGCTCCCCAATCCTGAGAGATGACCCCGACAGGCATCGTGAGGCGACGTCCGGCGTCGCGGTCGGCTCGGTCGAGCTCGAGGTCTATGCCGGAGCTGGCTCGGAAATCCGCCACGATCGAAGGGACCGCCTTCACCGAGCTGTCGATGTAGTACCTGCGCTCGTCGGGGGTGAAAGTCGAGCCGTCCGAATCCCACGCGTCGAGGAACGACGCGAAGAAGTCCTCGGCGACCGCGCCGATCATCCGCTCCGGCAGGCCGGGGGGCTGAGCCATCAGATACAGATGCCAGGCGACCTTCGCATCCACGCCGTGCAGCACGCTCCACGTGTCGAGCGTCGGCAACACATCCAGGATGCCGAGGTACTGCACAGCGTCCGGGTGGTCGAGCGCGGCGCGGACGCCGACCAGGGCGCCTCGGTCGTGGCCGACGACGCCGAATCGTGCGTGGCCCAGCGCCTCCGCGACGGCGACGACGTCGTCCCCCATCGTGCGCTTGGAGTACGTGTCGGGCCCGGCCTCTGCGGGCTTTCCGCTTTCGCCGTAGCCGCGCAGGTCCGGGACGATCACGGTGTGCTCGTCGGTCAACTGTGGCGCTACGTCCCGCCACATGTAGTGCGTCTGCGGGAAACCGTGCAGCAGCACGAGGGCGGGTCCCTGGCCGCCCACGGCGACGTTGAGCGGGACGCCCCCGCTTCCGGGAATGGCCCGGTAGGTGAATTCTTCGATAGTCGCCATGCGGCTGATCACTCCTGGTCTGAGGGGGTGGTGGGGGTGGGATGGCCGGAGAAGATCCCCGAGGGGAGAACGGTGTCTCGGGGTGCGGAGGCGAGGAGCGCGGGGATGAGGATTGTGTCGACCAACGCGTTGAGGTAGCGCTCCGTCGTCTCCAGGCCGTTGAGACGACGCAGCAGCAGGACCGAGCCAGTGACCTCCTCGAAGGGGAACGGATCGGCACCCGGGGGCAACTCGCCGCGCGCGACAGCCGCGGCGACCACGGATGCAGGCAGGCGGCCGCCGGTCGGACCGACGCTCCGCTCGATCGCGTCGCCCAGCTCCGGGTCTTCGAAGCCGGCCTGCAGCAGGGCGAGAGCCGTGTGCCCGTCAGTCGACTGCATCGTGGTGAGCAGCCGTCCGCACAGTGCGAGCAGGTCGCCGCGCAGGGACCCCGTGTCGATCTCGTCGGGGCCCTCGCGGCGCGCGGGGCCGGCCTTCAGCGCCGCGACGACCATGTCGCGCTTGGTCTTCCAGCGGCGATAGAGGGTCGGTTTGGAGGCACCGGCCCGGCGGGCGACCTCCTCGAACGTCACGCCCTCGTAGCCGCGCTCCGCGAGCAGGCCATTGACCACGCCCAGGATGTGCGCCTCGCGGGACTCGTCGCGTGGACGCCCGGCGCGGCGTTCGGGCTCGGGCTCGGGTTCGGGTTCGGTGTATGGATACGACACGTAACGTATCGTAAGTCCAAGCCTCCGACTCCCGCAAGCCCGCATAGGAGTCAGGGTCGCCGCCAGCGGGAAGAGGGGTGGGATCTGAGGTGGCCTAGATAGTGGTGTTCGGGTAGTGTGGCCGCATGAGCACCACAGTGGCGACGGCGGGCCTCAAGGCCTACAACGACTCGATCAAGCACACGGTGCCGCAGATCGTAGACGAACTACGCCATTCGCTCGGCGCGAAGCTGGTCGCGTATATCGCGGGTGTGACCGAGACACGCACCGTCCGCGAGTGGGTGGAGACGGCACGCCGCCCCTCACCGAGCGCTGTGGAGAGACTGCGACTGACCCACCGCATCGCGACCCTGATCGGGCAGAGCGAGGGGGAAGCCGTTGTCGCAACCTGGTTTCAGGGCATGAACCCGCACCTCGGCGACCGGTCGCCGGCCCGGGTGTTGCACGAGGACCCGTTCGACGACGCCGGACCGCGTGTGCTGGCGGCAGCGAACGCATTCGTCGGCGCCTGATGCCGGACCCGCAGGTCAGCGTCATCCAAGCGGATGATGCCACCGTCTGGCGCGTCGGCCGCGCCCCGACCCATGGGCATGGGTCGACCGTCAGTATGCCGGTCGCAACCGCTGGGATGACGCTGACGGAGTCTTCAGGACTATCTACGCGGGGGATAGTGCATATGCTTGCTACGTCGAAGTTCTCGCCTACGCCCGCCCCGATGTAGCGCGGGACGGCCGCGATCTGCTGGGCGGAATCGTCGAAGAGCCCGAAGACGCAGTCGACTTCCCGGTGCCGGCTGCGGGCTCGCTTCCGCGGGACTGGATCGGGGGGCGCATGATGACCAAGGCCATTCTGAGCGGTCCCTATGCAGACGTACGTACTGCCGAGACGATCGCCGCACTACGTCCGGTATTCCTTCGCATCGCTCTTCGCCTCGGCTATCACGACTTCGACGCGGCCGCACTGAAGAGCGCGGACCCCAGGGAGCTGACTCAACGGGTGGCTAGTCACTTGTACGCCCTCACTGCCACGGGCACCGATGCTGCGACCGTCGTGGATGGCGTTCGATTCGCTTCTCGTCATGGTGATGAACTCACGATGTGGGGCGTATTCGAACGCCCTGGCGACGAACCGGCCAGTAACCATGTTCGCCGAGAGGTCACCCAGCTGGTCGATATCGATGACCCTGATCTTCTCAGGGCTATGAGTCTGCACCGACTCAGCTGGCGGGACTGATCGCGACAGCGAGGTCAGCCGTCCGCCTCCCGCAAGCGGGGAGCGGCTACGGCATGTCGAGGCAGTACTCGGGCGGGTGGTGGTCCGCCAGGTCGCCCAGAAGGGACTGGGTGTACGTGAAAACGCACGACTCGGGCCAGGGTTCCGAGTCGCTGAGCAGGTAGATGTCGACCGCCGGCATGCCTGCGAGCGAGGCCGTCCGGCGGATGTGGGCCGGCGGGAACTCGCGCTCGTCCACGAAGGTGTGCTCGAAGTCGCGCCACGGGTGCTGCGGATGCACGAATTCGGCGCGCCAGGTGCTGTCGCTCACGTTTGCCCTTCGGGTGGACTGCGGTGGTCGCGCACAGGTCTACCAGAGGCCTCCGGAGCCGTCCAGATTCGTTAGGGCTGGTTGCCCGCCCGTTATTCGTTATCCGTACGGCTGCCGCGGAGGCGCTGTGCTCTCGCGGACGACGAGCTGCGGGACCGGGTAGTCGGCCGGTCCCGAGGCATCCTCGCCCTCGATCTGGGAGATCAGCACGTCGATCGCGCGGGCGCCCAGCAAGCCGAAGTCCTGCCGGACCGTCGTCAGCGGTGGGGTGAAGTGCTTCGCCTCGGGGATGTCGTCGAAACCGACGATGCTGAGGTCACCCGGCACCGAGAGGCCCAGGTCGGCGGCCGCGTGCATGAGGCCCAGCGCCATCTGATCGTTGGAGGCGAACACTGCGGTGAAGTCGGGATGGTCGAGCAGTCGCAGCCCCACCTCGTAGCCGAGTTCCGGCGACCAGTCACCGAGCACGGGGGCCGTGACGGGGAGGTCGTGGTCGTTCAGCTCGGCAAGGAAGCCGTTCATCCGGTCCTCCGCCTCGCTCCAGTCCTGAGGGCCGGCGAGATGGCGGATGCGGGTGTGGCCGAGCTGGATCAGGTGGCGGGTGGCGAGCCGGGCGCCGGCCGCCTGGTCGAAGGTGGCGACGCGGCCGTCGCCGACATCCTTCCAGTGCATGCTCACGAACGGCACTCGGATGGCGACCCGCTTCAGCGCCTCGTGGGCACGCTGCTGCGGCGCGATGACGACGACCCCCTCCACGCCGTGGGCGGCGAACACGTCGAGCGCCTCAGACAACGCCTCGTCGTCCTCGTGGGCGAGCGTCGCCGAGAGGATGGCGTAGCCGCGTGCCCGGGCCGCCTCGTCGATCGCCGCCGCCGCGCTGAAGGGTCCGTAGTGCGAGCGCGCGGAGACGAGCAGCCCGATGGTCTTCGACCGGGAGGTGGCCAGAGCACGCGCCGCGCTGTTCGGCCGCCAGGCGTTCTCCTCGATCACCTTCCTGACCTGAGCCTCGGTGGAGGCTTTGATGTAGCGCTCGCCGTTCAGCACGCGCGACACGGTCTGGCGCGACACTCCCGCCAGCCGGGCGATGTCCCGGATGGAGAGTGCGCGCTGCTCGTCGGCTTCGGGCTTGTCCATCGGTCCGTTCTCGTCGGCGAGAGCGGCAACTGTGCCGCTCGGGAAACATGGTCATCATATTTTTCCGCGAAGGACTTGACTCCCGCGGGGTCCGCGTCGTAGCGTCTAACCCGTTCTGGGACCGGTCACATATATCGCGTAAGGCCCAGCATACGACGAGGGAGTCGCTCATGTCAGCAGTCGGATCGCACAGGTGCGACCGGCTCTGCACTGCCCCGTCGGAGGCTGGTCGTCGCACGCGTGACAGTTCCGAGCTCGGCGAACCCGTGCGCACCCGGCACACCGGTCGCCCCATCGCTCGAAGGGAAACACAGTGAAGTTCAGGAAAGTTGCGCTGGCCGCCGCCGCACTCGGCGTCGCGGTCGCACTGGCCGCTTGCTCCGGAGGAGGAGGCCGCGGAAGCGGCACGACCTCCGGCTCCGACAACAAGGGCGCGCTCGTCGGCGTCGCCATGCCGACGAAGGTGTCCGAGCGCTGGATCGCGGACGGCAATGCGGTCAAGTCGGACCTCGAGAAGAACGGCTACAAGGTCGATCTCGAGTACGCCAACAACGACATCCCGACCCAGGTGCAGCAGGTCAACACGATGATCACCAAGGGTGCGAAGGTCCTGATCGTCGCGTCCATCGACGGCGGATCGCTCACCGACCAGCTGGACGCGGCCGCGAAGGCCGGCATCAAGGTCATCTCGTACGACCGTCTGCTCACCGGTGACAAGAACGTCGACTACTACGTCTCGTTCGACAACTACAAGGTCGGCGTCTACCAGGCCAACTCGCTCCTCACCGGGCTCGGTGTCCTCGACGCGGGCGGCAAGCCGACCGGCCAGAAGGGCCCGTTCAACGTCGAGGTGTTCGCGGGCAGCCCCGACGACAACAACGCGACGTTCTTCTACAACGGCGCGATGGCGACGCTGAAGCCCTACTTCGCCGACGGCACCCTCGTGGTGAAGAGCGGACAGACCGACTTCAACCAGGTCGCCATCCAGCGCTGGGACCCGGCAACCGCCAAGGCCCGCATGCAGGACCTGGTCGCCAAGTCGTACTCCCAGGGCACCGCGGTGCAGGGCGTCCTCTCGCCCTACGACGGCCTCTCGGACGGCATCCTGAGCGCTCTGGAAGGGGCCGGCTACGGCTCGGGCGGTAAGAAGCTCCCGATCATCACCGGTCAGGACGCCGAGGTCGCCAGCGTGAAGCAGATCATCGCGGGCACGCAGTACTCGACCATCTACAAGGACACCCGTCAGCTGGCCAACGAAGCGGCCAAGATGGCGAACGACCTGCTCTCCGGCAAGAAGCCCGAGGTGAACGACACCAAGAGCTACGACAACAAGGTCAAGGTCGTCCCGAGCTACCTCTTCCAGCCGGTGGTCGTCACCAAGGACAACTACCAGAAGATCCTGGTCGACAGCGGCTACTACAAGGAATCCGACCTCAAGTAGCACCGGCCCGACAGTCCGGGCGGGACGCGAACCCAGCGTCCCGCCCGGACGTCATGCGAGCAAGGGAGACCATGGCCAACACGATTCTCGAGATGCGCAACATCTCGAAGACCTTCCCCGGCGTCAAGGCGCTGCAGGAGGTGTCGATCAGCGTCGAGGAGGGATCCGTCCACGCGATCTGCGGTGAGAACGGCGCGGGCAAATCCACGCTGATGAAGGTTCTCTCCGGGGTGTACCCGCACGGCACCTTCGAGGGGGAGATCGTCGTCAACGGCGAGCCGATCGAGTTCCGGTCGATCAACGACTCGGAGGCCGCAGGCATCGTCATCATCCATCAGGAGCTGGCGCTCTCGCCGTACCTCTCGATCGCCGAGAACATCTACCTCGGCAATGAGCGCGAGCGGCGCGGCTTCATCGACTGGAACGAGACCAACCTGGAGGCGGGCAAGCTGCTCGCCCGGGTCGGTCTCCACGACAACCCGATCACGAAGATCAAAGACATCGGCGTCGGCAAGCAGCAGCTGGTGGAAATCGCGAAAGCGCTCTCCAAAGAGGTGAAGATCCTCATCCTCGACGAGCCGACCGCCGCCCTGAACGACGACGACTCCGCGCACCTGCTCGACCTCATCCGTCAGCTCAAGGCGCACGGCATCACGTCGATCATCATCAGCCACAAGCTGAACGAGATCAAAGCGATCGCCGACCGGGTCACCATCATCCGGGACGGCCGCACGATCGAGACGCTCGAGATGGGCAAAGAAGACACCAGCGAGGAGCGGATCATCAAGGGGATGGTGGGGCGGGATGTCGCCAGCCGCTTCCCGGATCACGTGCCGCACGTCGGCGAGGAGCTGCTCCGCGTCGAGAACTGGACCGTCCACCATCCACTCGACCGCAACCGCAAGGTCGTCGACGACGTCAGCTTCAACGTCCGCGCGGGCGAGATCGTCGGCATCGCCGGCCTGATGGGCGCCGGCCGCACCGAGCTCGCGATGAGCATCTTCGGCCGCAGCTACGGCGTCGGGATCAGCGGCCAGGTGTACAAGCGCGGCAAGCCGATCTCGGTCAACACAGTGTCGAAGGCGATCGAGAACGGCATCGCCTACTCCACCGAGGACCGCAAGCACTTCGGGCTGAACCTGATCGACAACATCCAGCGCAACATCTCGATCGCGTCGCTGGACAAGCTCGTCAACTGGTTCAAGTTCGTCAACGACCACCGGGAGTCCTTGGTCGCCGACGAGTACCGGAAGTCGATGAACATCAAGACGCCGAACGTCCTGACACTCACCGGCAAGCTCTCCGGCGGCAACCAGCAGAAGGTCGTGCTGTCGAAGTGGATGTACTCCGACCCTGAAGTGCTCATCCTCGACGAGCCGACCCGAGGCATCGACGTTGGAGCGAAGTACGAGATCTACACGATCATCGACCGGCTCGCCGATCAGGGGAAAGGCATCGTCGTCATCTCCTCCGAGCTGCCCGAGCTGCTCGGCATCTGCGACCGCATTTACACCCTCAGCGAGGGCCGCATCACCGCCGACGTGCCGCGGGAGAAGGCCACCGCTGAATACCTCATGCAATTCATGACCCAGGAACGCGAGAAGAACCCTTCATGAAACCGCTTACCAAAGCCCTGAACTACCTGACCGGACAGCTGCGCCAGATCGGTCTGTTCATCACGCTGATCGTCATCGTCGTGTTCTTCCAGGTCGCGACCGGCGGCATCACGCTGGCGCCGATCAACGTGTCGAACCTGATCGTGCAGAACAGCTACATCCTGATCCTCGCGATCGGGATGGTGATGGTGATCATCGCCGGGCACATCGACCTGTCGGTCGGCAGCGTCGTCGCCTTCATCGGCGCGATGGCCGGCGTGTTCATCTCGAATTGGCACCTGCCGTGGCCGCTCGCCATCGTGTTCTGCCTCGTGCTCGGCGCCCTGGTCGGCGCCTGGCAGGGATTCTGGATCGCGTACTTCGGCATCCCAGCCTTCATCGTCACCCTGGCCGGGATGCTCGCCTTCCGCGGCGCCGCCCAGATCGCCCTCGGCAACCAGCAGATCTCGTTCTTCCCGAAGGAGTTCCGGGCCATCGGGTCGGGCTTCCTGCCCGCCTTCGGTACGACCGGTTACGAGCCGCTCACGATGATCCTCGGCGCTGTGGCCAGCATCGCGATCCTCGGCAATGGGATCCGCCAGCGCGCAGTGCGCCGCAAGTACGACCTCGAAGATGAGCCGCTGTGGTGGTTCATCATCAAGCTCGCCTTCCTGGTGCTCCTCGTGCTGGTGATGACCGTGCTACTGGCCAGCTACAACGGCACCCCGATCGTGCTGATCATCCTGGCGGTACTGGTGGTCGGCTACTCGGCGGTCATGAACCGCTCGGTGTTCGGACGCCACATCTACGCGATCGGCGGAAACCTCCAGGCAGCAGCGCTGTCGGGCGTCAAGACCAAGCGCGTCACGTTCCTGCTTTTCGTCAACATGGGCGTGCTGTCCGCTGTGGCCGGCCTGGTGTTCACGGCCGGACTCAACCTGGCCAGCCCCAGCGCGGGCACCGGCTTCGAGTTGGATGCGATCTCCGCGGTCTTCATCGGTGGCGCGGCGGTGACGGGTGGAATCGGTACGGTCACCGGCGCGATCATCGGTGGTCTGATCATCGGTGTGCTGAACAACGGAATGTCGATCCTCGGCGTCGACAGCGACTACCAGCTGCTGATCAAGGGCCTGGTGCTGCTGGCGGCCGTCGCGTTCGACGTCTACAACAAGCGCCGCTCGGTCGGCGTCTGACAGCCGGCGTCGGCCGGGGCTGCTGCTGCGCCCCGGCCGACGCTATCCTCCGCTTGGAGGGTGATAACCATGTCGTTTCGTGACCTGCACTACGCCGACCGGCCCCTGCTGTTGCCGAACGCCTGGGACGTCGGGTCGGCGCTCGCGTTCGTGGCGGCCGGTTTCCCGGCGGTAGGGACCACCAGCTTCGGGGTCAACGCCTCGACCGGCCGGCCGGATGCGGAGGGGGCGAGCCGGGAGGCGACGGTCGCTCTGATCCGCGCGCTGAGCGCTCTGCCGGTGTACGTGACCGCTGATATCGAGGACGGCTTCAGCGACGACCCTGCTTGGGTCGCCGACTTCGTCGGGGGACTCGGGGCCGACGGCGTGAACCTGGAGGACTCCGCCGGCGGGCGACTGGTCGACCCGGGCATCCCCTCCGCCAAGATCACTGCGATCAAGCAGGCAGCGCCCGACATCTTCGTCAACGCCCGAATCGACTCGTACTGGTTCCACGAGGAGGACACCGTGCCCGCGGTTCTCGAACGCGCGAAGGCGTACGCCGACGCGGGCGCGGACGGAATCTTCGTACCAGGCGCGACCGACCCGGCGACGCTGGAGGAGCTGGCCGCGGCCATCCCGCTCCCGCTGAACGTGCTGGTGGTGCCGGGCCTCACCCTCGACGACCTGCAGACCCTCGGGGTGAGACGGGTGAGCACCGGATCGTTGCCGTACCGCGCCGCAATCGACGCGGCCGTGGATGTGGCGGAGGCGGTGCGGGACGGACGAGAGGTGCCGACGGCGACGTCTTACGCCGAATCGCAGCGGCGGCTGCTCGAGTTCGCCCGTGCGGCCGGGCCGCACCCGGACTCCGACTAGCGGTACGTGTTGCGGTCGATGGAAGCCTCGAAGCAGCTGCGATCGAGGTTGGTGTTCCAAATCCGCCGCGGGCTGGTCGGTTGCAATGCACCACCCGACACGCTTCCCTCTTCACGGAACCGCCTGTTGAACCAGGCCACTGTCTCGACCTTCGCGTACGTGGTCGGGTCAGCACCGCGGAAGTCGTGCACCTCGTCCAACGCCGGGACGAGGTCGGTGTCTCGGGAGGCGAGGATGACGACGTCGACGTCGGGCCGAGCGGCCTCGCGGACCAATGCGAGTGCGCACAGCACGTCGATGCCCTTCTCCTTCGGCCGGCCGTTAGGGACCTTCTTGCCGTTGATGTCGAGAATCGGCTCGCGGTTCGCGCCCAGCTGGTAGGTGTACTTCAGGTCCCGGAGCTCAACAATCGCGCCGTCCTTCTGCCATTGTGCGGCCTGGTCGTTGCAGCGGCGGTGCTGCTCCCAATGGTGATCGACGTTGTGGCGGCCTCGGAACACGATAGTTCGCGACAGGACGGCATGCTCCATTCCCTGCCGCTGGCGTTCGTTGCGCTCCACGATCGCGCGCTGCGCGAACTGGATGGGGTGAATCAGGGACGCATGCAGTTCGCCGCGCGGGTCGAACACATCATGAGCCGTCATATGGACGTTCTGGTAGTCGATCACCATGGACGCACGCAACACGGTGACTCCTCCAGGACAGAAAAATCCCCGCCAATCCGTAGACGGCGGGGAGCAACACGACCAACATACTACATTCGGGCGGCCCCCACCATCACCGGCGGGGTCAGGGATGACGGCGCGTGCGGCGGCGCCGGGACGCTCGGTCCCGGCGCCGCCGACCTGTCACTTGTTGCCGAGACCGGTCTGGGTCTTCGTGATCGACGGTGCCGCGCCCACGAACTTGGCGAGGGTCACGGTGTCGAGGTTCGGACCGTAGGCCGTGGCGTTGCCCAGAGTCAGCGCACCTCCGCTCGTCGTCAGCGACAGCGGGACCGTCTTGTCCCAGAAGCTGTTCCACGAGTAGTTGTGCCGGAAGGCCGCACGAGTGGTCGCGCCGCCCGCCTCGGTGACATCGAGGAACCGGCTGATCACCTGTGGGTTGTAGTTGATCGCAGCGGACTTGTCGGCGTTGGCTGCGCCGAGCACCAGCTGGTAGTCGCCGGCCCCGAAGCCGGACGGCCGCGGGACGGTCAGGGTGTTGGCCGCTCCGTTGCCGATGTAGCCGACGTCACGGACGACGCCCTGCGCGTCCGCCGACCCGTTGGAGTTCGCCGGGTCGGTTTGGACGACCGCTGCGCCCGAACGGGGAAGGGCCTCCGCCTCGCTGTGGAACACCAGCGCCGGATTCGCGTCGGCGGCCTTCTGCTGCGCACCGCGGAATGTGGTGACGCTGCCGACGAGAGCTGAGCCCGCCGAGGCGCGGACGGTCAGCTCGTTCACTCCCTGCGGAAGGAACAGCCGGACCGTCGCGTCCGAGACGCCCGGACCGCTCGAGGCAGGCAGAGCGACCGGGCGGCCATTCGCCGAGAGGGCGAGGGTGGCGCCCTGGCCCGTGGCTGCGAAGTGGGTGGTCACGTCGTAGTAGCCGGTTTCGGCCGTCGTCGCGAACACCGTAGCGCTGCCGTCGCCGGCGACCGATGCATAGCCCTGCGCCGCCGGCTGCTTCCACGAGAGCGAGGCACCGCCGGTCAGCCGGGCCTCCGTGGCGGGATAGACGGCTCGCTCTCCGGAGGAGACATCGTAGAGGTCGAACCGGTCGAGGGTGATGTCCGCCCCCGGCAGCATCGTCGAACCGTCCTTGCTCGCGCGGAGCGACAGGCTGTGGGTTCCAGCGGTCAGGTGGAGGGTCGCATCCGCGGTGCCGCGGTAACCCCAGCCCAGATCGGCGGAGTACTTCACCAGCTGGCCGAAGGAGCCGTCGACGAAGAGAGCGTGCTTCCCGGGCGTCTGGTTGGTGCCGCTCAGGATCGACAGGCGGTAATCGCCGGTCGCCGGTACCGTGACGTTCCAGGTCGCCGAAGACGCGGCGTTGTTGAACGAGCCGACATCCTTGCCGCCGGAGGCCATGAACGACCACTCGCGTGACGGATCCTGCGTGTAGACAGTGGCGCCGGTCAGCGTCGCGTTCTCGGCCTCAGTGCTGTTCACCAGGTCGGCCGACACCGGCTGGGCGTCCGTCGGCTCCGGTGTGACCTGCACCTGGTAGGCCGAGTAGCGGTCGCTGTTCGGCACCGTGAGGCGAATGTGCCCGCCGTCGATCGTGGCGGTCGTGGAGAGGACGACGGGCGGTTGCAGGGATGCGCCCTCGGCACCGTTCAGCCGGTCAGCGCGCACCTGGACCTGGACCGTCTTGCCGAAGGTGGAGACATCCAGGCCGCCGAGGTCGAGTGCGACATCGTTCACGCCACCGCCGAAGAGGACGGTCGCCTTACGGGAGGAGGAGTCGATCGCGGCGAGTCCTTGCAGCGAATCGGGCGTGTTGAGGTGCGGTGGCGTCACCCTCGCGGTCTGCGACCCGGCGAGGTCGCCGTACCACTTGAACATCCACCAGCCGCCGTTGGCGCCGTTGTTCCGCGAGGAGTTGTCGGAGAGGTTGCCCGCGTAGTTCCAGTAGGCGGTCTGGGCGTCGACCTTCTCATCCTCGAACATCGAGATCCACTGCACGAGCTGACCGGGCACGCCCATGTCGCGCAGCATCCCGAACTCCGTGATGTTGACCGGGATGGGGGAGATGCCGAGGGTGGTCAGCAACCGGGTGTACTCGTCGTGGTGTCCGCGGAACGTGGCGAGGTTGTACGTCCCGAGCTCGTGCCAGATGAAGATGTCCGGAAGCTGCGCGTGCTCCTTGGCGTAGGACAGGAAATCGGAGCTGCGGTCGGCATGCCAGGTCGAGTCGCCGGGGCCGCCGACGCGTGCGTGGCCGAGGCCGTGCTCGGTGTAGACCTGCTGGATGGTGTCGTACGCGGCCGACCAATCGGCGAGGAACTGGTCCTTCTGCGTGGACCAGTTCGGGTACCAGTTGCCGCCGTCCGGCTCGTTGAACGGGATGAAGACGTACTTCTCGGGGTGCGCGGACTTCGTTGCGACGTCCTCGACCACCTTCTTCAGGATCGGCAGGTAGTCCCACACGCCGTCGCCGTTCGCGTCGCCGGGACGCTTGCCGCCGTTGTAGGCCCAGTCCGGGTACATGTCCTGGACGTAGACGTAGAGGTCCTGTCCACCGCCGGCGAAGAACGACGACTCGACCTGGAGGGCGTCGCCGTTGGGGTGCTGGGCGCCCTCGGGGGGCTTCTGCGAGGTGTTGGTGATGTGTGCGCCGTCGAGGACGGCCTGGCTGGGAACGCCATCGTCTCCGAGGCCGTAGAGGGTGCCGGTGGCTCCGCCCCGGAAGGTTCCCGTGGTCTGCGAGAAATCGACGGAGAGGGGGTCGGCGGTGGCGGCGGAGGCCGGCACCGCGGTCAGGCCGGCGAGTGCGAGGGCGGCGCCGGCCGTCAGTGCGACGGCGGGAGCGAGAAGCCGGCGCGGCCGGCGTTGTGGGCGTGTTCCGATCAAGGCGAGTACTCCTTCGTACGGTTCGATGGCTGATTCCAGACGATGAGACGCAATCTGAAACCGCTATCATGATAGCGATTTCGTGTGGCCGCACAAGAGGGCCGCCTTCCCAATGTCCGCCCATCTGATAGCGCTATCAAGAAATGCTTGCATCTCCGTCTGATAGCGCTATCATGATCCGAACGCGATGCTCCGTCGCCGATGATCCGCAACGAAGAGGAACTTGATGACCGACCGCCTGACCTGGGGCAACGGAACGCTGACACTCGAACTCGAATGGTCGGCCGAATCCGCCCCGCGCATCGCGGCCGCCCAGGCGCACGGCATACGCCTTGAGATGCCGGCGGGGCTGCCGCTCGCCGAGGTCCTCGCCGTCGGTCAGGGGCACTCGCTCGCGAACGACAGGCTCGTCCACACCGCCATCGGCCACGAAGCGCGGTACGCCGGCCACCAGGAGACCGTGACCGACGGCGGCCGCGAGCTTCGCGTCCAGCTGGCGCATCCCGGAACCGGCCTGACGATCGAAGTCCTCCTCGGACTCCTCGACGGTCGCTCCGTCGTCCGCTCGACCGTCACGGTCACCAACGATGGGCCCGAGGCGGTCGTCCTCCGTTCCGTTCCGTCCCTCTCCCTCTACCTGGGAGGCAACGGCCACAGCTCGATCCGCGAGTGGGATGTGTACCACGCTCTGAGCGACTGGCTCGGTGAAGGCAGGTGGATCACGGAACCGCTGAACGGCGTCCGCTTCCCCCGACTCGAGCAGCATCTGACCAACCACAACCCGCGCGGCGAGTTCAGCGTCATCTCCACGGGCACCTGGTCGACCGGCAAGCACCTCCCCGTCGCGGCCGTCAGTTCGTCCGTCCTCGGCGCCGCCTGGGCGTGGCAGGTGGAGCACAACGGGGCCTGGCGCTGGGAGATCGGGGAGGACACGGCCAGCGGCTACCTCGCGTTCTCCGGGCCGACCGACACCGACCACCAGTGGACGGAGGTCCTCGCTCCCGCCGAGCGGTTCACCACCGTACCGGTGACGGTGGCCCTCGCCCCGGACTTCACGGCTGCACTGGCAGAGCTCACGGAGTACCGCCGCGCGTCACGGCGACCCCACCCCGACAACGTGGCGATGCCCGTGATCTTCAACGACTACATGAACACCCTCAACGGCGACCCGACGACGGAGAAGCTGCTGCCGTTGATCGCTGCAGCCGCCCGGGTCGGTGCGGAAGTCTTCTGCATCGACGCGGGGTGGTACGACGACAGCGGCGAGTGGTGGGACACGGTCGGCGAGTGGAAGCCCAGCACCACGCGCTTCCCCGGCGGCATGGGCGAGGTGATCGACCGCATCCGGGAATCGGGCATGGTGCCTGGTCTGTGGCTGGAGCCGGAGGTCGTCGGCGTGAACAGCCCGATGGCGGAACGGCTGCCGGATGACGCCTTCCTTCAGCGCAATGGGATTCGGCTGGTCGAGCACCAGCGCTATCACCTCGACCTCCGTCACCTTGCGGCGCGGGCCCACCTCGACGAGGTCGTCGACCGCCTGGTGGAGGAGTTCGGGATCGGCTTCTTCAAACTGGACTACAACATCGACCCGGGCCCCGGGACGGACCGGGACACCGACAGTGTCGGGGCGGGCCTTCTCGCCCACAACCGCGCCCACTTGGCGTGGCTCGACGGGGTGCTCGATCGGCATCCCGGACTGATCCTCGAGAACTGCGCCTCCGGCGCAATGCGGGCCGACTTCGCGATGCTTTCGCGACTCCAGCTGCAGTCGACCTCCGACCAGCAGGACTTCCTGAAGTTTCCGCCGATCGCCGCCGCGGCGCCCGCGCAGATCCTGCCGGAGCAGGCAGCGAACTGGGCCTATCCGCAGCCCGAGATGTCGGAGGAGGAGGTGGCCTTCTGTCTGGCGACCGGGCTCCTCGGCCGCTACTACGTCTCCGGGCACCTGGGGCGGATGGACGAATCCCGGCTCGCCCTCGTCGCCGACGCTGTCGCTGTCGCCAAGGGCCTCCGCGCGGACCTGCTCGCCTCGACGCCGTTCTGGCCGGCCGGACGTCCGCGCTGGGACGACCGCTGGGTCGCGCTCGGCCTCGACGTGCCCGGGGCGGCGCTCGTCACCGTCTGGGACCGGGCCGCGACAGACGGAGAGATCCGGCTGCAGCTTCCCCGATTCGCCGGCGAGGACATCGCCGTCACCACCATCTTTCCGCGCTCATTACCCGAGTGGGCCACCCACTGGAACGCGGAGACCGGAGAGCTACGCGTCTCGAACCCTGCCGATGAGGTCGGGGCTCGCGTTCTCCGCATCCAGGCCGCACCTACAACGGCGGCTGCAACACATTCAGCAACACGAACCCAGTAGCGCTAACGTCGCTACGTCACACAAGGAGAGCAGTTCGATGAAGATCGCTTGGAAGGGTGCCGCGTCGATCGCGGCCGTCGCGGCCGCCGCGGCCCTCGTCCTGACCGGATGCAGTGACCCCGGCTCCGGTGGTTCCGGAGGAGGGGCCGCGGCGTGGCCCGCGCAGGACGCCAAACTCGACGGTGTCAACCTGACCATCTGGGCCGCCCAGAACTCGAACAAGACCCCGGAGAGCGTCATTTCGGGCTTCGAGAAGCTGACCGGCGCCAAGGTCAAGGTCGTCACCATCCCCGACCCGTACGAGCAGGGGGTGCAGACCAAGGTCGCCACCGGCGACAAGCCCGACCTGGCGTTCTGGCAGCCCACCGCATCCGAGCTCACGGCCCTCAACGCAAAGCAGAACCTGCAGTCACTTGACGGCGCGCCCTGGGTCAAGAACTACACCGGCAACCTCGCCGACATCACAGGCGTCCTCGACAAGACGCGCTACGCGGCCTTGGTGACAACGCCTGCTGTCATCGGCGTGTACTACAACAAAGAGGTGTTCGCCGCCAACGGGATCACCACCACGCCAAAGAACTGGGATGAGTTCATCTCTCTCGCCCAGCAACTGAAGGCGAAGGGTGTCGACCCGTTCTACGAGATGGGCGGCGACAAGTGGGCCACCCAGTGGTGGGTTCAGGCCCAGCTCGCCGACGACGCCAAGAACGGTCTCTGGGACCAGGTGAACGCGAACCAGGAGAAGTTCACCGACCCGACCATCCAGGGCAGCATCGACAACTACCAGAAGCTGATCCAAGAGGGCCTCTTCAACTCGGACATCAAGACGGCGACATTCGTCGACCAGGGCAAGGCGCTGCTCGACGGGAAGGCCGCCATGGCGATGCAGGTGAACTCGTTCTTCGGCGAGCTCCAGGCGACCTCGAACACGGCCGACCTCGACAAGAAGATCGGGTTCTTCCCGATCTCTCCGAAGGGCAACGTCGGCACGTTCATCCCGGACCAGTCGAACGCGCTCGTGGCTTTCAAGACCGGCGACAGCAAGCGTGAGGCGGCTGCCCGCCAGTTCCTCAGCTACTGGCTGGGTGACGGCTACAAGGACTTCGTGAAGGCGCAGTCGACCGTCTCGCTCATCAAGGGTGTCGACACACCGTCCGACGTGCCGCAGGCGCTCAAGGACGTGGCCGCGTCGATCCCCGACTCCGTGGGCTCGATGCAGGCGCTCGCCGTGGCGAACCCCGACCTGTACCTCAACCTCGCCGACATGATCCAGGGCACCAAGACCACGGTGCAGGTCGCCCAGGCCACCCAGGACCAGTTCGCCCAGCTGGCGAAGGCCCAGGGAGTCAAGGGCTTCTAGCCCGGTCGCGCCGGGGCGGCCACGTCAGCCGCCCCGGCGCACCCCGGACAGAATCAGGAAAGGCTGCTCCTCCGATGACCGCACAGCTCACTCGGCTCGCCCCCGCCGCGGCGACCCCGAAACCTCCGGCCGCCCTCCGCGGGAACCGACGGCGGCGGCAGGACCACCCGGCGTGGTTCCTCATCCCGGCGCTGCTCGTGCTCGTCGTCTTCTTCTTCGTGCCGACCCTCTTCAACTTCGTCTACGCGTTCACCAACTGGTCGAGTTTCCACAGCGACATCGGCTTCGTCGGGACGGACAACTTCGCCTCACTCTTCAGCAACGGCAGCCTGCTCAACGACCTGCGCATCACCCTCGTCTACGCCATCCTCGTCGCGGTGTTCCAGAACGTCTTCGGCCTCGTGCTGGCGCTGGTGCTGGAGCGCGACACGCGCATCAACCGCTTCGCCCGCGTCGCGTTCTTCGTTCCCGTGGTGATGTCGGCGCTCGCCGTCGGCTACATCTTCCAGGCGCTGCTCAAGCCCGGCGGAGGACTCAACCAGATCCTCTCGTTCCTCACCGGGCAGCACGTCACCGTCGCGTGGCTCGGCAGCACCACCTGGACGATCGTCGTCGTCGCCCTCATCCACGCGTGGAAGTGGATGGGCCTCTCGATGCTCATCTACCTGGCCGGTCTCAAGACCATCAACGAGGACATCCTGGAGGCGGCACGCCTGGACGGGGCCGGCTGGTGGACCACGTTCCGCAGGATCCGCTTCCCCCTGCTCGCGCCGGCCGTCACCTTCAACGTCGCGACGGCGTTGCTCGGGTCGATGAACGGCTTCGACATCGTGCAGGCCACCACGGGCGGCGGCCCCGGAGGGACGACCGAACTGCTCAACATCTTCATCTTCCGCACCTTCGGCCAGGGCCTCTTCGCCCAGGCCACCACCATGAGCCTCAGCCTGTTCCTCATGGTGACGGTCCTCGCCTTCCCCGTCATCTACTTCCTCCGCAGAAGGGAGAACGTGCTGTGAGCGCGCTCACCTCGACTCGTCGTCGCGCCCGGCCCCGGCTGACGCCCGCGCGGGTGATCCAGCCGATCGTCGCCATCGCCATGGTCGTGCTCCTCCTCGGAGTGCCGTTCTGGCTCGTGGTCGTCACCGCGGGCAAGGACCAAGCGGAGGCCCTGAATCCGAGCCTCGCCCTGCCGACGACGTGGCATCTGTTCGAGAACTTCGCCACTGTTTTCGATCAGGGTCGGATGGTTCCCGCCTTCCTCGGGAGCCTCCTGATCATGGTGCCCTCGGTCTTCGGCGTCCTGCTGCTGGGCGCGATGGCCTCCTGGATCCTCGGCCGGCGCCGCAGCAAGCCCATCGCGTTCGTCTACGCGCTCGGGATCAGCGGCATCGTCCTGCCGCCCGCCGTGGTCACGATCGTCCTCCTGCTCCGGCAGATCGGCCTTGCCGGCACCCCGCTCGGCATGATCGGCGTCTACATGGGGATGTACCTCTCGACAGTGATCTTCTTCGTGACGGGCTTCGTCCGGACCATCCCGGTGGAGTTGGAGGAGGCCGCGCGGGTCGACGGAGCCGGCCCCGTCAAGGTCTTCTTCCGGGTCATCCTTCCGCTGCTCGGACCGACGCTCGCGACCGCGACGATCCTCATCTGCCTCTACATCTGGAACGACGTCTTCTATGCGTTGTTCGTCGTCGGAGGCCGCCTCGACACCCTGCCGCTCAACCTGTACCAGGTGGCCAGCTCGGGGCTCTACCTACAGAATTGGCACCTCATCTTCGCGTACATCATCGTGATGAGCCTGCCGCTGCTGATCACCTTCACCGTGATGCAGCGCAAAATCATCTCCGGCATCACCAGCGGGGCCGTCAAATGATCGGGCGTCCGGGCGCGTCGCTATGCTGAGACCGATGCCCAACAACGCGCCGAAACCGCCCGTGATCAGCGACGTCGCTCGCCGCGCCGGGGTCTCCGTACCGACGGTTTCGCGTGTCCTCAACGGTGCTGCCTACGTCTCGGAGGAGAAGCGCAAGCGGGTCATCCAGGCGATCGAGGAGCTCGAGTTCCGGCCGTCGGCGGCGGCCCGCGCCCTCGTCGCCCGGCAGCCGAAGCTGATCGCGGTCATCGCCGGGAACACCTCCCGCTACGGCTACGCCGAGACGATCCGGGGCGTCGAGGAGCGGGCGCGCGCGGCGGGCTACACGGTGACCATCACGGTGGTCGAGTCGGCGGACGACGAGTCGGTCGAGCGGGCGGTCTCGCTGCTGCTCGACCAGCCGATCGCCGGTGTGGTGGTGCTCAAATTCGATCCGCCGGGCGTCGCCGCGCTGCACCGCATCCCGAAGTCCATCCCCACCGTCGCCATCTCGGGCGTTCGCGAGCCGGGTGTACCCCAGGCCGTGCTCGCGGAGGCCGATGCGGCCGAGGAAGTGGTCTCGTACCTTCTGGAGCTTGGGCACAAGACGGTGCATCACGTCCGTGTGCCGCCATCGCGCAAAGAGGATGGGCGGACCACCGGATGGAGGCGCGCACTCGTTGCGCACGGCGCCGCCGTGCCGCCGCCGCGGGACGCGTCGTGGGAGCCGGGTTCCGGTCGCGAGATCGGTCGGGCGCTCGCGGGCGACCCCGCCGTCACGGCGGTCTTCTGCGGAAACGACGAGATCGCGATGGGCGTCATCCGCGGTCTCGCGGATGAGGGCAAGTCGGTCCCGGCGGACGTCAGCGTCGTCGGCTTCGACGATCATCCGCTCGCGCAACTGTGGTCGCCGCCGCTGACCACGGTCGACCAGGACTTCGCGGGCCTCGGCTCCCGGGGCTACGACCTCCTGCAGACCGTGATCGCCGGCGGACGCGTGAGGAAGTTCTCGTCCGAGCGGCCGACGGTCGTGATCCGCGAGAGCACCGCGCCGCCGCCCGCCTGACGGCGTCGACGCGGCGTGTGAGGTGCTCGGGCGCTCCGACTGGGTACTATTGGTCCGTCCGGCGGCTGCGTTCCGCCGGTGCTCGAAAAATGGGCACGAAGCCGCCGACGGCCGCGGTGGGCGAGACACATACGGAATCGTTTCTCCGTTCGTCTCGAAAGGCCCTGCCATGCCCTCCGTCTCCGCCCATGTCGCCGCCACCCTCGCCCGCCACGTCGACCACGTCTTCGGGGTGATGGGCAATGGGAACGCGCACTTCCTCGACGCGCTGGAGCGGCAGCCGGGCGGCGAGTACTGCGCGATGCGGCATGAGGCGGGCGCCGTGGTCGCGGCGGACGCGTACTTCCGGGCCTCCGGCCGGCTCGCGGCAGCGACGGCGACGTACGGCGCGGGCTTCACCAACACCCTCACGGCGCTCGCGGAGGCCGTGCAGGCGCACATCCCGCTCATCCTCGTCGTCGGCGATGAGCCCACGTCGGGACCCCGCCCCTGGGACGTCGACCAGATCGCCCTGGCGGCGGCGGTCGGCGCCCGCACGTACACAGTCGGCCGAGCGGATGCGGCGGCCACGACCGCCATCGCGGTCGAACACGCGTTGACGTACCGGGTGCCGACGGTGATCGCGATCCCGTACGACGTGGCCACCCGCGACGCCGGGCCGGTGCCCGAGGCTCCGGAACCGGTCCTGCCCGAGCCGCAGGCTCCCTCCGATCCGTTCTCGCACGCGGCCATCGCCGCGGCGGCTGCCGCCCTGGCCGGGGCGGAGCGACCGTTCCTGCTAGCCGGGCGCGGGGCGTGGCTGTCGGGTGCCGGCCCCGCGCTCGGTGCGCTCGCCGAGGCGACCGGCGCGCTCACCGCGTCCACCGCCCTGGGCCGCGGCGTCTTCCCCGACGATCGTTACGATCTGGGCGTGACGGGCGGATTCGGCGCAGAAGGGGCGATGGAGCTCGTCCGGTCAGCGGACGTGGCCGTGGTGTTCGGAGCGTCCCTCAACCAGTTCACGATGCGGTTCGGCGAGCTGTTCGCGCCCGGCACGCGCATCATCCAGGTGGACACCCGCCCCTCCGCGACGCACCCGCACGTCGGGTCGTACCTGCGCGGCGACGCCCGGCTGGTGGCCGAGGCACTCGGCGACCAGCTCGCGGCCGCCGGCGCGGAGCCGTCGGGGTGGCGGGAATCGCTGGACGTCGCCCTGCAGCGCGAGCACCCGCGGGGCGACGGCCTGGCGGCCGACGGACGGCTCGACCCGCGCACGGCGGCCGCCCGGATCGGCGAACTGCTGCCCGAGGACCGCGTCGTCGTCTCCGACGGCGGCCACTTCATCGGCTGGGCGAACATGTACTGGCCGGTCGCCTCGCCCGACCGGATGATCATGGTCGGCACGGCGTATCAGTCGATCGGCCTCGGCTGGCCGAGCGTGCCCGGCGCCGCGCTCGCGCATCCCGAATCCACCATCGTGCTGACCACCGGCGACGGCGGCGGACTGATGGCCCTCGCCGACCTCGAGTCGGCCGTGCGGGTCGCCGGTGGGCGCGGGATGGCCGTGGTCTGGAACGACGCGGCCTACGGCGCCGAGGTCAACCTGTACGGGCTGAAGGGGCTCGCGCAGGGGCCGATGCGGATCCCCGAGGTCGACTTCGCCGCCCTCGGGCGAGCCGTCGGTGCGGAGGGCGTGGTCGTCCGCACGCCGGAGGACCTGGAGGTCCTCGCCCAATGGGCCGCGCGCCCCGCCACGGAGCGCCCGTTCCTGCTCCTAGACCTCCGCATCTCGGGCGACGTGGTCGCCCCCTACCAGCAGGAAATCATCCGAGTGAACTCCTGACCCGCGCTCCCCTTCCCGCCCCATCCCTCTCGCCGAGGGGTGAGTAGATGCTCCTATTTCGCAGATATTGCGACATCTACTCACCCCTCGCGGGGCGCGCACGTGGGCGCGGGTGGGTTCCTGACCGCCGGTACCGATGACAACCGACGGCCAGGAGTTCGGGGGTCAGAGGCCGCGGGCGAGCCGGTAGTATGCGGCGTTCCAGTCCAGCTCGCGCTGGACGTCGCGCAGCGTCGTGGTCTCGTCGATGACGAGCAGCTCGGTGCGGGCGATGCGCGCGAAGTCCGCGAACGTCTCGACGCCGACGGCTGTGCTCATCACGGTGTGATGGGCGGCTCCCGCCTCGAGCCAAGCGGTGGCGGAGGTGGTGAAGTCCGGCGCAGGCTTCCAGACGGCACGCCCGACCGGCAGCTTCGGCAGCGGAGCGGTCGGCTCGACGACCTCCACGACGTTCGCGACGAGGCGGAAGCGGTCGCGCATGTCGGAGAGGGCGACAACGACCGCCGGGCCCGGGTCAGCGGTGAAGACCAGGCGCACCGGGTCGTCCTTCCCGCCGATGCCGAGCGGGTGCACCTCGAGCGACGGCTTCGCGCTGGTCAGCGAGGGTGCGACCTCGAGCATGTGGGCGCCCAGGATGCGCTCGTCGCCCGGCGTGAGGTCGTAGGTGTAGTCCTCCATGAGGGATGCGCCGCCCGGCAGTCCCGCGCCCATCACGTTGGCCGCGCGCACGAGGATCGCGGTCTTCCAGTCGCCTTCTGCGCCGAAGCCGTAGCCCTCGGCCATCAGACGCTGTACCGCGAGCCCGGGGAGCTGCTTGAGCGCGCCGAGGTCCTCGAAGCTCGTGGTGAACGCGCCGAAGCCGCCCTCCTCGAGGAACCAGCGCAGACCCAGCTCGATCGCGGCGCCGTCGCGCAGCGACTGGTGGCGCTCGCCGCCGCGGCGGAGCTCGGGCACGACGTCGTACAACTCCTCGTACTCGGCGACCAGTGCATCCACATCGGTCTCGGAGGCAGCTGCGACGGCCTCGGCCAGCTCGTTGACGCCCCAGGTGTTCACCTGCACGCCGAAGACGAGCTCCGCCTCGGTCTTGTCGCCCTCGGTCACCGCGACGAAGCGCATGTTGTCGCCGAACCGCGCCAGCTTGAGGGAGCGGGTGGCGGCCCAGCCGGCCGCGGCGCGCATCCAGGTGCCGATCCGACCGGTGACGGCCGGGTTGCTCACGTGCCCGACGACTGTGGTGCGCGGGATGCTGAGCCGGGTCTGGATGTAACCGAACTCGCGGTCGCCGTGGGCGGCCTGGTTCAGGTTCATGAAGTCGAAGTCGATGTCGGCCCAGGGCAGCTCGACGTTCGCCTGCGTGTGGAAGTGGAGGAGCGGCTTCTGCAGGGCGTCGAGCCCGGCGATCCACATCTTCGCGGGGCTGAACGTGTGCATCCACGCGATCAGCCCGATGACGCCGTCGGTGGCGTTCGCCTCGAGCATGGTGCGGCGGATGGCGTCGGAGTCGGTGAGCACCGGCTTCCACACCACGCGCACCGGCACGTCGGCGGCAGCGCCGAGCTCGTCGGCGATGGCGCGGGACTGGTCGGCGACCTGTGCGAGGGTCTCCGGTCCGTACAGGTGCTGGCTCCCCGTGAGGAACCAGACCTCGTAGTGGTCCAAGGAGGTGGTGAGCTTCGGCATCAGGAGAGGGGTCCTTCCGGCTTCTGTCCGTAGACGTTCTGGTAGCGGTCGAAGAGGCGGTCGATCGCCTCCGACGGGATGGGGACGAGGGGGCCGCCTTCGCGGGCGATGTGGACGGTGCGCGCCACGTCCTCGGCCATCACCGCAGCTTTGACGGCGTCGCGTGCGTCCTTGCCGATGGTGAACACGCCGTGGTTCTGCATCAGCACGGCTCGGCTGCGGTGGCCGTCCAGCGTCTGGACGATGCCGCGGCCGATGGAGTCGTCGCCGATGATGGCGAACGGCCCCACCGGGATCTCGCCGCCGAATTCGTCCGCCATGGCCGTGATGACGCACGGGATCGGCTCGGCGCGCGCCGCCCACGCCGTGGCGTAGGTGGAGTGGGTGTGGACGACGCCGCCCACGTCCGGCAGGTTCCGGTACACGTACGCGTGCGCCGCGGTGTCCGACGAGGGGGAGCGGTCGCTGCCGATCGACCCGGGGACGACCTCCCCATCGAGCGTGCAGAGGATCATGTTCTCCGGCGCGAGGTCGTCGTAGTCGACGCCGCTCGGCTTGATGACGAAGAGGTCTTCGCCGGGGACGCGTCCGGAGACGTTGCCGCCGGTCCAGATCACCAGTCCGTAACGGACCAGCTCGGCGTGCAGCGCGGCGACGCGCTCACGCACAGCGCGGACGGCGGGGGTCTCGAGGTCGGTCGTCATGCCGAGGCTCCTTCCATGGGGATGGCGTCGATCGCGGCCCGCTCGACGGCAAGACCCGCCTGGTACCGCTGGAGGAAGCGCGCGAAGCCGGCGACGTCGTCCGGGTGCGCGTTGGTGGTCTCGAAGGCGGAGCCGCCGAACACGTGGCGGCGGAGGTAGGAGTCCAGGCCGGAGGTGTTCGCCGTCTCGCCCTCGCCCTCGGCCTCGGCTTCGGCGGTCTGCGCCGCCGACAGGTAGGCGGCGAGCACCGCGATACCCCATGCGCCACCCTCGGAGGCGGTCTCCGCCACGGAGACGGGCGCATCGAGCGCTCCGGCGAGGAAACGCTGGGCGACACCGGCGGTTCGGAACATGCCGCCGTGGGCGAACATCCGGTCGAGCTCTACTCCCTCGTCGCGGAGGACGCGCATCCCGAGCGCCAGCGTGCCGAACACGCTGTACAGCTGCGCGCGCACGAAGTTGGCGAGCGTCAGCCGGCTGTCCGGGGTGCGCAGGACCAGCGGCCGGCCCTCGGCCAGGCCGGCGATCGGCTCGCCGGCGAGGTGGTTGTACGCGAGGAGTCCGCCGGCGTCGGCGTCGCCGCCGAGCGCCTCGCGGAACAGCGTCTCGTACACGGCGTCGGTCGACTGCGGAGTTCCGGACGCTTCGGCGAACCGGGCGAACAGCCCGGCCCAGGCGGCGAGTTCGCTCGCGCCGTTGTTGCAGTGCACCATTGCGACCAGGTCGCCGGCCGGTGTGGTGACGAGGTCGAGCTCGTGGTGCACCGAGGAGAGCGGACGTTCGAGGACCACCATCGCGAAGATGCTGGTGCCGGCCGAGACGTTACCGGTTCGCGGCGCGACGGAGGCCGTCGCCACCATCCCGGTGCCGGCGTCGCCCTCGGGTGGGCAGAACGGCACACCCGGCTGCAGGGCGCCTGTCGGGTCGAGCAGCGCGGCGCCTTCCGCGGTGAGCTCGCCCGCCGCCTGGCCGGCGACGAGCACCTCGGGCAGCAGGGCGGGGAGGTCGATGCCGCGCGCGCTGTCGAGCGCGGCGTAGCGGCTCAGGAGTTCGCGGTCGTACGTCTTCGTCGCCGGGTCGATCGGGAACATGCCCGACGCATCCCCGACGCCGAGCACCGTGCGTCCGGTGAGCCGCCAGTGCACGTAACCGGCGAGGGTGGTGAACGCGTCGAGCCGCTCGATGTGCGGCTCGTGGTCGATGACGGCCTGGTGCAGGTGCGCGATGGACCAGCGCAGCGGGATGTTGACGCCGAACGCCTCGGTCAGCTCGGCGGCGGCCGGGCCGGTGTTCGTGTTGCGCCAGGTGCGGAACGGGACGAGGAGCTCGCCGTCGGCGTCGAAGGCCAGGTAGCCGTGCATCATCGCCGAGACGCCCATCGCGCCGAAGGTGGTCGGCCGCACGCCGTGCCGCTGCTCCGCGTCGGCGACGAGGTCGGCGTAGGCGGCCTGCAGACCGGACCACACCGCGTCGAGGGAGTAGGTCCAGAGCCGGTCGACGTACTCGTTCTCCCACTCGTGGGAGCCGACGGCCAGCACAATGCTCGGATCGTCGGCGGCCACCAGGCAGGCCTTGATGCGCGTCGAGCCGAACTCGATGCCCAGGGCGGTGCGTCCCGTCGCGATCAGGTCGCGGTGGTGGGATTCCGGGGCGCTCATACTGTTCCTCACGTCGTTGTGACCGGTCACATTTGCGTCAAGTTTACGCGAGACGACCGCTCCGGTGTCAAGCGCACGGAGCCGTCAGGCGGATCCGCGGCTCACCAGGCGGGGCAGGACCGGGGCATCGAACGCGAGGTCGGTCCCTTCGATTTCGGCGACGAGCCGCGCGACGCAGCGACGCCCGAGCTCGGCGAAATCCTGACGGACGGTGGTCAACGGCGGCGTCAGGAAGGCTGCTTCCGGGATGTCGTCGAAGCCGACCACGGCAAGGTCGCGTGGGATGATCCGCCCGGCCCGGGCCGCAGCGAACATTGCGCCGAGGGCCATCTGGTCGTTGGAGGAGAACACCGCCGTGATCGTGGTGTCCGCCAGCAACTCCGCGCCGATCTCGGCGCCGGACGCCGCCGTCCAGTCGCCGTCGCGGGAGACGACCGGGTCGGCGCCCGCCGCCTCCATCTCCCGCAGGAAGCCCTCGCGACGGGCGCGCGCCTCCGACCAGTCGGCCGGACCGCTCAGGTGCGCGATGCGCACGTGACCGCGGTCGAGAAGGTAACGGGTGGCGAGCCGTGCCCCCTCGAACTGGTCGACGAAGACGCCGTGGTCACCGGCCATCCCCGCGCCGTGCAGGGTGATCGACGGGACGCGCAGCGAGACGGCGGCCATCGCATCCTGGATGCGCTGCTGCGGAGCGACCACGACGATGCCCTCGACGGCCTGCGCGCTCAATTGCTCCAGCGCGGCCTCGACAGCGTCGGTGTCCAGGGATGCGGCGTGCGCCACGGTGACGAAGTAGCCGGCGTCGCGCGCGGCCTTCTCGATCGCGTCGATGCTCGAGGCCGGCCCGAACAGGGACGACGGCGAGGCCACGAGCACCCCGATGGTCGTGGATCGCGACGTGGTCAGCATCCGGGCGGCACGATTCGGGCGGAAGCTCAGCTCCTCCATCGCGGCGAGCACGCGCTCGCGGGTGGCAGGACGGATGCTGGGGTGGTCGTTGAGCACGCGCGAGACGGTCTGCCGGGACACCCCGGCGGCGGCGGCCACCTCACGCACCCCCGGCGCCCGCCCCTGCTCGTCCACAAGCACACTGTAGGGGATGCGGTGGGCGCGCCCGGCGCGGGTGGGGGACAGCGGGCGTTCGGTCGGTGCCGCTGGTCGGTCCGTCGGTATGGCTGCGGCCTCGGTCGGAGATCCCTCCGCCTCGGTCGGAGAATGCAGCGCGCAGGCGTCGCGATCTCCGCCCGACCGCGGCCGGTCGGAGATTCCGGGCGAGTTCTCCGACGGTGGCGCTCAGCCGGCGCGCCCGACCGCGGCCGGTCGGAGATGCCTGTGCTTCGGTCGGAGAATGCGCCGCCCTGGCGCCGCGTTCTCCGCCCGACCGCGGCCGGTCGGAGATTCCGGGCCGGTTCTCCGACGGTGGCGCTCAGGCGGCGCGGCCCTCGAGAGCCGCGCGGAACCGCGCGTACCGGCGCTGGCCGGCCCAGCGCCAGGTCAGGGCGACCGGTCCGGGGAGGTTCTTCTTCATCCACTCGCCGCCGCCATCCGGCTGGGCCGCCAGGATGGCGCCGAGCATGTACCAGCCGTGGCCCTTCGGAGTGGACGCGCGCCCGTGCTTCGCGAACCACTCCACCTCCCGCTTCGTGAGCACATGCTCCATCACGGGGACGATGTTCGCCTCCTCATCAGGCAGGTGCTCGGTGAGCGCCGCCCGGACCCCGTCGACGGCCGCGAGCACGGGCGCGGCCGTGACCGGCGACGGCTGTGCGCGCCACGCGGGCAGCGCGGCATCCAGCGCGGTGAGGTGGACGAGCATGGCAGCGTGCTGCTGTCGCATCCGGTCGACATGCGCCGCGCAACTCGGCGCGCGCTCATCCAGGGCCGGCCACAGCCGCGCGTCCTCGCCCTCGTGGTGGCCGTGCAGCGCCGTCGAGACCATGGCGAGCTGGTCGCCGACGACGTCGGAGTGGGCCGCGTCTCCGTCCGCGACGCCGTCGATCAGGCGCGGCGCCTCGTCGAACGAGTGCCGGAACAGCCGGTGGATCTCGGCCATCCCGCTCGCGTCGCAGGTCTTGGGACCGTCGAGCGGAGACGCGCCTGATGAGGGAAGGGGTGTCGCTGACATGGCGGCACCCTACTGCCGCGAGCGGATCCCCGGGCCTCCCCAGTTTCCCGAGCTTCGGCCAACGACGCGGTGGCGAACGGTGCAGCGATCCTTCGACATCGCGTACAGCTCACCGGGTGGATGCCGAGCCGTAGCATCGCAGTGCGCGCGGCCCGTCGTGGAAGGCCGCGCGCATCCTCTTTTCCGGGTGTTCCCGGACGGTCGTCAGACGCCGCGGATGGTCCAGGAGGCGGACGCCGCGTCGCCGGGCTCCAGCACGATCAGGTCGGTGCCCGAGTTGAAAGCGTCCGGTGGGCAGGTCATGGGCTCGACGGCCAGGCCGAGGCGGTTCAGCTCCCGGAGTGGCTGGTCGGCCGTGTGGACCTGCACCCAGGGGCAGTCCTCGCCCCAGACCATCTCGACTGCGGTGCCCGCAGGGGCTGTCAACCGGACGGTGGCCAGGCCGTCGGCCGTCCGCTGCAGGCCGGTGAAGGCGTGGTCGATGAACGTGTCGCCGATGCGGCGCGCCGTGCGGAAGTCCCAGCTGCCGCCCTCGGCGGAGGCCACATCGGCGAGGCCGGTCGGGATCAGGCGGTCCTCGGTGACGGTCAGCACCTCGTCGGCGGGGAGGGTGAGCGTCCAGTCGTCCACGCGTCCGGCGCCCGCCACCAGGTACGGGTGCGGGCCGGTACCCCACGGTGCGCGGGTCTGGCCGGTATTGGTGCCGGTGACGGTGGTGTGCAGCCCGGACTCGTCGAGCGAGAAGGCGACCGTCACATCCACCCGGTGCGGGTAGCCGGCCTGCGCCTGGATGGTCGCGGTGAGGGTGACGCTGCTCGCCGACCGGTCGATCGCGTCGAAGTCGAGCCAGGCGGCCAGGCCGTGCAGCGCGTGACCGCGGTTCGGCTCGGTCAGCGCGAGGTGCTGATCCTCGCCGCCGAAGGTGTAGCGTCCGTCGACGACCCGGTTCGGCCACGGGGCGAGCGTGGCGCCGCGGAAGGCCGGCCGCACCTCGTCCGCGTCGAAGGGGACGACGAGCGGGCGGCCGTCGAACTCGAGCGTCCGCAGGGACGCGCCGACAGACGCGATCGTCGCGTGGTAGTCGCCCGCCGTGAGGCCGAAGTGGGTTCCGGAGATCGGTGTGGTCATCCCTCCATTCTCTCCGACCTGCCACCCGCCCGTCGAGTGCACCCTGCGTCCCACCGTCGAGTGCACCCCGCGTCCCACCGTCGAGTGCACCCCGCGTCCCACCGTCGAGTACACGAATAGTGCACGCTCGGGGCGCCCTAGGCGTGGAGAAAGTGTGTACTCGACGGTGGGGGGCGAGCGCGGGAGAAGGGGCGGTGGGGACGGGTCAGGCGGAGGCGCGGAGGGCGGCGTAGAGGTCGGCGCGGGCGGCGAACGACGCCAGGTCGCGGCCGAGCAGACGCTCGGCGTCGGCGACGCGGGCGCGCAGTGTGTGCCGGTGCATGCCCAGCTGCCGTGCCGCCACGTCGTAGACGCCGTCCGCGTCCAGCCAGGTACGGAGCACGCGGGGGAGGGACGGGTCGGCCGCGACCAAGGGCCGCAGCGACGTCTCGGCGACGGCACGGGCGTCCGGCGTGTGCAGCAGCGCGAGCATCCCGGCCGCCGCCAAATCGTCGAACGAGGGGACCGGGTCGTCGGCGTTCGCGCGGTTGCGCGCTGTCTGCGCCTGAGCCACCGCCGCGGGGAGCGCGTCGAGGGCGGTGCTCGAGGACAGCCCGCCGCGGAGGTCGAAGCGCGCGGCGAGAGCGGCGACCCCCGCCACCCCCGCGTCGTCGCCGAGGAGGACGATCTCCTGACCGTCCCGGGCGAAGAAGCCGTCGGCGTTCGACTCGAGCCAGTCCGCGGCGGCCGCGATCGCCGGCCCGTGCAGCACTGCGACGCGGAGGGGCGGATGCGGCAGCGGACCGAGCACGGGCTCGGCGATGGACGCGGCGACCGCGGCCTCGCCCGCCACCAGCGCCCGCCAGACGGCCGTGCGGAGGCGGGCGCGTGCCGCATCCGCCGCCCGTGACTGCTCGAGTGCGAGCCCGGCGAGCGCCACCACGCCGGTGACCACCTGCTGGGCCGACGCGTCCAGCCCGTCGGATCCGACGGCGAGGACACCGCGCAGACGCCCGGCGGCGCCCAGCGTCTGCAGGGCGAACGGACCGGCGTCCGTCCCGACCGTCCCGGCGGCCCGGCGCCCGCTGCGCAGCAGAGGGTCGGCCGCCTCCGATAGCGCCCGGCGCGCTCGCGCATCCAGCGACCCCGACGGGTGGCTCCTGGCTACGGCGCCGTCCGCCCCGACGAGCGCGACCGGTCGCTCGATCTGGCGGGAAAGCTCGGACAGCACCGCCCCGAGCGCGTCCGGCCGCAGCGCCGCGAGTGAGATGGCGCGGGATGCGCGGAGCGCCCAGGTGCTGCGGGCGTAGGCGTCGGCGGCGACACGATCGGCCACGAACCGCACGACCGCGATGAACGGTGTCCGGTAGGGCACCTCGAACAGCGGAAGGCCCTGTCGGGTGCAGGCCTCGATCAGCGTGGCGGGCGTCCCGTCGCGGACCACCTCCGTTCCGAAGCCCACCGCCGCGATGCCGTGTTCCACGAGCCGCTGCACGTACGGTTCGGCGTCCTCCGGCGGCTGGGTCACCAGCAGCACCTGCCCGGGGGCGAGGAAGGGCGTCGGATCGGGCAGGTCGGAGCTGTGCGCCCACGCGAGTGGAGCATCCAACTCACCTACGGACGACGGCGTGAGGAGGCGCAGACCCAGCTCGGGGCGGGCGAGGAGCTGGGTGAGGGTCGCTGGCATGGGACTCCATCTGCCAGAGTGTCGATCCCCGGCGCAGCGATTGTACGACGCGTCCAGCACTCGCTTCATCCGAATTTCTTACATTCGGGACATGACCATCCTCGACACCGCCATCGACACACCCGTCGGCGGGCCCTCGCTCCCGCAGGAGCGCCGGCTCGTCACCCCGATCCCCGGCCCCGAGTCGCGTAAGCGAGCCGAGCGCAAGGCGCAGGCCGTCGCGGCCGGTGTCGGCACCACCCTGCCCGTCTACGCGGTCGCGGCGGGAGGCGGCGTCCTCGTGGATGTGGACGGCAACTCCCTCATCGACTTCGGCTCCGGCATCGCCGTCACGGGCGTCGGCAACTCGGCGCCGCGCATCGTCGAGGCCGTCACCGCGCAGGTCGCCGCGTTCACCCACACCTGCTTCACGATCGCCCCGTACGACTCCTACGTGGACGTCGCCATCGCGCTCAACCGGCTGACCCCCGGCGACTTCGCCAAGCGCAGCGCCCTGTTCAACTCCGGCGCGGAGGCCGTCGAGAACGCGGTCAAGATCGCCCGCCACTACACCGGCAGGCAGGCGGTCGTGGCGTTCGACCACGCGTACCACGGGCGCACCAACCTCACGATGGGGCTGACCGCCAAGAACCAGCCGTACAAGAACGGCTTCGGACCGTTCGCGCCCGAGATCTACCGCGCCCCGCTCAGCTACCCGCTGCGCGACGGCGGCATGTCGGGCGCCGAGGCGGCCAAGCGCGCGATCACCATGATGGAGAAGCAGATCGGTGCGGCCAACCTGGCGGCGCTCATCATCGAGCCGATCCAGGGCGAGGGCGGCTTCATCGTCCCGGCCGACGGCTTCCTGCCTGCGCTGCAGGAGTGGGCGAACGCCAACGGCGTCGTGTTCATCGCCGACGAGGTCCAGACCGGGTTCGCCCGCACCGGCACCATGTTCGCGTCAGAGCAGTTCGGGATCGTCCCCGACCTGATCGTGACGGCGAAGGGCATCGCAGGCGGCCTCCCGCTCTCGGCTGTCACCGGCCGCGCCGAGATCATGGACGCCCCCCAGGTCGGAGGTCTCGGCGGCACCTACGGCGGCAACCCGCTCGCGTGCGTCGCCGCGCTCGCCGCGATCGAGACCTACGAGACCGAGGACCTGACGGCCCGCGCCCGGCAGATCGGCGACATCCTGTTCGAGAAGCTCGGCGCCCTGCGCGACGCCGATCCCCGCGTCGCCGAGGTCCGCGGACGCGGCGCGATGGTCGCCATCGAGCTGGTCGACCCGGCGACGGGAGAGCCGGATGCCGCGCTCACCTCCAAGGTCGCCGCCGCCGCGCACGCCGCCGGCGTCATCCTCCTCACCTGCGGCACCTACGGCAACGTGATCCGCTTCCTCCCGCCGCTCAGCATCCCGGACCACCTCCTCATCGAGGGGCTGGACATCGTCGCGGAGGCGGTGGCGGGCGCATGACCATCGTCGAGACCGCCACAGAGCTGTCGGCCCGTGAGGCGGAGTTGCTCAGCCGCATCCCTGACGGGCTCTTCATCGGTGGCCGCTGGGAGGCGGGCACGCGCGACCAGATCGAGGTGCAGGACCCGGCGACCGGCCGTGTCATCAAGCGCATCGCCAACGCGACCCCGGAGGACGGGATGCGCGCCCTCGACGCCGCGGTCGCCGCCGCCGACGCGTGGGCGGCCACCGCACCGCGCGTTCGCGCCGAGATCCTGCGTCGCGCGTTCGACCTGCTGCAGGAGCGGCGCGCCGACTTCGCGCTGCTGATGACGCTGGAGATGGGCAAGCCGCTCGCCGAGGCGAACGGGGAGGTCACCTACGGTGGCGAGTTCCTGCGCTGGTTCTCCGAGGAGGCGGTCCGCATCTCCGGCCGCTACGGGCAGAACCCGGAGGGAACCGGCACCATGGTCGTCTCGCAGCGCCCGGTCGGACCGTGCTTCCTGATCACGCCGTGGAACTTCCCGCTGGCCATGGCGACTCGCAAGATCGCTCCGGCGCTCGCCGCCGGCTGCACGGTCGTCGTGAAGCCGGCCGAGCTGACCCCGCTGACGACCCTGTTCTTCGCGCAGCTGCTGGCGGATGCCGGCGTGCCGGACGGCGTGGTGAACGTCATTCCGACCAGCACCGCCCGCACGGTGTCCGAGCCGATCATCGCCGACCCGCGCCTCCGAAAGCTGTCGTTCACCGGCTCCACGCCTGTCGGCCGGTCGCTGCTGGCGCAGGCGGGCCAGAACGTGCTGCGCACCTCGATGGAGCTCGGCGGCAACGCGCCGTTCGTGGTGTTCGAGGACGCGGACCTGGACAAGGCGGTGGAGGGCGCGATGCTCGCCAAGTTCCGCAACATCGGGCAGGCGTGCACCGCGGCCAACCGCTTCATCGTGCACGAGTCGGTCGCCGGCGAGTTCGCGCGCCGGGTGACCGAGAAGGTCGACGCCCTCCGGCTCGGCCGCGGCAGCGACGACGGTGTGACCATCGGACCCCTCATCGACGACCGCGCCGTCGCCTCCATGTCGGCGCTAGTGACGGACGCCGTGGAGCGGGGCGCGCGCGTGCTGACCGGCGGCAACGCGCCCGACGGCGACGGGTTCTTCTTCGAGCCGACCGTGATCGTGGATGTGCAGCCGGGCAGCGAGATCCTCCGCGAGGAGATCTTCGGCCCGATCCTCGCCGTGACCACGTTCTCGACCGAGGACGAGGCCGTCGCGGCCGCCAACTCCACCGAGTACGGCCTCGTCGGGTACGTCTTCACGCAGGACCTGGCCCGCGGCCAGCGGATGATCGACCGGGTCGACACCGGCATGATGGGGCTCAACACGGGGCTCGTCTCGAACGCGGCGGCACCGTTCGGAGGCGTCAAGCAGTCGGGTCTCGGCCGTGAAGGCGGCCTGGAGGGCATCCACGAGTACCTGAGCACGAAGTACACGCTGATCCCGGGTTGACCCGGGCACACCAGAGGAGCGCGTCGCTGAGTCTCAGCCGGCGCGCTCTTCTGCGTTCAGTTGCTCTTTGACGTCGTGCTCGATGAGCACGGGGACGAAGTCGCGCACCGGCGCACCGTCGAAGCCCTCGTGGTGCTTCTCGACCAGTTCGTCGATCCGCTCCCGCGGCACTCCCGGGTAGCGTTCAGCGAGCCTCTCGGCGGCACGCTCGACGGCGATGTCCTCTTCGTTGTTCCGGCGATCGTCGGTCGTCATGGCGCGATTATGCACCCCGAGGGTTAACGACGGCGATGGGTTCTGCCAGGCTGAGGGCATGGATGAGACCATCGAGGTAGTCGTCGTTCGCGTGTTCACCGACGAGAGCGGCCGCAACGGCAACGAGCTCGGAATCGTGCAGAGTTCCGCCGCCACAGCGCAGCGGGAACAGGAGATCGCGACCGCCCTCGGCTTCAGCGAGACGGTGTTCGTGGACGCGGTGGACGAGGCTGGGCGTTCCTCGACCATCCGCATCTTCACCCCGGCGAAGGAGCTGCCGTTCGCCGGCCATCCGAGCGTAGGGACGGCGTGGTGGCTCTCCGACCGCCGGACGCCCGTCGACGTGCTGCGCGAGCCCGCCGGTGACGTCGAGGTCGTGGTCGACGACGACACCGCCTGGATCACGGCTCGGCCGGAGTGGACGCCCGAATTCCAGTGGCTGGCCCTCGAGTCGCCGGCCGCAGTGGATGCGCTCGACCCGTTCTCGTTCGCGTCCGGGCAGCACTACGCGTACGCGTGGATCGACGAGGCCGCCGGCAGCATCCGGTCACGGATGTTCGCGCCCGAGATGGGCATCATCGAGGACGAGGCGACCGGGGCGGCCGCCGTCGCGCTGACGGCTCGGCTGGGACGGCCGCTCAGCATCCTGCAGGGCGAGGGGTCGGACCTCCTCACCGAGCCGCTCGGCGACGGCCGGGTGCGGGTCGGCGGGACCACGGTCTACGACCGCACGATCGAGGCGACCCTGTAAACGCGGTTTCCGTCGCCGAGAGGCGAGTAGATGTCGCAACTCGAGTGAGATTCGCGCATCTACTCGCCCCTCGGCGGATGTGAAGCGGGGTGAGTGCTACTCGGCTACGCCTACGTACTCGGCGGCCTCGTCGGGGGTTTGCGTGCCCGACTGGAGTCGGTCGCGGAGCGCGCGCCCGAGGGACGCATCCACGTTGCTCCAGTACTGGATGGCACGCTCCCGGATGTCCTCGCGCTTCACTCCGCTGACGGCGCCCGAGATCGTGTCGAGGAAGCGCTCCTTCGCCGCGTCGTCGTAGACCTCACGGTAGAGGGTTCCGGCCTGGCCGAAGTCGTCGTCCTCGGAGTGCAGCGTGGCGGCTGCGCGGACCAGTGCGCCGTCCGACTCCCACGCGCCCTCACCGGCACGGTCGGGCTGTGCCGACGGGCCGCCGAACGAGTTCGGTGCGTAGACCGGGGCGTCGGCGGGGTTGAAGCCGTGACGAGCGGCACCATCCTGCGAGTAGTTGTGCACCGGCGCGACGGGCCGGTTGACCGGCAGCTCGTTGTAGTTGGTGCCGACGCGGTAGCGCTGAGCGTCCGGGTAGGAGAACACGCGCGCCATCAGCATCTTGTCGGGGCTGATGTCGATGCCCGGGACGGTGTTGGCCGGCGAGAAAGCGGCCTGCTCGATCTCCGCGAAGAAGTTCTCCGGGTTGCGGTCGAGCGTGTGGATGCCGACCTCGATCAGCGGGTAGTCGCTGTGCGGCCAGACCTTCGTCAGGTCGAACGGGTTGAAGCGGTAGGTCTTGGCGTCTTCGTAGGGCATGACCTGGACGGATACCCGCCACGCCGGGAGGTCGCCGCGCTCGATCGCCTCGTACAGGTCGCGGCGGTAGTAGTCCGCGTCCGCGCCGGCGAGCTGCTCCGCCTCGACGCCGGAGATCTCCTCGTTCCCCTGCAGGGAGTGGAAGTGGTACTTGACCCAGAAGCGCTCACCGGCGGCGTTGATCCACTGGTAGGTGTGCGAGCCGTAGCCCGGCATGGTGCGCCAGGACAGGGGCAGTCCGCGGTCGCCCATCAGGTAGGTGACCTGGTGGGCCGACTCGGGGGAGAGGGTCCAGAAGTCCCACTGCATGTCGGCGTCGCGGAGACCGGAACCGGGCAGGCGCTTCTGCGAGTGGATGAAGTCGGGGAACTTGATGCCGTCGCGGATGAAGAAGACCGGCGTGTTGTTGCCGACGATGTCGTAGTTGCCCTCAGTCGTGTAGAACTTCACCGAGAAGCCGCGGACATCGCGCCAGGTGTCGGGGGAGCCCTGCTCGCCGGCCACCGACGAGAAGCGCTGCAGCGTGCGTGTGGTGGCGCCCGGCTGGAAGACCGCGGCCTTCGTGTAGGCGCTGACGTCGCCGGTCACCACGAACTCGCCGAACGCGCCGCCGCCCTTCGCGTGGACGATGCGCTCCGGGATGCGCTCGCGGTTGAACTGCGCGAGCTTCTCGACGAGGTAGCGGTCGTGCAGCGCGGTGGCGCCATCGCGCCCGGCCGTCAACGAGTGCGCGTCGCTGGCGACCGGCGTTCCGGTCTGGGTGGTGGTGAAGTCGTCCGTCATGTTTCTCCTCAGTTGTGATGATTCTCCGTGGCGCGCGCAGCGCGCTTCTGACAGGACGGGCACACGCCCCAGAAGGTGACCTCCGCGACATCGATCGCGTACCCGCCGGCTTCCGACGGGTGCAGGCACGGCGCGTGGCCCACGACGCAGTCGACGTCGGCCACGGCTCCGCAGGACGTGCAGACCACGTGGTGGTGGTTGTCGCCGATCCGCCGTTCGTAGCGTGCGGCCGAGCCGGCCGGTTCGATCCGTCGCAGCATCCCGGCGGCCGTCAGGTCGCCGAGCACGTTGTGCACGTTCTGGATGGACGTGCCCGGCAAGGTCGGAAGCAACGCACGGAACACCGTCTCGGCGTCGGCGTGCGGCAGGTCGCCGAGCGCTTCCAGCACAGCCACCCGCCCCCGCGTCACCTTGAGGCCGGCGTCCCGCAGGTCGCTTTCGAGCCGTGCCGCGTCCATGCTTCGACCCTAGCCGGATGTTTTGAATAACTAAAAATAGGCAGAACCCCGGGCGCGGCGCTTCGTGGCCGCGGAGCGCCTTCGGGGCGCCACCATCTGTTGGGGGTCGAGGGTCACCGGACCGACTGCCTTCTGTATGGTGCGCAACGCTTCCGCCTCGCTGCCGGCCTCGACCGAAACCACCATCCGCCGCCGATCGTGGGCGCGGATCACCGTGAGTTCCATGATTCCCCTTCCGGCCCGCCGGTGCGGGGCCTCATGGATGTAGACGGGCCTGTATGCCCCTTTATGACGGCGAACGGCCAGATCCCGTCATTGTTTCTTCGAATTCAGCGCGCGCGGGAGCGCAGGCGGGTCTCTTCGAGGTCGAGAAGCGACTGCGCCTCGGTGAGCACGCGCGACGGGTACGACCCGCGGGCGCGCTCGACCAGCAGGCGGGTGCGCTCGGCGTCCACCACGGCGAGGCGGAGCGTCCGGTACAGGTGATGCGGCCGGCTGTCCTGCGGCGTATCGCCCATCACGGTCCGTTCCCAGGCGGATTCGGCGCGCAGGTAGGAGGACTGCCGAACGCGTTCCACCACCTCCGGGTCGACCGGTGCGGCGGTGTGCGCGGCCGTCTGCGGATCGTCCAGCACGGCGAGCCCGGCTTCGCTGAGGTCGTCCAGAAGTTGCGCGAGCAGACGCCGGTCTTCGCCGACGTCCGCTCCCTGCAGCCCGAGCGCGCGGATGAGCCAGGGCAGCGTCCCGCCCTGCAACACGAGGCTGACGAAGGCCACGGTGAACGCGATGAGGATGAGCTGCGCGCGGTAGGGAATGTTCCCCGGCAGCGACTGCGCTGCCGCGAGCGTGACGACCCCGCGCATCCCGGCCCAGCCGAGGACGACGCCGCCCTTCCAGTCGATCGCCTCCTGGCGGTACTCCTCGAGGTCGGTGCGATGCCGTGCGTAGCGCTGCTCGGCGCGCTGCTTCCGGAGCGCCTGCCAACGGTAGCGGACCGGATGGTCGCGGAAGTAGCTGATCATCAGCCACTCGCGGAACACTGCGCGCTCGGCGCGCTCCGCCCGTCTTCGGAGGCCGAGGATGAGCGGCACGATGAGGACGAACCGGATGATGATGAGCGAGAACACGGCGATCAGCCCCAGGCCGACAGCGCTCCAGACGCTGAGGACCTCCGGGTTCTGGACGTCGCCGACGAGCGTCCGCAGTTCCAGGCCGATCAGCAGGAAGACGCCGTTCTCGAGCAGGAACTGGATGGTCCGCCAGTTGATCGCGTCGCTGATGCGCGCCTGGGCGCTGAACTGCTGCGGTGCGGCGTGCCCGGTGTACAGGCCGGCGATGACCACGGCCAGCACCCCGGAACCGTGCAGCGCCTCTGTCGGCGCAAAGGCGGCGAACGGCACGACCACCGAGAGGGCGGTGTCGAGCACGGGGTCGCTGAGCTTCGAGCGCACCCACACGGAGACGAATCCGACGATCAGGCCGATCACGGCGGCGATGATGACGGCGGTGACGAAGTCGATCACACCGGCCCACGGCGTGGTGAGCCCGCCGAGCGCGGCGGCAAGTGCTGTGCGCAGGAGCACCAGAGCGGTCGCATCGTTGACGAGACCCTCGCCTTCGAGCACCGTGAGCAGGCGCGGCGGCAGGCCGAGCTTGCGTCCGATGGAGGTGGCGGCCACCGCGTCCGGCGGGCTGATGATGGCGCCGAGGGCGATGGCCGCTGCGAGGCTGAGGTCCGGCAGCATCGTGTAGAGCACGAAGCCGGAGGCGAACGCCGTGATGATGACCAGGACGATCGAGAGCCCGGCGATCGGCGCGAGGTTGCGGCGGAAGTCCGTGAGCGGCACGCTGATGGCGGCCGCGTAGAGGATCGGCGGCAGTAGGCCGTCCAGGATGACCTCCGGCGGCACCTCGATCTCCGGCACGCCGGGCAGGAACGACAGCACGACGCCGACGATCACCAGGATGATCGGCGCCGCCACGCCGAGCTTGCGTGCGAATGCGGCCACGCCGACGATGACCGCGACCGCGATCACCGCATAGACGCCCAGCTCCATTGTCCAAGCGTACGGGGCGGACCCCGCCTGGAGTCAGCGGGAGCGCAGGCCGTCCACGGCCATGGCGATGACCCTGTCCCGCTGGGCGTCGTCCTCGAAGGCGACGCCGGCGATGCCGGAGACCATGCGGATGACATCGCCGATCGTCGCGTCGTCGCGCAACTCGCCGGCTGCCTGGGCGCGACGGAGGAGGGGCTCTCCTGCGTCGTAGAGCGACGTGCGGCAGCTGAGCAGGACGGGTGAGTCCTTGTTCAGTCCGTCGATGAGGGCCCGCTTCGTACCGACGTAGGACACGAAACGTCGCAGCCAGGCCTCGACGGCATCCCACGGCTCCAGTGTCGCCGCTTCGTCGGCGGCGCGCACCACGGCGGCGACCTCGTCGATGTAGACGGCCTCCACCAGCGCGTCTCGCGTCGGGAAGTTCCGGTACAGGGTGCCGATGCCGACGCCGGCGCGGCGTGCGATGTCTTCGAGCGGTGCACCCGCGCCTTGTGCCGCGAAGGCCTCTCGCGCAGCCGCAAGGAGCGCGTCGAAGTTGCGGCGCGCGTCCGCCCGCTGGGGGCGCACCACGCCCAGCGTGGGGGTCTCGGTGCCGGTCACGGCGACGGTCCTTTCGGGTCGGCGGAAGAAAACAGTTGCGAAGCGGAGGCACCCTCCGGTACTGTGGAATACGTAACCGGAGGAACCCTCCGAACGGAGCCTCCCTCCATTCTAGCCCTTTTCGGGCCTCACCTCGAGAAACGGAAACCACCGAGAATGTCTCGATCCCACCCCGGACTGACCTTCGCCATCCTTGCGCTCAGCGTCGGTTCCTTCGCGACCCTCCAGTCGCTCGTCGTACCCGTCCTCCCCGTCATCCAGTCCGACCTGCACACCACCACGGCAGGCGTCACCTGGACCATGACCGCGTGGCTGATCGCTGCCGCGGTCGCCACCCCGCTGCTGGGTCGCGTCGGCGACCTGATCGGCAAGCGCCGCATCCTAGTGCTCGCCCTCCTCGCCGTCGCCCTCGGAAGCGTCGTGGCCGCTGTCGCGCCCACCATCGGCGTGGTGATCGCCGGCCGCGTCATCCAAGGCCTCGGCGGCGCCATGTTCCCGCTCGCCTTCGGCATCATCCGGGATGAGTTCCCCGCCCGCCGCCTGCCCTCCGCGATCGGCGCGATCGCCTCCATCATCGCCATCGGCAGCGGGCTGGGCACCGTGCTCGCGGGTCCGCTCGCGTCCGCCCTCAGCTGGCGCGGGCTGTTCCTGCTCCCGGTCGCGCTGACCGTGACGGCCGCCGTGCTTGCGCTCATCTTCATCCCCGAGTCGCCGACCCGCGCGACCGGCGGAGTGAACCCGTGGGCGGCCGTTCTGCTCTCCGGCTGGCTCATCGCCCTGCTCCTGCCGCTCAGCACTGGCGCGCAGTGGGGATGGTCGTCGCCCGGCGTCGTCGGATTGCTCGTCCTCGCCGCCGTCCTCCTCGCCGGTTGGGTGATCGTGGAGCTCCGCTCGCGGCATCCTCTTGTCGACATGCGGCTCATGCGTGAGCCGGGCGTCTGGTCGATGAACGCGGCCGCGGTCTTCATCGGCGCGTCCATGTTCGCCGTGTTCGCCTTCTTCCCGCGGTTCGTTCAGACGCCGACCTCCACCGGCTACGGGCTGGGCGCCTCGGTCGCTGAGTCGGGGATGCTGATGCTCCCGATGCTCGTCACCATGGCCGTGACCGGCTTCCTCAGTGGTCCGCTCGCCCGCTGGGTCGGGTTCCGGGCGCAGATCGTCGTCTCGGCGGCGATCATGGGCGCGGCCAGCCTCTCCCTCGCGTTCCTGCACAGCTCTCTGCTGGCGGTCGCCGGCGCATCCGGCCTGTTCGGCGTCGGCCTCGGGCTGATCTACGCGGCCATCACGAGCGTCGTCGTGCAGAGCGTTCCTCCCACTCAGACGGGGATCGCCAGCGGCATGAACGCCAACCTGCGCACCGTCGGCTCGGCGGTCGGGGCGGCCGTGATGACCGCACTCGTCACCGGGGCCATCGCCCCGGACGGGTTGCCGGCGGAGTCCGGGTACACCGCAGGCTTCGCGACCGCAGGCGTGCTGGCGCTCGCCGCGGGCGCGGTCACCGTGGTGGCCACCGCGATCATGCGGTCCGCGCGCCGGACGGCCGAACGCGAGGCCGAGCGACTCGTCGAGTCCGCAGTCGTGGACACGCCGGTCGCCCTGATCGTCGATCCGATGGAGTTGGAGGCCGCCGAGATGGCGCGCCTTGCGGCAAAGGTCGACGGAACGGTCTTCGACGAAGCGGGCGACGACCCGCGCACACGGGAGCGCCTCGAGGTCGCCTGACCTGGCGGGTCCCTGTGGTGGCCGCAACACCCTGGTGACAGGATGTTGTGGCCACTCTGCCGTGGCCGGAGGAACTCCGCCCTCGCCGGCTTCGCTTCTCCTCCCTTTGCGGTCGTGAAGCGGTGTGTCACGAACGGACTCCTCCTTTCCTGCCGTTCGGCGGTCGGCCGAGACAGCGCGGGAAACGGAGGATGCGAGGTTCGACGCGCCGGGGCGGTGTCGGAAACGGAGGATGTCGGTGCTTCTCCGCCCCGAAATCCCTCCGATTGCCGCGGCTGCCGCCGGGAACAGGGGAGCGGGGGATCAGCCGCGGAGGGCCGCCGCCTCGCTGCGCCAGCGCGCGAGCAGCGCCCACGGGTCGGGCGCTCCCTCCCGCAGCCGTTGGACGTGGCCGAGCAGCACCGGGTCCGTCTCGAACCACTCGGTTCCCGGGATCCGCAGCTGCGCGAATTCGACGTGCCTGCGGTGCTCGACGGTCCGGTCCCCTCGCTCGAACGCGAGTACTTCGTCGTGCGGGAGGCTCGCGAACCGTTGCGTGGGGTTGGCCGTGGTGCCGATCTTGATCCGGTCGCGGTAGCGCAGGTAGTAGACGACGTCGACGCGCGTCGCCGCAACGTCTCCGGGCGGAGTGTCGCCGACACGCCATTCGCACACCGCGCAGAGCCAACCCGAGGGGTACAGCACGCCGAGTCGTGAGCCGCAGAATGCGCAGGGGAAGGGCAACAGGTCGGTGACCCCGTACTCCCCGTCGACCCAGTCGTGCGCCTCCAGCAGGTGCGCCAGACACAGCGCGACCGGCGCCCCGGGATGCGCGGGTGCGCCGCAGAGCGCGCAGCGGTCGATCACGGCCTCAGCGTAACCGCGGGCACCGACAGCGATCAGCCGGTTCGCCCGGTTCAGCGCGGCGGCCGGCAGCGGATCACGTCCACCTCCCCGGTCAGGGCGAGCGGCCCGTCGCCATGAGCGGTGAGTACTGTGGCGCCCCGAGCGAGCGCGAGCGAGCGCGCCGCCGTCTCGAGGGTTCCCGTCCCGCACAGGACGACGAGTACGGAGAACGACGCGTCGAGCTCGCGCGTCCCGGAGACGCGGAGGCGCTCGGCGCCGAAGAACGGGTCCGCGTCCGCCGGGAACAGGGTCTCCTCGCCCCGACCGGCTCGCAGCGAGTGGATGCGCTCCTCCGGTATGGCCTCGCGCGTCAGACCGGCGATGGCGACACCGAGGTCGAGACCCAGCAGCGCCTCGCTCTCGCTGAGGGTGCGCCGCTCCAGGAGCACGGAGAGGTCGGTCGGCTGCTGCAGCTCCACCAGCGTCACCCCTGGCCCGATCGCGTGGGCGAGGCCCGCCGGCACGAGCAGGGTGTCGCCGGCCGTGAGCGGCAGGCGGTTCATCGCGGCGAGCATCCCGTCGACGTCCTGGCCGTGCCACCAGGCTCGCACCTCCGTCTCGCCGACGGAGCGCCGGAAGCCCAGGGCGGCGTAAGCATCCGGTTCCGCCTCGATCACCGCCCACGCCTCCGTCTTGCCGAGCGGGCTTCCCAGGTGCGCCGCGGCGAACGCGTCGTCCGGGTGGTAATGCACGAACAGGCGTTCGGCCGTGTCGAGCAGCTTTACGAGCAGCATCGTGCGGGCGCCGAAGCGCGCGACATGCTCCGCGCCGAGGAAGGACACCGGGTCGGCGGCGACCGCCTCGCGCAGGGTCCGGCCGTCGGGCAGGTGCGTCAATCCGACGCCGCCGCCCGCGAACACCTCCGTGGTCGAGGCGACGAAGTCCTCCGGCGTGAACGGGCTCGGCTGCGCGCTGCCGCGGAACCGCGCGATGCCTGCGCCGCCCCGGTACGGCCGTTCGAGGGGCTGGTTCGGGCCGAGTAGCAGCGGCGTCGGTGTGCTCACCCGAAGCAATCTAGTCGCCCGCGGGCGCAGGCTCGCGCTCGGCGTCCGAACACGGCACGTGGGGGCGACGGACCTGCCGTCGCCCCCACGCGTCCCCTCCCGCTCTACGGGCGGATGGCGACCGAGTCGAACTGGTTGATCGCCGACTGCGTCGCATCGTGCGAGGTCGAGAAGATCCCCGCGTCCTGCTTCGCCGCCCCGCCGGCCAGCGTCACAGGCGACCCGATGGGTACGTAGTTCGTGCCGTCGTACGAGTACGACGCCGTGAACGACGATCCGGCGCGGGTCAGCTGCACCCAGATCGGTCGGAACACGTCGACGGCGACCTTCGCCTCCGAGTCCAGGTAGCCGTCGCCGTCCGAGTCCCACTCGAAGACGACGCCGTTGCGGGCGGTGACCGCCACCACGGCGTAGCCGGCCGACGAGCCGGCCTTCGTGATGTCGTTCCGGACCATCACGCCGGACTTCGCCGACGCGTTGGAGTCGTTCACCGACACGACGCGCGCCGAGACGCTCGACGCCGGCCCGTACGAACCGGCCCGGTAGATCGCCCCGAACTGGTCGGAGTGCTGACCGCCCGCTCCCCAGACATCCGCACCTGCGGCGGCGATCCCGAAAGCGCCGCCCGCCTGGCCGAAGTACGAGCTGGCCGCCGAGGCGCCTGCCGTGCTGAAGCCGTCCGTCACCGGAGCCGGAACCGGGCAGCCGGTGAAGCCGAACTGGTTGGCGTTGAGCGACGTCCGGTACTGCGGAGCGACTCCGGCCGCGCAGATCACGGCCTGGGCGCCGGCGGGCCAGTTGGTGCCGGTGACCTTGACGTTGTTGGTCAGCGTGTTGTTATGGGCCGCCGCGTTCGGCGCCGAGATCCCTCCCGAGTTGTACCAGTTGTTCTGGATGGTGTTGTCACTGGTGTTGTTGCGGAGGCTGTACGCGTTGGTGAACACGAACGAGCCGCCCTGGACCACGTTGTTCTGGTAGAGCATCGAGCGGGATCCCTCGTCGAGGTAAAGACCGACACCGGAGATGTTGAACAGGTAGTTCTTGTCGACGACCGTTCCCGGGCTCGCGGACAGGTTGTACACCGAGCCGCCGTCTGCGAATCGCGCCTTGGTGTTGTGCACCAGGTTGCCTTCGACGGTGTTGTCCTTCAGCGTGGTGGGCGTCGTGTACAGCGTGTTCCACTTGTAGTAGCCCCGGTCGACGTAGTCGTTGGAGCCGCCCGCATCGTTGATGCCCCAGCCGTAGCCGGTGTCGATCCCGTCATACGGCACGTTGGACACCTCGTTGTGCAGGATCTGCGCGCGCGTCACGTAGGTGCTCAGGATGCCGCTGTTGTCCTTGTAGTCCACCGAGACGTGGTCGATCGTGTTGTTCTGGATCGTGATGTCCTGGTTGGTCATCCTCGGGTCGCTCGGGTGGTGGGCATCCGGCAGGACTCCACCGACGGCGACACCGTGGCCGCTGTCCTCCATGAACCGGTTGCCGACGACCTGGACGTTGCTCGCGCCGTAGCCGACACCCGTCGTCATCGCGTTGGAGTCGTTGCCGATTCCGAGCGCGGAGGAGCCGAGGTTGGTGAACGTGTTGCCCGTGAACGTGATGTGGCTGGCGGCCGAAACCTGCACCGCTGCCGGTTCCTGGTACCAGCTCGTGCGGGCGCGCTCGAACATCTCGCAACCGCGCGAGCAGCTCGTGAATGCGTCGGTGGGCCGGTAGTCGTAGGCGCCCTTGATGAAGAGCCCGTTCTGCTGGTCGGCGTAGCCGTCGGTGGACGGGCCGAGCCAGGAGGTGCCCGAGAACTGGATGCCCTCGAACGACAGTCCGCTGACGGGCTTGTCGTAGGTCCCGCCGATGCTGATCAGGGATTGCAGTCGCGGCAACTCGATGTCGAGCTTGTTGGGGTCCACTCCGTCGCCCGGCTTGTAGTAGAGCTTTCCGCCGCTCGGGTCGATGTACCACTGGTTCGTCTGGCTGAGGAACGCCAGCGAATTGTCGAGGTACCAGCTCGGGCCGGCGAGGAACGAGTTCTGGACGGTGTCCCAGCCCCAGGTGTTGTTGTCCCAGGCCGGCTGCGCCATCGTGATCTGGGTGGGGCTGATGCTCTGGACGGGGGAGTAGCGGTTGGTGAAGTCGCCCAGCGACTCGAACTCGATGCGCCCCTGGTCCGGCAGACCGGCGAGGTACGCCAGCGCCGGGTTCTTGATCGTGAGGCCGGTGGCGGTCGGGGTGACGTCGGAGTTGGCGAGCCGGATGGACGCGCGCGGCGCGATCACGCCGTTCACGTACAGCTGCCGGGTGTCCAGTCCGTTCGGCGTGGGTGCCTCCCAGATGCCGGCTCCCGCGTCGGACTTCGACCATCCGGTGACCGCGGAGGCTCCGGTGATGACCGGGTGGGCGCCGGGCGCGGCCGCCCAGTGCACGGTGTTGTCTCCGCCGCCGTCTCCGGCGTCGAAGGTGAGCGGCTTGGAGATGCGGTAGGTCCCGTCGGCCAGCTGCACCGTCACGTCGCCGTGTTTGATCGACGGCTTGAGGACCTGCTGCGCGCGCTCGAGCGAGCACGGCATGGTCTGGCTGCAGTGCCCGGCGTCTTTGCCGTCGGGTGCTGCGTAGAAGATGGTCGATGGAGCGGCTTCCGCCCGGAGTGGGATGAGCGCCGAGGCGATGACGACGCCGGCTCCCAGGAGGGCCAGCAGGGCCGGCCTTCCCCTCCGTCTCGTCATCGATCGTCGCGAGTCTGACGTCAATGTCATGTTCGATCGCTTCCTGTCGTGGGGGGCGTCGGTGCCCCCTGAACAGGGTTATCATACGTATGATCTTTAAATCAAGAGACGTATGATGTTAGCCATCGACTCAGCTGTCTGCGGTGATCCGCGGATCCGGCGCCAGGCCGGTCGCGGCCAACTCCTCCCAGAGCGCTTCGGGGATCTCCGCCCGGTACCGGGCCACCGTGCTGCGCGCATGATCCGCCGTGCGCATCCCCGTCACCACTGAGACCACCGCGGAATGCCGCAGCGGGTACTGGATCGCCGCGGCCGGGAGGCTGACGCCGTGCCGTGCGCAGACCTCGGCGATCCGAACCGCGCGATCGATCACCGCGGCGGGAGCGGTCCCGTAGTCGAAGTGTGCAGCGCGATCCACCTTCTCGGTGCTTAGCAGCCCCGAGTTGTACACGGCCGCGGCGACGACTCCGACCCCGCGCTCGGCGGCGAGCGGCAGCAGGTCGTCGAGCGCCGACGGGTCGAGCAGGGTGAAGCGTCCGGCGACCATCACGACGTCGACGTCGGTGCGGCGGACGAACTCGGTCAGCATCGCCGACTGGTTCATGCCGGCGCCGATGGCACCGACGACCCCCTGGTCGCGCAGCTCGACGAGTGTCCCGATCCCGGTGGTCGAGGCGGAGTCCCAGTGCTCGTCGGGGTCGTGCAGGTAGGCGATGTCCAGCCGGTCGGTTCCGAGCCGGCTCAGTGATTCCTCCACCGAGCGCAGGATGCCGTCGCGGCTGAAATCCCACACGCGCCGGGTGGCCGCGGGCACGACGAACCCGTCGTCGTCGAGGCGGTCCGCCGTCTCGGGGCTGTCAACGAGCAGCCGGCCGACCTTGGAGGACAGCACGATGTCCTGGCGCGGCGTCTCGCGCAGCGCACGACCCAGGCGCGCTTCGGAGAGTCCGAGCCCATAGTGCGGAGCCGTGTCGAAGTAGCGAAGGCCCCCGTCCAGTGCGGCGGACACCGCTTGCTGCGAGGCTTCGTCGGTGGTCTCCCGGAACAGGTTGCCGAGCTGTGCGGCTCCGAAGCCGAGTTCGGTGACCGCGTTCCCGTTTCGCAGGGGTCGCGTGGGCAGGGTGGTCGGCGACGGTGTCATAGCCGCAGTCTATTCCATTCAGCATACGTATTATGTTTGGATGGTTCGAGGATTCAAGCGGAAGGAGCACCCGGCGATGTTGGCGGCGAAGTACACAGGTGACCGGACGATCACGGTCGAAGAGCAGGAGCCCAGCGAGCTGAAGCCGGGGGAGGTGCGGATTGCGGTGGCCTACGTGGGCATCTGCGGCACCGACCTGCACGTCTTCCACGGCGATATGGATGCGCGGGTGACCATGCCTGCCACGATCGGCCACGAGATGTCCGGCACCGTCGTGGAGCTCGGTTCCGGAGTCGAGGGCTGGGCGGTCGGCGACGCCGTGACCGTCATGCCGCTCGACTGGGACGGGACGTGCCCGGCCTGTCTGGCGGGCAACATGCACATCTGTCAGAACCTCGACTTCATCGGTATCGACACCCCGGGGGCGCTGCAGGAGACGTGGAACGTTCCCGCCTCCACTCTGGTGCGCCTCCCGCAGGGGTTATCCCTGCGCGACGCCGCCCTGGTGGAGCCGGTGGCGGTGGCCGTCCACGACGTCCGGCGCTCAGAGCTGGCGCCGGGCGACAAGGCGGTGGTCATCGGAGCCGGACCCATCGGTGTGCTCATCGCCACCGTCGCCACGGCGTTCGGGGCCGATGTCGTGATCGCGGAGATCGATGCCAACCGTCGGGCGGCCGCCGCCGAGATGGGTCTGCAGACGCTCGACCCCTCGTCGGTCGACCAGGTCGCCTGGGTGGAGGAATGGACCGGGGGAGCCGGCGCGGACGTCGTCTTCGAGGTCTCCGGCTCGGCCGCCGCAGTGCTCGGCGCGACCTCTCTGGCGAAGGTGCGCGGCACGCTCGTCGTCGTCGCCATCCACTCGCAGCCGCGGCCGATCGACCTGCACCGGCTGTTCTGGCGGGAGCTGCGGATCCTCGGGGCCCGCGTCTACGAGCGCCCCGACTTCGAGCGCGCGGTCGAGCTGGTCGCCGAGGGGGCCATCCCGGCCGACCGCCTGATCACCGGTGTCGTGCCGCTGACCGAGGTGGCGTCGGCGTTCGAGGTGCTCGAAGCCGGCCAGGCGATGAAGCTGCTGGTGGAGGTGGCCTCGTGAACCCCTTCGACCTCAGTGGCCGGCTGGCGGTCGTCACAGGCGCGAAGCGCGGGATCGGCTTCGCCATCGCGGAGGCGCTCGCGGCAGCGGGGGCCGACATCGTCGGCGTCTCCGCCACGCTGGACCCGGCGTCCTCGACCATCGGCGACCGGGTGCGGCAGCTCGGACGTGGGTTCGAGGGGCATCGGGTCGACTTCGCCGACCGGTCGCAGGTGGCCGAACTGGCCGCAGACCTGGCGTCTCGCGAGCGACCCGTCGACATCCTGGTCAACAACGCGGGCACCATCCGCCGGGCGCCCGCTGTGCAGCATCCACTGGACTGGTTCGACGAGGTGCTCGAGGTGGACCTCACCAGCGGGTTCGTCCTCAGCCAGGCCATCGGCGCCCGGATGCTGGAGGCCGGCGCCGGTCGGATCATCTTCACCGCCTCGCTGCTGTCCTTCCAGGGCGGGGTCACCGTCCCGGGGTATGCGGCGGCGAAGTCGGGCGTCGCCGGCCTCGTGCGGGCGCTGTCGAATGAGTGGGCGGGCGCCGGCGTGACGGTCAACGGGATCGCGCCCGGGTACATCGCGACGGACAACACCCAAGCCTTGCAGGACGACCCGGAACGCTCGCGCTCGATCCTCGACCGCATCCCGGCGGGTCGCTGGGGGAAGGCGGAGGACCTCGGCGGGGCCGCCGTCTTCCTGGCGTCGGACGCCGCACGCTACGTCTCGGGGGCCATCCTCCCGGTCGACGGTGGATGGCTCGGCCGATGACCGGGTTCGACCGGATCCTGCCGGTGGTCGTCATCGACAAGGCCGAGGACGCGCAACCGCTCGGTCGTGCCCTGCTCGCGGGCGGCGTCCGGCAGGCGGAGATCACGCTGCGGACGCCCGAGGCGCTCGACGCCCTGCGCTCGATGGCCCGCATCCCCGGGCTGCTGGTCGGTGCCGGGACGGTGCTGGATGCGTCTCAGGCGGAGGCGGTCCTCGACGCGGGAGCGTCGTTCGTCGTGAGCCCCGGGCTGTCGGAGGACGTCGTCGCGGTGTGCGAGCGACACGGCGTCCCGGTTGTACCGGGAGTGGCGACGGCCACGGAGCTGATGCGCGCCAGGGCTCGGGGCCTGCGCACGGTGAAGTTCTTCCCGGCGGAGGCCTCCGGCGGCACGGATGCTCTCTCCGCCCTGGCGTCGGTGTTCCCCGACATGCGCTTCGTGCCGACCGGCGGCATCGGTGCTGCCCGCGCACGTGACTACGCAGCGCTTCCTTCGGTCGTCGCGGTCGGGGGCAGCTGGATGGTGCCGCGCGCTGCCATCGCCGCCGGCGACTTCGCGGCCGTGGAGGAACTCTGCCGCACTGCGATGGCGGCCGTCGGATGAGCGGCCATGTCCTGACGTTCGGCGAGACGATGGGCCTGTTCCGCGCCGCCGAGATCGGCGGGCTGGACGACGTCGACTCGGCGCGGATCGCGACAGGAGGAGCGGACAGCAACGTCGCGATCGGGCTCAGCCGGCTCGGCGTCCGCACCGTCTGGACCGGGAGGGTGGGAGCCGACGCGCTCGGCCGGCGGGTGCTCCGCGACATCCGCGGGCAGGGCGTGGAGGTGCGCGCCGTCCTCGATCCAGACGCCATGACCGGGTTGATGGTCAAGGAGAAGCCGACGGCGCACACCACCCGCGTGTGGTTCTACCGCGCCGGGAGCGCGGGAAGTCGCCTCGAGCCGGCGGACATCGATCCGGCGCTGGTGGACTCCGCGGCCCTCGTGCACGTCACCGGCATCACCGCGTCCCTTTCGGACTCCGCCCGGGACACCGTGCGCTGGGTGATCGAGCGCGCTCGCGCCTCCGGAGTGCCCATCTCATTCGACGTGAACCACCGGAGCGCCCTGTGGCGCGCGGGCGACCCCGCACCGCTGTATCGCGAACTGGCCTCCGCTGCCGACCTCTGCTTCGCGGGGGAGGATGAAGCGGCCCTGCTGACGGGCGCCGACCCCGACGACAGCGAGGCTCAGCTGGATGGGATGCTGGCGCTGGGCGCATCGACAGCGGTGCTCAAGCGCGGGGTGAACGGGAGCATCGCGCGGGACGCGACTGGTCGGGTCGAGCGGCCGGCGCTCTGTGTGCCGGTCGTCGACACCGTCGGTGCGGGGGATGCGTACGTCGCCGGTTTCCTGGCCGGGTGGCTGCGCGGCGACCCCTGACCGCGTGCGTCCGGGACGCGACGGCGGCCGGAGGGTTCGCCTGCACGGGCATGGGCGACTGGGAGAGCATGCCTCGCGGCGACGATCTGGCCCTGCTTGAGGCAGCCGATCCGGTGTCCCGCTAGAGATGCTTGGCAAACATCATACGTATGCTCTATAGTCGGAATCACGCCTCCTCGGAGTCGTCAACGAAGTCGACAAGACAAGGACATCTCATGGTCGGAATCCACACTGTGGTGCGTTCACGCCGTCGCTCGGCGCTGACCGTGGCCGCACTCGGCGCCGCGACGGCGCTCCTTGCTCTCACCGGTTGCAGTACCGGCGGGAGCTCGGCGAACGGGTCGTACGGCTTTCCCGAAGCCACGCAGGACACCTCCTCGACGATCACCGTCTGGGTGGACGCGGACCGTCAGGCCGCGGCGAAGGCATTCGAGAAGGCGAACCCGGGCACAAAAGTGAAGGTCGTCACGTACGACGGCTCCGCGAACGGGTCCAACTCGTTCCGCACCAAAATGCAGCTCTTCGATCGCGCAGGCAGCGGCTGGCCGGACGTCGTGTTCTCCAGCCAGAACAATGACGCCTCCTGGGCGAGCCAGAAGACCAACGGTAAGCAGGCGTTCGCCGCCGTGCTCGACAAGGGTCTGGTGCCGAAGGGAACGCTCGACGGCTTCACCCAGGGCGCGCTGAACCCGTGCACGGTCGAGGGGCACGTCTACTGCCTCCGCAACGACCTCGCCCAGGCCGTGCTCTGGTACGACAAGGCCCAGATGGACAAGTTCGGCTACGCCGTCCCCACCACCTGGGAGGAGTACCAGGCCCTCGGCGAGAAGGTCGCCAAGGAGCACCCCGGCTACATCGTCGGCACCGCCGGCGACGCGTGGACGCCCGAGGTGTTCATGTGGGGCAGCAAGTGCCAGGCGAACGACATCACCGGCCCGAAGTCGGTCACGGTGAAGACGGACAGCGACGAGTGCAAGCGCGCCGCGTCGATGCTCGACACCCTTCGCGACAACGGTACGGTGCCCGCGGTCAGTGTCTTCACTCCCGAGTTCGTGAAGACCTACGCCGGCAAGGTGCTGATGATGCCGGGTCCGAACTGGTATGCCGGAGCCATCTTCAACAACCCGCAGTCGCTCAACGTGCCGGCCGGTGAGCTGGGCGTCGCCGCCCCGCTGCCCTGGAAGGGCGAGGACAAGGCGGTGACCGGCAACGTCGGCGGAGGTACCTGGTTCATCTCCAGCCACTCCAAGAACCTGAAGGCTGCGGAGAAGTTCGCACAGTTCGTCACGACGGACGACACCTACCAGGTCGACGTCGCACCGGGATACCCGGCCTACGCCGCGGCCGCCACCAAGTGGATCGCGAAGCAGGAGTCCAGCAAGTACTACGCCACCCCGCTGAAGCCGATCGCGACCGCCGCCTCCCAGGTGTGGGGCGGCTGGGGCTACGGCATGTTCAGCCAGGAGGCGGTCTGGGCCAAGACGATGACACCGGCCATCACCGGCGGGAAGTCGATCGTCAGTCTTCTCCCCACCTGGCAGCAGGCCATCGAGAACCAGGCCAAGGTCGACGGATACAAGGTGAACTGACATGACCATCGCTCCTCCGAGCGATCAGCTGACCGCCGGCGCTGCAGAGCGCCGGCGGTCGGTCCGGCGAAGCGGTCGTGCCCCCGGGCGCACCCCGATCGGCTACGTCTTCGTCTCGCTCTACGCCCTGCTCGCCATCGCCTTCGGCATCATCCCGGCGCTGTACGCGGTGCTCCTCGCCTTCACCAGCACCGACGGCGGCTTCGCCGGGTTCGACAACTTCGTCAAGGTCGTCACCGACTTCCGGTTCTGGCCGGCTGTGCTGCACGTGACGATCTACCTCATCATCTGGCTGATCGCGCTCGTCATCTTCGTGGTGCTGCTGTCGCTGGTCGTGCACGCGTTGCGGGTTCGCTGGGCCAGCACGACGTTCCGATTCATCTACTACCTGCCGGGCGCGCTCGCCGGTGCCTCGAGCGTCCTGCTCTGGCTCTTCGTGCTCGACCCGACCGCGAGCCCGGTCAGCGGGCTGCTGCGGCTGATGGGCATGAACAGTTTCGTGCAGGTGATCCAGCCGGGCAACCTGCCCGCGATCTTCGCCATCATCGCCTTCTGGACCGGAGCCGGCGGCTGGATCGTGATCATGTACGGAGCGCTGAACAACATCAGCACCGACGTGATCGAAGCGGCACGGATCGACGGCGCCAACGCCGTCCAGATCGCGATCCGCATCCAGCTTCCGATGCTGCGCAAGTGGATCGCGTACATGGGGGTGATGTCGCTGGCCGCCGGCACGCAGCTCTTCGTCGAACCGCAGCTGCTCAGCCAGGCCAGCAACGCCATCGTGCCCAACGACTATTCGCTCAACCAGCTCGCCTACCAGTACGCCTTCCAGCAGAACGACTTCAACGGCGCTGCCGCGATCTCACTCATCCTGCTGGTCGTCGCGCTCCTGCTCTCCTGGGTGTTCGTCACCCGCGGCGGCCTCTTCGAGAAGGAATGACCATGACTGCACTCACCGGCGATCGCCGCCGGGCCAGCCTGCGCGGATGGAGCGGCCGCTCCATCGCGGGCGTCATCCTGGTCCTCTTCGTCCTGTTCTTCGCCATCCCCATCGTCTGGCTGCTGTTCGCGGTGACCAAGTCGTCCCACGCCCTGATCGTGAACAACCCGTTCTCACTGGGGTCCTGGAACGACTTCGTCGCCAACTGGAACCAGCTGTTCGGTTTCCAGGGAGGCGCCGTGACAACCTGGATCGGCAACTCGGCGCTGTACTCGATCGGCGCGCTGCTGATCACGCTGCTGGTGAGCATCCCGGCCGGTTACGCCCTCGCTCTGACCGAGTTCCGGCTGCGCAAGGCGCTCCTGGTGCTCACCCTCGTGGTGATGCTGATCCCGAGCACCGCGCTGGTGCTCCCGATCTTCCTGGAGCTGAACACCGTCGGCCTCATCGGCAGCCCGCTGTCGGTGATCCTGCCGATGTCGTTCTTCCCGTTCGGCGTCTACCTGACGTACATCTACTTTTCGACGAGCATCCCGCGCGACCTCCTCGCGGCGGCGAGGATCGACGGCTGCAGCGAAGTCCAGGCGTTCCTGCGGGTTGCATTGCCACTCGCGACGCCGGTGGTGGCGCTGGTCGCGTTCTTCAGCTTCGTGCAGAACTGGAACAACTTCTTCCTGCCGTTCGTCATGCTCCCCTCGAGCGACGGCTACCCCGTCCAGGTCGGTCTCACGTCGCTGCTCGCGGCGACGCCGGCTTTCAATCCCAGCTCGGCCGGATCCGACTCGGTCCAGCTGCCCACCCTGGCGCTGGCCACGATCGTGTCGATCCTGCCCGTCCTCATCGTCTTCCTGTTCTCGCAGCGCTTCCTCGTCACGGGGATGACCGCGGGAGGGACGAAGGAATGAACGCGTCGACACGCAAGGAGAACCACCGATGAAGATCACCGGCTACCGCAGCATCATGACGGTCCACGACTGGGGCCGGGTCACCGGCGACGTCAACGGTGTCCACAACGGCGACACCACGCCGGTCCCCATCCTCATCCTGGAGACCGACAGCGGACTCGAAGGCATCGGACTGGGCGCGCACCCGGACGTAGCCCGGGTGTTCCCGGCGGTCGAGGGGGAGGACCCGCGTTCGGTGGTCGCTCTCTACGACCGGATGCTCGACTGGGTGTTCAAGGCCGGCCACTCCGGAAGCACCTTCGGCACCATCGGCGCGATCGACATGGCGCTGTGGGACCTGAAGGCCAAGGCGGCGGACGAGCCGCTCTGGCGCACGCTGGGTGCCCGGGAGCGCTTCGTGCCCGGCTACGCCTCCGGCCTCGAGTACGGCCTGAGCGACGACGAGTTGGCGGCGCTGTACGGCCGGTTCGCCGACCGCGGCTTCAAAGCGGGCAAGCTGAAAGGCGGTCGCGACCTGGATCGCGACCTCCCGCGTCTGGAGATCATGCGGGAGGCGCTGAGCCGCAACGCCCGGCATCCCGCGCTCATGTTCGACGTGAACGAATCGTGGAACCACGCGCAGGCGGCGCGCTACATCGGCGCCATCGAGGAGCGGCTGGACCTCACCTGGGTGGAGGAGCCGCTTCGGCGGTGGGATGCCGCCGGCATGGCGGCCTTGCGGGGCAAGATCCGCGCGGCCATCGCCAGCGGCGAGAACCTCACCGGCCTCGAGCAATACCGTCCGCTGCTGGACGCGAACGCGCTTGACATCGTGCAGGTCGGCAATGTGTGGGGCATCACCCATTTCCTTCGGGTGGCGACGCTGGCGCACAGCCATGACCTCCCCGTGAGCCCTGTGGCGTACAACACCAACCCCATCGCCCACGCGGCGGCGGCAGTGCCGAACCTGCTCACCTTCGAGGTGCAGGACCTGCGTTTCCCGGTGGGCCTCGATGTCGACCAGGACTTCGACGACGGCGGTATCGTGCTCGGCGACCGGCCGGGCCTCGGAATCATCGTCAACGAATCGGAGATCTCCGGGACCGGCTCGTCGCTCCTCCCGCCCGCCACCGGCCCCCACGTCCGGCCGGAGCGCGCCGCGCTGCGCCTGGTGGCCGAGCCCGACGTCATCGACGACCCGACCGTGCCGCTGAGCGCATCGTGAGCGGCGAACCGCGGCGCTTCGCCTTCGTGGTCGGCGTCCGTCCCGAGAAGCGGGACGAGTACCTGGAGCTCCATCGGGCGGTGTGGCCGGAGGTGGAGGCCAAGCTGCGTGAGGGCAACATCCGCAACTACAGCATCTACGCGTTCGGCGACACCCTGTTCGGCTACTACGAGTACGTCGGCGACGATTACGAGGCCGACATGCGGCGGATCGACGACGACCCGGTGACGCAGCGGTGGCTGACGCACACCGACCCGTGTCAGGTCCGGATCGCCGAGGAGCGCAACCCCGGCGCGTTGTGGCAGCCGCTCGACGAAGTCTGGCACCTGGGATGACCGCCTGCGTCGACGCCCACGTGCACCTCTGGAATCGAGCGCTGGATCCGCAGGACTGGATCGACCCGGACACCATGGCGGTCATCGACCGGGACTTCGGAACAGCCGAGCTGTCGACCATGCTCGCATCGACCGGAATGGACCGCGCGGTGGTGGTGCAGGCGAGCAACAGCCTGGAGGAGAGCCTCCGGTTGGTGCGTTCCGACCCCGAGGTCGTCGCCGGCGTCGTGGTGTGGGTGGACCTCGAGGGCGACGTGGCGGCCCAACTCGACCGGATCCGTCGCGAGGCGAACGTGCCGGTCGTCGGAGTGCGGCACCTGGTCCACATCGACCCCGACCCGGAGTGGCTGCTCCGCCCGGAGGTGGATGCGGGACTCGCGGCGCTGGAGCAGGAGGGCCTGGCTTTCGACCTCGTCGTCCGTGACTGGCAGTTGCCGCAGGCCGCGATCGTCGCCGGCCGTCATCCTGGGCTGCGCTTCGTGCTCGACCACCTTGGCGGCCCGCTCGCGGACGATGCGGACGCTTCCCGGTGGCAGGACGGCCTGGGCGCACTCGCCGGCCTCCTGAACACGTGGGCGAAGCTCTCCGGCCTCAGTTCGGGGCTGACTCCGGGTGAGTGGTCGGCTGCGGATCTCCGGCCGGTCGTCACGACCGCTCTCGACGCGTTCGGTGCCGGCCGCCTGCTGTACGGCTCGGACTGGCCGCTTGCAGAACTCGGCGGGGGCGCGCCGGTCTGGCGCGCTGCGGTGGACGAACTGCTGGCCGACCTGTCGCCCGCCGAGCGCTCGGGCGTTCTTGGCGGGACGGCGTCGTCGGTTTACGCGCTCGGCTGAGCGTCCTTCTCTTCGCGGGCCTTCTTCGAGCCCTTGGTGCGGGGCGCGTGGTCGGGCAGCCGTCGCCGCTCCCACGAGACGTGGATGTGGTCGTGCATCGCCTTCTCGGCGCCCGGCACATCCCCGCGGGCGATGGCATCCACGATGGCGGCGTGCTCCTCGAGGGTCAGTGCCACGGCATCCGGCGGGTTGATGCCCTGGTAGCGGCTCGACTCGACGGCCCGCTTGTAGAGGTGCTTGGCGATGTTCTCCGCTAGCCGGTTACCGGAGATCTCCATGAGCGCGTAGTGGAAGACCACGTCGGCCTGCCGGAACGAGTCGGTCTCCGACTCGCTCTCGCGCATCGCCGTCAGCGCGTTCTCCAGACGGCGGAGCTCTTCCGCCGTGTGGGACTGCGCAACCGCGGCCGCCATCGCGCACTCGAGGCTGGCGCGGACCACCGTGAGCTCGTCCAGCACGCCGAGGCTCTCGTCGTTGTCGATCAATGCCGACAGCACGACCGGATCGAGCATGTTCCAGTAACCAGGGGCCTGGACCTGGGTGCCACGCCCCTGCGAGACGATGACGAGGCCCTTCTCCTCCAGCCGCTTGACCGACTCACGCAAAACGGTCCGGCTGACACCGAAGTGCTCGCTGAGCGGGGCCTCCGGCGGCAGGAGGTCGCCCTCTTTCAGCTGCCCGGTCACGATGATCTCGACCAGTTCGGCGACGACCGCGACGCCCAGCCGTTCGGCGGGGAGCCGTTGTGGGATGAGCCGGGACGCGGCCGTGGAATCAGGCGCCATAGGTATGACCTTAGCGCTCAGCGGCCGCGAAGTCCGGAGGGACAGGCTCCGGTCGCGAGGATGCCCAAGTGGAACACGGCCGCGACCGCCGCGCCGCGCTGGGGGCTCGCATCTCGGCGGCCTTGCGTCGGAGATTCGCGGGCTTGTGTCGGAGATGTGGATGCGGTGGGGCAGGTTTCTCCGACCGGCCGCGGTGGGTCGGAGATTTCGGCGCGCTTCTCCGACCGTGGCGGCCGCCTCGCGCCGACCTCCATGCGTCGGAGATTCGAGGGCTTGTGTCGGAGATGTGGATGCGGTGGGGCAGGTTTCTCCGACCGGCCGCGGTGGGTCGGAAAATTCGGCGCGCTTCTCCGACCGTGGCGGCCGCGTCGCGCCGACCTCCTTGCGTCGGAGATTCGCGGGCTTGTGTCGGAGATGTGGATGCGGTGGGGCAGGTTTCTCCGACCGGCCGCGGTGGGTCGGAAAATTCGGCACGGTCGTCCGACGATGCTTCGGGAGATGGTCACGTCTGCCGGATGATCACCGCCTCGGGCGCAACGAGTACATGCCGCCGTCGACCGGCAGGATGACGCCATTGCTGGAGCCCGACGTCGGCGACGCGAGATACGCGACAGCTTCGGCGACCTCCTGCGGCCGCACGAGCCGACCGCTCGGCTGCCGCGCCTCCAGGGCCGTCCGCTCGGCATCCGGGTCGGTGGACGATTCGAGCTCGACCTCCCAGTCGGTGGTCGTCGAGCCGGGTCGCGGGATGTCGTCCTGCGGCCCGACCACCGTGCTCGGGTGCTTGTAGAAGACGACGATGTCGGTCGGCGGCTCGGACCCGGACTCGCGGGCGTGGGCTGCGTAGTTCATCCCGATGCAGATGACCGCCTGCGGGCGGCCGATCGGTGGGCCGATGCGGAGGCCGGACGGGTCCAGTTCGGGAAGCTCGCCGGCCCGGGCGGCGGCCTCGGCGCGGGCCAGGCCATCGGAGGAGGGAAGGCGCCGTCGACGTCGGCGGTGAGCGGGCGGAGGTCCCAGGTGGTGGTTCCGTCGCTGACCACGCCAACTTCCACCCCCGGCCGGCCGAGTCGCATGAAGCGCATCGAGGGTCCTTTCGCTCGCCTTCGGCCGAGCCTGCACATCGAACCGGTTCGACGAACGATAGAGCGAGGATCGTAAGAACTCAAGAGCGAGCCGGGTGCCCGTGCGACAATGGTCACGGCGAACGGAGGGCGATGGCGGCGACGATCCGGGATGTCGCGCGGGCAGCTGGCGTCACCGTGAGCACCGTGTCCTACGCCCTCTCCGGCAAGCGCGCCATCTCTGAGGAGACGCGGGAGCGAATCCAGCGCGCCATCGCCGAACTCGATTTCACGCCGAACGCCGGAGCCCGGGCGCTCGCCCTGTCGCAGACCAATGTCCTCGGGCTGTTCCTGCAGTTCGAGGAGGACGAGTTCGCACCCGCGATGCTCCAGTACGTGCTCCCCGTCTCGACGACGGCACGCACCCACGGCTTCGATCTGCTGATGGTCACCGACCCCGACGTCGACGCGGCCGTTCGGCGGACCACGTCCTCGTCGATGGTCGACGGCGTCGTGCTCTTGGACGTGACGTACGACGATCCGCGGCTGGAGCCGCTGCGGCAGACCCGCCAGCCGGTCGCCCTGATCGGCTACGCGCGCAATGCCGAGGGCTTCGATGCTGTCGATCTGGACTTCGGCGAGGCTGCGCGGATCGCCGTGGACCATCTGGTCGAGCTCGGCCACCGGGAGATCCTGCTGATCACGCCACCCCGGCACGTCTTCGAGCGCGGCGGCTCGTACGCCTGGCGGTTCCGTGATGCCGCAGCGGAGCGCGCCGCTCGCCACGGTGTCCAGCTGCATCCTGTCGAGGGCGACTCCCGCCAGCCGGCGCTCGGCGAGGCGCTGGCATCCGCCCTCGACCGCTTCCCCGACGTGACGGCCATGGTGGTGCACAACGACGCGACGATCGCCGCCCTCCCATCCCTCCTCCACGAGCGAGGGCTCTCGGTACCAGACGACCTGTCTGTCGTCGGCATGTTCTCGGCCGAGTTCGGAACGGCATTCTCACTGCCCTACACCTCGGTCGACACGCGACCCGAAGTGCTGGGGGAGTGGGCGGTCAACCGGTTGGTCGACCGCATCACGGACCCGGCAAGCGCCCAGGCGCCGCAGGTGCGGTTGATCGCGCCCGGCTTCGTCGACCGCGGAAGCACACAGCGCTTGTCCTGATGTGGCGCGGACCGTCGAAGCGGTTCGTTCGCGCCTCTTCGCGACCTTGAGAACCCTGGATCGCGGGCCAGGGGGCGCCGATCCGGGGTACAAAACCCGGGATTTTGGCAGAAGCGAAGCGGTTCGACTTGTTTTCGGGTTTCCGCTGCGCTAACTTCATCGAAGCGGTTCGACTTCGAGCCGCCTTCCCGACGGAGTGGAGGTGGGGCGATGGCCGTGACCATCACCGACGTGGCCCGTGCCGCCGGCGTCTCCACGAGCACCGTCTCGTACGCCCTGTCGGGAAAACGATCCATCTCCAGCGAGACCCGAAACCGGATCGACGAGGCCATCGCCTCCCTCGGCTTCATCGCCAACGCAGGGGCCCGCGCGCTCGCCACCGCTCAGACGATGGTCATCGGGCTGTTCACCCAGTTCCACGCCGACGAATTCGCTCCGGCGATGTTCGAGTACATCCTGCCGGTGTCCGACACCGCACGGGAGTTCGGCTACGACATCCTGCTGGTCACGGAGTTCGACAGCGTCCAGGCGCTGCGTCGGGTGACCAGTTCCGGGATGGTCGACGGCGTCGTGCTGCTCGATGTGGTCCACGAAGACCCCCGCCTCCCCGCCCTGCGACAAGCGGCACAGCCCGGTGCTCTCGTCGGCCTGCCCAAGCGCACGGAGGGCTTGGACGTGTTCGATCTCGACTTCGGGGAGTCGGCCCGGATGCTCGTGGACCATCTGCACGCACGCGGCCACCGCGAGATCATCGTCGTCTCCCCGCCACTGCACGTGTTCGAGCGCGGTGGAGCATACGGCTGGCGCTTCCGCGACGCCGCCCTCGAACGCGCGGCGCGCTACGGGCTGCAAATGCATCCCTACTACGGAGAGTCGCGCCAGCCCGAGATCGGCCGCAGCATCAACGCGATTCTCGACGCCCGCCCGAACGCCACCGCGATCATCGTCCACAACGACGCCACCATCGCCGCGCTGCCGTCGGTCCTCACCGCACGCGGCGTGCGGGTGCCGGACGACCTCTCGGTCGTCAGCCTCTATGCCACGAACTTCGGTCGGGCGTTCTCGCTGCCCTACACGGCAGTGGAGAGCTCACCGAACGAACTGGGCCGCAGCGCGGTCCGGCAACTCGTCCAGCGGATCGGCTCACCCGATCTCGCCGGCCCCGCGGTGACGAGGTTCGTCGCCCCGGAAATCACCGACCGTGGGAGCACCCGATGAAAACGTCCCACGCAGCTTACTCAGCGCTCACGGCCGCACACTCAGCAATGCACGATTCAAGGAGGAATACTGTGATCACCAAGAAAGCCACGCGCCTCGTCGGCGCGGTCGTCGTCGCCGCGGCGGTCGTCGGTGGCGTCGCCGCCTGCTCGAGCTCGGGTTCCGGCTCCAGCAGCAGCGCAGGCGGCACCTACACGTTCTGGGACCCGTACCCCCAGTTCGACGCCTCTGCCGACTGGACCAAGCTCGTCGAGCAGTGCGGCACCGACGCCGGCGTCACCATCAAGCGCACGGGCTACGACACCAGCGACCTGACCAACAAGGCACTGCTCGCCGGGCAGCAGGGAAGCTCGCCCGACCTGCTCCTCGTCGACAACCCGGTCGTCTCCACGCTCGCCGAGGCGGGCATCCTGACCAGCACCGCCGACAACAAGCTGGACACCTCCGAGATCCAGAAGAACATCCTGGCGGCGGGCGAGCTCGACGGAAAGACCTATGGCGTCCCGATCGGCGCCAACACGCTGGCCCTCTACTACAACAAGACCGTCCTGAACGGGGCCGGCGTCGACATCGCCACCGTGAAGGACTGGAGCAGCCTCACCGACGCGCTCGCCAAGGTCACCGCCGCGGGCAAGAAGGGCATCACCTTCTCCGCGATCGGCACCGAGGAAGGCAGCTTCCAGTTCCTGCCCTGGTTCTGGGGCTCCGGCGCCAACCTCAAGCAGCTCGACTCCGCGAAGGCACAGCAGGCGCTGAGCCTCTGGACGGACTGGGTGAAGAAGGGCTACGCCCCCAACTCGGTCATCAACAACACCCAGACCACCAGCTGGCAGGAGTTCGCCACCGGCGACTTCGCCTTCGGTGAGAACGGCACCTGGCAGCTCGGCAACGTCAAGAAGGCCGGGATCGACTACGGCATCCTCTCCATCCCCGGCGTGGACGGCGGAGCCGCCGCCGCACCGACCGGTGGAGAGTTCATGACGATCCCCGTCCAGAAGGACACCGCCCGCTACGCCACCTCCAAGAAGATCGCCGAGTGCCTGACCAGCACGAAGAACTTCGTGAAGACGGACACCACCCTCTCCTACATCGCGCCGACCGCGGCCGCGCAGAAGGAGCAGGTCGCCGCGAGCCCGGAGCTGAAGCCGTGGGTGGATGCGGTCGCCGCCGCAAAGGGACGCACCAGCGACAACCTGGGCACCAAGTACCCGAAGATCTCGCAGCAGCTGTGGGGTGCGGTGCAGAATGCCCTGAGCGGTGCTCAGACGCCGGAGGCCGCCCTCAAGACGGCGCAGTCGGCAGCGGCAGCAGCAACCAAGTAACCGAACCAAAGCACTGAAGGTACAACCGATGACAACCACCCGAACAGTGCCGCAGGGTTCTGTCGGACCCCGTGATGGGGCGGCGGCCACCGCCGCCCCATCACGGGCAAGGCCGCACCCCGGGCCGGGCTCCAAGACCCGGTCCAGAAGGTCGCCGCAGTGGGCCGCCTGGGCGTTTCTCGCTCCGGTCGTGATCTACCTGGCCGTCTTCTACGCCTACCCCCTCTACCGCAACCTCGAGCTCAGCCTGCGCGACTACACCGTCCGGTCCTTCGTGCAGGGCGGAGCGCCGTTCGTCGGATTCGACAACTACATCAAGGTGTTCCAGAACCCCACCTTCGGGCCGGCGTTCCTGCACACCGCGCTGTTCACGATCATCTCGATCATCTTCCAGTTCACGATCGGCATGGCCCTTGCGGTGTTCTTCTACCAGAACTTCCGCCTCTCGGCGACGCTGCGGGCGCTCTTCCTCGTCCCGTGGCTCCTCCCGCTGATCGTGTCGGCCTCCACCTGGTCCTGGATGCTGAACAGCGACTCCGGCGTCGTGAACGCGGCGCTCAACGCCTTCGGGCTGCCGGGGATCAACTGGCTCACCTCGCCGGACTGGGCGCTCACCAGCGTGATCATCGCCAACATCTGGATCGGCATCCCGTTCAACCTGGTGATCATCTACTCGGGACTGCAGAACATCCCCACCGAGCTGTACGAGGCAGCTTCGCTGGACGGCGCCAACGGCTGGCAGAAGTTCTGGCGGATCACCTTCCCCCTCCTCAAGCCGGTGTCGGCGATCACCATCCTGCTCGGCCTGATCTACACACTGAAGGTCTTCGACATCATCTGGATCATGACTCGCGGCGGCCCCGGCACGTCGTCGACGACGTTCGCGACCTGGTCCTACCAGCTCGGGTTCGCGTCCACGCTGCCGGACTTCAGCCCGGCGGCCGCGGTGGGCAACGTGCTCATCGTCATCGCGCTGATCTTCGGCTTCATCTACATCCGCACCCAGCGAAAGCAGGACATCGCATGATCGGGAAGCGACCGTGGTGGAAGACCGTCGTCGGGGTCGTGCTGACCCTGATCATGCTCTTCCCCGTCTACTGGATGATCAACGTCTCCCTCACCCCGGCCACCGAGATGCGGAAGAGCCCGCCGAACCTGTTCCCGATCCACGCGACGTTCGAGGGCTACCAGGCCGTCCTGAGCCAGCAGCTCCCGTACCTCGGCACCAGCCTGCTGATCGGCCTGGGCACGGTGATCCTGACCGTCGCCCTCGCCGCGCCGGCCGCGTACTCACTGGCCAAGCTGCGGCCCAAGGGTCGGGGCGCGCTGAATTTCGTGCTGCTGATCGCGCAGATGATCCCCGGGATCATCATGGCGATGGGGTTCTACGCGATCTACCTGAACGCCGGCATCCTCAACACGCTGTGGGGTCTGATCATCGCCGACTCCACCCTCGCCGTGCCGTTCGGCGTCCTGATCTTCTCCGCGTTCATGGCGGGAATCCCCGACGAACTGATGAGCGCGGCCAAGATCGACGGCGCTGGCCCGTGGCGCACCTTCCGCTCCATCGTGCTGCCGGTCAGTCGCAACTCGATCGTCACCGTCTCGCTGTTCGCGTTCCTGTGGGCGTGGTCGGACTTCATCTTCTCGTCCACGCTGAACAGCGGCGGGAGCCTGCAGACCATCACCCTCGGCATCTACAAGTACATCGGCAACAACAACCAGGAGTGGAACGCCATCATGGCCACCGCCGTCGTCGCCTCCATCCCCGCAGCCGTGCTGCTGGTCGTCGCCCAGCGGTACGTCGCCGCCGGTGTGACCGCCGGCGCTGTGAAGGACTGATCCGGGGTGCAGCCGACCGAACTGGAACTCGACATCGACGAGGTCCCCTTCTCCGTCCGCGGCGCCTGGATCGACCTGTCCCGCATCGTAGGTCTCCACCGGCGCGCCGATGAGGTGCACCTGGTGACCCACCAGACGGGGATGCATCCGATCTTCGCTCTCGTCCCGCACGCGGGCGGCGAGGCGGTCAACACCCGCACAGTCGCCAAGCCGCACATCCTCTCGTGGATCGCGGAGGAGGGAACGGTCGAGGCGGTCTTCGACGGAACACGGGCCATCCGCGTCCGCGGCAGCGGTCTCGGGATGCGCTTCGAGGCTTCCTCGGAGCTGACCCCGTTCTCCGGCGGTTACCTGTTCCGGGACCCGTTGGACGGGTCCATCGTGCTCACCAGCTATGAGTCCGGGCGGCGCTACCGGCTGACGGTGCTGGACGGCGACGTCTCCGTCGCCGGCGCGGGCGTGGTCGGAGCGGCCGAACGAGCGGTCTCCCTGGACGGCGCGGCGCCGTGGGAGGTGGCGGTGGAGGAACTGGGAACGGCGGCTGTGCCCTACGACGCCGGCACCCCCTTCGACGAGCTGGTGTCCCGCCGTGAGACGGAGTTCCGCGACTATGCGCGCGCGATCGCCGGAGACGCTGACGGAGATGTGCGGGCCGATGCGGCGGCCCTCAAAGCCGCGTACGTGCTGTGGTCCGCGACGGTGTCGCCCTCCGGGTTCGTCGGGCGGGAGGCCATCCTCATGTCCAAGCACTGGATGGACAAGGTGTGGAGCTGGGACCACTGCTTCAACGCACTGGCGCTGGCCGAAGCCGACCCGGACGCGGCTCTGGCGCAGTTCCTCCTCCCGTTCGACCACCAGGATGCGTCCGGCGCCCTGCCCGACTCGGTGACGCACTCGGAAGTGCTCTACAACTTCGTCAAACCGCCGATCCACGGCTGGGCCTTCGCCCGGCTGCGGGCGCGGTCGTCGCGCACCTTCAGCACCGCCGAACTCCGGGAGGTGTACGAGCGGATGGCCGCGTGGACCCGGTTCTGGCTGGACTTCCGTCGCGCGCCAGGGCAGCCGTTGCCCTACTACCAGCACGGGAACGACAGCGGGTGGGACAACGCGACCATGTTCGACACCTCCCGTGTGGTCGTCGCGCCGGACCTCGCGGCGTTCCTCCTGCTGCAGCTGCGAGAGCTGCGCGACCTGGCCGACCTCCTCGGCGAGTCCGGCCAGCAATGGGACACCGAAGCCGCCGCGCTGGAGGCCGCCCTGTTCGCGCGGCTGTGGGCCGGCGACCACTTCACGGCCGTCGACGCGACCACCGGGCAGCCCGCACCGGCGACCAGCCTGCTGAACTCCCTCCCGATCGTCCTGGGGGAGCGGCTTCCGGACGACGTCGCCTCCGCGCTCGCCGCCACGATCGCGGAACACCTGACCGAGTGGGGTCCGGCCACGGAGCCTGTCGACTCACCCCTCTACGAGAGCGACGGCTACTGGCGTGGACCGATCTGGGCCCCGTCAACCGTGCTGATCGAGGACGGACTACGTCGAGCAGGACACCACGACCTGGCCGACCGCGTGAGCGCGAGCTTCCGTGCCGCCTGCGAGCGCTCCGGATTCGCGGAGAACTTCGACGCCGTCACCGGCGAGGGGCTCCGCGACCGCGCCTACACCTGGACGGCGAGCAGCTACCTTATCCTCAGCATCGACGCCGCCCGGCGCAGCCGAGCCGACTCTTCAGGAGAACGATGACCGACACCCTCGACGCCACCAGTACGGGAGGCCCGGTGCGGCCTTCGCGGTCCCGTCTCCGCCCGCTCGGACCCGACGAAGTGCGCATCGTCGGCGGCTTCTGGGAGGCCAAGCAGACACTGAACGCCACCGCGATCATCGACCACTGCCTGACGTGGATGGAGCGGATCGGCTGGATCGGAAACTTCGACCGCGCCGCCGCCGGAACGGTGGCCGAGCACCACGACGGCATCGAGTTCGTCGACTCGGAGGTGTACAAGCTGCTGGAGGCCATGGCCTGGGAGCTCGGCCGCACCCAGGATCCGGACCTCGAGTCGACCTACCGCTCTCTGGTCGCCCGGGTCGCCTCCGCCCAGGAACCCGACGGCTACCTCCACACGTCCTTCGGTCGGGAGGGGCAGCGACCGCGCTTCTCCGGCCTCGAGTGGGGTCACGAGCTGTACTGCTTCGGCCACCTGTTCCAGGCCGCCGTCGCCCGCGTGCGCACCGGACACCTCGACCTCATCGTCGATGTCGCGCGCCGGCTCGCCGACCTCGTCTACACCGAGTTCGGGCCGGACGGGCGTGACGCCATCTGCGGGCACCCCGAGATCGAGCCGGCACTCGCCGAACTGGGACGCGCACTGTCGGAGCCGCGGTACCTGGAGCTGGCCAGGATCTTCGTCGAGCGCCGCGGTCGCAAACGCCTGAAGACGAACCTGTTCCAGTCGAGCGAGTACTTCCTGGACGACGTCCCGGTTCGGGATGCGGACGTCCTGCGCGGCCACGCGGTGCGAGCAGAGTACCTCGCTGCAGGCGCCGTGGACGTGGCCACCGAGTTCGGCGACACCGGCCTGCTGGACGCGGTGAAACGTCAGTGGACGAACACCCTGGCGGCGCGGACCTACCTGACCGGCGGGGTCGGCTCCCACCACCAGAACGAGGAGTTCGGAAGCGACTACGAGCTGCCGGCCGACCGTGCCTACGCGGAGACGTGCGCCGCCATCGGCTCGGTCATGCTGAGCTGGCGGCTGCTGCTGGAGAGCGGCGAGGCGAAGTACGCCGACCTCATCGAGCGCACCCTGCTCAACGCAGTCCTCGTCTCGCCGAGCGAGGAGGGCACGGCGTTCTACTACGCCAACACCCTCCACCAGCGCACGCTCGGGTCCGTCCCGGCCGCGGACGAACTCAGCGAGCGGGCGGAGGCGAGTCTCCGGGCGCCCTGGTTCGAGGTCTCCTGCTGCCCGACGAACGTTGCCCGCACCCTGGCCAGCGTCCAGTCCTACTTCGCGACCGCGTCGACGGACGGCATCCAGATACACCAGTTCGGTGACCTGGACATCGCAACCACCGTGAGCGGTGCGCCGGTCCGCGTGCGCGTCCGGAGCGGCGGCTATCCGTTCGACGGCCGCATCTCGATCACGGTCGAGGCGGACGACGAGCTGGAGTTGAGCGTCCGCATCCCCTCCTGGGCGGACGGTGCCGTCGCGTCGATCGGCGACGAAACGCTGCAGCCTGAGGATGGCAACGTCCGGTGGCGAGGAACCTTCGCCCCGGACGAACCCCTCCTGCTGGACCTGCCGATGGCGCCGCGGGTCACCTACCCGGACCCCCGGATCGATGCGCTGCGCGGTACCGCGGCCGTCGAGCGCGGTCCGCTCGTGCTGTGCGCCGAATCCACCGACCTCCCGGACGGCACGCACGTGGATGCGATCCGCCTCGACCCGGCGAACCCGCCGACTGCGACCGCCACCGGGTCATCGGCGTCGGTCTCCATCGTGGCGCCGCCGTCAAGCGGTTGGCCGTACGGCTCGGCTCCGGATGCAGACGTCCGGTCGTCGACCGTCGTCGAGCTGCGTCCCTACTTCCGGTGGGCGAACAGGGGGCCGAGCACCATGCGGGTGTTCATCCCGCTGGACGGCGAATGACCCCTGGCCGCCACCGAAGTCATCGGCGGTGGCGGCCAGGCACCCTCACTGTCTCCAGCTGGGAGCCGCGCCCCGATCGGCCGGGGAGAGGTTGTAGACCGTCCCGTACCGCAGGTCGGGTGTCTCAACGGCGCCGTCGTACGGATTGAGATAGCCGAACTGTTCTCGCGTGAGTGCGAAGCGCGCCAGGATGGCCTCGACGGTGTCGCCGGGTGCCACAGTGTAGGTCGAGGGATGGCCGCCCGTGGTCGTCACGGCGCCCTCGGCGTGCGCGCGCCGGCCGTGGTCGCTGACGGTCAGCTCCGCGTGCGTCGGCGGAATGCTCCAGTTGAGCGTTGCCGCCGCCAGCACGGGGTAGACGCACCCGTCGTCGTTCGGTTTTCCGGCATCCGCATCTACGCGGAGTACGGCTGTGTGCAGGTAGGTCGGGTCGACCTCGAACGGGCCGCCGGCGACCCCGATCGGCAGCGACCAGGCATCCTGCTCGCCCTCGACGGCGTTCATCACGAACGACCAGGAGTCGGCGGCGCACTTCGCCGTGACCGGGTTGGGGCTCAGCTGCAGGTCGAGCTGACCGGTGGCGCTGGAGTGGAAGTCCGTCAGCGTCGCTCTCACCCTGTTGCCCGTGGCGGTCAGGGTGATCCGACCTGTGGCTTCGCCGGTGGCCGACGGGAGGGTGCCCGTCGCGATGACGCCGTCAAGCATGGGTTGATCGGCCGTGGCGTCCACTGTGGTGCTCGAGGGTGAGGGCGTTGCCTGCGCTCGGTGACCGGGGCTGGTACATGCTGTGAGACCGAGTGCGAGCAGGGCCGCTGCGAACATCGCGACGACGGGGTGGGATCTCACAGCCAGAGCCTACTGGGGGCTGTCATTCAGGCGAGTCGATCTGCGACGGGATGGTCGGTCGGGGGCGCGACACGCCGGTGAGTCGCAGCACGTGCGAACTCAAAATGTCGGTGGTCGCCCGTAATCTCGGGGCAGAGAGAAAAAACTCCAAAACACAACATGTAGTGGAATGACAATCGTGTCATTCGGGTTATATAGTGGGTGAACACCGCAGGACGCGGTAACCAAGACTTCTAGGGGAGGCCATCATGGACTACGAAAACGACAGCGTTGGCGGCTACTCGGTTCCCGTCGACCCCATGGACCTGCTGCAGTGTGACAGCTGCCAGTAAGGCGCTAGCACCGAGCACGAAGACCCCGGAGGCCACTGGCCTCCGGGGTCTTCCGCCGTCCGGGCGGCGTGCAGCGCCGATCGTTAGAATCGACGGGTGCCAGTGAATCCAGAGCTGCAGGGGCGGGAGTTCCCGCCCACCCGGCCGTACCTCGTGGGGCGCGAGAAGGTGCGCGAGTTCGCGCGGGCCGTCTTCGCGACCGACCCCACCAACCTCGACGTTGACGCGGCCCGGGAGGCCGGCCACCCCGACCTGGTCGCGCCGCCGACCTTCCCGGTGGTGGTGCAGGAGGCGACCCTCGCGCAGCTCCTCGCCGAGCCGGATGCGGGCATCGACTTCAGCCGCGTCGTCCACGGCGACCAGCGCTTCACCTTCAGCCGCCCGGTGTTCGCCGGCGACGAGCTGACGGCGACGCTGCGCGTCAGCTCGGTCAAGTCGCTGGGCCCCCACTCGATGGTTACGGCCGAGTCGACCATCGTCGACGCGGACGGTGCCCACGTGGTGACCGCCACATCCACCCTGGTCGTGCGAGGAGACGAGTGATGGCCGCGCCGGACTTCGACAGCCTGAGTGTCGGCGATGTGGTCGCCGAGCGGTCGTTCGAGCTGAGCCGCGACTCCCTGGTCCGCTATGCCGGAGCCTCGGGCGACTTCAACCCGATCCACTACCGCGACGACGTGGCCACCTCGGTCGGCCTCCCCGGCGTGATCGCCCACGGGATGCTGACCATGGGTCTCGCCGTGCAGCCGGTCGTCGACTGGGTCGGCGACCCGGCGCTCGTCGCCGACTACCAGGTGCGCTTCACCCGACCCGTTGTCGTCGACCCGTCCGACGGTGCCACCGTCTCGGTCTCTGCCAAGGTCGGTCAGCTGGACCCGGAGGCTCGCGTCGCCCGCATCGACCTGACGACCACCTTCGGCGGCGAGACGGTGCTGGGTAAGGCGCAGGTTCGCGTCCGTTTCGCATGACCGGCGACATCCCGGCGCTGGCCGAGCTCACCACGATCCGTGTCGGCGGTGTCCCGGCGGACTTCGTGGCCGCGGATGACCGCGGTGCCCTCATCGAGGCCGTCCGGACCGCGCGCGCCTCGGGCGAGGGCTGGCTGCTGCTCGGCGGCGGCTCGAATACGGTCGCGAGCGACGAGGGCTTCGACGGGACGGTGATCCACGTCCGGACGCGGGGCGTCGACCGTCTGCCTTCTGCCGAGGGCCGCATCCGCATCCGGGTGCAGGCCGGCGAGCCGTGGGACGAGTTGGTCGCGCTCACCGTGCGCAACGGCTGGTCGGGTGTCGAGGCGCTCTCCGGTATCCCCGGTTCCACCGGCGCCGCTCCCGTGCAGAACATCGGGGCGTACGGCCAGGAGTTGGAGTCCGCGCTCGTCGGGGTCGAATTCCTCGACGACGGCTCGGGCGAGGTGGTGTACCTCACGCGGGACGAGTTGGGCCTCGGGTACCGGACGTCCGTGCTCAAGCGCGGCCGACTGGGCGTTGTGCTCTCCGTCGATCTGGAACTGTCCGACGGCACCGTCCCCGGTGATGTGGGCGCACCCCTGAGTGCACCGGTGGCGTACGCGCAGCTCGCCGACGCGCTCGGCGTCTCGCTCGGGTCGCGCGTTCCCGTGGCTGAGCTCCGGCGTGCGGTGCTCGCCCTGCGCTCCTCGAAGGGCATGGTGCTGGACCCGGGCGACCCCGACTCGGTCAGCTCGGGATCGTTCTTCACCAACCCGATCGTCTCGGAGAGCTTCGCCCGGTCGCTGCCGGCGAATGCGCCGCGATGGGCCCAGGAGCCCCCGGAGCCGGACGCCGTGATCAGCATTCCGCCCGGCGGCGTGCACCCGCTCGACGTGCCGCCGCTCGCCGCGAGCGAGTACACGGTGAAGCTCAGTGCCGCGTGGCTGATCGAGAACGCGGGGATCCGCCGCGGGTTCGCGCTGCCGGGATCCGGCGCCGGGATCTCGTCGAAGCACACGCTCGCGATCGTGAACCGCGGGGGAGCGACGGCGGCGGACGTGGTGCAGTTGGCCGACTTCATCCAGTCGCGGGTCCAGGCCGAGTTCGGTGTGATGCTGCAGGCGGAGCCGGTGCTCGTCGGACTGTCGCTCTGACGGCTGCCGTCCACCGTTCGTGAGGGTGACACCCGGCCGACTCTGAGAGTATTCACACGCTGGTATCCATAGGCTGAAGGCACCGCGGCGCGCTCGTGCCGATACGGAGCAAAGGGGACGACATGGGATTCCTTGACCGCCTGCTGGGACGCGAGGAGCCGCGCCCGAACGGCTCTCAGACGCAGAACCCCACCTATCCGCCATCCGACGCCGGCGCCAGTGCTGGCGCGCAGACTGCTGGACACGCGCGCAGCGCGGACGAGATAGCGGTCGAACGGTATCGTTACCTGCTGCGCACCGCTCCGCCCGAGACGATCGAGCAGGTCCATGAGGAGGCGTTCGCGAAGCTGTCGCCGGACCAGCGCCGCTTGCTGTTCCAGCAGCTCAGCGCGGCCGCGCCGGCGGGGGAGCAGCCGCGCGGCGACGACCCGCGTTCGCTCGCGCAATCGGCCACCCGGTCGGAGCTGCGCCAGCCCGGGACCCTCGAGCGTGCCCTCGGCGGCGGTCCTCGGGGCGGCGGCTACGGCGGGATGGGCTTCGGCAGCATGTTCGCCAGCTCCCTCCTGGGGAGTGTCGTGGGCTACGTGATCGGGTCTGCTCTGGTCGGCGCGTTCCTTCCCGGTCCGGGCGACAACCAGGCGGATGGCGGCTCCGGCGACCAGAACGGCGATAACCAGAACGCCAACGACCAGAACGGTGACAACCAGAACGCCAACGACCAGAACGGTGATGGTGGCTCCGGTGATGGCGGCCAAGGCGGTGATTCCGGCGTGGAGAACGCCTCCGGCAACGACGGATCCGTGGACGCGGCCGGCTGGGACGGCGGCGGTGACCCCTCCGGTGGTGGCGATGCGGGAGGCTGGGGCGGCGGCGACTGGGGCGGATTCGGTGGTGGCGGCGACTTCGGTGGTGGCGGCGACTTCGGCGGCGGCGACTTCATCTGACGGCTGCGGCGGGCGGCGCATGGTCGCTGCCCTGCCTAGCTGCGGAGCGCGGCGGCGAAGGGCAGCACCGATGACGCACCGGCGCGAAGCAGCTCCTGCCCGGCGACGGTGAGCGTCCAGCGGCTGTCGACGAGATCGTCCACGAGCAGCACCGGAGCGCCGGCAGGCACCTCCAGTCCGTCCGCGGAGAAGTGGTCCCAGACGGACCCGAGTCGGAAGGCGCTGTTCCCTCCGGGCTCGCCGGACGGCGGGCCACCGCGCCATGCCAGCGTCCCGACGAACGGCAACCGGCCGACCGTGGCAAGTCCTTGTGCGAGCGACTCCACGAACAACGGCCGGCGTCGTGACGGCATCGCCGCGATCGCGCCAGGGCGCGTGACCCAGTCCCAGTCGGCCAGGACCCGGATGCACGCATCGAGCACGGCCGGCGGGATCGGCTGGTCCGGCGCACCGTCTGCCAGCAACTCACGGAGCCGTCCGCCCCAGCCGAGATCGGTGAGGCGCGCCAACGCACGGCCGGGCTGCAGCTGCTGCTCCGGACGCAACTTGCCCTTGACCGCCACACCGAGCCGGTCGGCCCCGGTCGGCCACAGCTTGCGCGGCTCGATCTCCACACCCACGCGATCGAGCAGCGAGCCGACCTCGCCAGCGGTCGCACCATCCACCTCGGAGGGGTACCAGACGCCCGCGCAGTTGTCGCAGCGGCCGCAAGGCCCCGCAGCTGGGTCGTCGAGCGCCCGCTGCAGAAACTCCATGCGGCAGCCGGTCGTCGATTCGTACTCCAGCATCGAGCGCTGTTCGGCTTCCCGGGCAGTGGCGATCCGGGCGTAGCGTTCCTCGTCGTACTGCCAGGCAGCGCCGGTCGCGACCCAGCCTCCGCTCACCCGCCGCACGGCGCCGTCGACGTCGAGCACCTTCAGCAACAGTTCGAGCGTGGACGCCCTGAGGTCCACCCTGCTCTCCAGGACACGGGTCGATTGCGCCTGGCTGCCGAGCGCCTCCAACACCGCTGCAGCCTTCTCCCGTGACGGCATCGACGCTGTCGCGAAGTACTGCCAGATAGCGCGGTCCTCCGGCCCGGGCAGGAGCAGCACATCCGCGTTCTCGGTCGCTCGCCCCGCTCGCCCGACTTGCTGGTAGTACGCCACCGGTGACGATGGTGCACCCAGGTGCACGACGAACCCGAGGTCCGGCTTGTCGAAACCCATGCCGAGAGCGCTGGTCGCGACCAGCGCCTTGACCTCGTTGCGCTTCAGCCGACCCTCCAGGTCTTCCCGCTCGGCGGTGTCCGTCTGTCCGGTGTAGGCGTGCGCCTCATGGCCGGCGCGCCGGAGCACCCGCGCGGTGTCCTCCGCCGCCGATACCGTCAAGGTGTAGACGATGCCGCTCCCGGGAAGGTCGGCCAGGTGCCCGGCCAGCCACGCCAGCCGGGTGGTGGCGTCGGGCAGCGGCAGTACGCCGAGTCGCAGCGAGCGCCGGGCGAGCGGTCCCCGGATCGTCAGCACCTCGCCGTCGCGACCGGAGCCCAGCTGCTCCACCACGTCGGCGACGACGCGCTCGTTGGCGGTCGCGGTGGTGGCGAGCACGGGAACGCCCTCCGGGAGGAGCGCGATCAGGTCGCGCAGCCGCCGGTAGTCGGGGCGGAAATCGTGGCCCCAGTCAGAGATGCAGTGCGCCTCGTCGACGACCAGCAGGCCACTGCGCTCTACGAGCGCGGGAAGTTGGGTATCGCGGAACTCCGGGTTGTTGAGCCGTTCCGGAGAGACGAGCAGGACATCCACCGAGTCGTCTCGCAGGCGAGCGGCTACATCGTCCCATTCGTGCCGGTTGGCGGAGTTGATGGTGACGGCTCGGACGCCCGCGCGTTCGGCGGCCGATACCTGATCGCGCATCAAGGCCAGCAACGGTGACACGAGGATGGTCGGGCCGGCCCCACGCGCCCGGAGCAGCATGGTGGCGACGAAGTACACGGCCGACTTGCCCCACCCCGTCCGCTGCACGACCAGAGCACGTCGGTGATCGTCGACCATAGCGGTAATCGCCTCGAACTGCCCATCGTGGAATTCCGCATCCGGTCGCCCGACGAGGGCGCGGAGGCGGACGAGGGCGTCGGTTGCTGTGGTCATAGAGCCATCGTCTCAGGGACGCCCGACGCCCAGCCCGCTGCGGCGGAAATCAGTGGACAACCCCCACCTGGCCGAGGTTGTGGACGGTCGTCTCGGGGGCGTGGCGAGCGCGTCGGAGATCTGGGCCCGGATCTCCGACTGGCCGCGGCCCGTMGGACGCCGCCGCCGGGCCACGGCCGAATCTCCGACACAAGCGCCGGAATCTCCGACCCAACCGCCCCCGCCGAGCTGCCTGCCCGCCGCGCCCATCCGCACCCCGTCGGCCCGCCGCTCCCATCCGCCCGTCCGCCCGTCCGCGAGTCGTGACTACATGTCGCAACTCGTCAATCTTTAGGGCAACGAGTCACGACTCGCGCGCCGTGCGGCTAGCGCCGACGGGGCGGTCGGGAGGTACTGCTACCGGACGCGGCGACGCTGCGACGCGCGGATGCCGCCGAGAAGCGCCGACACCACGATGATCAGCCCCAGCAGGGCCGCCCCGAGCGCCCAGGCCGAACCGGGCTCCAGGGAGGCTATCCACGCCCGGGTTCCGGCCGCGCGCTCCGGCGACGACACGATGGAGAGCGTCACGGCGGCGAAGGCGATGAGGACCACTCCCCACACCACGCCTCCCCAGCGGATGGCAGCGTGCGCCACCGACGGGGCAGTCGAAATACGTGTGGTGGATGCTGGGTCGGTCGTGTTCTGCGGTTCGGTCATTTCCGTGGCTCCTTGTCGGATCTCAGTACTGGAGGAGGGCGGGGACGCCCTCCGTGGTGATGCGGAGCCCGGCGAAACCGTCGCCCGTCAGGAACAGGGCCACCCCGGTAAGCACGGCGAGCAGGATCCCGAGGAAGATGAGGAAGCCGCTGCGGCGACGGGCGAGCCCGGCGATCAGCACGACCACCCCGACGATCAGGGTCGCCGCCGCGAAACCGGCGGCCGTGGTGTAGCGGGCGACGCCCTCCAGCTGCGGCCAGACGATGGCCACGACGGAGCCGGCGACAAGCGCAAGGCCGACGGTGAGCCAGCCGATGGCGGCACCCAACCGCGGGTTCGCCGCACGGTACGCTTCCCGGCGGGCGGCCGCCTCTGCGGTGGCGACTGCGACCTGGCTGCGGAGCTCGGCGGACCGCTGAGCCTTCACCGCCCGCATGTCGGCGGCGAGGCGCTGCTTCCAGGCCGCATGGTCCGCCCGCCATTGCGCCTGACGCTGCCGCCAGTCCGCGAGCTCATCCGTCGAGGCGCCCTGCGGCGGCGCGGGCGGCGCTGTCGGCTCGGCCGCGACGTCGAGCTGCACCGTATCCGCGGGCTCCGCCGCATCCGGAGCCGCTGTCGCCGGCACGGTCGAGGCGCCGGCAGCCGAGGCGCTGGCGGCCGACGCGCCGGCAGCTGAGGTCCCGGGAGCCGAGGCCCCGGCAGGAGATGCCTCCGCAGTCGCGCCGCCCGGCGCTGACCCCATCGCCCATGCTCCCTGCCCGCTGCGCGACGCCGCTGCCCGGGCTTCGGAGTTGCGCACCGCGACGACGATGAGCGCGATCACCGCACCGATCACCACGAGAGTCCACACCACCCGGCCGATGACGTCGCCCCAGGCGGAGGCGTCCCAAAATGCTCCGTGCGCCCACCAGAGTCCGCTCGTCCACGGCAGCAGCGACAGCAGCACCATCACACCGATGGCCACGATCGGCGGCTCGAAGTCGTTCTCGAACAGGTTCTGCAGGTGGATGCGGCCGTCGCGGTCCGGGAGGAGGGCCCATGCCGCCGCGTACAGCAGCAGCACCGGGGCGCCCAGGACGCCGGCGACGAGGACGATGCCGCGCACGATGAGCGGATCGATGCCGAGCCGGTACGCGATCCCGGCGCACACTCCGCCGAGCCAGCCGTCGGCGCGCACGACGCCGAGCCCGCGCATCCAGTCGAAGAACCGGGTCCCGCGGCCGGCGAAACCGGACTGCGGGCCCCCGTAGGGGTTGCCGGGTGTCCCCACCGGCCGGGTCGATTCGTTCTGTGACATGCTCCCCATCGTGGCGGCGCGCCGGTTCGGCCGGTATCGGGTGAACCCCTGACCGAACCCTGATTCCGGACGCCTCCTGGTGCGGGCCGGTTCGGGGTCTGCTTGGATGCTGGCATGGCCTCCACAGTGCCCGCCGGGCCGCACGCGACGCACGAGCGCGCTTCGCACCCGCCGCTGGCGCGCCCGCGGTCGTGCGTGGTCAGCGGAGTGTCCGTCGCGCTGGCCGATCACCTGGGCTGGCCGGTCGCCGCGGTTCGCTGGGCTTTCGTCGGTGCCACCTTCCTGGGCGGGGGCGGCATCCTGCTGTACCTCTGGCTCTGGGCGCTGACGCCGTTGCGCGCGCCGGAGGCGGACGACCCGCCGGAGGGTGTCCGCCGTCGCGTGAACGTGCCGTGGGTGCTCGCCGGAGCGGGGGCGGCCGCGGGGATCGCGGCGGTCGTGCTGGCAGCGGGCGGCGCCTTGGGAGCCGGTTTCGGGGCGCTCATCGCCGCGGCCGGGCTGGTGGTGGTCGCGGTCGCCTGGGAGCAGCTGGCGGACGAGGAGCCGGCCGCCTTCGCCCCGCTCACCCCGACCGTCTTCCGCATCGCGTGCGGTGCCTTCCTGGTGGTGGTCGCGCTGGCGCTCGCTCTGACGCAGGATGCCGGTGGTCCGGGGATCCTGTGGCTGGGCATCCTGATCACCACGTTCGCCGGCGCTGCCGTGCTGGTGGCCCCGTGGGGACTCCGGCTGTGGCGTGAGCTCATCTCCGAGCGGACCGCACGAATCAAAGAGGAGCAGCGTGCCGAGATGGCCGCGCATCTGCACGACTCCGTGCTGCAGACCCTCGCGCTCATCCAGAATCGTGCGGGTGCGTCCAGCGAGGTGGGGAGGATCGCGCGGGCGCAGGAGCGGGAACTGCGCGACTGGCTCTACGCCGACGCCGCCGCGGTTTCCCGGCAGGAGGAGCGGGACCTGGCCGGCGAGCTGCGCGAGATCGCTGCGGCCCTGGAGGTGGACCACGCGGTGCACTTCGAGGTGGTCTCCGTCGGCGAGCCGGTGCGGGGGGCGCCGTCCGAGCTGGGGTCGGCCGCTCGGGAGGCGATGCTGAACGCGGCGCGGCATGCGGGCGGAGAGGTCTCGGTCTACATCGAGCACACGGCGGAGCGCGCCGATGTGTTCGTCCGCGACCGCGGGCCGGGTTTCGACGTGCGGGCGCTTCCCGACGGGCGGCTCGGCGTCCGAGAATCGATCATCGGGCGGATGCGGCGCGCCGGCGGCCAGGCGACGGTCACCGCGCGCGACAGTGGCACCGAGATCCACCTGAGTATCGAGATTCCGAGTGAGGCGACATGAGTGAACCGACCGGCACCTCCGGGACCGTCACCGTCGTGGTGGTCGACGACCACTCCATCTTCCGATCCGGCCTCCGCGCCGACCTCGATCAGCGGCTGGATGTGGTGGGCGAGGCCGCCGACGTGGATGCTGCGGTCGCGGTCATCCTCGAGACGCGGCCGGAGGTGGTGCTCCTCGATGTGCACCTGCCGGGCGGCGCGGGCGGCGGGGGAGCCGAGGTGATCCGGCGCGTCGGCGCCGACACCAACGCCCCAGAGGCCGCGGCCACCCGGTTCCTGGCGCTGAGCGTGTCGGATGCCGCGGACGATGTGGTCGGGGTCATCCGCGCCGGTGCCCGCGGCTACCTGACGAAGGGGAGCTCAGGACGGCAGGTGAGCGACGCGGTACTGGCCGTCGCGGGCGGCGACGCCGTGTTCTCGCCGCGGCTCGCCGGCTTCGTCCTCGACGCTTTCGGCGCCGCGTCCGGGGAGCAGGCGGAGTCGACCGACGAGTTGGACCGCCTGTCGGCACGCGAGCGCGAGGTAATGCGGCTGATCGCCCGCGGCTATGCGTACAAAGAAGTGGCCTCCGAACTGTTCATCTCGATCAAGACCGTCGAGACGCACGTCTCGGCCGTGCTCCGCAAGCTGCAGCTGTCGTCCCGGCACGAATTGACCGCATGGGCACTGGAGCGGAAGCTCCTCTGAACGGCCGCTTTGCGGGTGACCGTCGGCGTCCCGTACACTTGACGCGGTGGTTGAATCTGCCAAGCTTTTCTGCGCCCTTTTTTGAGGTCGGCGACGGCAGCCCTACTGCCCTCGGCCGGGCATCCGCAGCACGTTCGGATGTTCGATCGGCTAGCCTTGAGACCGGAAGCAGAGAGCTATGACGGTTCGCTTTCCTAGGGCGGTAGCTCAATTGGCAGAGCAGCGGTCTCCAAAACCGCAGGTTGCAGGTTCGATTCCTGTCCGCCCTGCAAGTCGGCATTCCGATGTCGATCCACGAAAGGTGTAACGAGGTGGCCCGAAAGGTAATCGACGAGCCGAGCGAGGAGATCGTCGCCAACGCGAAGAAGGACAGCGCCGCGCGGCGCAACCCCTTCGCGCGGATCGCCCTGTTCATCAGGCAGGTCATCGGCGAACTCAAGAAGGTCGTCACGCCGACCCGCAAAGAGCTCTTCAGCTACACCGGCGTCGTGCTCGTATTCGTGATCATCATGATGGCTCTCGTGTCACTCCTTGACTGGGTGTTCGGCATGGGTGTCGTCTGGGTCTTCGGAAACCCGAAGTAGACGACGTCGACCGGGCCGCGCTGGACCTTCCGGCAAACATCTGGCCCTCCCGACAAGAAATGGAATGAATTCAGTGTCTGAGACGAATCGCGACGACGTGGACTGGGCTCCTGCTGCGGAGCAGTCCTCCGAAGACGACGAGGCGCAGACCGGCAACGTCCTCGCGAGCGAGGACGAGGCGTCCGACGCCGCCGAGCACGAAGCGCTGCACGTCGTCGCCGACGACGGCACCGAGATCGACCTCGACGCCGTGCTGGACGCGATGGCGGAAGCGGTCGACCCCGAGGCCGACCGTGCCGTCGATGAGGCCCTCGAGGTCGACGACGAGGACGAGGCAGAGGCTGCCCAGCTCGCCGTCGAGGACGAGGAGGACGAGGCCGTCGCCGACCCGTACGAGGCGTTCCGCACGGAGCTCCGCTCCAAGCTGGGCAAGTGGTACGTCATCCACTCCTACGCAGGCTTCGAGCGTCGGGTGAAGTCCAACATCGAGAACCGCATGGTCTCGATGAACATGGAGGACTTCATCTACGAGGTCCAGGTCCCCATGGAGGACGTGGTCGAGATCAAGAACGGCCAGCGCAAGATGGTCAACCGCGTGCGCATCCCGGGCTACGTGCTCGTGCGCATGGATCTCAACGAGGACAGCTGGTCGGTCGTCCGCCACACGCCGGGCGTCACCGGCTTCGTCGGCAACGCGCACAACCCGACGCCGCTGCGTTTCGAAGAGGCCTTCTCGATGCTGAAGAGCCTCGTACAGGTCGAGGCGGCGCCGGCCAAGGGTGCAGCGAAGGGTCAGAAGTCCACCGCACGCGTCATCCCCGCCGAGGTCGACTTCGAGATCGGCGAGACGATCACCATCAAGGAGGGCTCGTTCGCGGGCCTGCCGGGGTCGATCAGCGAGATCAAGCCGGAGAGCGGCAAGCTCACCGTCCTCGTCTCCCTGTTCGAGCGCGAGACGCCGGTCGAGCTCAGCTTCGACCAGGTCACCAAGCTCTAGGGAACATCCAGAGCCTCCCCGCTGTTTTCCAACAGATCCCCACAGATTTCACTATCACCGGGTCTCGGAAGGGCCGAGAAACCGGGAGAGCGCCAGGGCTGCGGCCTGAACCGCTCGAATACATAAAGAAGGAAGAGACATGGCACCGAAGAAGAAGGTCACCGGTCTGATCAAGCTTCAGATCAACGCCGGCGCTGCCAACCCGGCCCCGCCGATCGGCCCGGCCCTGGGTCAGCACGGCGTGAACATCATGGAGTTCTGCAAGGCGTACAACGCGGCCACCGAGTCGCAGCGCGGCAACGTCATCCCGGTCGAGATCACCGTCTACGAGGACCGCTCGTTCACGTTCGTCCTGAAGACGCCGCCGGCCGCCGAGCTGATCAAGAAGGCCGCAGGCGTGCCCAAGGGCTCCGGCGTCCCGCACACCAACAAGGTCGGCAAGCTGACCCAGGAGCAGGTGCGCGCCATCGCCGAGCAGAAGATGGTCGACCTCAACGCCAACGACATCGACGCGGCGTCGAAGATCATCGCAGGCACCGCCCGTTCGATGGGCATCACGGTCGAGGCCTGAGGCCCCGACTCCACCAGACACTTCGTGGAAGAGCCGGCCAGGCTCGCACCACATTCTCGTTAGGAGAAATCACATGGCACAGAAGTCAAAGGCCTACCGCGCCGCGGCCGACAAGATCGAGGCCGGAAAGTTCTACACCCCGGAGGAGGCTGTCGCCCTCGCCCGGGAGACCGGCTCCGCCAAGTTCAACTCGACCGTCGAGGTCGCGCTGAAGCTCGGTGTCGACCCCCGCAAGGCGGACCAGATGGTCCGCGGCACCGTCATCCTCCCTCACGGTACGGGGAAGACCGCCCGCGTCATCGTGTTCGCGACCGGCCCCGCGGCCGACGCGGCCATCGCGGCCGGTGCGGACGAGGTCGGCGGCGCCGAGCTGATCGAGAAGGTCGCCGGTGGCTACACCGACTTCGACTCGGCCGTCTCCACTCCGGAGCTCATGGGTCAGGTCGGACGTCTCGGTAAGGTGCTGGGCCCGCGCGGCCTCATGCCGAACCCGAAGACCGGCACCGTCACCCCGGATGTGGCCAAGGCCGTCTCCGACATCAAGGGCGGAAAGATCGAGTTCCGCGTCGACAAGCACGCCAACGTCCACTTCGTCGTGGGCAAGGCCGGCTTCACCGCCGAGCAGCTGAACGACAACATCACGACCGCCCTCGAAGAGGTCGTGCGTCTCAAGCCGTCCGCCTCCAAAGGCCGCTACATCCAGAAGGGCGCCGTGTCGACCACGTTCGGCCCGGGCATCCCGCTGGACGTCAACGCCATCTGAGTTCGTTTCACGAACATCCCGACGGGGTCGGGGCCGCCTGCCGGCCCCGGCCCCGTCGGCGTTTTCCCGGGCGGGGCGGGGGCTTGCGCAGTGAGAAATCTTCATCCGAGCAACGAACGCAACAGCGGTGTCTACCCCCTCTTGTGGTGGTAGAACGCCCTGGTCTAGGGTCGCTCCTGTCGCGCAAAGCGCGGCGGCTCAGGGTTGAGCCCGTCCGATTCGAAGGATGACACTTCATGGCATTTCGCACCACTCGAACCTTCCACAAGAGGGCTCTCGGGATCATCGCCACCACCTCCGCCGTGGTGGCTTTGTCATTGGCGGGAGCGTCCGCTGCCGGCGCCGCGGACCGCGTGACCTACGCCGGCTCCGTCCCCGCCTGGGCCACCGCCGCCAACGACGCAGGCGCCGCCCCGGCCACCGCCACCGTGCAGGGTGAGATCTACCTGCCCCTCCGCGACCAGAAGGGCGCTGAAGCCCTCGCCAAGGCCGTCTCCGATCCGTTCGACCACAGCTACCGCAAGGCCCTGTCGCCGCAGCAGTGGATCAACCGCTTCTCGCCGACGAAGGCCGACTTCCAATCGGTCGTCAACTTCATCACGGCTGCGGGACTGACCATCCAGGGCGTCCCGGACAGCCGCCAGTACGTCGTCTTCCGCGGAACGCCGGACCAGCTCGGTTCCGTCTTCGGCACCTCGCTGCACAGCTTCACGCACGGCGACCGCACGCTCATCGCCCCGGCCTCCGCACCGTCGGTCCCCGCCTCCATCGCCGCGAATGTCTCGGCCATCAGCGTGGAGCAGTCGCGGACGACGACGCGTCCGGACTCGATCAAGCAGGGCGACCTCGGCCCGACCGGTGACCCGCAGACGTCGCGGAAGATGGCGGCTGCAGCGCCGGTCATCGACGCTCCGTGCTCGCACTACATCGGCGAGAACACCGTCACGGTGCCGCCCGCGTACAACGGTCAGACGCAGTACAGCACCAACAACTGCGGCTACACCCCGCAGCAGCTGCGCAGCGCTTATGGCCTGAACGACCTCGCCGCGAAGGGTGTCAACGGAACCGGCCAGACCGTCGCGATCATCGACGCGTACGCCAGCCCGAGCATCCTGAAGGACGTCAACTCGTACTCGCAGCAGAACGGCGAGCCGGGCCTCACCAACTCCAGCTACCAGCAGCTGGTGCCGAAGCCGGGCGAGTTCACCGACCAGGACCTCTGCCAGCAGCCGAGTGGATGGCAGGGCGAGCAGACGCTCGACGTCGAGTCGGTCCACGGCATCGCTCCGGGGGCGCGCATCCTCTACGTCGGTGGGACGGACTGCTCCGGCGGCCTGGACATCGCGATGTCGAAGATCCTCGACAACAAGCTCGCCAACATCGTCAGCAACAGCTACGGCAACGTGGGCGAGGCTGTTCCCGCCGACGTGATCCAGGGTGAGGTGAACCTGCAGCTCCAGGCCGCGGGCGAGGGCATCGGCCTGTACTTCTCGAGCGGCGACAACGGCGACGAGGCAGCCCCCACGCAGCTGGGCTACGCTTCGCCTGACTTCCCGGCGTCCTCCCCCTGGGTGACCTCGGTCGGCGGCACTAGCACCGCAATCGACAAGAACGGCAAGATCGCGTGGGAGACCGGTTGGGGCGACCAGTTCGACCAGATCCTCAAGAACGGCAACGGCACCCTGAGCTACATGCTGCCGCTGCCGGGTACCCGGTTCGTCGGCGGGGCGGGTGGCGGCGTCAGCGCTGTCTTCGCCCAGCCGGACTACCAGCGGGGCATCGTTCCGGCGGCGCTCGCCCAGGGCAAGCGCGTCTCGCCTGACGTCGCCGCGCTGGCCGACCCGTACACCGGCTTCCAGATCGGGATCCGGCCCATCGTCGACGACAGCACGCTGGCCACCGGTGACTATATCAACGAGACCTACGGCGGTACGTCGCTGGCCTCGCCGATCGTCGCCGCGCAGATCGCGATCGTGCAGCAGGCCACACACTCGACGATCGGGTTCGCCAACCCGACGCTCTACGGCGTGAAGCGCATCCTGCCGAACGCGTTCCGCGACGTTCAGCCGCAGAACCCGCCGCAGGCGTTGGTCTACACGAGCAAGATCAGCGGCAACAGCTACCTCGTGACGATGGATCAGGACACCTCGCTGAAGACCGCGAAGGGCTACGACGATGTCACCGGCCTCGGCGGCGTCTCCTTCGACGTGCTCGGCTGGGTCGCCCAGGGCCGGCACTAGCCGCACCAGAACACGGACCGGCCGTCTTCCTGCGGGGAGGCGGCCGGTCCGCTGTGCGCGGGCCCTAGGCTGGATGGATGACCGTCACCATCCGCCGGGCCGCCGCCGGCGACGCGGCCGCACTGGCCGCCGTCGCGGCCGCGACTTTCCCGCTCGCCTGCCCTCCGCACACGACCGAGGACGCGAAAGCGGCCTTCATCGCCACGGTGCTGTCGGAGCAACGGTTCGTGGAGTACCTCGCCGACGACTCGCGTCGCCTGCTGGTTGCGGAGGAGGGCGAGGGCTTCGTGATCGGCTACACCATGGTGAACCTGGGGGAGCCGGCGGATGAGGATGTACGCGGCTGCATCGGCATCCGTCCGACTGCCGAGCTGAGCAAGTGCTACGTCCTCCCGGGCCACCAGGGTGCCGGTGTGGCGGGGCGGCTGATGGAGGAGAGTCTGCGTGTCGCCACGGACGCCGGGGCGAGAGGGATGTGGCTCGGCGTCAATGAGCAGAACTCCCACGCCCAGCGCTTCTACGGCAGGCACGGGTTCGAGCGCGTCGGCGCGAAACACTTCCTGGTCGGCGACCGGTACGAGGACGACTGGGTGATGGAGCGACCGCTCGCCTAGGGGCCGACCGGGCTAGCCCTCCGCCACCTTCACCACGATCTTCCCCCGGGTGTGGCCGCCCTCGATCGCCGCATGAGCGTCGCCGATCCGCTCCAGAGGGAAGATCTCGTCGACGTGCACCCGCACATTCCCCGCTTCGAGAAGTCGGGCGATGACGGCAAGCGTGTTGCCGTCGGGCGCCACCTTGTAGTCCGTCCCGCGCAGGCCGGCGGCCGCGACGTCGTCCGCGAAGCTCGGCCAGCTGCCCGTGGGCGCATTGACGATCAAGCCGCCCGGACGAAGCACGGAGAGCGAGCGCGTTCCCGTCTCGTCGTGGACGTTGCCGATCAGGTCGATGACCACGTCGGCGCCGTGCACCACCTCCTCGAACCGTGTGGTGGTGTAGTCGATGACTTCGGCCGCCCCGAGGGAGCGCAGCCACGACGTCTTCGCGCCGGAGGCGGTCGCGATGACATGGGCGCCGAAGTACGAGGCGAACTGCACCGCGAAGTGCCCGACTCCTCCGCTGCCGGCATGGATGAGCATCCGCTGCCCCTCGTGGGCCTTGGCGACGTCGACCACCATGCCCCACGCGGTCAACGCTGCGAGCGGTGCGGCCGCCGCCTCGATGTGCGAGAGGGTCGCCGGCTTGCGTACGACGCTCAGGGCCGGCACCGAGATGTACTCGGCGTAGCTCCCGCCGTATCGCGGAACGGGCACCATCCCGAAGACCTCGTCGCCTGGCCGGAGGGGATGCGCGCTGTACGGCGACTCGACCACCACGCCGCTGAAATCGTGACCCAGCACCACGGGGAAGGAGTGGACGGCCCCGAAGACGCCCCGGCCGGCGCGGGTCTTCGCGTCGATCGGGTTGACGCTGGAGGCGACCACCTTGACCACGAACTCGGCGTTGACCCTGTCCGGGCGCGCCGTCTCACCGATGCGCAGGGCTTCGGGTCCACCCGCGGCGTCCAGAAGCGCGGCCCGCATCGTCTTCGGCATCCGTGATCCCCTCGTCGGTGGCCGTCGCGGCAGGCGCGGCCGTGCTCGGTCGGTTCCGTTAGTCAATCCTGCCCGTGAGTCCCCGGTGTTACGGTCGGGTCACCACATGTGAACAGTCTGTTTCCGATACCCCCAGGTCGTTCCCAGCGACAGGCCGGTTAGGATGCTGCGACCCGGATCGACCTCGCCCGAGGGGCCGGAGCCATGACGGGACGATCCGAGGAGCGACAGGTGCGACGACTGCTGCTGGCCACCGGTACGCTCTGTGTGCTCGGCGGTCTCGCGGTCATCTGGGCGGCCCGGCTGACCGTGCCGTACCCGGTGTACGTGAGCGAGCTCGGTGCGCTCGGCGCACCGACCGCGGGGGCATTCGCGGTCGCGCTGCTGCTGATCGCCGCCGGAGGCCTCGCCATCGCGATCGCCAGCGGTCATGTCCGCTCGTCCGCGCCGCTGCTCGGCCGCTGGGCGCCCGCGCTGACACTCGGCTTCGCGTCGATCTGCTTCGTGCTCGCCTCGCAGGTGACCTGCTCGGCGTACTGCCCCGTGCCCCTGGTGAACCCGAAGTCGACGCCGCAGGACCTCATCCATACGGTCTCGGCCGTACTCGGCTTCGCGGCGGCCTGCTTCGCGATGCTGCAGGTCGGCTTCAGCCGGGGCCTCCCGCGGGTGTCTCGACTGTCGCGGCTGAGCTGCGCAGCGGTGGCGGTCATCACGATCGTCGGCGGCCTGCTGGCCATCGTGCGCGTCGGATCGGACGTCGGCGCCTGGCTGGAACTGGTCGGAACGACCGTCGCGGTCGGTTGGATCGCCGTCTACGCGGTCGCGCTGACGCGCATCCCACCGGGGACCGCCGTCACCGTGACCGATGCGCCCGTGGATGCCGGAGCAGGCGTCGTCGTGCCGGATGCCGGCCCGGCGGCCGAGGTCGCCTGACGCAGCAGCTCGATCAGGTCGGTCGCGAGGGCGACCAGCTTGCTGATCTCCGCGTCGTCGCGGTCGACCCAGCGGCACTCCGGCTCGTCGCGCATCGGGACGAAACCGTCGTGCTGCTCCCAGACGAACAGGGTGCGCTCTGCACCGAGCACGTACTGCTGCCACCAGATCTGGCGGAGGTACTGGCGCGGGATGCTGCGGAACGGCTTGTTCGTGGTCTTGATCTCCGCCAGCTCGATCCGTCCGCCGGTCCGCAGGATGAGACCGTCCGGCGTCGCGAGGTGGCGCCGATCCCGCTCCGCGTGGAAGAGCAAATCAGAGGGCTCGATGCCATGGGTGGCGGCCACCCAGGCCGCGATTTCGGGCTCCCGCGAGCGGCCGTGCTGCGTGAACACGTTGCCGCTGAATCCCGTGCCGTGCAGCTTGTCGTAGGCCGCAGCCCGGACGGATCGGGGGGTGGACAGCTTGGCCACGTCCGTCGCCGTGATGCCGCGACTGCGGGCGCGCAGCCAGCCCGCCCGGTCGGCCGAACTGGCGACCACACGGGCCAGGTGTCCGGTCTGGCCGGGAACCGCAGGGATGACGGGCACCGGCGCTGGGCGAGCCGGGCTCAGATCCGCGAGGACACCCGGCCGGTAGAGGTCGGCCGTGCGGTACGGAGCGGAGTCGAGCACCTCTCCATTGTGCCGCGTCCGGCCGACGCTGGCCGTCACTCCACGCGCGTCGCCCCGAGTTGCCTGCGCGCCTCGTCGATCGTCGCGAGCGTGTCGACTGCCTCGGCCAGGGGATGGAGCGGCGACTCGGTCCGTCCCTCGCCGACATAGCGGGCGAGGGCTGCTGCCTCGTACGCCATGCCGTCGCGGTGCGGACGGCCGTAGGGGTCGCGCCAGTGTGCGGCGAGGGTGCCGTCGGACCGGAACACGCGCAGGCCGCTCGGGCCCCAGAACGGGCTGTCGGTCTCGATGCGGGCCGCGCTGCCGCTGATGGTGGCGAGGGACGGCGTCCCGGCCAGGAGGCTCGTGCTCAGCAACGCTTGCGCGCCGCCGGCGGAGGACAGCAGGAGCGCGGCCTGTTCGTCCACGCCGCTCGGCGCGAGCGTTCCGGCGGCGATGATGCCGGCCGGGGCGCCCAGGGCGAACGACGCCCAGGACACCGTGTAGACGCCGAGGTCGAGCAGCGCGCCTCCGGCCAGCGCCGGGTTCCAGAGCCGGCTCTCCGGCTGGTAGGGCACGTGGCCGCCGAAGTCGGCCGTGACGACACGCAGTTCGCCGAGCGCCTCCCGCTCGAGCAGCTGCCGGATGATGTCGGTCTGCGGCAGGTAGCGGGTCCACATGGCCTCCATCGCGAAGACTCCCGCCTCGCGTGCCGCCGCCACGATCCGCCGCGCCTGCTCGGCGGTCACCGCCATCGGCTTCTCGATGAGGATGTGCTTCCCGGCCGCGATCGCGAGCAGCGCGTGCTCGAGGTGCTCACTGTGCGGGGTCGCGATGTAGACGACGTCCACGTCCGGGTCGGAGACGAGTGCCTCGTAGGAGCCGTGGGAGCGCTCCACCCCGTGCGCCGCTGCGAACGCAGCGGCGCGCTCGGCCGACCTCGACCCCGCGGCGACCACCCGCTGGCCGGTGTGGCGGTGCAGGGCGTCGGTGAAGTCGGCCGCGATCCCGCCCGGGCCGAGCACGCCCCAGCGGAGCGCCGGCGCATCGGCGGGATCGGGATGGCGCGGTGCGGGCAGCGTCGCGAGGGCGTCGGTCATTGTGTCTCCTTGGGAGGCGGTGGGTCGGTGTTGCTCAGTGTTGCTCAGACGGGCTGCGGGTTGGAGACCTCAGGCTCCTGACGGACTCCTGCGACCGGCGCCGCCCAGCGGACGCCATTGGCCAGCACCTGCCGGATCTGCGGGTGGAAGTACACCGGATACTCCTGGTCGCCCGGGCTGAAGTAGAAGATCTTGCCGCGGCCGCGCGTGAACGTCACGCCGGAGCGGAACACCTCGCCACCGGTGAACGAGCTGATGAACACCAGGTCGTCCGGCGTGGGGATGTCGAAGAACTCGCCGTACATCTCCTGGGCCTCGATCACGATCGGCTGCTCCACGCCCGCGGCGATCGGGTGCGTCGGGTTGACGTTCCAGACCAGTTCGCGCTCGCCGCCCTCCGGGTTGCGCCAGCGGAGGGAGCAGGTCGTGCCCAGCATCCTGATGAAGATCTTCGAGAAGTGACCGGAGTGCAGCACGATGAGTCCCATTCCACCGAGCACGTGGTGGCGCACCCGCTCCACCACTTCGTCCGACACCCGGTCGTGGGCGATGTGCCCCCACCAGAGCAGCACGTCGGTCTCGGCGAGCGCCTGCTCGCTGAGGCCGTGCTCCGGGTCGTCGAGCGTTGCGGTGCGGACGCTGACATCGTCGCCGAGAAGGTCGCGCAGTCCCTCAGCGATGGCTCCGTGGATGCCGTGAGGGTAGATCGCGGCGATCTCGAGCTGGGTCGCCTCATGGACGCCCTCGTTCCAGACAGTGACGCGCAGGGTCATGGTCATGCTCCTTTCGTGGCGGTCGACCCGACGACGGACGCCGAATCGGTCACAGCGTCCAGACGGACCTCTGCGCCGATGCGGGCTGATTCGTAGGCCGCGTCGATGATGCGGGCCCGGTCGAGCGCGAGCGCACCGTCCCAGTTCGACCAGTCCGCGGGCTCGGCGACGTGCTCGAGGAACGTCTCGACGACCGCGAGGTGGCCCCGGCCGGGGTCGGCGGTGACCGTGATGTCCTGGCTCTGCTCGCCGTCGCCGGTGAAGATGGTCAGCTCGCCCGACGGCGCGTAGTCGACGACCCGCAGGTCCGCTCCGCCCTCTGTGCCGTACAGGGTGATGCCGAACTCGTCGCCGGCCGGCCGGTAGGCCGCCCAGCTCGTCTCGATGACGATCGAGCCGCCGCCCTCCAGGCGCAGCAGCAGGCTGGCCAGATCCTCGACCTCGTAGTCGGAGCCGACATTCTGCTTGGCCGCGGTCGCCCCACCACGACCCCGGATCCCGAGCTCTGCGTGCGTGACTGCGGAGACAGCCTCGACGCGCGGCTCACCGAAGAGGTGGAGGGCGTAGTCGAGCACGTGCACGCCGATGTCGATCAGCGGCCCGCCTCCCGCCATCTCGCGGTTGGTGAACCAGCTGCCGAGCGCGGGGATGCCCGCGCGGCGCAGCCAGATCGCCCTGGCGTGATACGGACGACCGATCTGCCCCTCGTCGATGGCCGCCTTGAGCGCCTGGATGTCGCCGCGCCGCCGGTGGTTGAACGCCACCTCCAGCACCCGGCCCGCTCGGTGCGCCGCCTCCACCATGGTCTGCGCCTCCGCGGCCGTGCGGGCGATCGGCTTCTCGCTGAGCACATGGATGCCCGCGTCCAGCGCGCCGACGGCGATCGGCGCGTGCAGGAACGTGGGAACGGCGACGCTGACCACGTCGAGGCCGCCCTCGGCGATCAGCTCCTGCCAGTCGCGGTGGAGGCGGTCGATGCCGTACTTCTCGCCGAGTTCGGCACGCGGGACGTCCTCCATTCCGGCGATGGCGACCAACTCGACACCGGGGAGGGCGTCGTACGCGGCCATGTGCTGCTGGCCGGCCCAGCCCAGGCCGATCACTCCGGCGCGCAGGGGGCGCCCGAGGGGTTCGCTGTTCGTGCTCACGGCATTCCTTTCAGGGGATTCGAATCGATTCGAGTTTATTCAGGATGTGATGGTGTTGGGACGTATCGGACGGTCTAGCGGAACAGGGAGCGCGGCGTTCCGGACTCCGGATCGAGCGCGCGGTGCACCACCATGATGGCGGCCCCGATCACGCCGCCGGTCTCACCGGAACGCGACTGGGTGATCGTCAGATGCTGCGTCGCGAGCGGCGTCGACCGCTGGTAGACGACCTCGCGCATTCCGGCGAGGAGTTGCTCGCCGACGCGGGAGAGGCTGCCGCCGACGACGATCATCGACGGGTTCAGGAGGTTGACGCAGGTGGCGACCACCGCCCCGAGGTCGCGGCCCGCCTGGCGGATGGCTCCGTGCACGTGCGGGTTGCCGCTCCGGGCCAGGGCCACCACGTCGTCGCTCGTCTCGGCCGGGAATCCGGCGGCGCTCAGCGCCCGCGCGATGGCGGGGCCGCTCACGAGGGACTCCAGGTCGGCATCCTGCTCGCCGTGACTCGGCGTGTCGGATCCGAACGGAACGCGGACGTGCCCGAGGTCGCCGGCCGAGCCGAGCGCGCCGCGCTGAAGGCGGCCACCGCTGATGATGCCGGCGCCGACGCCGGTCGCCACCTTGATGAACAGCAGATCGGTCTCGTCCGGCCACATCAACGCCTGCTCCCCGAGCGCGAGCAGATTGACGTCGTTGTCGACCAGCACGGGCACGTCGAACACGCGGCGGATGTAGGCGGGGATGTCGAAGCGGTCCCAGCCGGGCATGATCGGCGGGTTGACCGGGAGACCGGTGGAATGCTCGACCGGCCCGGGGACGCCGACGCCCACGCCGATGAGCTCCTCCGGCTGGCGCCCGGACGCGATGTAGAGCTCGCTCGCGACGTCGAGCGCCCAGTCCAGAATCAGCTCGGGGCCGTCGGCGATGCTGAGGCGCCGGGACTGGCTCGCCGTGATGTTGCCCGCCAGGTCCGCGAGGGCGACCACGCCGTGCGTGGCGCCCAGATCGATCGCAACGACCACGCGCGAGTCCGGGTTGAAGCGGATGCGTGCGGGAGGTCGCCCCCCGGAGGACACATCGTCCCCGGCGGGAGTGACGAGGCCGGCGCCCATGAGGATGTCGATACGGCTCGCGATGGTCGAGCGGGCCATGCCGGTCAGCTCGGCGAGCTGCGCGCGTGTGCGGGGGATGCCGTCGCGCAGGATCGCCAGCAGTTCCGCGGCGTCTGCGGCGACGAGCACCGAGTCTCGCACGCTGTCGGTCATGAGGGTATTGAACCACAGTGTCGTGTCCGCGTTCAAAGATATGCAGGCATCAGTCGACTTTTGTTTGACATCCGGCAGAAGCGTCTATTGAATAGAGCTACGCCACCCGGCGACCACAACCCCAATGAACTCGACGAGGAGAACAGTGTCGACGTCAAAAGTCTCCGTGCAGCTGTACACGGTCCGGGAACTCCTGACCGAAGACACGGTCGGAACCCTCAAGCGAATCGCCGACATCGGCTTCACCCAGGTCGAGCCGTTCGCCTTCCTCAGCTTCGGTGATGCGCTGCGACAGGGCCTCGCCGAGGCCGGCCTCTCGGCCCCCACCACCCATCAGGGCTTCCTCGGGGGCGACCTGGACGAAGTGTTCGGAGCCGCGAAAGAACTGGGCGTCCAGACGGTGATCGACCCGTTCGTCGCCCCTGACCGCTGGCAGACGGCGGACGATGTGGCGCAGACGGCCGAGCAGCTGAATGCGGCGGCCGAGGTCGCCGCCCGCCACGGCATCCGGGTCGGCTACCACAACCACGACCACGAGATCTCGAGCACCATCGAGGGCGTCACCGCGCTGGAGTTCCTCGCGGGCAAGCTCGCCCCGGAGGTCGTCCTCGAGGTCGACACCTACTGGGTGGCGGTCGGCGGCGCCGACCCGGTGACCTTCCTCCCGAAGCTCGGCGACCGCGTCGTCGCGCTCCACGTCAAGGACGGCCCGGGCACCCACGACAACAAGGACCAGGTCGCTGTCGGCCAGGGCTCGCTGCCGATCGAGCAGATCATCGCCGCCGCGCCGGATGCGCTGCGCGTCATCGAGCTCGACGACTCGCGCGGGGACCGCTTCCAGGCGGTCGCCGACAGCTTCGCCTTCCTCACCTCCAAGGGTCTGGCATGAGCGGCGGTCCGGTCGGCGTCGGCGTCATCGGTGCCGGAGTCATCAGCAACCAGTACCTCGAGAACCTGACGGCGTTTCCCGACCTCGACGTACGCTTCGTCGCCGACATCGACCTGGAGCGTGCGAAGGCGCAGGCCGACAAGTTCGGCGTCGCGAACTCCGGCACGGTCGAGGAGCTGCTGGCTGACGAGGGCGTCGAGATCGTCGTCAACCTCACCATCCCGAAGGTGCACGTCGAGGTGGCGCTTCAGGCGCTGGCCGCGGGCAAGAACGTCTGGAGCGAGAAGCCCTTCGCCCTCGACCGCGCCAGCGGCCGCGAGCTGCTCGAGGCGGCACAGTCCAAGGGCCTGCGCGTTGCGACCGCTCCCGACACGTTCCTCGGCTCGGGCATCCAGTCGGCTCGTCGCCTCATCGAGAACGGCGACATCGGCGCTCCGCTGACCGCGCTGACCCTCATGCAGAGCCCCGGGCCGGAGTCGTGGCACCCCAACCCGGACTTCCTGTTCCAAGAGGGTGCCGGCCCGTTGTTCGACATCGGCCCGTACTACCTGACGGCGCTGGTGCAGATCTTCGGACCGGTGGCCCGCGTCAGCGCGAGCGCTTCCAAAGCCCGGGAGAGCCGCGTCATCGGCTCCGGCCCGCGCGAGGGCGAGGAGTTCGTGGTGACCGTGCCGACGCACGTCAGCGCCCTCTACGAGTTCGAGACGGGCCAGACGGCGCAGGCCGTCTTCAGCTTCGACTCGAAGCTCAAGCGCACCCAATTCGAGGTCGCCGGAGTGGAGGGCACCCTCGAGGTGCCAGACCCCAACATGTTCGAGGGTGACCTGCAGGTCCACGGCGCCGACGGCATCGAGACCTTCCCGTCCACCGGGACCACGGACGGTCGTGGCATCGGCGTGGTGGAGCTGGCCCGTGCCATCCGTGCCGGGGTGCCCGAGCGGGCGTCCGGCGAGCAGGCGTATCACGTGCTCGACATCATGGTGTCGACCATCGAGGCCGGCGAGTCCAAGACCCCGGTCGAGGTCGAGAGCACGGTCGAGGTGGCACCGGCGCTGCCGGAGGACTGGGACCCGCGCGCGGCGACCCTGGCGTGAGGACGACGATATGACCGACGGCAACGACCCGAGCGCCGCCGCAACCAGTGGCGGCCTCACCCGCCGCGACGGCAGCGCTGCAGGAGCCCGGCTCCGCGTGGCGATCGTCGGGGGCGGCTTCATGGCAGAGGTGCACTCCCGCGCCGCGAGAGCTGCACGGGCGGAGCTGGTGGGCATCGCCTCGTCGACTCCCGAGCGCTCGGCCGCCGCGGCGGAGCACCTCGGCATCGGCCGGGCGTACGGCTCGCTCGACGAGCTTCTGGCGGACGACTCCATCGACGTCGTGCATGTCACCACCCCCAACGCGCTGCACGCGGAGCAAGCGACCGCCGTGCTCGCGGCCGGCAAAGACGTGGTGTGCGAGAAGCCGCTCGCGACCTCCGTGCCGGACGCCGAGACGCTGGTCGCCGCGGCCGAGGGCCGTACTGCGACCGTCCCGTTCGTCTACCGGTTCCATCCGCTCGTCCGCGAGGCACGTTCGCGCTTCGCCTCGGGGACGGCAGGCCGCGTCCTGAGCATCAATGCGTCCTACCTCCAGGATTGGCTGCTCGCGGCAGGCGACGACAACTGGCGGGTGGACGCGCACCAGGGCGGCCGCTCGCGAGCGTTCGCCGACATCGGGTCGCACCTCGTCGACCTCGTCGAGTTCGTCAGCGGCGACCGGGTGAGCCGGGTCTCCGCGACCAAGCGCACGGTGTTCGCCGAGCGTGCCTCGCACACCGGGATCACCACCGAGGATGCGGTCGCCGTCGTGATCGAGACGCGCTCCGGCGCGCTCGGCACCCTCCTGGTCTCGCAGGTCGCTCCTGGACGGAAGAACCGGCTCTGGCTGGAGATCGCCGGAAGCGAAGAGAGCCTCGCCTTCGACCAGGAACAGCCGGAGACGTTGTGGGTCGGCCGCCGGAAGGGCAGCCAGGTGATCCCCCGAGACGCCGACCAGCTGAGCGAAGACGCCGCGCGCCTCTGCGTCGTGCCGTCCGGGCATCCGCAGGGGTACCAGGACGCCTTCAACGCCTTCGTCGCCGACAGCTACGCGGCGGTCGCGGGTGAGAGCCCGGACGGCTTGCCCCGCTTCACCGACGGCCTGCGGGCCGTGCGGATCACAGACGCGGTGATCGACTCGGCCGAGTCGGGCACCTGGATCGAGATGGGAACGAACGAATGACTGACGCCGCCGAATCGGGTCGAACCCACCCGGTCACTCTCTTCACCGGCCAGTGGGCCGACCTCACCCTCGAGGAGGTGGCGAAGTACGCCGCCGACTGGGGCTACGACGGCCTCGAGATCGCCTGTTCGGGCGAACACCTCGACGTCTGGCGGGCAGCGGAGGACGACGCGTACCTTCAGGGTCGGCTCGACATCCTCGATAGGTACGGCCTGAAGGTCTGGGCCATCTCCAACCACCTCAAGGGCCAGGCGGTCTGCGACGACCCCATCGACTTCCGCCACCAGGCGATCGTCGGCTCGAAGGTCTGGGGCGACGGCGACCCGGAGGGTGTGCGCCAGCGCGCCGCCGAGGAGCTCAAGCTCACCGCCAAGGTCGCCCGCAAGCTCGGCGTCGACACCGTGGTGGGCTTCACCGGCTCGAGCATCTGGCCGTACGTCGCCCAGTTCCCGCCGGTCCCCGCCGAGGTGTTCGACCGCGGTTACCAGGACTTCGCCGACCGCTGGAACCCCATCCTCGACGTGTTCGACGGCGAAGGCGTCCGGTTCGCGCACGAAGTGCACCCGTCCGAGATCGCGTACGACTACTGGACCAGCGTCCGCACCCTCGACGCGATCGAACACCGCGAGGCGTTCGGGTTCAACTGGGACCCGTCGCACATGATGTGGCAGGACATCGACCCGGTCGGGTTCATCGTCGACTTCCAGGATCGCATCTACCACGTCGACTGCAAGGACACGCGTCTGCGGCCGAAGAACGGCCGCGCCGGGGTGCTCGGCTCGCACCTTCCGTGGGGCGACCCCCGCCGCGGCTGGGACTTCGTTTCCACCGGCCACGGCGACGTTCCGTGGGAGGACGCCTTCCGCGCCCTCGAATCCATCGGCTACACGGGCCCGATCTCCATCGAGTGGGAGGACGCCGGGATGGACCGTCTGCACGGCGCGAAGGAAGCCGTCGGCTACATCCGTTCACTCCTCTGGAAGCAGCCGACCGCATCCTTCGACGCGGCCTTCAGCAACCAGGACTGACCATCATTCGCCGGTGTCGACGCGGAAGTCCGTCGGCACCGGCTCGCTGGAGTGGCGCGCGGTCCGGGCGTCCCGCTCCAGACCGGAACGCTGGGTGAGGATGCCGTAGAGCTCGGGTCTGCGGCCGAGCATCCACCGCCGTCCCGTCGCCAGGGGCAGCAGTTCGAAGTCGAGGTCGGCGCTGACAACGGCCTCGTCCGCCACCGGGGTCTCCGCGACGATCCGGCCGTACGGGTCGAGGATCATCGCGTTGCCGGTGCGGATCTCATCGTCGTCGGTCCCGATGCCGTTGGCGAACAGCACGAAGATCCCGTTGTCGTGCGCCCGGGCAGGCAGCCAGCGCATGAGCCACCCCCGGCCCGACGGGCCGTTGACGGCCTCGTCGAGCGCCTGCGGGTCCTCGTGCCGGTTGTGCCACAGCTCGGCGGGGATCACGCGCATCCCGTGCGGGCTGCGGGAGTCGGTGCCGCCGGTCTGATGCGGCGCAATCAGCACCGTCGCGCCCTGAAGAGCGACAGCCCGCACGTTCTCGACCAGGTTGTTGTCCCAGCAGATGAGGATCGCCATCCGCACACCCCACGGTGTGTCGAACACGGTGAAGCGGTCGCCGCTGGCGATCGCCTCATGCTCGAACGCATGCAGCTTGCGGTGGATGTGGACGGCGCCGTCGGGCAGGCACACCGCGTACGAGTTGAACAGCCGGTCGCCGTCCACCTCGAGGAAACCGGCTCCGATACCGGCGTCCAATTCACGCGCCAGCGCCGAGAGTTCCGTCACCAGCGCACCGTCGGCCGGCTGCGCTAGCGCGAACAGCTGCTCTGTGGTCATCTTCGTGAGGTGCCAGTAGCCGAGCAGGCACATCTCCGGGAAGACGACCAACCGGCTGCCGTCCGCCACGGCAGCCGCGGCCAGCCTGCGGACAGTCTCCAGATTCTGTGCCGTGTCGCTCGGCACCGCTTCGAACTGGACGACCGACGCGCGCAGCGAGTCGGGGAGCTCTACCATGACGGTTCCTTTCCGGGGCGGCCCGGAGACTGTATCAGCGGAAGGCGACCCTGGCGGCGTCGACGACTTCGGCCGTGCGCCCGGGTGCCCGCTGGTTCGACCAGTAGAGGTTGGTGTGGGCGATCACCAGGTCGGGTGTCGGCGCGCCCCACTCCGAGAGGTCCTCGGTGGTGTGCGCATCGCCGACCAGGGTCACGTCGTAGCCGCGGGTCAGGCCGCTGTGGATGGTGGAGCGGATGCACTCGTCCGTCTGAGACCCGGTGACCACGATCCGGCCGACTCCGGCGTCCGCCAGCACCGCCTCGAGCTCGGTGTCTTCGAACGCGTCCGCGTAACCCTTGGGTACGAGCGGCTCGCCCGCGGCGCGGGTCAGCTCGGGCACGTACTGCCAGCCGTCACTGCCCGCGGGGAGGTTCTCGTCCGAGTGCTGAACCCACACCACGGGGACGTGCTCGTCGCGTGCGCGGTCGACCAGCTCACGGATGGTCGCGACCACCTCATCCCGACGGTGGGCGCCCCCGACGACGTCGTTCTGCACGTCGATCACCAGCAGCGCCGTCGCGGTTCGTCCTTCGAGCGTCGTCATCGTGCTCCCCTCGCGAGGGATGCTACTCCGCGTCGGTCGACGTGCGCGCAGCTAGGCTCGCCGTGTGACGAGCATCCCGGACGCCATCAAGGGCGAGGACTGGTACGGGCGCGACCTCGACGGCGCGGAGTACACCGGCGTCGTCTTCGACGACGTGGACATGACCGAGGTGCGCAGTTCCGGCGCGACATTCACCGACTGCGTGTTCCGCAAGGTGAGGTTCAACGTCAGCGAGCACAGCGACTCCGCCTTCGTGAACTGCCGGTTCGAGTTCTGCAACTTCTTCGATGCCGCTTTCCGACGGTGCAAGCTGACCGGGAGCACGTTCCAGGGCTGCGAGTTCGCGCTGCTGAAGGTGGAGGGCGGCAACTGGTCGTTCACGAGCCTGCTGCGGGCGGAGCTTCGCGGGGCGTCGTTCGAGGGGGTTCGGCTGCGCGAGGCCGACCTGACCCAGGCGCGCTGCCAGGAGGCCACTTTTGCGGGATGCGATTTGAGTGCCGCGACGCTGACCGGCGCCGACTTGACGGCGGCGACGATCGCGGGGAGCGACCTCACCGGCGTGGACCCGGCCGAGGTCGTGCTGCGGGGGACCATCATCGACGAACGGCAGGCGGTCGTGCTCGTCGAGGCGCTCGGGATGGTCGTCGTACCGGTCGCGTGAGACCCGTCTGTCGCCGAGCACGACGATGCCCGCCCCCGGTGTCGCGGGAGCGGGCATCCGTCGTGGTGGCCGCTAGGCGACCTCGCTCACCTGGCCGTGCTTGATGTGCAGCCGGCGCTGCGCGCGTTTGGCGACGGCCGTGTCGTGCGTGACGATCACCACGGTGAGGCCGCGGTCGCGCCAGAGTCCTTCGAGGAGGTCCATGATCTCGTCACGGGTCTCCTCGTCGAGGTTGCCGGTCGGTTCGTCCGCCAGCAGTACTTCAGGGTTCTTCACGAGGGCGCGGGCGATGGCGACGCGCTGCTGCTGTCCGCCGGAGAGCTCGGACGGCAGGTGCTCGCCCCGGTCCGCCAGCCCGACCGAGGCCAGCGCCTCGGCCGCGCGCTGCCTCCGCTCGGCGCGGCTGACACCGAGCGGAGCGAGGGCGGTCTCGACGTTCTCCTGGGCGGTGAGGGTCGGGATGAGGTTGAAGCCCTGGAAGACGAAGCCGATCTCCTTGGCGCGAACCTTCGCGAGCTTCGCGTCGCGCTGAGTGGACAGGCTGTGCGTGCCCAGTTCGACCGAGCCGGAGCTGGGGCGGTCGAGGGCCCCGAGCATCTGCAGGAGAGTGGACTTGCCGCCTCCGGTGGGTCCCTGGATGGCGACCAGCTGGCCGTCCGGGATCTGCAGGCTGACGTCCTTGAGGGCGATGACCTGGCGCTTGGACTGGGTGTACTTCTTGGTGACGTCGGTGAGGGTGTACATCGTGACTCCTTGTGGTCGCTGGGCCGGGTTCAGGCGACCGAGCGCAGGGCTGCGGCCGGGCGGAGACGGGACGCGCGCCATCCGCCGATGGCTCCGGCGAGGAGGCCGCCGAGGATGGCGAGCGCGACAGCGCCGACGATGATCCACGGGGTGACCGGGGCGTGCAGTGCGATGGTCGCCGAGGAGGTGGCCGCCTGTCGGGCGGCGCCGAACGTCCCGCCGCCGAAGCCGCCGCCCGCGAATCCACCGCCACCGGTGCCGCCCCCGGCGCCGCCGGTACCGGCCGCACCGGCACCCCGACCGGCAGCATTGCTGAAGCCATGGCTGATGCTGCCGGTCAGAGTGGGCGCGATCAGGTTGACGACGAGCACTCCGAGGAGGCCCACCGCAACGCCGATCACCCCGCCGATGACACCCTGCACGACGGACTCGCCGGCGACCTGGCCGACGACGCGGCGGTTGGACCAGCCGATCGCCTTGAGGGTGCCGAATTCGCGGGTGCGCCGGGTGACGCCGGAGATGGTGAACAGGATGGCGATCAGGAAGGCGGCCGCCAGCACGATGACGGACAGCCAGGTGCCGAGGTTGGCGATGAGTGCGCCGGCGCTGCCGAGGGATCCGGACACCGTGGACGCGAGGTCGGCCTGCGTGCTGACCGTGGCGCCGGAGACCGTCTTGGTGAGGTCGGACTTGATCTGGTCGATGTCGCCGGCAGAGGCTGCCTTCACATAGACGAACGAGACCTTGCCGGTCTGACCGGAGAGGGTCTGGGCGACGTCGAGTGGAATGTAGGCGTTGGCGGCCGTGGTCGCGTCCGAGCCGGTCGCCTCGACGATCCCGATCACGGAGAAGTCGGTGCCGCCGATGGTGATCGTGTCGCCCACGGCCTTGCTGGCCGTCTTGGCGTAGCTCGCATCCAGCACCACCACGTCCTTACCGGCATCGGCCGCGGTGAAGCTGCGCCCTCCGCTGAGGGTCACCGAAGCGAGCGGTCCGACCGACTTGCCCGCGGGGTCGAGCCCCAGCACCGAGAATGAGTCGACCGTGAACGAGCTGCCTCCCGCGCCGTCGGAACCGCCCGTGGGCGGCGCGGTCGGTGCGGCGGCCTGGCCGTTCTGTCGCTGCTCCCGCAGCTGCTGGAAGTTGGGCAGGGTGCCGCTGAAGCTGGTGTTGGTCAAGGACAGCACCGCGGCGGCGGAGGCTACATTGTCTACGTTCTTCACGGTGCTGAGGGTGGAGGCGTCCATCACCGTCAGGCCGCGGGTCGGCTGGAGACGGGACGTGTTCACCTGACGACCGGTTCCGGTGTCGGTTCCGGCCTGCGCCCCGAAGTCGAACCGCGGGCCGCCGCCAGCTCCCTGCTGCGCCGAGGCGTTCTGCGCGGTCGCGGGCTGGCTGACGGTGATGTCGGTCCCCACCCCGTAGACGGACTGCAGGACGCTCTGCTGCGCCTGGCGGACACCGCCGGAGACGGCGTCGACGATGATGACGAGGGCGATCGCGAGCGCCATGCCGATCGCGATGATGATCGTCTGCTTGCGGCGGTTGATCAATTCGCGCCGCAGATAGGTCCCGAACATTGGCTTCCAAACTGTGCTGTCGGATGAACTTCTTGACGGAGGCTAAGGACCGCCGTTTTCGGGATGCTGTGGCGAAGCTATGCATCCGCCGTGTGCCCGTTCGGGACGGGATGTCACAGCCGCTGCTTCTGCGGTGTCTGGTGTTCGACAGCATCCCGAGCGAAGGAGATACTCATGCAGCACGCGGTCCAGGTCGTCGTCGTCGGCGGAGGCTACGCCGGCGTCACGGCAGCCAATCGCCTCACCGGTCGCGCGGACCTGGAGGTGACCCTGATCAATCCCCGTCCGGTGTTCGTCGAGCGCATCCGGCTGCACCAGCTGGTCGCCGGTTCGGACGACGCGGTCGCCGAGTTCTCCCGAGTGCTGGCGCCGTCGGTGCGGCTGGTGGTGGACACGGTGGAGCGCATCGACGCTCCCGGCCGTCGCGTGCTCCTGGCCTCGGGTGACTCGCTGGCGTACCACCACCTGATCTACGCCGCCGGGAGCGGCCGGGCCATCGCCGACGTGCCCGGAGCCGCCGAATACGCTTACCCCATTGCGGATCTCGGTCAGGCGGAGCGGCTGCGCGCGGCGCTCGCGGGAGCCGGACCCGCGGCACCCGTCTCGGTGGTGGGCGGCGGCCCTGCCGGCATCGAGGTGGCGGCGGAGCTCGCCGAGCAGGGCAGAGCGGTGACCCTGCTCTCCGCGGGGCGGCTCGGGCCGTCACTGCACCCGCGGGCCCGGCGGTCCGTCGCCCGCAGGCTGGAGTCGCTCGGGGTGAGCGTCGAGGACGGCCCCGGCTCGCGCGTGATCGCCGTCCGCCCTGGGGAGATCGAACTCGCGGACGGCCGGGTCCGCCCCAGTGCGATCACTGTCTGGGCGACCGGCTTCGGTGTGCCCGACCTCGCCCGCACCAGTGGCTTGAGCACTGACGCGATCGGCCGCCTGCTCACGGACGAGACGCTGACCAGCGTCGACGACGACCGCATCGTGGCGGCGGGGGACTCGGCTGCCCCCTCCGGGCTCCCGCTCCGGATGAGCTGCCAAGCGGCCGGCCCGCTCGGTGGGCACGCCGCGGACACGGTCCTTCGTCGAATCGACGGCCGACCGCCGACGCCGTTCGTCATGGGCTTCGTCGGCCTGTGCCTCAGCCTCGGCCGGCAGCACGGCATCTTCCAGGTCGAGCACCGGGACGACACGGCCACTCGTTCGTACATCGGCGGGCGAGCGGGAGCGCTCGTCAAGGAGGTCATCTGCTGGGGGACCGTCGAGGCGCTCGTCGTCGAAGCGCGGCATCCGGGCGCGACCCGTCTTCCTGCGGCGTTCGGGGATCGTGGGCGCCGACGTATGCTCGCTACGAGTGCCGTCGGAGACGGAACGGCCGCAGTCGGTACGGCCGCAGGTGGTCCGGATGCGCGGGCGACGGCGACCAGGGAGGACGCGGAGCGGTCATGAGTGCAGACCGAGCGGATGCGGCGACCGAGATCTTCGTCGCGCATCGCAACCTCCTGTTCACGGTCGCCTACGAGATGCTGGGTTCGGCCGCGGACGCGGAGGACACCCTCCAGGAGACCTGGCTGCGGTGGGTGAAGGTGGACGTCGCCGACGTGCGCGAGCCGCGCGCCTATCTGGTCCGGATCGCGACCCGCGTCGCCCTCAACCGTCTGCGCAGCGCTCAGCGCCGGCGCGAGGCGTACGTCGGGCCGTGGCTGCCGGAGCCGCTGCTGACGTCGCCCGACGTCGCCGACGATGTCGAACTGGCCGAGAGCGTGTCGATGGCGCTCATGGTGGTGCTCGAGACGCTCGGTCCGACGGAGCGTGCGGTCTTCGTGCTGCGTGAGATCTTCGGGTTCGAGTTCGATGAGATCGCCGCGACGCTGGAGAAGACGCCGGCGGCGGTTCGCCAGATCGCCCATCGTGCTCGGCAGCATGTCGATGCACGGCGTCCCCGGGTCGCGGTCTCGGCAGCCGAGGCACGTGCCGCGCTGGAGGGTTTCCGCATCGCCGTCGAGACCGGCGACCTGCAGGCGATTCTCGGCGTGCTCGCCCCGGATGTCGTCCTCGTCAGCGACGGCGGAGGTGTGAAGCAGGCGGCACCGCGGCCGATCAGGGGAGCGGACAAGGTCTCGCGGTTCATCGTCGGCGGCATCCGCAAGACGGGCGCTCAGGTCACGGCCGAGGCGACGGTGATCAACGGCTCGCCGGCGCTGGCGCTCAGTGTGGGCGGCGAGCTCGACGGGGTGCTCGCGGCGCGCGTTCAGGACGGCCGGATCATCGGCCTCTACTTCGTCCGGAACCCGCAGAAGCTGACCCGGGTCGGCACGGAGACCACCCTGTCGCTGCGTTGACCGGAAGCTGATCCGATTCACTCAGACAGTTCATAGCTTCCGCAAAGACAGCGTCCATCCCCCTCCTCATAATGAGAAGGGTGACCATGAACGCGCGCGCCGCCACCGGCTCCTCCAGTCAGCCCCGTAGTCTCCTGCGCCGGGCGGACGGCAGCGCCATCCGGGTGCTCGTCGTCGACGACGAGGCGACCCTGACCGACCTGCTGGCCATGGCATTGCACTATGAGGACTGGGATGTGAAGACCGCATCCAACGGGCAGCAGGCCCTCCAGCTCTCCCGCGAATTCAAGCCGGACGTCGTCGTGCTCGACATCATGCTCCCCGACATCGACGGACTGCAGGTCCTCTCCCGGATGCGCGCCGACGGCAACGAGGCTCCCGTGCTCTTCCTCACCGCGAAGGACTCGCTCGACGATCGCATCGCGGGCCTGACCGCGGGCGGCGACGACTACGTCACGAAGCCGTTCAGCCTGGAGGAGCTGGTGGCCCGGCTCCGCGGGCTGCTGCGCCGCTCCCGCGCTGCGGTCGCCGACCAGGACGACCCTGTGCTCATCGTGGGCGACCTCGTCCTGGACGAGGACAGCTACGAGGTGCACCGCAACGGAGAGCTCATCCAGCTGACGGCCACCGAGTTCGAGCTGCTGCGCTTCCTCATGCGCAACCCGCGTCGGGTGCTCAGCAAGGCGCAGATCCTCGACCGGGTGTGGAGTTACGACTTCGGCGGCTCGTCGAGCGTCGTCGAGCTGTACATCTCGTACCTCCGCAAGAAGATCGACGCCGGCCGCCCGCCGATGATTCACACGGTTCGCGGCGCCGGGTACATGGTGAAGGCCGCGCAATGACCTCAGCCCGCACCGCGGGCGCCCCCCAAACCGATCAGGCGACCGATCACGCGACCGGTCGCACGGGTGGCCGGTCCCGTCGCATCCGTCCGTTCCGCTCCTGGACGCTGCGCAGCCGCGTCGTTCTCGTGGTCGTGGCGATGCTGGCGGTGCTGGGCGCGGTGATCGGGACCGTCAGCGTGTTCGCGCTGCAGAGCTACCTGATGCAGCGGCTGGATGGGCAGCTCACCTCCGCCCTGGAACGCGGCCAGCATGCCGCCGACCGGATCAACGGCGGCGGGCCGACGGTGCCGGAAGCCGCCGGAGTGGTGCAGACCCCTGGCCAGCCCACCGGAACCCTGGGCGCCGTCCGGAGCGCCGACGGTGGACTCCTGTTCCCGCCGGTCGTTCTCGCGGACCGGCCGTCCAGCCCGACCGCCAACCAGCCGCTCGGCCCGAAGCAGGTGACGATCAACGGCCTCGCCCTGCTGAGCGTCCCGGCCGATCAGAAGCCGCGGACCGTGGACCTGGGGGAGTCCCTGGGTTCGTACCGCATCGCGGCGGCGGAACTCACCAACGGCGACAGCGTGATCATCGGCCTTCCGCTCAGCGATGTGAACGCGACGGTCGCGCGGCTCACCGTCGTGATCGGGCTGGTGACCCTCGCCGGCCTCATCTTCGCCTTCCTGCTGGCGAACGTCGTGATCCGCCTCGCCATGCGTCCGCTGGAGCGGGTCGCGGGCACGGCCGAGCAGGTCTCGTTGCTGCCGCTCGACCGCGGCGACGTCGCGCTGTCCGTCCGCGTCCCGGAGGCCGACACCGACCCGCACACCGAGGTGGGCACAGTGGGCTCGGCTCTGAACCGGATGCTGGGGCATGTCGCCTCTGCACTGACCGCCCGCCAGGCGAGCGAGCAGAAGGTCCGCCAGTTCGTCGCAGACGCCAGCCATGAGCTGCGGACGCCGCTCGCGTCCATCCGCGGGTATGCCGAGTTGACGCGGCGCGCGCCGCACGAGCTGCCGCCCGACGTCACCCGGTCGCTCGGGCGCATCGAGTCCGAGGCGACGCGCATGACCTCGCTGGTCGAAGACCTGCTCCTGCTCGCTCGGCTCGACGAGGGCCGGGAACTCGACCGGGAGCCGGTGGATGTGACGCTCCTGCTGATCGACGCGGTCAGCGACGCGCACGCGGCCGGCCCGGAGCACGAATGGACGCTGGACCTGCCGGACGAGCCGGTCGAGGTGGTCGGCGACGCCCCGCGCCTGCACCAGGTGCTGATGAACCTGCTCGCCAACGCGCGAGTGCACACTCCAGCAGGCACCAAGGTCACGGCCGGGCTGCGCGCTGACGCGGCGACCGGTCAGGCGGTGATCACCGTCGCGGACGACGGCCCCGGCATCCCGGAGGAGCTCCAGTCGACGCTGTTCGAGCGCTTCGCCCGCGGAGACGGCTCCCGCAACCGCGCCACCGGCTCGACCGGGCTGGGGCTGGCGATCGTGCAGGCCGTGGTCCTGGCGCACGGGGGAGAGGTGGCCGTGGCGAGCGAGCCCGGCAGCACGGTGTTCACGGTGACGCTTCCCCTGGTCCCGGCGCTTCCCCTGGTCCCCGCCGAGCGCGCCGGCTGAGCCGATTTGCGTGCGGCGGCGTCCATCCCGTAACCTGTACGGAGCCAAAGACCGCTGGTTGTCGTGCGTGCACGACCGAAGATCCACTCAGGTGGGGCCCGCGCAGGTGTGTGAAGCAAGTCCGCAGTCCCGTCCAACGGGTTCCGCGTCACCAGCTCCGTGCCCTGTGCTCCGTCCCTTTGGGCCGGAGCTTTTTTCTTTGCCCGGCGGCCTCTGGTGGCACAACGCTCCCGCGTTGTGCGACGAACATTATTGAGGAGTAGGCCATGGCGAACAAGGAAGCCGCGGTTGCCGAGCTCGAAGGACTTTTCGAGAGCTCGACCGCCGTTCTGCTGACCGAGTACCGCGGTCTCACTGTTGCTCAGCTCAAGACGCTGCGCAAGTCCATCAGTGAGCACGCGACCTACGCCGTGGTGAAGAACACGCTGACCAAGATCGCGGCCAACAAGGCGGGCATTTCGTCGTTCGACGACGAGCTCGCCGGGCCGTCCGCGATCGCCTTCGTGCACGGTGACCCTGTCGCCGTCGCGAAGTCGCTGCGTGACTTCGCCAAGGCAAACCCTCTGCTGGTGGTCAAGGGCGGTTACTTCGACGGTAACGCCCTGACCGCAGAAGAGGTAGGCAAGCTCGCCGACCTCGAGTCCCGTGAGGTGCTGCTGGCCAAGCTGGCCGGCGCCTTCAAGGCCTCGCTGTTCGGAGCCGCATATCTGTTCAACGCACCGCTGTCGCAGGCCGTTCGCACGGTCGACGCGCTGCGTGAGAAGCAGGAGTCCGCTGCGTAGGTCCTTCGGGATCGCGGCCCCCGGGCCACGCCAGCGGTGAGTAACCACACACACTAAGGAGAGAACAATGGCAAAGCTGTCGACTGACGAGCTGCTCGACGCGTTCAAGGAGCTCACGCTCATCGAACTGAGCGAGTTCGTGAAGAAGTTCGAGGAGACCTTCGAGGTCACCGCCGCCGCCCCCGTCGCAGTTGCTGCGGCCGGTGCCGGCGCTGCCGCCCCCGTGGAAGAGGTCGAGGAGAAGGATTCCTTCGACGTCGTCCTCGAGGCTGCCGGTGACAAGAAGATCCAGGTCATCAAGGAGGTGCGCGCTCTCACGAGCCTCGGCCTCGGTGAGGCCAAGGCCGTCGTCGATGGTGCTCCGAGCACCGTCCTCGAGGGCGCCAACAAGGAGACCGCCGAGAAGGCGAAGGCTCAGCTCGAAGAGGCTGGCGCCACCGTCACCCTCAAGTAATTCGCGCCCCATCGGGGCTCTTCTTACGACAGGCTGACAAGCTCCCTGCGTCTAATAGACGCAGTCGCGACGCGGACTCCTCTTTCAGAGAGTATCCGCGTTGTGGAGGGCGTCGCCCCCGCAACGGGGCGACGCCCTCCGTGCGTTTAACGACGCGCGGGCGCGGATGCTCACCCATCCACCGCGTCCGATCGCGCCTGCCCGCGTGCATCGGTGTGCAAGGACGCACCACCGGAAGAAGAACCACGATGAGTACCAGCAGATGGCGTTCGTACGCCGCAGCACTGCGCGGCTTCGGTCACGCGATGCTCCACGGGGAGGACCGCGACAGCGGTTGCCACCCGCCGGATCTGTGCCGCAGGACCCTCCTCTATGACAGGTACCTGCGGTAACACCCCTGAAGCGCCCCCAGCCGCCCGGCCGGGGGCGCTTCGTCGTCGTCCGCGGGAAACGGAGGAACAGGGAATGGATGCCGTGCGGCCCATCCTCCGTCTCCTGCCCTGCCCCGGCGTGTCGGAGCACATCTCCTCCTTCCCCGCCGCCGACGGAAAGGGAGGAGGACGCTCGCGACACGCCGCTCGGAGGCCGGGATCGGAGGAGATTCGGCTCTGAGAAGGGCGGAACTCCTCCGCGTCGGTTGCGAGGCACGCCCTACGATGGGCGGCATGGTCGAACCCGCCGATGTGACCGAGACGCGCGCAGCATACGACCTGGTCGCCGAGGACTATGCGGACCTGCTGCGCGACGAGCTGACCGGCAGCGAGTACGACCGGGCCATGTTGGGGGTCTTCGCCGAGCAGATCGCCCGCGCGGGCGGTGGCCTGGTCGGCGACCTGGGGTGCGGGCCGGGGCGGATCGCCGGGTACCTGTCGCGGCTCGGGATGGACGTAGCCGGCGTCGACCTGTCCCCGCGGATGGTGGAGGTGGCCCGCCGCGACCACCCCGGCGCCCGGTTCGAGGTCGGCTCCATGGCGGCGCTGCCCTTCGCGGATGCGGAGCTCGCGGGCGCTCTCGCCTGGTACTCGATCATCCACACACCGGAGGAACGGCAGGGCGACCTCTTCGCCGAGTTCGCTCGCGTCGTGCGGCCAGGAGGCGTCATGCTGCTGGCTTTCCAGGTCGGCGACGACGTGGTGCGCATCACCCACGCCTACGGGCACGACGTGGAGCTGAGCGCCCGCCGGCAGGACCCCGATCGGGTTCGCGTGCGGCTGGTGGACGCGGGCTTCACTCCCACCGCGGACCTGATCCGGAGTCCGGTGCCGCCGGAGAAGGTGCGGCAGGGCTACCTGATGGCCCGGCGCGACGGTTGACGCCCGTCAGCCGACGAGGCGTGCGAGATTCTCGAGCTCGTTAGCGCGCCCGGCCAGGAGACGCTCGGTCCACACATCGTCGTGCATCGGCTCCACCCGCATCACGACACGGGTTCCGTCGCCGGTCGGCTCGAGATCGATCACGGTGAGCTGCTCGTACGGCTCGTGGTCGGGTACGAAGTCCACCATCGAGCGGTAGGCCAAACGGCGTGGGCGGCTCAGTTCGGTGAACACTTTGCGCGACTCTGTGCTGAGCGGGATCCCGTTCTGCTGCAGGAACTGGACCTGCTCCGGCGCGGTGGCGGTCATCGTATAGACGAGTTCGCCTCCCTCGGTCAGGTCGAGACGGTCGACGTCGGTTCGGAAGCCGTCCGGCGCCCACCATTGCGAGATTCCCTCCGGTGTCGTCCAGAGTTCCCAGACCCGCTCGGGTGAGGCGGCGACGGTGCGTTCGATGATGTTCATGGGGTCTCCTCAGTTCGGCTCAGTGGTTCTGTTGGTCTCGACAATATATTCGTCACGACGAATGTGTCAAGCACTATCCTGGATGCGTGACGACCGACATCCAGCAGGCGCTCGCCGTGATCGCCGAGCCGACGCGCTTCCGCATCGTGCGCCTGCTCGCGGAATCTCCGCGAACCGTTGGCGATGTGGCCTCTGCGCTGGGTGCGCTTCAGCCGCAGACCACCAAGCATCTGCAGGCCCTCGAGGCGGCCGGCGTGATCCGCATCCACCGGCTCGGGAGGCGGCGGGTGGCGAGCCTCGATCGCGAGACGCTCCGATCCCTCGCCGCGTGGTTCGGTCAACTGGCCGAGACCACGGACGAGGATGACGTGCTGAACCGGTATGCGGGGGCTGTGACCGAGGCTGAGGCCCGGGCGGCAGCGGGTGAGGCTCTGTCATTGGGGTTCGAGTTCAGTCGAGTACTCCCCGCTCCACCTCCTCACGCGTGGCGCGCCTGGACGGATCCGGCGATCGCCGCGCGCTGGTGGGCTCCGGCACACTTCGACGTTGTGGAGTGCTCGCTGGATCCGGTGCCCGGTGGTCGGGTGTCGCTTACTCTCCGCGAAGGGGATGGGGCCGAATACCGGTCGGCAGGCACCATGCGGGAGATCGAGGCAGGGCGCCGACTGGTCTACGAGCTTTCGCCCCTCGACGCGGACGGCCGCCCGCTGTTCGAGGTGGTGCACAGCGTCGAATTCGAAGCGGGACCGACATCCCCCACCACGGCGTTGCGGTTGTCGGTTCGGGCCTCCGGCGCGGACCAGCGGGCGGCTGCCATGATCGCCGGTCTGGAGCCGGGGTGGCAGCAGTTGCTGGATGCGCTGGAAGGGGTTCTCGGGGCCGACGAACCGACGCTCTGACTTGATTTATATAGGCAAGCTATATATAATCGACGGGTGCCAGAGACTCCCGAACTCCATCAGATCCTCGGCGACCTCGTCGTCGCCGCACACCGCCTCACCCGCCTGGCCGCCCGCGTCACCGGCAGCACCGAGTCGCCCGCGACCTGGCGCACGCTCAGCGTGCTGCAGACGGTCGGCCCGATGCGGCTCGGCGAGCTCGCCAGTCACAGCCGGGTCTCCCAGCCCACGATGACGAAGCTCGTGCGCAACCTCGTCGACGCCGAATGGGTCAAGCGGATCGCCGACACCGACGATGCGCGCGCGTGGCAGATCGCCCTCACGCCGAAGGGCGCCGACGCGCTGCAGACCTGGCGTGACGAGTTATCGGCCGCACTGGTCCCGATGTTCGCCGACCTGAGCGAAGACGAGCTGGCCGCGATGCGGTCCACCGTCGAGATAATCGGCTCCCGGGTCGACCTCTCCACCGCGACCTCCGCCGCGCTCGCCGGCAGCCGCTGAGCGACTCCCGACCGCATCCACCCCCTCACCAGAACCAGCAAGGAGCCGACGCCTCTCCATGTCGCATGATCGTTCCACCAGCATCCTGAAACAGCCGACCGCCGTCTGGGCCGTCGCCTTCGCCTCCGTCATCGCCTTCATGGGCATCGGACTCGTCGACCCGATCCTCCCGGCTATCGCGAAGAGCCTGCAGGCCACACCGACCCAGACGGAGATGCTCTTCACGAGCTACCTGCTGATCACCGGCATCGCCATGTTCTTCAGCAGCTGGATCTCCAGCCGCATCGGGGCCAAGAAGACCTTGCTGATCGGCCTGGCGCTGATCGTGGTCTTCGCCACGGCGGCCGGTCTCTCGCAGAACGTCGAGTCGATCATCGGCTTCCGCGCCGGCTGGGGACTCGGCAACGCCCTGTTCATCTCCACGGCGCTGGCCACGATCGTCGGCGCAGCCTCCGGCGGCACGTCGTCCGCCATCATCCTGTACGAGGCGGCCCTCGGCCTCGGCATCGCGATCGGTCCGCTGCTCGGTGGGCTGCTCGGCAGCTGGAGCTGGCGCGGTCCGTTCTTCGGCACGGCCACGCTGATGGCGGTCGGTTTCGTGGCGATCGTCTCTCTGCTGAAGAAGAATCCCGAGAAGCCGCAGCCGACGCGGCTGTCCGCGCCGTTCCGCGCGCTCGGAAAGCCGGCGCTGGGGTTCCTTGCCGCCGCCGCCCTCTTCTACAACATCGGCTTCTTCGTGCTGCTCGCCTACACTCCGTTCGCGCTCGTGCCGCTGGGCGTCGACGATGCGATCACCCTGGGTCTGATCTTCTTCGGCTGGGGCGTCGCTCTGGCGGTCACCTCGGTGCTGGTCGCTCCACTGCTGACGGCGCGGATGCCGCGCACCCGGGTGCTGTGGCTGGTCCTGCCGCTGCTCGGGCTGGACCTCCTCGCGGCCGGCCTCTTCGTCCGTTCGCTCGCCGCGCTGATCGTCTGCGTGGTCGTCGGCGGACTGTTGCTCGGCATCCTGAACACGGTGCTCACCGAGTGCGTGATGGAAGCGACCGACCTGCCGCGGTCCGTGGCTTCCAGTGCCTACTCGGGGGTCCGGTTCCTCGGCGGCGCGATCGCCCCGCCGGCCGCGACGCTGCTCGCCGATACCGTCGGCCCGGCGATGCCGTTCTACGCCGCGTGTGTGTCGGTGCTCATCGCTGCCGCGCTCATCGTGATCGGCCACAAGCACCTCAAGCGAGTGGATGCTCCGCACGAGACGGCGCAGCAGGAGGCCGAAGTGCTGGCCCTGGCCGACGCGGACTGAATCGGCAACGATTCCACGCTGCGCACAAGACGGAGATGCGCACCGAAACGAAGAGCACAGAGACGAAGAGCCGCCCTGTCCTAGTCAGGGCGGCTCTTCCCGTCTGAGGCCCGAAGGCCCGACGGACGACCTCGTCGGCGGACCGTGCCTACCCGAAAGGCGCGCTCTGCCGGACATCGCACTCTCATTGTCTCAGACTGTGGGAGCGTTTCCTCACATCACCGCGGCGGCGCGGTCGACGCCCGGACCACGAGGCTCACGGGGGAGCGGACGGAACTGGTGGACGGTTCCGCGCCGGCCAGCTCCTCCAGCAGGATGCGAGCGGCGGTCGCACCCTGATCGAACGGGTCCTGCGCCATCGTCGTGAGGCCGAAGCCGGCCGCGTAGTCGTGGTCGTCGATCCCGATCACGGAAAGATCGTCCGGCACGCGCAGGCCCTGGTCCCCGGCGGCCAGGATGGCGCCGAACGCCATCTCGTCCGAGCCGGCGAACACGGCGGTCGGTCGGGGTCCCGACTGGTCGAGCAGGCGGTTCATCGACGCGCGGCTCTCCGGAAGGGAGAACCCACCCGGGATGACCCACTCCGGTCGGACGGGGAGGCCTGCGTCGCGCATCGCATCCCGGAACCCGCGCAGCCGGCCGATCGGCACCTGGCTGTTGAGCCCTTCTTCGTCCTCCCCGCCCAGGTGCGCGATGGCGGTGTGTCCGAGCGAGATGAGGTGCGAGGTGGCCGTGTAGGCGGTCGAGTGTTCGTCGATTCCGACGTTCCGCAGGCCCTTCACCGGGCCGCCGACCACGATCGTCGGGTGACTCAGCGTGGACAGCTGCTCCCGCTCTTCCCTCGTGAAGTCGAGGCAGAGGGCCAGCAGCGCGTCCGTCCGCTTGCGCAGGATGCTGCGGTGGAAGACGCGTTCGCGGTCGCCGCGGTGCCCGCCCAGGTTGAACAGGATCATGTCGTAGCTCGCCGCCCGGAGTTCCGAATCCACCCCCTCGAGCACCTGGGTGTAGAACCAGCGACTCACGGACGGGACGACCACGCCCATGGCCAACGTGCGTCCACTCGCCAGTCCGGATGCGCTCGACGACGCGACGTAGCCGAGTTCGTCCGCGGCGCGGCGCACGGCGGCGCGGGTCTTGTCGGACACGTTGGGGAGGCCGCGCAGGGCCCTCGAAACCGTTGCCGTCGAGACGCCGGTCGCGCGCGCGACCTCCTCGATCCCGGCCACCATGGCGCGCTCCGTTCAGGAGTCCTGGTGCTCGAGCCGCGCCTCCTCGGCCTCCTGCCGCCGCGCGATGATGCGGCGGCGCAGCTGCAGGAGACCGATGAAGGCGAGCACGAGCACGAGCAGGGTCAGCGCCCAGCCGAGCGCCGGCTGGCCGGTCAGCTCGCAGAAGAGGGTGATCCCGAGGAAAGCGACGGCGAAGAACCCGACGAAGCCGAGGCCGACGTCGACGACCTCGCGGGAGTCGCTGAATCGCATCGGATCAGCCCTTCACCCCGCCGGCCGTCAGACCAGCGACGATGCGACGCTGGAAGATCAGCACGAGGATGATCAGCGGGACGACCACGATGGTTCCGGCCGCCATGATCGCCGTGTACGGCTCCTGGTGCGGCTGGCTGCCGGTGAAGGAGGCGATGGCCACGGTGACCGGCTGCGTCCGGTCACTGGACAGCTGGCTGGAGATCAGGAACTCGTTCCATGACGAGATGAACGCGAGGATCGCTGTCGTGAAGACCGCCGGTGCGGCGAGCGGCAGGATGACCTTCCGGAAGGCCTGCGCCTGGGTGCAGCCGTCGATCCGCGCCGCTTCTTCGAGGTCCCACGGCATTTCGCGGAAGAACGAGTTGAGCGTGTAGACCGTCAGCGGCAGTGCGAACGAGATCTCCGGGATGATCAGCGCCTGGTACGTGCCCATCCAGCCGATGTTCGTGAACAGCTGGAACAGCGGGGTGATCAGCGCGACGCCCGGGAACATCGACGCGGCCAGGATGACGCCAAGCACGATGCCCTTGAACTTGAAGTCGAGGCGGGCGAGCGCGTACGAGGCGAAGATGCCGACCACCAACGAGATCAGCGTGACGCAGATGCCGATGAACAGCGAGTTCAGCAGTGCGCCCGGCAGGTTGTTGCCGAGCTTCGTGGAGAGTGCCGTCGCGTAGTTGTCCAGCGTGAAGTGGGTGATCCACGGCGTGTTGTCGTTCGTGAAGCCGACCTCGCGGAACGACGTGACGACCATCCAGTAGAACGGCAGGAGACACCAGATCACGATCACGATCGCCTGGATGCCCGTGCGGGTACTGGCATTGCGGAGGCGCCGTTGCCCCGGGCGTCTCTTGGGCTTGGTTCGGGGGAGAGCGCCCGCTTCGGCGGTCGCTGCGGCCTGTCCGGCGACGGTGGTCATCACTTCGCTCCCTTCTGCTGAGTCTCCTGCGTTCGGACCACGTTCGTGCCGAGCAATCGGACGAAGATGAAGGCGATCAGGAAGATGATGATGAAGGTGATGGTGGAGAGAGCGGCGGCGCTGTTGAACCCTTGCCTGATCTGGTCGACGACGAGTATCGACAGGGTCGTCGTGGCATGGCCTGTGCCACCACCACCGCCGGTGAGGATCTGCGGCAGGTCATAGATGCGGAGTGCATCCAGCACCCGGAACAGCACCGCGACCATGAGCGCTGGCCTCAGCAGCGGGAGTGTCACGCGCCAGAAGCGCTGCAACGTGCTGGCGCCGTCGACCTTCGCCGCCTCGTAGACGTCCTCCGGGATGACCTGGAGACCGGCGAGGATGAGCAGCGCCATGAACGGCGTGGTCTTCCAGGTGTCGGCGATGATGACTGCGAACCGGGAGGCCCACTCGTCACTGGTCCACAGGATGTGGGCGCCGATGACGGCGTTGGCGACGCCGGCGACCGAGAAGATGAAGAACCACAGCTTCGCGGTGACGGCGGTCGGGATCGCCCACGGGATGAGGATCGCCGCGCGGACGAAGCCGCGGCCGCGGAAGGCGCGGTTCATGATGAGCGCGAACCAGAGGCCGAGGATGGTCTCCAGGACCACGGTCGTCACGGTGAAGAAGAAGGTGACGAAGACGGCGCCCCAGAACGTGGAGCCGAGGTTGCCCGGAGGGCAGCTGATGGTGGTCCCGTTCGGGCCTTGGCACTGCTGGAACAACCAGTGCGCGTAGTTCTGGAAGCCGGCGAAACCGCCCTGGACGAACAGGCCGGTGGCGGGGTCCAGACCGGCGTCCTTCTGGAAGGACATGACGATCGCGGTGACCACCGGGTAGCCGATGACGATCGCGAGGAGGACCAGCGTGGGGATGATCAGGTACAAGGCCCAGCGGCTCTGCTGGCGGCGTTGGTGCTTCACGCCGGCGCGGACGGGGCGATTCCCGTTGGGGCCGGTCTGGGTGGATGAGGGGGCGACGACGTTCGACGTTGACATGTG